>NZ_JBIALB010000012.1:0-58663 GCF_042872965.1 Micromonospora sp. NPDC005087 | reverse complement strand
CGGGGGGCCGGGGGGGGGTGGGGGGGGGGGGGGGGGGGGGGGGGGGGGGGGGGGGGGGGGGGGGGGGGGGGCGGCGCCCCCCCCCCCCCCCCCACGACTGCGTCATGGGCCGTCCGGAAGGGCGGTCGTTGTCCGGGGTGTCAGCCGGCGGTGCAGGAGCGGACCTGTGGTCGGGCGCTGCTGTTGCCGTATGCTGGATCATCCCCGTCGTGACGCTCGATCCCAGGCTGGAGCCAGCGTGCGGACCGCCTCGAGGGTGGCGGCCCGCTGCCGTGAACGCTGACTCGATCACGCTGTTGCATGATTCGGCTCAGGGCGTGACCCGGAAACCTGCCGGAACTATCGGCACGGTCGGGCCGGAAGCTCCGGTCAGCTGCGCTGTGCGTCGGCGAGCATGTCGAGCGACACCTGCCACAGGCGCTCGGCTGCCGTGGGGTCGAGGGCGTGGTCGGCGACGCCCTCAAGCGGCGTCTCGGGGTTGTAGCGCGGCGCCTCGTTGCAGTCCTCGAAGTACCGGCCGCCGATGCCCTCCAGCTGCGGCCAGGCCGCGAGCAGCACGGAGGTGGCGGCGCCCTGCTGCGGGGTCTTGAAGTCGTACGCCGGAAGCTGCGCCAGGTCCTCCTCGGTGAGGTGACGCCCCAGGTTGCTGGTGACCGCGCCCGGGTTGGCCGCGTTGACGGTGATGCCGTCGCCGGCCCAGCGCCTGTTCGCCTCGACCGCGAACAGCGCGGTGGCCGTCTTCGACTCGCCGTAGGCGAGGAGACGGTCGTAGGGGCGCTCGCGGAAGTTGACGTCGTCGAAGACCATCGGCGCCTGCACGTGTGCGATCGAGCTGAGCGACACCACGCGGGCCCGGCCGGCCGCCGCGAGGGCCGGGTGCAGCCCGTTGGCGAGCGCGAAGTGGCCGAGGTGGTTGGTCGCGAACTGCAGCTCCCAGCCCTCCGCCGTCCGCGTCTCGGGGGTCGCCGACACCCCGGCGTTGTTGACCAGAATGTGCAGCGGGCCTTCCCAGGCGCTGACGAAGGCGGCGACCGACCCCTGGTCGGAGAGGTCCAGGGGAACGACCTGGATCAGCTGGCTCCCGGTGTTGGCGCGGATGTCCTCCGCTGTCCGCTCGCCGGCGTCCACGCTTCGTACCGCCAAGGTCACCGCGGCACCCGCGGCTGCGAGCGCTCGGGCCGTTTCGACACCGATGCCCGACGAGGCGCCGGTGACGACGGCGCGCTGCCCGGTGAGGTCGACGCCGGCGACGACGTCGCCCGCGGTGGACCGGGCGTCGAAAGGCGTGGTGACGCGCTGTGCATTCATGATCGTATTCCTTAGATAGCTCGTGGTTTCGTGTCCGGGGGCGACGATCGGGCCGGCAACTGTGCTTCGGCCCGACGGGTACGCCCGGCGATCGCTCCAGGAACCATCCTGCGCGGCGGTCTTCGAAGCGCCCAACACACGCTTCCTGGCATGGCTACAGTCTGTCCCTGTGACCACCCCTGAACTGCGGCAACTGCGCTATTTCCTGGTGCTCGCGGAGGAATTGAGCTTCACTCGGGCGGCCGCCCGCCTGATGATCGCTCAGCAGTCCCTGTCCCAGCAGATCACCGCCCTGGAACGCATCCTCGGGGTGAGGCTGTTCGAGCGCGACAGCCGCGGCACCACCCTGACCGACATTGGCGCCCTGTTCGTCGCCGAGGCCCGTGCCGTGACGGACCGTGCCGAGGAGGCCGTCGCCATCGTGGGACGGGCCCGGCGGGGAGAGGTTGGCAGCCTCAACGTGGCCTTTCTGACCTCCGTCGCCAACCACCTTCTGCCCCCGGTGGTCCGAGCCGTGCGTGACCAACTACCCGACCTTCGCCTGACGACCGAGTCCACCACCATCGCGCCCCTGGTCGAGGGGGTCTTCGGAGGGCGTTACGACGCCGCCTTCACCCGGACTCCGCTCACCCCGGGCCTGCATTCGATGACTCTGGCGACCGAGCCGGTGTGCGCCGTACTGCCCGAGGGTCACCCGCTCGCCGAGCGCGCCGCGCTGAAGCTCGCCGACCTGGCGAACGAACCGTGGGTGATGACCCCGCGCAGCTCGTGGGAACCCTGGCACCGCGCCTACGACGATCAGTTCCACGAAGCGGGCTTCGTCCCAGACATCGTCCAGGAGGAAGCCAACGTGCAGAGCCTGCTCGGTCTGGTCGCCGCGGGAATCGGAGTCACCCGGCTCGCCCGCTCGGCACGCAGCCTTCGCCGCACGGGCGTGGTGTTCGTCCCGCTGACCGGCGCCGTCGCGCGCACCGAGATGGTGTGGCTGTCGGGCAACGCCTCACCCGCCCTGCGCCGGCTCCTGGACGTGGTCACCGAACTCTCCGCAACGACCGACCTCACCGAGACGGGCTGAGCAGCGCGCTCCCCGTGACACGCGAGCCCCCGGACGGGCCACTCCTCAGCGCAGCGCGTCGTCGCGGAGTACGGCGTGCGCGCCGACGGTCTGGTTGACGATCTGCGTCACCCGTACGTCGACCGCGACGCTGGCCAGCGCGACGGCGTCCGGACGGCTGACGCCGTGCAGCCGTTGCATCAGGGTCAGCATCGAGTCCAGAGCCATGAAGGTCGCGTCGTCGAGGGTCGCTCCGACGCCGAGCGTCAGCCAGGCGTCCGCGGTTCGGGCCACCGGGCCGGTGATCGGGAAGTCGTCGCGGACGTCCACGGTCAGCGTCACCTCGTCCATCGGACACTCGATCGCGGTACCGCCGACCTCGCCGTCGCCCTGCGCGGCGTGCCCGTCCCCGACGGAGAACAGTGCCCCGTCGACCGGGATCGGCAGCAGCAGGGTGGCGCCGACGGTCAGGTCCTTGCAGTCCAGGTTGCCGCCCCAGGGCCGGGGCGGGACCGTCGAGTGCCGCCCCGGCTCGGCCGGCGGCATGCCGAGCACCCCCATGAAGGGGCGCAGCGTGACCGTGTGGCCGTGCTGGTTGCGGCCGGTCATCGCCACCGGGTCCAATGCCCAGTCGTGCACCACCCCGTCATGCTTGACGCCGTACCGCTCGTTGAAGCCGCTCGGCCAGCCACCCGCCACGGTGGTTCCCCAGGCCGCCGGGACGATCGCGTCGATCCGCACCTCGAGGGTCTGGCCGGCGCGGGCGCCGCGGACCGCAACCGGACCGATCAGCGCGTGTCCGTGGTCGGGCTGGTGCTGCGGGACCCGCGGCCGGTCCCGGTTGCGCCCCCCGGGGTACGGGCCGGCCGACCACCAGCAATCCAGTGTGCGGTAGGTGACGGTGTCACCGGCGTCGATGCTCAGCACCGGCGGGAGGTCGGGGGAGAAATGACCGTGCAGGGTCTCGTCGCCCGGTGTGAGGGTGTGTCGCATCCGGGCAGGCTAGTTGCTGCCGCCGGGGCAGGGTAGATCCTCAACGCCCGGCAGCTCAGCGCAGCCGACGGATGTCGCCGTACGCCCGGTAGAACCCACCTCGGCCCGACTCGCGGACCTCGGTCACCAGGTAGCGGGCGCCGGGCTCGCGGATGCCCTTGGGAAACTGCACCGACCAGTCGCGCCGGTAGCCGTCGGACATCACCTGGACGCGCATCCGCCCCCGGTCGGTCAGGCACTGCACCACCACGCCCGCCCCGGCGTCGCTGGTCACCTCGACCACCGTCGGCTCCACGGTCCGCGGCGCCTGGCGGGGCGCCTTGACGTCCAGCACGTCCGGCACGTCCCCGGCCTGGGCCGCCCGGATCGCCGACTCGCTGGCATCGATGCAGGCCAGATGGCCGCCGGTGGTGACGACGTAGAGCCGATCACCGTGGTATTGCATGGAGTACGCCGAGCCACAGCCGGTGCCGAGCTTCCACAGCCGGGTGCCCGCCGCGTCGAAGCAGTAGATCGAGGACTGGCTGTCGCCGGCGAACACGAACCGGCCGCCCTCGGCGGTGGCACAGGAGAAGACCGGAGCGTCGCACCGGTAGCGGCGTTCGACCCGGCCGTCCTTGGCCAGCCGCACCACCTCGCGGGTGCCTGTGCCGGCGAACACGCTGCCGCGCTCCTGCCACCCGAAGAGCACCGAACCGGTCGTGGTGTGCCAGAGCTCGCGGCCGGTACGCCAGTCGTAGCCGGTCACCCCCTGGGAATGGCCGTGGTAGAGCGCGTCGGTGTCGCAGCGCACCATCCAGGCCGAGCGGCCCCGCCCGGGCCGGCGCCAGAGGAACTCGTCCTCGTGGTCGACGGCGGCGATCCCGCCGTCGGCGTCGGAGACGCCCAGGACGCCGTCGTGAATGTCCAGCCAGTAGATGTCGATCTCGGGGGCGATCGCGTACGCCACCCGGGGCACCTTGCCGGAGAGGTCGTAGACGTTGCCGTCGTCGCAGCCCGCGTAGACCCAGGCGTCGTCGGCGACGATGCACTTCACCCCGTCGGGGAGCCGGACCTGACCGCGCACCCGGGCGTCGTGGCCGAGGGTGGTGATCACGCCGTGCTCGTTGCCCACCATGCAGTGCTGCTCGTCGACGAAGATGCCGAAGGCGGGGGCACCGGAGTCGTAGCGCCAGAGCACCGGGGCGGTGCGGGCCGTGGAGCGGGTGCTGACGATCTGCCGCCGGGACACGCTGCGCTTCTGTCGGGCGCCGGGGACCGCCGGGGCGTACCCCTTGCGGACCTTCTCCCCGATCTTCTTCGCGGCGGCCGCTCGAGCCCGGGCGTTGTCCGGATAGGCGTTTGCCTTGACCTGCCCCTGGTCACCGATCCGGCCGTATCGCACGGTCAGTGTGGTGTCGTCGACGACGACCTCGTAGAACTTGTGCGCACCGTCCACTTCGGACAGTTCAAGGTAGGTCGTCTCCTGCGGCATGGGGGCCTCCGAGGGGGTCAGCGACCGGCCAGACGTGGCCGGCGCGGCGACAGTGCCCACACGCTAACCGCGCCCTACGACAAGATCGGCGGCTGCCGGGCACCCGCCGGCGCGACGCAGCCGGCCGACCCGACCGGCTGCGTCGGGACGATTCAGGGCTTGCGGGCCACGGCGCCGTACGCGTCGATTCCCTCGGCGTCGGCGTCGTCCGGACGCCACAGCGGGATCGGCACCAGGCCGGGCTCCACCATGGTCAGCTCCGCGAAACAGCTGGCGAGATCCTCCGGGCTGCGCAGGATGTACGGGACGCCGCCGCTCTCCGCCAACCGCTCGGCACCGGACACGACCGCCGGACTGGTGTTGGTGCCGTCCCACAGCACCAGGTGGCTGCCGGACGTGGTCGCGTCCATCGTCCGCCCGACGATGGAGCGCACGACCGCCAGGTCGGGCTCGTAGCCCAGCACGCCCATGTACATCACCGCGATGGGCTGGTCGAAGTCCAGCGTCTGGGCGGCCTCGGCGAGAATCTTCTCCGGGTCGTGGTAGTCGGCGTGCACGTAGGTGGTGACGCCCTCCGAGGTCGTGCTGGCCAGCAGCGCCCGGGCGTGCACGAGGACCATCGGGTCGTTGTCGACGTAGACGATCCGTGACTCGGGCGCGATCCCCTGGGCGACCGCGTGGGTGTTCTGCATGGTGGGCAGGCCGGTGCCGATGTCCAGGAACTGCCGGACGCCCGCCTCGGCGGCCAGATAGCGCACGGCCTGCACCAGGAACCGGCGGGACTGCTGCGCCATGACGACGATCTCCGGGTAGACCTCGGCCACGGCGTCGCCGGCCGCCCGGTCGGACTGGAAGTTGTCCTTGCCGCCCATCCAGTAGTTCCAGATTCGCGCCGCGTGCGGCACCTCGGGCTCAAGCTTCGCTGCGAGTTCGGCATCCGGGCCGGACATGCCAGGCTCCTATCGAAGGTTCGTCAGGCTGTGGACCGCCGCTGCGGTACGCCCGGCATCGTACCCGCGCGTCCACTGTCGACGGTGCCTGGCGCGGCACCACGCCATCTGTCGCGGGCAGGTGGGTCACGGCGTGTCGACGACCTCGCGGCCGAGGGGCCAGAACGCGGCCGGGACGAGCTTGAAGTTGGCGATGCCGAACGGGATTCCGATGATCGTGACGCAGAGCGCGATGCCGGCGAGGATGTGGGACAGGGCGAGCCACCAGCCCGCCAGCACCACCCACAGGATGTTCGCCAGCCCGGAGGCGACACCCGCGCCAGGCTTGGGTACCAGCGTGCGGCCGAACGGCCACAACGAGTAGACGGCGAGACGCAGCGACGCGACGCCGAAGGGGATGGTGATGACCAGGACGAAGCAGATCAGCGCGGCGATGCCGTAGCCGATCGCCAGCACGATGCCACCGCCGAAGATGAGCCACAGCACGTTCAGTACGAAGCGAATCACCCTTCCAGCATGAGCGACGCTCGCCACCGGCCACTGCGCTGGGGGAGGGGCGGATTGGATTCCGTGAGCGGGGCAAGGACCGGAATGCCGTACTGCTCGTCGAGGACCTGCATGGCGGCGCCCGCGGCGATCGCGTCAGCGCCGAGGCTCGACAGGGCAACGTCCGTGCTGAGCCAGTCCCTGCGGCGCGCGTCCGCCTGGACGGCCTGCTCGACCGCGGCGAGGTAGGTGTCCGCGTGCCGCAGGAGATCCGCGCCCGCCAGCACCACGTGGGCGAGGTCGAGTGTCTGGAGCAGGTTGACGACGCCGACTGCCAGGACGCGTGCCGCGCGAGGGATGTCTCCCGCGTCGGCGGCCTGGTTGTGGACGATCTCCAGGCAGCCGTGGCGTCCGCAGACGCAGAGGGGCCCGTCCAGATCGACGACCGTGTGGCCGAACTCTCCCGCGTTGGTGTGTGCGCCGCGGTGGGCGCCGCCGCCCAGCCAGAAGCCGCCGCCGATGCCCGACTCGACCATGATGAGGGCCGCGTCGCCGAACGTCCCGCCATGACGCCATGCCTCGGCCGTGATCCCCGCGGCGACGTCCTTGTCGAGATGCACCGGCAGGCCCAGGTACGCCTCGGCGATCTCGCGCAGCGGCACGTCGTGCCAGTGCCGCAGACCGTGTGCGTCACGCACCAGGCCATGCTCGTGGTCCAGCGGGCCGATCATGCCCAGCCCCACGCCGGTCAGTCGGCCGTGGAGGTCGTTGCCGCTGGTGATGGCGTCGATGCCAGATTTCAAGGTGTGCAGAAGCTGCTCAGGGGTGAAGTCGCTGGGTAGCGGGCTGACCGCCGAGTGGTGCACGGTGCCGGCCAGGTCGACCAGGACCAGCCGTAGAGTGCGCCTGGCGACGTGGGCGCCGATGGCGTACCGGCTGTCGGGGACCAGTTCGTAGACCACCGCGGGCTTGCCGATGGACGCGCGCCGGACACCGGCGGACCGGATCAGGCCGTCGGCGATCAGGCGGGCGATGACCTTGGAGACAGCCTGCGGGGTCAGGCCGGTGGCGTTGACGACGGTGGACCGCTCGAACGTCCGCGCGGTACGTCCCACCGCCATGACGAGCGCCTGGTTGTAGCCGCGCAGGAACGTCACGTCGGCTGTGGTGCGAGTCATCTCACCACCCTATTACGCAACGCTGTTGCTAAATTCTCTCCGTGCATGGATTGAGCAGAGGTCGACGCCTGGCCGCGGTCGTCGCCCTGGCCCTGGGTGGCGTCGCCGTCGGCCTGACCGAGTTCGTGGCGATGGGCCTGCTGCCCGAGATCGCGCGCGGGCTGCTGCCCGAGCAGTACGCCCAATCGTCGTCGGGCGCGGTGGCCCGGGCCGGCTGGATGATCACCGCCTACGCGCTCGGCGTGGTCGTCGGCGCGCCCCTGATCGCCGCCCTGAGCGCGCGCGTACCCCGCAAGAAGCTCGTGCTCGGGCTGCTCGTCCTCTTCGCGGTCGGCACGGTCGCGTCCGCGGTCGCCCCGACGTTCGGGCTGGTGCTGGTGGCGCGGTTCGTCGCGGCGCTGCCGCACGGTGCGTACTTCGGTGCGGCCGGCCTGCTCGCGGCGGCCCTGATGGGTCCGGGCAAGGAGGCACGCGGCTTCGCCACCGTGCTCAGCGGCCTGACCATCGCCAACGTGGTCGGCGTACCGCTGATCACCCGGCTCGGGCAGGCGGCAGGGTGGCGAGTCGCCTACCTGGTCATCGCCGGGGTCTTCCTGCTCACCCTGCTGGCGGTGCTGGCGGTCGTCCCGGAGGTCGCCGCGGCCGCGGGCGGCTCGCCGGGCGCCGAACTGCGGGCGCTGCGCACCTCGCAGGTCTGGCTGGTCGCGGCGACGGGAGCGGTCGGCTTCGCCGGATTCTTCGCGGTCGACTCCTACATCGCGCCGGTCACCACCGACGTCGCCGGGCTTTCGGCGGCGACGGTGCCGTGGGCGCTGGTGGCGGTGGGGCTCGGCATGACTGTCGGCAACGCCCTGGGAGGTTGGCTCGCGGACCGGGACCTGCGCCGGAGCATGATCATCGGCTTCGTCGCGATGATCGCGAGCATCGCCGTGTTCAGCCTCGTCGCGTCGACCCGCACCGGCCTGTTCGTGGGTGCGTTCCTGGTCGGCGCGACCAGCCTCTATCTGGGCCCGGTCCTGCAGGCGCGCCTGATCACCGTCGCCCCGGGAGCCCAGCTGATGGGTGCCGCGGTCAACCAGTCGGCCATGAACATCGCGAACAGCCTGGGCGCTGCGCTGGGCAGCGTCGCCATCGCCGCCGGGCTGGGCTATCTCGCACCCGCCCGGGTGGGCCTGGCCCTGGCGGTCCTCGGTCTGGTCCTGGCCGGCGTCAGCCTCGCAGCCGACCGACGCTCGCGCGAACCAGAGCCGGTCGCCGTCGCGCACTGACCCCCCGGACGGGGACGTGGGCGCGGCCGGCCGCGGGGACGGCCGCTGGTCACTGCTCCCGATAGGTGGCCAGGTCGAAATCGGCGTAGGCGCCGTCACGGCCGAGGTCCTGCACCCACAGGCCGAGGAACGCGCCGGTGAAACCCCACCCGGCCGGCTCCCCGTCGATGATCAGCGCGGCGTGCTCGTCGGACAGGATGGTCGCGTCCAGGTCCACCGGAAGCTGGCGCCAACCCGCGCCAAGGTCGTAGTCGAACCGCACGACCGGCCCGTCGAACGTCGCCCTCAGTCCGACACGGGCGACGTCGCCGGCGTCGACGGTCAGCTCGGGGTACGGGGTGCGCCGCCCGTTGTCGGAGCTGAGCAGCTCCAGGACGGTCCGCCCATCGTCGGCGCGGCTCAGGTAGAGGTGGTGCCAGTTGAGGGTGTTGTAGTAGGCGGTGATCCCGGCGAGCTGGCGGTGGTCGACCGGGTCGAACTCGACCACGGTCTCCAGCGAGCAGCGCGTCGCCCCGACGCGCCGCGCGACCAGACTGGGGCTCTGCCGGCCCACCGGCGACTGCCCGCCGTGGATCCGCAGGTACGACGGACGGGAGCGCAGGTCGAGCCAGTCCGCGCTGGCCGGCCGGCGTAACGTCGACCAGCAGCGGCCCAGCTCCGGGGCGTCGAAATGGTCCGTGGCGGGCTCCGCCGGCCACGGGTGCGCCGGCAGGTCGGGTGCCGCGACCTCCTCGGCCGGCACCCCGCCGGGGATCCGAGGCCAACCCCCCGACGGCCAGTCGACCCGCTGGATCGCGGTCTCCCGGCCGAGCACGCAGTTGCCCAGCGGCGAGTAGGGGCGGCTGGCCAGGTGCGCCAGGTACCAGCCGCCGTCCGGAGTGCGCACCAGACTGCCGTGGCCGGCCTTCTGCAGGCGCAGGTCGGGTCGGCCGACGGAGGTCAGCAGCGGGCCGCCCGGGTCCACCTCGTAGGGCCCGAACAGCTCCCGTGACCGCGCCACGGTGACCTGGTGCTCCCAACTGGTGCCACCCTCCGCGGTGATCAACCAGTACCAGCCGTCGTGGCGGTAGAGGTGCGGGCCCTCGGTCATCCCGACCGAGGTTCCGGTGAACAGGAGGCGGGGTCGGCCGACGAGAGCGCGCGCCACCCGGTCGTACTGCTGGATCTCGATGCCGCCGAAGCGGTCCCGGCCGGGTCGCCAGTCCGCACTCATGCTCAACAGCCAGGTGGTGCCGTCGTCGTCGTGGAACAGCGCGGCATCGAAACCGCGCCCGTGCAGCTGCACCGGATCCGACCAGGGTCCGGCGATATCAGGCGCGGTGACCAGGTAGTTCTGCGGATCCCAGTAGCCGCTGGCGAAGCTGGCCACGTCGCTGTAGACGAGGTGGAACTCGCCGTCGTGGTAGGTCAGGTCAGGTGCCCACACCCCGTTGGAATCCCCACAGCCGCGGAGGTCGAGCAGCCGGCGGTCGGTGATGATCCCGCCCAGGGGCCGCCAGTGCACGAGGTCACGCGAATGATGTACGAGCACCCCCGGATACCACTCGAACGTCGAGGTGGCCAGGTAGTAGTCGTCGTCGACGCGAAGGATCGACGGGTCCGGGTGGAACCCGGCGAGGACGGGGTTGCGGATCGACCGGGCAGTGGTCGTCGCGGCAGCGATGTCGGTCGACACGGGGGCTCCTCTGGGCGGCTTTCGGAAACTTCCGGGTCCGTGGACCGGAAGTTGTGGAAGCCCTGACTACGCTAGCCGTTTCATCCGCAATTAGACAGAGACCTTGACCAGTGTGGAAACAGCTCGTAGCGTGCCGGCCATCGATTGGCAGTACCGGTGATGCAACCGAAAGTTTCGGAGGATCCACTTTCTCCCAGGGCGTTGTCATGCGCTCGCCGCCTCATCGAAGACTCCAGCCAGACGAAAGGCCGACCGTGGGCTCCGACAACCGCCGAAACATCACCATCGTGATGATCGCGCGGCTGGCCGGTGTCTCCGTGCCCACGGTCTCGCGGGTCATCAACGGCCGCTCGGACGTCGCCTCACAGACCCGGGAACGGGTCGAGGAACTCCTCACCCGGCACGGCTACCGCCGCCGTTCGCCCGTCAAGGGGACCGGTGCCGCCCTGATCGACCTGGTCTTCAACGACCTGGACAGCCCGTGGGCGGTGGAGATCATCCGTGGGGTGGAGGACGTCGCCCTGAGCAGTGGCGTCGGCACCGTCGTCTCGGCCATCCACTGGCGTATCTCCTCGGCCAGGCAGTGGCTCGACAACATGCGCACCCGCTCCACCGACGGCATCATCTTCGTGACCTCGATGGTGAACCCGCCGCTCCAGGCCGAGTTGACCCGGCTCCGCCTCCCGGTGGTCATCATCGACCCGGCCGGCGTCGACCCGCAGGCGGCACCCACCATCGGCGCCACCAACTGGGCGGGCAGCCTGAGCGCCAACCAGTACCTGCTCGGCCTCGGCCACCGCCGCATCGGCTTCATCGCCGGCCCACCGCACCTGATGTGCAGCAGGGCCCGTCTGGACGGTTACCGCGCCGCCCTCGGCGTCGCCGGTGTCGCTGTCGACGACACCCTGATCCGCCCCGGCAACTTCTACCACGAGGCCGGCTACACCGCCGGTACGCAACTGCTGGCCCTGCCCGACCCGCCCACCGCCATCTTCGCCGCTAGCGACCAGATGGCGCTCGGCGTCTACGAGGCGGTCCGCAAACGTGGCCTACGGGTGCCCGACGACATGAGCGTGGTCGGCTTCGACGACCTGCCGGAGGTCCAGTGGTGCTCCCCGCCGTTGACCACGGTCCGCCAACCCCTGGCCAAGATGGGCATGCTGGCCGCGCGTACCGTGCTGCGGCTCGCCGCCGGCGAGACGATCGAGAGCCCACGCGTCGAACTCGCCACCGACCTCATCGAACGCGACAGCGCCGCAGCACCCCGGCACCGCTGACCGGACGCCGGCTCGGGGCCGCCGGATCCGCGAAGCCGCGTGCTCCAGCACCACCTGTCGAGCCGGCCGCTCAGAGGATCTTGGCGAGGGTGTCGCCGACAGCGGCGCGTACCGGGTCGGGGTCCGCCCAGCTCCAGTTGGGGTGGGCCCGGTTGGTGAGCAGCGCGAGGACGAGTTTGCGCTTCGGGTCGACCAGGAGTGAGGGGCCGGCGAAGCCGGTGTGGCCGAAGGTTTCGGGGGAGGCGAGCCTGCCCATGAACCAGGGTTGGTTGAGGACGACACCGAGGCCGTGGGCGGCGGTGCGCTTGGGGCGTTCGGGGTCGATGGCGGGTTTCCCGGCGTTGTGGTTGGCGAGCATCTGTCGAACGGTGGCGGCGGCGAGGATTCGGTTGCCCCGGTATGTGCCGCCGTTGAGGAGGAGTTCGCCGATGGCGGCCAGGTCGGTGGCGGTGGCGAAGATGCCGGCGTGACCGGCGACGCCGCCCAGGTGGTTGGCGACGTCGTCGTGGACGGTGCCGCGAAGCAGGCCGCGGGACGAGCGGGCGTCGGTGGCGACCAGACGCGTGGCCCTGGCGTCGCTGGACAACCAGGTGTTGGGGTTGAAGCCGGTGTCCCGAAGGCCGAGAGGCCCGGTGAGGTTGGCCTTGAGGGCCTGGTCGAGGCCCTGGCCGGTGACCTGTTCCACGATCTTGCCGGCGATCATGAGCCCGACGCTGGAGTAGCGGAACGTGCCCCCGGGCACGGCGCCGGAGACCAGGGGGGTGGCGAGCACGGCCTTCCAGCGTGCCGTGTTGTCCGGCAGGCCGGTGACAGTGGCGCCGACCGGGAGGCCGCTGGTGTGGGTGAGCAGCATCTCGACGGTGACCTGGTCCTTGCCGGTGCCGGTGAAGGTGGGCAGGTAGTCCACGACGGGGGCGGCGAGGTCGACACGCCCCTTGTCGACCTGTTGCAGGAGCAGGATGGCGGTGTAGACCTTGGTGACCGAGGCGAGGTCGAAGATGGAGTCGGGGCGCATCGGGACGCGCTTGTCGGCCGGGAGGAGTTTCGGGCCGGCCGCGTAGCGCAGTGCCTCCCCGAAGGCGGCGTGCACGGTCGTCTTGCCGTTGACCTGGACGAGGGCGACGGCACCGGGGAAGCCGCTGT
The DNA here is from genome assembly GCF_042872965.1 of Micromonospora sp. NPDC005087. Taxonomy (NCBI): domain Bacteria; kingdom Bacillati; phylum Actinomycetota; class Actinomycetes; order Micromonosporales; family Micromonosporaceae; genus Micromonospora; species Micromonospora sp. NPDC005087. The sequence continues at coordinate 45,857 of NZ_JBIALB010000012.1, read as the reverse complement.
GTTGAAAGGTCTGCGGCGTGGCGGGCAGGTGTTGCCGGAGCAGCGCGGTCACGTAGCGGGCCTGTTTCGCTGGGATGCTGCCGCCGCCGGGGGCCGCGCCCTGGTTCGCCGTGCCGGGCGTCACCGAGGGCTTCCCGGACGGGCCGAATCCCGCCCGGTTGCCGGCGGCCTCGGTCGCGCTCACCGCACTGCCCGGGTTGGTCCGGCCTGCGCCCGGCGCGCCCTTGTCGTCGCAGCCGACGACGGCGGAGGTCGCGGCGGCCAGGCTGGCCCCGAGCAGGGTACGACGGGCGACAGACATGCCCGTGATGGTGGCAGCCGGCCGGCCCGCGCGCCAGCCCCCGTCTCGCCTGGCGCAGGGGTCTCGTGGCCACTGACCACGACAGCCCTTGAGATCGTCGAATCGACCTGAGATTCTTGAACGTCGATGACACGCCGCGCGCGCGGGGCTGACACCCGTCCATGGGCAGCCGGGATCCGTTGGTGGATTCCCGGGGGGACGGTGACACGAGTGGTGGCACACCGGGAGCCGTCCGTCCACGAGTCTGCCCGCCACCGCGCCGCGTCCGCTGATGCGACCGACCCGTCACAGGCTGGGCGACTCACTGTCGTTCTCCGTGAAGGAGCACAGCCATGCCATACCCGAAAACCCGCGGGCCCCGACCCGCCCGATCCCGTCGCGCGGCTCTCCTGGCGAGCGTGCTGCTCGTCGCAGGCGCGCTCACCGGCGTCGACCCCCCGACCGCCAGCGCGGCAGCCGACCCGGTCGCCGTGACCGTGAACGCCCGGGCGGGGTTGGCGACCGTGCCCCGAACCGCACTGGGCGTCAACCACGCCATCTGGGACCAGCACCTGGGCAGCGCCCAGACGTCGGACCTGCTGCGCGACGCCGGCGTGCGGATGATGCGCTACCCCGGCGGTTCGTACGCCGACATCTACCACTGGAAGGACCACACCGCACCCGGCGGGTACGTGGCACCGGGGACCGACTTCGACACCTTCATGGCCGCGGTCCAGCGGGTCGGCGCCGAACCGATGATCATCGCCAACTACGGCACCGGCACCCCGGCCGAGGCCGCCGACTGGGTGCGGTACGCCAACGTGACCAAGGGCTATGGCGCGAAGTACTGGACCATCGGCAACGAGAATTACGGCAACGGCCACTACGGATCGGCCTGGGAGGCGGACGACCACCCGGACAAGAGCGCGACCCAGTACGCGAGACTGGTCATCGAGTACGCCGACGCGATGAAGGCGGTCGACCCGAGCATCAAGGTCGGTGCGGTGCTGACGATGCCGGGCAACTGGCCGGACGGGATCACCGCCGGCGCCGACCCGGGCCCCTGGAACCAGACCGTGCTCTCCCTCGCCGGCCCGAAGATCGACTTTGTCGACGTGCACTGGTACCCGGGTGGCACGGCCGCGGAGTCACTGGCCCGGACCAGCCACATCCCCGACGCGGCCTACCTGATCCGGCAACAACTCACCCGGCACGCCGGCCCGAACGCCGCGCGCATCGGCATCAGCTTCACCGAGTTGAACGCCGACGCGGGCCGGACCACCCAGCCGGCGGCGCTCTTCCTGGCCGACGCCTACAGCGGGCTGCTGGAAAACGGCGTCTTCACCGTGCAGTGGTGGAACGTGCACAACGGCATCGGCACGGTGTCGGAGGTGGCGGGCCAGACCGACTACGGCGACTTCGGGATGCTGTCCAGCGGCGCCTGCACGGAGGACGGCTCGGTGTGCGAGCCGCCGCTGAACACACCGTTCGCGCCCTACCACGGGCTGGCCATGATGAACGTCTTCGCCAAGGCCGGCAACCAGTTCGTCCGCGCCGGCACCGACCAGCCGCTGGTCAGCGCCCACGCGGTGCGCCGGGGCAACGGTGACCTCGCGGTGCTGCTGGTGAACAAGGACCCGGACACCGCGCATCCGGTCACCATCGACTACGCCGGGTTCACCCCGTCCGCCGCCGCGCCGACGGTCGCCACCCTCACCAACGGCGCGGCCGGCATCGCCACCAGCCAGTCCGGCTCGGCGACCAGCCGGACGCTGCCGCCGTACTCGCTGACCACGCTGGTGCTGCGCCCGGCCGGCGGGACCGCCGGGCGGCCCGCAGCGCCGGGCCAGCCTACGGCCAGCGGCGTCACCGACCGGTCCGCGACGATCTCCTGGCCGGCGTCCACCCCGGGTGGCAGCCCGATCGCCAAGTACGAGGTGTACCGGCAGAACGGGGCGGTCAGCGAGCAGCTCGGCGAGACGAGGGCCACCTCGCTCACGGTCGGCAACCTGGTGCCGGGCAGCAGGTACACCGTCAACGTGCTGACCCGCGACACCGCCGGCCGGGTGTCCTGGTCCTCACCGCCGCTCACCTTCGCCACCGGCAGCCCGACCGCCAGCGCGTGCGGCGTCCGCTTCACCACCAGCGGCGACTGGGGCAACGGCTACATCGGCGGCGTCGAGATCACCAACAGCGGGACGAGCCCGCTCAACGGCTGGACGCTCACCTGGACCTGGCCGACGGGTTGGCAGCAGGTGAGCAGCGGCTGGAACGCCACCTGGGAGCAGGTCGGCGCCGCCGTGCGGGTCACGCCCACCGACGACAACCGGCAGATCGCTGCCGGCGCTAGCGTGAGCGCCGGCTTCGTCGGCGCGTACAGCGGCCCGAACGTGCTGCCCACCGCGTTCACGCTAAACGGCATCCACTGCACGAGCGGCTGACACGACCGCCGTGGTCCGGCCGGCCCGTTCGCCGGGCCGGCCGGACCACGGGCACGGCCAGCCGCGCTGCCGTACGGTGAGCGTCGCCGTGCCGGTCACCGCCGCGTACGGGTCCCGATCGAAGCGGGTGTAGCTCCGCCGATGCGGGATCGGGTCGCCGCCGCGTGGTCAGTCAATCTCGGGCCCTATTCTGCGGCGGCACGACGGTGAGCTGGGCTCACCACTGATCGGTTCGAGAGCGTGCACGATCCGCAGGTCACCTTCGGCTGCGGCGTCCTCGTCCGTGAGCACGCGGCCGCTGCTGCCATCGGTGCTGACCAGCAGCCACCTGTCGGGATAGGTGCTCCCGCCGTCGACCAGCGCCCGGACCCCGAAGGCGCGGGCCAGGGTGATGGCCAGTTCCTGCTCCCCCTGACCGGTGGCGTCGGCGAGCTCGGTGTCACCGATGAGGGCCCGCCGAACTCCTCGTCGTCGTCGTGAGGAGTGAGCATCGCGACCGGCCGAGGGTCGTCAGCTGAGCGGTCCTGGATCCGCCCGAGGTAGATCGCCTCGGGCGCGATGCCATAGCCTTCCTTGAGGAACCGCCGGAGAGCGGTTGCGGGTATCTCATTCCGCCACAGACTCGACTGGAGCTGGAAGTTCGGTCCCCAGGACCAACAGGCAGCCTGAGTCCGGGCGGCAGCCGGGTGAGTCGCGCTGGACGACTTGGCCTTCCGGACGGCGTGAGCGTCGATTGTGTCCACCGCCCGGCTTCCTCGGCGGGGCCGGGCACACCGGTTCGGTCAGCCGGTGGGTGGCGTCTTCACGACGCCACCCACCCAATGGTTATCAGTCCGGCATGGTCGCGTATTCAGCGACGAGGTACGACCGATAGGTGATCACCGCAGGGACCGTCACGTTGAGCTTTCCCGCCGTGCTGGTCAGCATCTCCTCATATCCGAGCGGTGCACCGGTGCCTGGATCGACGATCAGGGTGTACCGGGCGGGCAGGCCGTGAGCCACAGACCGGTTCGCATGGTGAGATCGCCGTCCATCTGTGGAGCGGCGGCGAGGACTTTTTCCGGTGCTTCCGAGCGGGCGCAGGAGGACTGCGATGTGCTCGGGCGGATGTTGTATCACTCGGCCGGACTGGCGGCAAGGCTCGGTGACCGACCTGTTGCAAATCGGGGTTGACTCCATCGCGTTTCCGGGGGGGTACTGGATAGGCGTTCGCGCGGGGGCGTCGAGTGATGGGAGGACCCACATGAAGGATCGTCTGTCGGCGGGTTGAGCCGCCGCACCACTACGCGCTCGTGTAGCGCTGTCGGTGGTGAGTCCTGACCCTTTGTGGCTCGGCTTGGCCATCTGCCCTGTGTCCATGCTGCTGTCCGCGGCCTGCTGTGCGGGTTGCTGGCGATGCCTGCTGTCCTGGTGCCTGCCTGCCCCTGCGTGGGGTCTGGCGTGTTCGTTGACTCGACCACGGTGACTTCTCTTGGCCCCTGCAGGCACGAGGGTCCGCCCGGCCGGGCGTCACCTGGCAGAGCCGCGCCTGCCCGAAGGTATCGGAGCGGGCAGGCGCGACCGGGGCGGGTTCCACTCTGTTCCGCTCCTCGAACCTACAACCGCACCCTTGGAGAAGAACGTGACTACACACCACATCAACCCGGCCGAGACGGCGGCTGCTGTCCCGGTTCGTCTCCGCGCCTTGACGCCAGCCGTGGCATCGCGCGGACCGTTTGTGAACAGCCGGTGGGCCGTTGGCGTCACCTGAGCATCGACCCCACCACCCTCCCGGCGAGGCGACGCCGAGGCGGCAGCGGCTCGAAGACGTGGTCCAGGTGGCGATCATGCTGTTGATCGGCTGCGCGGCCGGCGCGGCGTCGTTCACGCATGTGCATGACGTCGCGGCGGCGCATGGCCAGCCGGGCTGGCTGGCCTGGGCCGACGCGGTCGTGCTGGAGTTGACCTCGATCGCCGCCGGTTTGGAGTTGCGCCGCCACCGGCGCCTAGGCACCAGCGCCGCCTTCCCCGCCACGGTGCTGACGTTGGCGGTGTTGCTGTCCCTGGCCGCGCAGGTGGTGGAGGCCGAGGCGTCGGTGATCGGCTGGATCGCCGCCGCGCTGCCGGCGCTCGGATTCCTGGCGATGGTAAAGATCGCCCTCGGCCGCATGGACCCGACCCCTCACCGGACCGCCCGGCCCGACCGGACCGGGCCACGACCGACGCTCGTCGCTGACATGTTCGTCTCGGACACCAGCGGAATGGTCCGGGACCGCACTGCCGCGGTCCCCGCCGCTGCGGACCAGGGCCGGACGGTCCCGGACCGCCGGGACCACACGGCGGTAACCGGCGACGACGGCCCGCAGGTGGCGGCGCTGGTCCCGGCCGCCCGGACCGCCGCCCGCGCCCTTACTGCCGAGGGGACACCGCTATCCCGCAAGGCCCTCGCCGGACAGTTGCGCCTGACGGGCATCAGCTGTCAAACGCCACCGCCTCGGCGCTCGTGCGCGTCCTGCGCGCCGAGACCACTCCACCGGCACCGACCGCGCAGGAACTGCCGCGAATGGAGGCCGCGTGACCGAACCACGAGCATCCTCTGTCAGACCGGACCGCCGCTGTCAGACCAGCTCTTCCGTCTGCCAGCAAGCCCGCGACCTGACAGAACCTGACAGAACTGTCACCGCGACGTCGCCCGCCGCCGGCTGTCTGGCCGCAGCAATGAGGGCGCATCGAAAACCCATCCGCGTTCCTGATCGAGGAGCATCACGCATCATGATGACCCCGCACAACGACCATCACCTGCGCCGCCAACGCCGTCACCGACCCGGCTCACGCCGACTCTCGCGGCACCGTTACGCCGGACGTGGTGTGACCCGCCGTTGCGGTGTCGATGTCGGTCCCCGTTTGACTGTCCGTCTTGATCCTGACCCCCGAACTGACCCCCCGTACTGGCTGACAGCCCAGGTCAACACCACTCTCATCGCTCCTGATTGGCTCCAGACACACCCTCATGTGTGGGGTGTCCCCCCAGGGGCCGCTCATGCGTAAACCGCTACCGGCTGCGGACCCGCTGCTGCGTCTGCAGGCCAGCATCACCGCCCGCGACGACCGGCTCCTCGGCTGGCTCTACGACCATGGAGTCCTCACCACCGATCAGATCGGCGCTGCCCTGTTCCCGTCCCTGGACTTCGCCCAACGCCGGCTACGCCGCCTCACCGTCCTGCGTGCGACAGACCGATTCCGACCCAACCGGGCCTACGGCGGCTCCTACCCCTACCACTACGTCCTGGACCAGCTCGGCTACGACCACGTCCACGCCCAACGCGGACTCGGACGACCACGCCGCGACCAGGCCCGCCGCCGAAAGCAGTCCCTGACCGCCCGGCCGGACCTGCCGCACCTACTCGGCGGCAACCAGGTCTTCATCGACCTCGCCGCCCACGCCCGCACCCACCCCAACACGGCCCTGGACCGGTGGCAGCCCGCGTCCGCCTTCCACGAGCCCGGGGTGTTCTACCGCCGAGGCGGCAACCCGCAGATGATGGTCCACGGACCGAGCGGACTGCCCCGCCCCGACGGCGCCGGGGTGTGGACCGAGCACGGACGGTCCGTGCCGTTCTTTCTCGAGTACGACACCGGCCGCGAACGCCTCGACATCCTCACCGAGAAAATCGGCAAGTACGAACGGCTGGTCTGCCTCAGCAACTGGGCGTGGCCAGTCCTGTTCCATCTACCCTCCGCCCGGCGGGAGGCGAACCTGCACCACCGCGTCGCCGGCATCAACCTGAAGACGGTCATCGCCACCACCACCGCCGAACTGCGCGCCGCCACCGGCGCCAGCCCCGCCGAGCAGGTGTGGCAGCTATCCGGCTTCGGCGCCGGCCGGCACTGCCTCATTGACCTGCCCTACAGCGACACCCATCACGACGACGAGTTCCCAACCCACACCGCGCCCCGCATGAGCGAGCGGGCAGCCTGATGAACCAGGGCGGGGGCCGGCGCATCCGGAACCGGCCCCAGAACGCGCCGAAGCGCCCGCCCCGACGACCCATGGAATCCAAGGGTCGAGGGGACGGGCGCTTCGCCGTGCAGGCTTCGTCAGCCCACCACCGACCGCAGCGGCACCTTGGCGTCGCGTAGGGCGCGCACCAGATCACTCGCGAACGGGTGCTCGTCCACCTGGAGTCCCTGCTGGTTCGGGATCACCACGTACGCCGAATCGCCCTTCGTGGACACCCGTGCGTCCGAGGTGAAGCGTTCGACGATCGCCCGGGTGCGCGCCAGGTCGGCCGCCGCCACCTCGATGGTGGTCGGCCGCCACCCGCCGCCCAGATCCGCCGCCACCGGCGCGGCGGCGGCGCTGGCCCGCGCCGGGTCGACGCCGGTGGAACGCCGGGGGTCGGGCGTGCTGGTCGCCCCCGCGCCCGCCGGGTAGAGCAGCGCGTTGGCCACCAGGTGCAGACCATTCTCGTTGTACGCCCGGAAGAGCGGGTTGAACGCGAACAGCACCGCCCGACCGGCACCGGTCGGCTCGTCGACCAGAGCCGCCGTCACCTTCAGCGTGTCCGCGCCGACGGTGTAGCCGTTGGCCCAGAACGTGTCGCCCGCCGGATAGGTGAGCACGTTCGTGCCGGTGGTGCTCGGGTTGAGGACCGGGTCGCTGTTGTTGAACTCGAAGTCCTCCGCCGGGCGGCCAAGAGCGACCGGGCTCGCCGTGTCGACATCGACCCGCAGGTGTGAGCCGATCACTAGGTAATCGGCCGGCTTGGTCTTCTCGGTGGTGGAGGTGAGCCCGGCCGAGCGTGCCAACCGGGTGCCCTCGTTGCGCAGACCCACATAGGTGTGGCCCTGCGCGATCCAGTCGCGCAGGTTGGCCTGCCCGGCCGCGGTCAGACCACCAGTCGGGCTGCTGCCGTCCGGCACCAGCAGCACGGTACGACCGGTGAACGCCTCGGTGTTGTCGTTGATGTCGGCCGTGGTGACCGGCGTGAGATCGAGACCCCACCGCTTGCCGAGCACGTACCGGGCCTCGCCGTGGGAGCCGGACGTGGTGGAGATGCCAGTGCCCTGGAAGAGCCCCACGTCGGGCAGTGCGAGTGCGGTGCCGCTGGGTCGTCCACCCGGGGTGAGGGTGACCCCGAGTGATTCGGCCAGCTCGTCGACCGTACGGCTCAGCTTGGTCGCTGGGACGGCGACCCGGCTGGTCTTCAGGTCACGCACGAGCGGGACGCCCCGGCCGAGCAGGGTGAACGTGAACTCCGCGGCCGCGGCCGAGTCCAGCGGGTACGTGTACGAGCCCCACGGCCACGCCGGTCCACTGCGGCCGCCGGAGATCTCGCGGACCAGCTGCGCCTTCGGCCGGACGTTGTCGCCGGTGTAGATGGTGGACACACCCATCAGCAGCGGGTTGCTCCAGGAGGACACGTCGTAGAAGTAGGGGAAGGGGACGTACGGGTCCTCGCCCATGATCGCCTGGATCCAGTGCTTCTGCGGCTGGTCCATCGGGATCCAGTACGCGCCCTTGGGCACGGTCACGTCGGTGGCCGTCCGGCCGCCGAAGACCCGCGCGGTCGGCACCCGGGTCGCCTTCTGCACCTCGTACACCTCGACGTCCATCCGGCGCAGCCGCTCGACGAGCTGGCGGACGTCGGCGAGCTGCCGGTCCGGCAGCAGGAAGTACGAGCGGACCTTGATGTCGGGCACCGGGAACTGGACCTCGTTGGTGGGCTGGACCACCTCGTTGGGCTCCAGCGTGCCCGCCCTGCCCTGGGCGAGCGCGTCGGTCCAGATGTCGAAGTAGTCGGTCAGCACCTCATGCTTGTTCGCCGCGGCCCAACCGAGCGTCGCCCACTGGGTGTTGAACTGCTGCTGGACCCGGTCGGCCACCGCCGACGCGCTGCCCTTCTCGTACGTCATGCCGGCCGCGCCGAAGCCGGTGGTCGGCACGGTGTCGCCATAGCCCATGAAGAACATGTCGTACGTGTCGTAGTTGAAGTAGCACTCGGTGCTGTCGTCGTCGACGCAGGCGCCGTTGTAGCCGAAGCCGGCCTTGTTGGCCTCGCCGATCCGGTTGATCCAGTCCACCGCCTCGCCGGCGATCTCGTGGTGGATCGGGTCCGCGTTGGGCGGGAAGAAGTACTGGTGGCCACCCATCTCGTGGGCGTCGATGAAGACCTGCGGCGGGTACCGGCGCAGGAGTTCGAGCTTGCCGTCGGTCTCCTGCTGGGTGCGGGCGAACCAGTCCCGGTTCATGTCGAAGCCGAACTCGTTCTGCCGCCTGGTCGCGTCGCGGCCGTCCGGGTTCTGCGTCGGGACGATGACGGTGACCAGGTTGTCGTTGCGCGTCTCGACCGCGCAGGACAGGCCGGCCGCCAACTCGTACAGCGTCTTGAGCGCGGCGTCGGTGCCGCTCTTCTCGCCGCCGTGCACGTTCGCGGTGACCCAGACGATGGCCGGGCTGTCCTTCGCCGTCCGGACGGCCGTCCTGGCGCTGGTCCGGCGCGGATCCCGCAGATCCCGCACGTCATCGGCGATCCCGCGCAGCGCCGACGGCCGGACGTTGCGCTCGTCGGACACCACCGCGTACGGCAGCGGCTGACCGAGCACGCTGGTGGCCATCACCCCGGTGGCGACCCGGTCGGAGGCGCCGTCCACCGCTCCCAGATAGGTCCGGACCTCGTCGTTGGTGACGACCCGCTCCTGACCCACGCCGAGCGGGAAGCCGAGCACGGCCTCCGGGGCAGGCACGGTGCTCAGACGTGCCGTCGGGTCGGTGCTGCACCGGGGGGACTGTGCCGCGCCCGCGGCCGATGTGCCGCTGAGCAGGGGAATCGTGCCGAGCAGGAGTGTGATCGCGGCGGCACTCGCCAGCCGCCTCGTGGGGACCGTCCAGGACGAACGCATCGATGGGGCCATGTCTTTGTTTCCCTTCTCGGGAAAAGCCTCGCAGTGGCCGGAGCCTATGAATCGCGGATACCCGGGTCAAGGTCTGATCGACTTTGATGATTGCGTGGGGTGCCGGCGGCGGCGCTGGCTGGCAGGATGGCGGTGTGCGGATGTCTCGCCTGGAAGGAGGAGACGGTGCTGGCCTCTCAGGAGACGATCACGCTGTCGGTCTTCCCCGATCTTCCATCTGCCGACGCTCGGCGTTCTCTGGCGTCCTGGCTGCGGTCCGAGGACCGGCTTCGCGAAAAGGTGACGGCGGCGCCCGCCGCCGGTTCGACGACGCCGTCCGACGACACGTCGGCGGAGGGCACGGACGTGCTGCTGGTGGCGGTCGACAGCGGCGGGGCTGTCATGGTGCTGGTCCAGGCGATCGCCGGCTGGTTGACCCACCGTCGCGAGGACGTGACGGTGAAGCTCACCCGTCCGGACGGATGGTCGGGGGAGTTGGACGTGCCCCGGGCCCGTGACATGGACGAGGTGACCGCGCTCATCGAGGCCGCGGTACGCGCGGTGGCATCCGAGCAGGGGTAGACCGAGCTGATCGATCGCGGTCTGGCGCACGGACCACCGGCCCGCCGCCGACCGATGAATCGGTCGACGACGGGCCGGGGGACTGCCGCAAGCGATACGCCTACCAGGTCGTCAGCCCAAGGCCGATCGTCTTGGTCAACGTGGCGTTGTCGTCGTCGCCGTCCAGCGACCAGATCATCGCGCCGGCCAGGCCGGCCCGCCGGATGTAGAGCGTCTTCTGCAGCACGACCGCCGGGTCGTCGTACGTCCAGAACGTCGTACCGTCGAACAGCCAGGCGTGCCCGGAGCGCAGGTCGCGGTGCACGGTGTAGCCGTTGCCGGCCAGGGTCTTGAGCTTCTTGTAGTCCTCGTACCCGGCCTCGAAGGTGGCCGGCGCGGGCGCGGCGGCGGGTTTGAACAGGCCGTTGCCGCCGCCGGTGACGCCGGTCCAGCCGCGACCGTAGTACGGGATGCCGAGGACCAGTTTGTCGCGCGGCGCGCCGCGGGTGATCCAGCCGTCGATGGCCACCTCGGCGGAGAAGTCCGGGTTGTCCGGAGCGCCCGCCGGCACGCGTAGCGCGGACTGCTGGTTGGTCACCGCGTCCCAGCCGCCGTGGAAGTCGTACCCCTGCACGGTGGCGAAGTCCAGGTACTTGAAGATCTTGCGGCCCTCGTACCCGGCGTCCATGGCGGCGGGGTTCGCCGGCAGGAAGGCGGTCAGCGCGTAGTGCTCGCGGGTCGTGCGCCCGTACGCGTCGAGTTGCCGGCGGAATTCCGCGAGCAGCTTGGTGAAGTTCTCCCGGTCCTCCGGGCGGATGACGTTGCCCGGCTCACCGGCCCAGTTCGGCCACTCCCAGTCGAGGTCGATGCCGTCGAAGACGCCGGCGGCGGCACCCGGCCCGCCCGCGGCGCCGTCACCGCCTGGCAGGTTGCCCTTGAGGTAGAGGTCGATGCAGGAGGCGACGAACGCCTTGCGGGAGGCGTCGGTGAGGGCGGCGTTCGAGAAGTACGTCGACCAGCTCCAGCCACCCAGAGAGATCAGCACCTTCAGATCGCGGTGCTTGGCCTTGAGCTTGGCCAGTTGGCCGAAGTTGCCGTTGAGCGCCTGACCCGGGGCGTCGGCGACACCGTCGACGCTCTCCTCGGCCGGCACCGGACGCTGGTAGTCGGCCCACGCGTCGCCCTCGCCCGGCCCACCGTCGACATAGCAGCGTCCGTCCTCGCTGACGTTGCCGAAGGCGTAGTTGACGTGGGTGAGGCGACTCGCGGCCCCGGAGGTGTCGAGCTTCTTGACCGGGAAGGCCCGGCCGTAGATGCCCCACTGGGTGAAGTAGCCGACCCGGTGGTAGCCGGCCCGGCGGTCGGGTTTGTCGCCCGCGCTCGCGGCGGTCGGCGGGGCGGCGGTGATCAGCATGGCCGCAAGGGCGACGACGGCGGTCAGGCGGCGGTGGCGGAATGGTCGCATCGGCACACTCCCACGAGGAATGGAGCGGAATTAGTAAAGAGTCTTGCCTGATTGATGAAGTTAAGCCGATCACCGTCGACGGTCAAGAGCCGTCCGGCCACATGGGGGATGGCGGAGTCATTACCGGGTGGTAACGATGTTGTGTCATGGACTCAGCCCTGACTCTGATCGGTCTGCCCATCGCCCTCGGCATCATCATGCTCGGCCTGGGTCTCGGACTGACCATTGCGGACTTCCGCCGGGTCGCCCAGCACCCGAAGGCCGCCGTCATCGCGCTGGTGTGTCAGGTGCTGGTGCTGCCGGCGCTCTGCTTCGCCCTGGTCCTCGCCTTCGACCTGGCACCCGAGCTGGCCGTCGGGATGATGCTGCTGGCCGCTTCCCCCGGCGGCACCACGGCCAACCTCTACAGCCACCTCTTCGGCGGCCACGTGGCCCTGAACATCACCCTCACCGCCATCAACTCGGTGCTCGCCGTGTTCACCCTGCCGATCCTGGTCAACCTGTCGGCGGCCTACTTCCTCCCCGACGGAAGGAGCCTCGGCCTGCAGATCGACAAGGTGCTGCAGGTCTTCGCCATCGTGCTCGTCCCGGTCGCGATCGGCATGTTGATCCGCGCCCGGGTGCCACACGTCGCCGAGCGCCTGAACCGCCCGGTCCGGATCCTCTCCGTCGTGGTGCTCGTCGCCGTGATCGCCGGCGCCGTGCTCGGCGAGCGGGAGAACATCGCCGACTACTTCGTCTCGGTCGGCCTGGCCGTGCTCGCGTTCAACCTGCTGAGCCTCGCGATCGGGTACGGGGTGCCGCGACTCGCCGGAGTCGACCGGAGCGCCGCCACCGCGGCCGGGTTCGAGATCGGCATCCACAACAGCACCCTTGCCATCACGATCGCGCTCAGCCCCGCGCTGCTCGACAGCACCCAGATGGCAATCCCGGGTGCTGTCTACGGCATCGTCATGTTCTTCACCGCGGCGGCCTTCGGCTACCTGGTGACCCGCGTCGGCGCCCCGGCCGCCACCACCGTGCAGCCCTGACCGTGAGGTCGCTGGCCCGGCCGCCGGTGCCGCCGGCCGGCCCGTGTCGGTCAGCCGACCTGGTTGTTGTCCTTGAGTGAGCCCCACCCGTGCCACCGGTCGATCTCAATCAGGGCGCTGACCCGAGCGCGCTCCCGCCGTGGGTACGCATTTCCCGTGTAGTGCTCGGACAACCGGTCGATGTCCGCGAGGCCCTCGTCCGGCCGCAGCTCGGCGACGTGCCCGATGATGCTGACGTGGGTGTACCAGCCAGCTTCGTCCAGCACGGTGAGGGAGACCCGGGGGTCGTTCCGGACGTGCTCCAGCCGGCGCCGGCTCTCGTCCATGTTCACCAGGATCCGGCCGTCCTCCCACAGGTACCAGGTGGCGGCGGACACCGGCTGACCACCGTTGCGAAGCGTGGTCATGACGGCCGGGTTCGGCTTCTGCAGCATGGCGACCGCGGCCTCAGGAAGCGGTGGCTTGGACATGAAGTCTCCTCTTCGCGTCAGGGTTACCCCTGCACGTTACGCACCCGCCGGTCCGCTCCTGTCCGAATGGGGCGCATGGCCGGCTGAGGTCGGTGGCGATTGTCGATGTACCTCGCGGGGAGCTGCGCGCGACGGGGGGACCGGGTAGTCGCACGAAACGATCATGACGGGCGCTGGTGGGCTGGATTGTCTGAGCCGGCAGGAGCCTTCCCAGGTCGACTCGGGGCAGCTCGGCGGCAGCTCGGTTGGTCGAACCCGTCCATCCGGAGGATCCCGACCGCCTGAATCGCTGCATACGTTGAGTCAGCCCATGACCTCGCTGGCGGGTGCTGACCAGCCTCTGCCAACGTTGTCATCGGTCGCCGGCTCGAAAGCGGGCCGGATATGCGGCGGCCCGGCAGGGCGGGCCATGTCGCGGCTCTGACCCTTTGCTGCCGCAGCTTTCGGGGGCAGCAAAGGGGGAGTGAGGCTATGGGAACGCGGGCGCTACCCCCGAATGTCGCCGCAGCATCTGACGTGATCGCACAACGAGGGCCGCTCACGCCCGACGAAATCGCCGACGTCCTTCGCGAAAGTGGCATTGTGCTGAGCGCGGCTCGACTGGCGAAATTGCCGGAGCGTTTTCCCTCGGCGTTCGTCATCGATGACCACGATCGCCTGAGCCTTCCACCTCGCCCGTCCGGCGCCCCCGACCCGGACACGGCATCTGCAACTGCGAAGGTCGTAGACGAGGCCGCACTTGCGTGGAACAGGGTCGACCCACCAGCAGCGATGCCGCTGGAGGATCTCGTCGTCGTGGTGCCGGGGCCGTCGGTGCACCAGAAGGTGGATCTGGCTGTCGTGCGGTTGCGTGACGGCGCGGCGCGGCTCTTCAGCGAGAGTCCGAACCGATCCGATGAGGTGCGTGAGTTCATCGTCGGGGCTGCGGGCGTGGTCGGATACTGCCTGGGCAGTGACCGCTGGTCTCACCTGCCAGGCGATATCGCCGGCTGCCTTCCTGATGTCCGAGCTGATCTGCGGATACTGGCGCTGCTTCATGAGCCCGCCCGACCGACCGGCCGAATGAGCGAGATGTGCGCGGTCTTCGGTGTCGAGCAGGGGGACGATGATCCGCTGAGCGACGCACTTGCCCTCGCCGCGTGTCTGCGTGTTCTTGTCGGCCGGGTCGACGGCTCTGATCCGTCGTGGCAGGTTGCCCGGGCCTGTCTCGTCGCGGGCGGATCGGACCTTGCTCGACTGTTGCCCGAGGCTCCAATGCCGGTGAACATCCGGGACCTACTGTCCTGCGCCCCGGACCCCCTGCTCGAACCGGTGGGAGGGGCTCAACCCGGTAAGGCCGCGGACGCCGTACGTCAGGTGTTCAGCCGCTTGGGTGAGCGGGGCTACGCAGCCCGGCCGTCGCAGCGGGAGATGGCCGGGGCGGTGGCTGAGGTGCTCGACGCGGGTGGCCTACTCGCCATCGAGGCGCCAACGGGCACGGGCAAGTCCCTGGCTTACCTGACGCCTGCCGGTCGGGAAGCCGGTCCGGGTCGACCCGTCGTGGTCGCCACCGCAACGAAGGTCCTTCAGCAGCAACTGCGACGGGATGTGACTCGGCTTCGAGGCGAGGGGCTGTTCCATGCCCCGTTCCGTCAGCTCTTCGGGGTGTCCAACTACCTCTGCTCCCGGGAGATCGCCGCGGCGTTGGAGTCGTCCGATGAGAGCGCGGGCACTGACCACTGGCTGGCGTTGGCCGTCGCCGTCCGAGCGCTCGCCGTCGGTGAGACGGGGGTGTGGGATGACGTTGCGGACGCGGACGTCGCGGGCGGACGCCCCGACTATCGGGGGCTGCGGGACACCCTGCGAACCGACGCCGGGTCCTGCGAACGATATGACTGTGCCTGGGCTGACCGGTGCCCGTTGTTCACACGACTCGCCGGGATGCGCGAACGGCCTGGCGTCGTCGCGGTCAATCATGCCCTGATCGCAACCTGGGCGAAGCTCGCTCAGCAGGGTCAGCGGAGCCCGGGCGATGTGCTCGCCGAGGGCCGTGGTGACCTGGTCTTCGACGAGGCACACGAGCTGGAAGACTCGTTGACGGCCGCGTGGACGGAGGTCGTCGGCCGGCGCGAGCTTCTCGGCCTGGCGGCGAGGCTCGACGGCAGGAGCGGACTCGACCGGCACCTACGCCGGCTCGCCGCTGCCGGAGTTCACCTGCGCCGAGAGCGGACCTTGCCGGCCATGGCTCGACAGCTGCGGCAGGACTGCGACCGGTTGACCGACGCCGTGCAGCGGTATCTGCACGAGTACGGCGGTGTGCACCGCTCCGCGGTCCCGCAGTCAGGGGTCGTGCACAGCCGACCGGAGTACCGGCAGCTCGTCGAGGAGGTACGGCAGATCACCCGCGGTTTGCGGGACCTGGTTGCCGAGCTGACGGTGTTGGAGACGGGTGCCCGCGCGCAGGTGGCCGAGGCGAGCGGCCGCGCTCGGCTGCTGCTCAAGGCCGTCCTGGTTCGCGTCGCCGGCCTGGTTCGCGCCGTCCGGGACGCCGGTGCGGTGCTCGGGCGGCTCCGGGACCTGCCCGATGAGCATCTCTGGGTCTATCGGCTCTCCGGCCAACTTGGCGCCGACACGGATTCTGCAACAGACGCCGAGGCTGCTCCTACCCCCGTGTCCGCGGATCAGACCACCTGGAGCGAATGGACCTTCGAGTGCATTCCGGTCGACGTCGGTCCGGCGTTCGCGGATGGCATTGTCCGGCCGGCGCGCAGCGTCACCCTGACCAGCGCGACCCTGACCACTGGTGACAGCTTCGACTACCTGAGTGACCGGCTGGGGATTCGGGTAGAACGGGGCAGCGGCGAGCCGGGCGTCTTCGACGGGCGACAGCTGCGCAGCCCGTTCGACTACGCCACCCAGTCCGCGGTGGTCCACACCAACCACCTGCCCGTGCCGGTGCCCAGTCAGGAACGGGAGTTCGTCGAGGAGTTCGCCCGCGACCAGGTCGGTCTGCTGTCGTTGACCGGCGGCCGCTCGATGACGCTGTTCGCCGCGCGTCGCCGGATGGAGGCCGTGGCCAGCCTGGTCCGGCAGCGGTCGGAGCCGCTGGCCGAGCGGGGTGTGCACCTGCTTGTGCAGGGCGAGGCCGGCCGGGCCGAGATCGCCGACCGGTTCCGGTCCGAGCCGGGGAGCGTCGTGTATGGGCTGCGGTCGTACTGGCAGGGCTTCGACGCCCCCGGTGAGACGCTCAGCTACCTGATCATCGAGAAACCGCCGTACCCGCATCCGGATGACGCCGTGGTCAGTGCCCGGGCACGCGCGGTCGCCGACCGTGGTGGCGATCCATTCCTGGATTACCTCGTACCCAAGACCGCCGTGCAGCTGGCGCAAGGCTTCGGTCGGCTGATTCGCAGCGAGACCGACCGGGGTGTGGCGCTGATCTGCGACCGGCGGATGCAGTCGCCTGGCAGCGCCAATCGGATACTCCTCTCCTCCCTGCCCGGGCCTGCGATTCACCACGCGATCGACCGCGACGACGCCTGGCGCTTCGCCGTACAGTTCGTCACGGGTGAGCAGCCGGACCTCACAGCCGCGTTGTCTCTGGCCCGCAGCGACGTGGATGACACCCTGGAGCGATTGCGTCTGGCGCCTGGAGAGGATCCGGAGCCGAAACTTCGCGAGGGCGCACGGCTGCTCTTCGGCGTGCACGAGCTGCGCGAACCGCAGCTGCAGCTGATGCGGGCTCACCTGGCAGGCGACGACACCGTCGGTGTCCTGCCCACCGGCACCGGAAAGTCGCTCTGCTTCCAGCTCCCGGCCCTGTTACGCCCGCAGGACCGGGCGACGGTGGTGGTCAGTCCGCTCGTCGCGCTGATCAAGGACCAACTGGATGACCTGCGGGGCCGCCGTGGACTACGGGGCGTTCAAGGCATCACCGGCAACACCCCCGCCGCCGTTCGTAACGAGATCCTGCGGGACCTGGCGACGGGAAAGGTGCGGCTGCTGTATGTCTCGCCGGAGCGGCTCGTGCGGGATCCGGTGCTCAGGGTGGCGTTGGAGCGGCAGGACCTGGCCGCCCTCGTCGTCGACGAGGCGCACTGCGTGAGCGACTGGGGACACGACTTCCGGCCCGAGTTCCGACGAGTGTCGCGGGCGGTGGCGCACCTGGGACGGGCCCCACGGATGGCGTTGACAGCCACGGCCACAGAGCCCGTGTTGCAGGACATCATCGGCACCCTGGAGCTCACCGACCCGGTGGTCGTCACCCGACCTGCCGATCGCCCGAACCTCCGCTTCCAGGTGACCAAGGTGGGCGCTGAACGAGAGCGGGCCCGCGAACTGCTGCGGATCGCGACGGCGATGGGATCGTCACCGGGCATCGTGTACGCCTCCCGGCGGGCGGTCACCGAGGAGGTGGCGGCGCTGCTGCGTCGCGCGGGACTGCGGGCCCGGCACTACCACGCCGGAATGGTGCCGGAGCAGCGCGAAGCTGTGCAGGACGACTTTCTCGCCGGCACCACCCAGGTCATCGTCGCCACCAAGGCGTTCGGCATGGGCGTCAACAAACCCGACGTCGGCTGGGTGGTGCACTACGACCTACCCGAGTCGCTGGACGCGTACGTACAGGAAGCCGGCCGGGCGGCGCGCTCGGCCGACCTGCGGGGCCAGTGCGTCCTGCTGTACGGCGGTGGTGATATCGCCCGTCGTCGTGCCCAGGTGGCCGACACGACCGACGACGTCCGGTTGGCGCAGGCTCGGCGTGTGCTGAACCAGCTGCTGACGCAGCGCCGCCGAGGCGAGGACGTCGTGTTCGACCCGGAGGAGTTGGCTGAGGCGGTCGCGGTCGAGCCGGACGAGTTGAACGTGGTGCTGGGCTGGCTGGAACGTGCCGGCGCGGTGGAACAACTTCCGGACTGTTCGGCCCGGGGCACGGTTCACGTCGGGGTCCGGGAACCGGCGGACCAGGGGGAGCGACGTCGGTTCCGCGAGCTGTCCGTGCTGTTGAAACTGCGACCGCAGGTGGGCAGCCGAATCGACTTCGATCGGCTTGAGGCGGACCATGGTGTCGACCCCGACGCGTTGGAACGCGATCTCGTGGCGTGGTCGCTGGACCGCCTCATCACCTTCTCGTCGTCGCAGCGGTACCGCAGGCTGCGGGTGCGCAGCCGCCAGCTGGCCAGCGAAGTGTTGCAGCGGGAGATCCGGCGGTGGAACGCCTGGCAGCGTCGGCAGCTCGACGCGATGCTGTCGTACCTCGGTGGCGGGTGTCGCCGTGCGGCCATGGTCGCCTACTTCGGTTTTCCGTCGTACTCGTGCGGTGCTGAGCACGAGGCCTGTGACAGCTGTGGGGGGACTTCCCCGTGGCACGACCTTCCCGCGTCGGCGGTGCCCGACCCCGAGCAGTTGGTCAACGTCGAGCTGACGGTCCTGCAGGCGGTCGGATGGGCCTCGACCCTCCGGACGGGCCGCTACGGCGCGGTCGGGCTGAAGGCCGCGGTCCTCGGCGCGGAGATGCTGGCCGGGGGGCACCCCATCGGGGCCGGTCTGCGTCGGTGCCCCCAGTTCGGTGCGCTGCGTCATGTGCGGGGCGCCGACCGCCGCTGGGACGAGGCGGCTGACCGGTTGGTCGATGCTGGCCTGGTCATCCGCGATCAGGTCGAGCGGGACAGCAGGAGTTACATGAGTCTGGCTGTTACCGATGCCGGGCGGGAACGGTTGGGAGGCCGGCGTGGGTGAGATGGCAAGTGTCGAGAAGGTCATCAACGCCGAGATGTTGGAGAGCGGCGAAGTTTCTCTCGGCCCGGTCGAGAGCGCCCGTCTGGGCCTGGCGAACCACTCGCTGGACCTGACCCTGGTGGTGGAGGAGGAGTCCCTGCCGGTGGCCTGGGTCGCGGGTCGTCGACGGCTCCTCGGCGAGACGCTGGCCGAGTACCTGCAGGACACCGGCCGGATCGGCGGTCTGCTGAGGCTGGAGCGCCGGGGAAGTGAGGCCATCCGGCTCGTCGTGCTCGCGCCGGGGGCCCGGCTGTCCGTGACCCCACGCCTGCCTGGTACAGCCGCGACACCCGGTGCGACGCCGGTCGCCCTGGGCGCCGCCGCCGCGCGCAGTAGCACCCGCAGGGAGCGGCGCGGAAGCACCGGGGGCCGCTACCGGTTGCGCCAGCGCGAGGAGTACGCCTGGCAGGGCGACATCGGCTTCCTCCTCAGCGCTCGCACGCACATGACCGGCGCCCTGCACAACCGGGGGTGGGATCCCGCCGACGCTGTGCGGATGCGGCTTGAGGGAGAGCGCCTCGCCACTCTCGACCAGTTCGACGAACTGCTCGCCATCGACGCCGCACACATCGAACACATGCCGCACCAGGAAGCCGCGGCCCGCACCGTGCTGACCCGGATGGGTGGTCGCGGCATCCTCGCTGACGAGGTGGGCCTCGGCAAGACCGTCGAGGCCGGCCTCGTCCTCAAGGAGCTGATGCTGCGTGGCCTCGCACAGCGCGTGCTGATCATCTGCCCGGCACCGCTGCGGGACCAGTGGCGCGACGAGCTGCGGGAGAAGTTCGACGAGGACTTCACGGTGGTCGCCAGCGGGCAGGACGCCCGGGCCTTCACGCAGGACCGGATCATCATGACCCTGCAACTGGTGCTGCGGAACGTTGAGCGTCTGGGCGAGGGCTTCGACCTGGTGATCGTGGACGAGGCGCACCGTCTCGCGGGCGCCGGTGCCCGCAAGACCCGGGAGATCATCGGAGAGCTGGTCGCCAAGGCTCCCCGGGTCCTGTTCCTCTCCGCCACTCCGGTGCAGAACAACCTGCTTGAGCTCTACCGCCTCGTGGAATTGCTCCGACCGGGCACCTTCGACTCCGAACGCGACTTCGCCCGCCGGTTCGTCGACGGCCACGACCCGCGCAAGCCGGTCAACGCCGCGGAGCTGCGCAAGCTGATCAGCAGCGTGGTCGTCCGCACCACCCGCCAGCAGGCCGGCGTCGACAGGGTGCACCGGATGCCCCCTCAGGATCACGGGGTGCAGTTGACCCTCCCCGAACGCCAGCTCTACGACCTGCTGCTGCACACCCTGCGGCACCGGATGACGGGCCCCGGCGACACCATGCGGCGACGCCAACTCGCCCTGCGGCTCACCGCCTCGCCCCAGGCGGTCTCCCGCAGCGCCCTGCGGATGGCCGAGCGTGAGGGGGACCGAGGGCTCAAGCAGACCCTGACCGAGATCGGTCATCTCGCCGGCGACATCCGGCACACCTCCCGCGAACAGGTCGCTCTGAACGTCGTCCGCCAGTGGCTTGACGCACATGGCCGCGTCCTGGTCTTCACCCAGCACACCGACACGCTCGGCGGCATCCTGCGACTGCTCGACGCCGACGGCATCACCGCGGCGCCGTTCCACGGCGGCATGAGCCACGCGGCTCGCAGCGCCTCGGTCGCCGAATTCAAGTCGGGACGCGCGCAGGTCCTCGTCTCCACCGACGCTGGAGCCGAGGGACAGAACCTGCAGGTCAGCAACTGCGTGCTCAACTACGATCTGCCATGGAATCCGATGCGTGTCGAGCAGCGCATTGGCCGGGTCCACCGGCTGACCCAGACCCGCGATGTCCATATCGCCAACCTCTTCGCCCGCAACACCCTCGACGAGTCCGTCTACCGGCTCCTGCACGACAAACTCGCCATGTTCGAGCTGCTCTTCGGGCAGGTCGTGACCGTCCTCGGCGAGCTGGAGGGCACGCAGGACTCCAGCATGGAGCACAGGGTGCTGCAGGCGTTGTACGCCAACAGCGACGCCACCATGCAGCGCCGGCTAGATGAGCTGGGCAGCCAACTCGAACACGCCCGCAGCCGAGCCATGACCATGATGGCCGCGGACGCGGGGCTCAGCGACTGGCTTGCCCAACGTCAGGAGGAACGGCGCAAGCGTGAGGCTCAGCCGCAGGCCCGTGAACTGCTGCCGCAACTCGCGGAGCGCCCGCGCCGCCGGCAGAAGGACCTCGAACAGTTCGTCCGGCGGTTCCTGGAGCTGGCGGGGGCGACCCTGACCCACCCCTCAGAGGGGTTCACCATCGCCTCGCTGCCGCCGGACCTCGCCGCCGCTTTCGGCGGCCGTACCGAACTCTTCCTCGCCTTCACCAACGCCGCGCTGGACCATCACCCCGAGGCGCAGCTCTGCGTCGTCGGCTCGGAGCTCTTCGACGAGCTGCTGGAGGTTCTGCGGGATCGGGGTGACCTGGCCGGGACCGTGGCGGTGCTGCCGGACCTGCACCAACGCCCGGTGACTCGACACACGGCGGACGTACAGCTGGTCAAGCGGCGGGTGGAGCCCGACGAGAGCTGGTCGGCCCGGGCCACCTACCGGGTGCAGGAGGGCGCCAGCAGCGGCAATCAGCAGCTCATCACCGTCGAGGTCGGCGCCCAGGTACGCGTCGACGAGGACCGCTCGCCCCTGCCCGACGGGGCGCCGATGCCTGCCGCCCTGCCCGAGCGAGCCGTGTTGGACGCTGTCGATCAGCAGGCCGCCGTCCACCTGCGGCAGCACCTGCGGGAGGTACGGCAGGCCGAGGACCGGAGCCGCAAAGAGGCTCAGGAGACCCTGGTCGCAAACCTGGAGAGGCAACTCGGGACGGCGCAGAAGTCCTGGCGCAAGCGCAAGGACACGCAGACGTACCTCCAGCTGATGGAGTGGGAACGGCAGCTCGAACGCGCCATCGAGGCCGCACGGCGGCCGGCTCCTCCGGTGGCCGACACCGAGCTGCGAGCAGAGCTGCTCACCCTGGAAATGCATGGCTCCGACCGGCTCGTGGTCGTGGAGAGCTGGCAGCACGACAGCGGCATCACCCGGGAGATCAGGTACGCGTGGACCGGCAACCTCACCGACCACACTCCAGTCTGCGAGGCGACCGGCGCCGCGCTGAACACGCTCGCCCTGTGCGGTGGTGCGCACGTCGTCGACGGCGAGGCGTTGCACGGCTGCCAGGTGTGCGCGACCGACTGGTGCGGCGCCTGCGGACCGACCCGCGTCTTGCAGGCCTGCGCCGGCTGCGGCCGCGAAGCCTGCGCCACCTGCCGGCACAGCGGAGCGCTGTGCACCGGCTGCGCTCGGCCGCACCGCGCCACCGAACTGGACACCGACTACGAGCATGGCTGGCGACTGGGCGGTCAGGCTTACCTGCTCGTCGGTGACCGGCACGCCGTCGTCGTCGACGAGCACGGCAACCGCAGCACCGTGGTGCCCGACCGGGACGTTCTCGACCCGGTCCGGACCCGGCTACGCGGCCTCGCCGCCCGGCTGCAGCTGCCGGTCGGGACGGGTCTGGTGGCCGCCACGCCGCCGGTGGCCGCCGCCGACCTGACGGTCGGAAGCGCGTGGGCCGACGTGCAACCATCGGTCTGGTGGACGTGGCAGGAGCACGCCCGTGCCGACGTCGACGCCAGCGTGGCCGACCTGCTGCCCGACCTGCCCGGCCCCCAGGTCACCGGAGAGGGCGCTGCCGGTCTCAGCGCCCTGCTCGCCGACCTCCGCCGGCGTGGCTCGGCACCCGTACCACCAGCGGTGGCAGCGGTTCCCTTCGCTGTGGTGCGACGTGTCGACCTCGTGGACGGGCAGTTCCACTACCGGGAGCTGTGGCACGACGGCGACCGTCCGCCACTGCTCGCCGAGTCGGACACCGCATCACTGAGCCCCAGCCGGCACGACGTCGAACCCCACTGCCGACCGATCGCCGGCACCACCGTCGGCCCGGTGGGTGTGGAGATCGACGGGCTGCACCGCTCGTACGTGTGCCTGCTGACCGACGGCAGCCACAGCAGCACCCTGTTCGTACCCGGCGTACCCGGCGCCACCCTCGCCGCCGAGGAGCAACTGGCCCGTCTGGTCTCGGCCGCGGGCCTGCCGCCCGCGCGAGCCGTGGTACGGCACCCATGGGAGCCACCGCCCGCAGCCGAGCTGCGATACAGCACGCCGGCCGACGGCGTGGAGGTGGTGCGCCGCCCCGTCACGTCCCGGACCCTGCTCACCGAGGGCGACGGCGAGCCTGAGATCACCGCGGTCTCCACCCAGGCGATCTCCACGGCGTTCGCCGGAGCCGCACGGGCCGAGTCCCCGCAGCTGTGCGCCGTCCTGGCCGGGATGGACGAGCCGCTGACTCCTGTGCCGATCGGGCAGTACGTGACCGTGGAGGAGCGCTGGCGCTCTCCCTACGGATCAGCGACCCGGCGCTACCTGGTCGCGCCGGCGGCCCCGCTGGACTCCCGACTGCCAACAGGACACATCCTCGTCCAGCCCGGTGCGGTGCTCGCCGCCACGCTGACGGACGGCACCGTCACCGACGGCGAGGTTTCGGTCGACAGCCATGGCCACCTCTTCGCACACGAACGCAGCGCCATCTGCCCGGTGTGCGACCACCTCTACGGTCCCTGCTGCGGAGACGACGGAACCGTCATCGACTGCTCGTCCTGTGAACGACCGGCATGCGGCGTATGCCGATCCAAGGACCCATCTTTGGTTGCGCGGACCCGGTGTGAACGGTGCGGCGATCGATCCTGTGGAGACTGCGCGCGGCATCTGCCGGTCCGCCCGTGCGAGCTCTGCAACAGGACGGTCTGCGCTGCGTGCGGGCCGGGTCCGCTCTGTCTGACCTGCGCCCAACTGAAGCCCGCCACTGTCGAGCAGCGCTCGCAACTGCCCGCGGAGTTGCACGCGGACGGGCTGATTGTCCTCACCGGACGTGATCCGCACGGCACGGTTGCGGTGCTGCGCGGCGCACACCGCAGCGAGGTAGCGGTCATCGGACCATCAGGGCTTGAACACTGGGAAACCGCGACTGCCGACGACCCGGAAGTGCTGCGGCTTCGGCTGAGGGGGGCGGAGCTCGGGGGCAGCGGGGACGTCGCTCTCCGCACGGTGGCCGGCCGGATGACGCCGGTTCCTCCGGATTGGCTGGTGCTCAGCCACGATGCGGGCACGACGTTCCAATGGCTGGTGCAGACTGATGGTCAGCGTCGTGCCGGCAACGCGCCCTCGTTGGCCACAATGCCCTCTGCCAGTGGCCTGGATCTGGAGCTTCGCGCCGACCTTGCCGACGCCTTCGGCGAGAAGGAACCGCCGACACCCATTCCGGCGTCCGCACCGGCGGCCCGACGCAAGCCGATCCGCCAAGCCGCGGCCGACGTCGCGACGCCGCCGGCGCGGACGGTAGGGGTCGCCTGCCGCCAGCACACCGCCGTGACGGTGGCCGTCACCGCACGCGGCCTCGTTCGGCGGCGGGCGCTCGGTAGTCAGATCATCGAGGAGACGGCCGACTGGCAGTTTCCTGATGCGGACGCGCCGTGGGTGCATGCCGGTTGGCGTCCGGCACCCGAGGTGATCGTCACCGCCGAGCTCGACGGCTGGACGGTGGTGATCGCGGCCGTCGGACACCACACGTCACTCGGCGTCCGCCATCGCGGTGATCAGCCCACCTGGTATCAGGTGACCGAGGACAGCGCGCTTGACCTGCTGCGTGGCGCGCTCGGCGTCGAGCTGCTCGGGGAGCACACGTTGGTGTCGCTCGCCGCGCACACGTCGGTACGGGACCTGCGTGGGCCGACCCTCCTGGGCGCCACCCCGCTTGCTCGGCGTGCCAGCCGGCAGGTCACCCGACTGCCCTTCGGTCAGCCCCGCCGGGCCACGATGTCCCCGTCCGCCGCCGTCGCGGCCGTCATGCCGGACACCACACCCACATCGCCTGCCGCCGGTGCACAGATACCGGCCGCGTTGCTGACCGAACTACGTCAGCAGGCAATGAGCCGCCGGGTCAGCGAGGTGGACCTGACCGTGGGCCTGAACGTGGAGGAGGAATGGCGACTCGCCAACGGCGACACCATGGCCGTCGCGTACCAGCTCGTGGCCGGGGAGACCGTCGGGTACCTCAGCGACGCCGTGACCGGCGAGCCGCTGCACCAGGCGAGCGTCTGTCGGCTGCACCACCTGGTGCGGCAGGTGGAGGTGTGCGCCACCTGCCTCACCGCCACCTGCCCCGCCTGCCCCGACCCCGTCAAGCCGTGTGTCCTCTGCGGTGGTCGGCTCTGCGGCCGGTGCGTGGCCTCGACCGACGGCCGCTGCCCGGCCTGCGTTCAGCTGCGCAAGGTGAAGTTGCTGGATCGTGGCCGATTCGGAGTGTCGCTGCGCGGTGCGGCATGGCACGGGGTGGGGCCGCATGCCCAGGTAACCCTGCGGCGGGACAAGGGCCGATGGTCGTTGGAGCGGTGGGACAACGCTGGCCGGATTGCGGCGCCTCTCGACGGCGACCGTCTGCTGATTATCCGCCAGATGATCGGCGACGCCGAGTGAGATGGCGGGCGCGAGGTCGCGCTGGGCGTGCGGCCTCGGTTCACGGGCTGGGCGTGGTCGACGGGGTCACCGCGCCGATCAGTCCGCCGAAGAAGACCATGACCGTGAGCATGATCATGGGGGCGACGAAGACGTACCCGAGGACCAGGCCGGCGACCGCCATGCCGCGCCCGGACTTGGAGTTGTTGCGGGTGTCGTGCAGGCCGACGTGGCCGAGGACGACGGCGAGCAGGCACGGCACCCCGAACAGGCACCACCCGCCGAGCACGCCGAGAATTCCGAACACCAGCGACGTCACGGCCAGGCTGGAGGTGGGTGGGCCGTGCACGACGATGTGCGCCGGCGGGTACCCGATCGGCGGGTACGGGCCGGGGCTGGCCGGCAGGGCCGATGCCGGCAACGCGGGCCGGTGGGGGTCATAGCCGGGGTGGTAGCTCATGGTCACTCCTGTACGGGTGGGTAGGTCGGGTCATCGCTGGTCGAGTCGGGCGAGCAGCGCGTTCACCTCGGTGTGCAGCCGGCGCAGCTCCGCGGCCGTCGGCGCCAGCTCGTAGCAGTGGTGGTGCGCGGCGGTCGAGAGCGTGGCCCACGCGTACGCCACCCGCCGGGCGATCTCCGCGCCCGGCCCGAGCCGGCCGCGCAGCATCAGCTGCTTGGCTCGGCCCTGCCGGCAGGCCGCGACGGTCGGCTTGACCCGCCGCCAGTAGGCGTCGATGCCGCCTTCCAGGGCCAGCCGGATCAGACAGGCGCAGGCCCGAGGCCACCAGCCGCCGGGAACAGCGACGGCCCCCAGCAGGCCGGAGCCGCGCAGCAACTGGTCGGCCGCCGCCAGGCAGCGCTGCGGCGACGGCGCGGTCACCGCAGCGCCCCCGCCAGGAAGCGGGCGTCCGCGACCAGGCCCGGCAGGTCCGCCAGGTACGCGCCGTGCACGCCTTCCCGGCACGCCTCGTACGCGTCCACCGCCCTCCGGCCGTGCCGACGGCCCAGCTGGTTGCGCACGTCACCGCCCCGATCGGCGTCGTCGAACAGCGCCAACGCGACGATGGTGGCCAGCCGACGCGACGCGGCCTCGATGGCAGCCTCGATGTCGTCGTGCGGGACACCCCGCGCGACCCGTACCCGCCAGACCACCCGATGGCAGGCCGCCTCCACCGCCGAGCGGCACAGCTCCGCCACCACCGGCCCCCGCACCTCGGCGGGGATCTCCTCGTTGCGCGACAGCGCGTGAGCGTCGTCCAGATACCGGCTCACCGGGTCCGAGCCCGGCCGCAGCGTCACCACCGACCGCTCCGCACGGTGCACCTCGACGATGCGGGCATCACCGAGGCCCAGCCGGGTGACCGCCTCGGGCAGGCGGGTGTCGTGGGTGAACACCACCACCTGCCGCTGCTCGGCCAGCTCGGCGAGCACCCGCGCGAGACCATCCACCTTCGACGGGTCCATGCTCTGCACCGGGTCGTCGACCACGATGAACCGGAACGGGCTCTCCGGGGCGCAGCTGCGCGGCAGGAAGGTGGCCAGCCCGAGCGCCTGCATCTCACCCTGACTCATCACACCCAGCGCGGTGCCGTTGTCGGCGCCGTCCACGCTGACCGGGAAGACCACCCGCCGCCGGGTGTTCGCGCCTTCGAGCGTCATCGCCCCCAACTCGACGTTGCTCTCCTGCCGCAACTGAGCCCAGATCCGCTGCGAGTGCCCGGCGAACGGAGCCACCCGCTCGTTGCGAATCTCCGTACCGGCGTCCTTCAGCCAGCCACGCGCGGCCTTTAACCGGGCCAGGGTGGCCTCCCGCGCCGGCAACCCGCCGGCTGCGGCCACCCACTCGCGCACCTCGGCCGCCGCCGCCCGCCAGCCGGTGTCGCGCTGCCGCAGAAACCCCTCCGCGTACGAACGCGCCGCGTCCGCCGCCGCCACCACCGCCGGGTACCGCGCGGCCAGGTGGTCGGCCAGGTCGGCCGGCTTCCCGGGTACGCCCCGCAGCGCGGCCACGGCGTCGCGCAGCGCCCCAACCGGCGGCTCCGACCCGGAACCCTCCGGCACCGCGAGATCATCGATCAGGTGCTGCGCCTGCCGCAGCAGAGCCGTGAGCCGGGTCGACGCCGTCTGAGCGGCGACACTGCGCTGCCGCAGGTCGGTCAGCGACTGCGCGGCGGCGGTACGCCACCCACCGTCGAGGGTGCCGGTGGCGCAGACCGGGCACGATCCATCGCCCTGGTCCTCGTGATGTTCGAGGGCGAGGCGGAGCAGTTCGGCGCTGCGCAGCGCGGCCCGGGACCGGCCGCCGTCGTACCGCAGGGCCTCGACCGCCGCCTCCCGCAGCTGACCGGCCAGCCGGGTCACCTCGTCGACCGGCGGCGGAGCGAGGGCGGCGAGTTCCCGGCAGAGCAGCACCGCCCGGTCGGTGGTCGCCTCGTCGGGCTCGTCGAGGATCGCCGTCACCGCCGCCAGGTCGACCGCGCCCCGGCCGCGTAGCAGCGCGGCGGTCCGCCGGGCCCGGTCGTCGGTGATTCCCGACAGCGCGTCGGCCAGGGCGGTGCGCTGTGCGCGTACCTCCTTGATGGTGGTGTCGTGCGGCCGGGCGGCGCGCAGCAGACGCTGGTCGGCGTCGGTGAGCGCGTCCAGGCCGAGGATCGCGAACAGCGCGTCGAAGAGCTGGCTCTGCGTGCCGGCGGCGAGCTTGCCCAGCTCGGCGGCGGTGAGGAACGGCCGGTACAGCTCCAGCGGGCGGGCCAGACCCAGCTCGGACAGGCCACTGTGCCGGCCACGGGCGCTGGTGACGGTCACCTCGGCGTCGGCCAGCTCGGCCCCGACCGGCCAGGCGCGGTGCACCCTGGTTGGCGTGGCCACCCCGTCGACCCGCAGCTCCACGCCGACCCAGCACGGATCCGGGTTGTGCAGGTTGCGCCACCCC
This sequence comes from Micromonospora sp. NPDC005087, assembly GCF_042872965.1. Taxonomy (NCBI): domain Bacteria; kingdom Bacillati; phylum Actinomycetota; class Actinomycetes; order Micromonosporales; family Micromonosporaceae; genus Micromonospora; species Micromonospora sp. NPDC005087. Next base: position 17,515 of record NZ_JBIALB010000012.1, on the reverse strand, counting down.
GTACGCCAGACGCTGGTCTTGTCGGCCCAGCGGGCGCTGTCGCCGGTGAGGGCGAGTTCGAGGGCCTCGGCGAAGCTGGACTTGCCGGAGCCGTTGCGGCCGACGACCAGGGTGAGGCCCGGACCGGGGTCGATCTGGAGGGTCCGTTCCGGGCCGACGCCGCGGAAACCGGCGACGGTCACCGACTTCAGCCAGATCCGGTCCGCCGGTCCGTCGCCGGTGGATGAGCGCGGGTCGAGACGGGTGGGGGTGCCGGCGAGGGCGGCGGTCAGGTCGTCCTCGCTGGTCAGCGCGGCGAGGATCAGCTCGGCGGTCTCGGTCGGTACGTCGTCAGCGGCGGCGAGTCGGTCGAAGATCAGCTCGATCAGCGGTGCGGTCGGCTGGGGAGGCTCAGTCATGGTCGTCTCCAGGCGTGTGGTGTCCGCGGGTCAACGGCTCGTCGGGGAGCGAGGCGTGGGAAGGAGGTAGGTGCTGGCGCGCTGTCGACCTGATGTCGCAGACGACTCAGGCGGGCGCAATCGTCCAGTTGCCGTCGGCCGTGACCTGTATGAGCGCGGGTGCCGTCAGCGGCCGTACGCCGGAGTAGCCGCCGATCTCGTTGACGAGCAGGCCGCCCTCACCGGACTCGAGGGAGTAGGCGTGCACCGCGAAGTTTGAACGGCCTCGGGAGTGGGTGATCTTCACGGCGGTAGCGTCTCCGCCCAGGACGACGACGTCGTCGCCCTTGCCCGACGCCTTGCCCGAGGTCGCCTTGGTGGCCATCTGGTCGATCGACCCGATCGTCAACGTCCAGCTGCCCGCGGCTTCCACCTCGAACTGGGTCGTGAGCGCGCCATCCTCGAGGTTGATCCACCGCTTGCCGGTGTACGCGCCGATCTCGTTGACCAGCAGTCCCTCGGGGCCGTCGCTGCGCAACACGGTGTTGCTGCTGCAGCGGCAGACGAACTTCACCACGGCCGGGTCGGTCAGCTCGGGGATCCGCACGACGTCGTCGCCCCGCCCCTTGATCACCTTCGGCTTCGGGGCTGGCGGAGTGGTGGTCGGCGCGGCCGTCGTCGGTTCCGCGACGGTGGGGGACACCGTCGGGGCAGTGGCGCTGGGCGCAGCGGTCGTGGGAGTGAGCGTGCTCGGGCTGGCCGAGACCGGGCTGCTTCCGCTGGCCGCCAGTTCCTCGTTGTTGCCGCTCAGCGCGCCGACGACGGCGCCGCCGCAGCACAGGGCGACTACCAGGGCGACACCGCCGACCGCCCAGGCGCGCAGGTGGAATCGCTGGCCCTTCGCCGGCGGGAGCGGCTCCCCGGGCAGGATGTCGCCGGCAGGGCGGGCGGAGGGCGACGCCGCGAGGGGCGGGGCCGACGGCTCAGTGGGTTCGTCGGGCGGCGTCGGGTTGGTCGGATCGGTCATGGCGGTCTCCTCGTGTGAACAGGTGGGCTGTGAACAGCCGGGGCGGATCGTTCAGACCCGCCCCGGTGCTACGGGAGAGTGGTCAGCCGAGGGAGACGTCGACGCCGCCGGAGAAGGGCGAGTCGTGCAGCTCGAGCTTGGCGATCTTGACCTTCTTCGGGATGTCGAAGACGACGACGCCGCTGACCTGGTTGCCGGGGTTGACGTCGTTGAGGAACGTCTCGGCGTTCTTGTTGGCGTAGATCGCGGCGCCGGTGTCGGCGGAGTACTCGGTGCCGTCGGCCGCGTACGCCTTCTGGCTGCTGCCGTCGAACATCTGCGCTTCCTTGCCGATGTTCTTCACGTTGACGGTGACCAGGCAGAACTGGCCCTGCGCCTTCTGGCCGAGCAGGTCGCTGCCGACCTTGGTGACGCCGCACTTGGCGGACTTCACCGTGAACTCGAACTTGCCGTCGCGGGCCGCCTCACCCACCTTGGCGGTCTTCGCCGGGGCGTCCTCGCCCTTGCCGCCGCCGGAGCTCGTGGACGTGTCGGCGGCGCCGGAGCCGCAGCCCAGGGCGATGAGGCCGGTGGCGATCAGAGCGAGAGTGGTGGTCTTGCGCATCGTTGTCCTCCTGATGTGAACGTTGCGGCGTCAATAAGAGCATCGTCCGAGAACGGTGTCAACAGACAATCTCGTGCTTGACAGATGTGCGAGACTTTCGGCGTGCAGGAGAACCCGACCATCACGGCAGCGGAGATCGCCCGGCTCGTCGGCGTCGGTCGCGCTGCGGTCAGCAACTGGCGCAAACGGCACCCCGACTTCCCCGCCCCGGTGGGCGGGACGACGGCGAGCCCGGAGTTCGACCTGATCCAGGTCGAGCAGTGGCTACGCACCCAGGGCAAGCTCCCCGAGCTCGCCACCGCCGACCGGCTCTGGCGACACCTCGCCGCGGCCAGCGACTCCCCAGCCGCAGGGCTCGCGGCCGTCGGCGCGCTGCTGTTGGCCCGTCAGCGCGGCTCCCGAAGCGGTCACCCCGACGCACAGCTCGCGCCGCTGCTGCCCGACGTCGACGCGCTCGCCGACGAGCTGGGCCCACAGGGTGCATTCGACGAGCTGTGGCAGCGGTTCTCCGCACCGGGGCCCGGCCGCCCCTTCGCCACCCCCGACGACCTCGCCGACCTGATGATCGGGCTCGCCAGCGTCGGCGGCGGCTCAGTGCTCGACCCGGCCGCCGGCTCCGGCGCCATCCTGCGAGCCGCCGTCCGCGCGGGCAGCACTTCGGTGTACGGGCAGGAACTCGACGAGGACCTGGCCCGGCTCGCCGGCCTGTGGCTGGCCCTGCACGACGTACCCGGGGAGGTCTGCGCCGGGGACTCACTGCGTGCCGACGCCTTCCCCGGTCGCGCCGTCGACGCCGTCGTCTGCCACCCACCGTTCGGCGTCACCAACTGGGGCGACGAGGAACTTGGCCACGATCCCCGCTGGATCGTCGGCACCACACCCCGTACCGAGCCGGAGTTGGCCTGGGCGCAGCACGCCCTGGCACATCTGCGGGTCGGCGGGCACGCCGTACTGCTGATGCCGCCCACGGTGGCCAGCCGGCGCGCCGGCAAACGGATCCGCGGCGAGCTGCTGCGTCGAGGCCACCTGCGCGCCGTCATCGCGCTCCCACCGGGGGTGGCGGCGCCGCACGGCGTACCGCTGCATCTGTGGGTGCTGCGGCGGGCCGCGGCCGACGCGCCGCCACCGGCGCGGGCGCTGCTGATCGACGCCGCCGGCGGCGACCTGGCCGACACTGCACCGCGCGTGCTGGCCGCGTGGCGGGCCTTCGCCATCGCCCCGGACGCCGACGTCGAGGAAGCCGGCTTCGCCCGCGCGGTCCCGGTCATCGAGCTTCTCGACGAGGAGGTCGACCTCACCCCCGCGCGCCGGCAACCGGCCGTCGGGGGCGAGGCTTCAGGAGAGCATCTGGTACGCACCAGAGAACGGCTGGCCGCCATCGTCGGCGAGCTGCCGGCGCTGCTGCCGCAGGTCACACCCGCGCCTGAGGGGCCAGACGGACTCTTCCTCACGGTGGGCGAGCTGGCGAAGACCGGGGCGCTGCAACTGATCGGCCCCGTCCGCGCCGGCACGTCCACACCCGCACCCGACGGGCCGCCGGTGCTCACCGTGCCGGACGTGCTCGCCGGCTTGGAGGCGTCCGGGCGGGTCGACGACCGGTTCGGGCAGGAGATCCCCCTGGCTGTGGGGGACGTGGTGGTGCCGATGATCGCGCGGCAGCTCATCCCGCGGGTGGTTACCGCCGACGGCGCGCTGTTGGGGCGCAACCTCTACCTGCTGCGACCCAACCCGGCGGCACTGGATCCGTGGTTCCTGGCCGGTCAGCTGCGGACGTCGGCCAACGAGAAGCAGGCGTCGAGTCTTTCGGGAACCATGCGGTTCGACATTCGACGGGCGCAGGTGCGGCGGCTGTCGCTCGACGAGCAACGGGCGCACGGGGACGCGTTCCGGCGCCTCGACGCCTTCGAGTCAGCGATCCGACAGGCCGCCTCGCTGGGAGCGGAGCTTGCCCAACTCACCGCCGACGGCCTGGCCCGGGGAACGATCCGGCCGGACGAGACGCGATGACCGCCGTGCCCAATCGCCCGCCGAGCGACCCGCGTGTCGTCGGATATCAGACGGCGGGCCAGCGCTAACCGCCATTCGGACGCTTCCTCGTTGAAAGTTCAACGTTGTACGGTCATGCGTCCGACCAGCGTCGAGCCGACAGGCAGACGAGCAGTTTGGGTGGGTGTCATCGTGAGGGGGACGAATGACGCTGGGCAGAATCGGCGGCTATGACCTGGTCAGGCCGCTGGGCTCAGGTGGTATGGGCGATGTGTTCTTCGCGGTGTCGCCGACCGCCGAGCGGGTTGCCGTCAAGGTGATCAAGCAGCACCTCATCGAGGCGCCCACGGTGCGCGAGCGGTTCGCCGCCGAGGTCGACAGCCTCAAGCTGGTCTTCGGATCCCGAGTTGCCCGCCTGGAGGGTGCCGACCCCTACGCGAACCCAGCCTGGCTCGCCGTCGAGTACGTCCCCGGGGCCACGCTGCGTCAACATGTCGACGCGCGAGGGCCGCTGCCGCTGCCGTTGGCCGCGATGGCGGGCGCGATGCTCGCCGAAGGTCTCGCCAAGGTGCACCAGGTCAAGCTGCTGCACCGCGATCTCAAACCGCAGAACATCATCCTCGGCCCCGACGGACCCAAGCTCATCGACTTCGGTCTTGCGGTGCTGATCGAGCGGGACGACTACCTGACCGAGCCGGGGGGCCTGGTGGGCACTCCCGCGTACATGTCACCCGAGCAGGTCAAGGGTGAACGGGACCTCACCCCGGCGGTCGACATCTATGCCCTCGCTGCGACGTTGGTCTTCGCCCTCACCGGCCACGGCCTCTACCCGCCGACCAACTCGTGGAACCTGCTGCTGCGCATCAGCGAGCCGGCCGATCTTCCTGATCTCTCCGAGGTGCCGGCCGAGCTGGTGCAGTTGCTCGGCACGATGCTCGCCTTCGACCCCACCGCCCGACCCGGCCTGACCGACGTTCGCGCTCGGCTACTCGCGGTCGCCACCGCCGCCAGCGGCAAGAGCGTCCACGCCCTGCGCCAGGAGGTGGCGGCGCTCACCTACGACGGGGACACCGAGCTGCTGGTTCCGCCAGACCTGGATGATCCGCGGCAGGACCCGGAGGGCGCCGCCGTCATCGAGGCGGACACCGTCCCGGTGCCGGAGACGGCACCTACGAAGGTCGACCCCGAGCGGCCCGCCAACCCCCGCGCTGACGTCACCTGGCTGGTCGACAAGATGCGCCGCCAGTACGCCCGCCGCTCGACCCTGTAGGAAGGCACCACCGATGACCACCTCCCAGGCCGCGACCTTCGCCCCGGGCTCCCGCATCGTCGTACGCGACGAGGAGTGGCTGATCCGCAGCGTCAAGACCGGCACCGCGGACGGCACGATGGTGAAGGCGGTCGGCGTCTCCGAGTTCGTCCAGGATGTCGAGGCGACCTTCTTCACCGCGCTTGAGGACATCACGCCGCTGGTGCCCGAGGAGACGGAGCTCATCCAGGACACGTCGTCGCGGTTCCGGCAGAGCCGACTCTTCCTCGAGGCGGTGCTGCGGCGTACTCCGCTGCCCCGCACCGAGCGTGGGTTGGCCCTCGCCGACCGGTTCCTGCTCGACCCGCTGACCTACCAGCAGCGGCCCGTCGAGCTGGCGCTGTCCGGCCTGCGGCCGCGGATCCTGCTCGCTGACGTGGTGGGCCTGGGCAAGACCCTGGAGATCGGGCTTATCCTCGCCGAGCTGATCCGCCGGGGCCGAGGTGACCGCATCCTGGTGGTCTCGCCGCAGCAGGTCCTCGAACAGTTCCAACGAGAACTGTGGACCCGGTTCGCGATCCCGCTCGTCCGGCTCGACTCGACCGGCATCCAACGCATCCAGCAGGAGATCCCGGCTGGGCGGAACCCGTTCACCTACTTCAAACGGGCCATCATCTCGGTCGACACCCTCAAGGACGCGGGCCAGTTCGGCCACCACCTGGACGCCACGACCTGGGACGCCGTCGTCATCGACGAGTCGCACAACCTCATCAACAAGGGTACGAAGCGCAACGAGCTGGCCCGCCGCCTGGCCGCGAAGACCGACGCGCTGCTGCTGGCCAGCGCCACCCCGCACAACGGCGACAAGGAGTCGTTCGCGCAGCTGATCTCGCTGCTCGATCCGGCGGCCATCGCCAACGAGAAGGACTATCAGGCCAGCGACATCGCGCACCTCTACCTGCGCCGCACGAAGATCAGCCCGGAGGTACGCGACCAGATCGGTGACCGCTGGGCCGACCGCGGCCCCTCTCAGGCATTGCACTGCACGGCGACCCCCATCGAGGAGCAGATCTTCGACGAGCTGACCGACGTATGGCTGGCCGGCAAGTGGACCGACGAGGCGATCACCGGGCAGCACCGACTCTTTCCGTACACCCTGTTGAAGTCTTTCCTGTCCTCGCACCGGGCGCTGCACGAGACGGTGACCAACCGGCGCAAGAAGGCCGCCGGCACCGAACGAAAGGCCCTGGACCGGCTCGCGGAGCTGACCTCCGCGATGACCGAGCAGGACTCCAGCAAGCTCAAGGGACTGGTCGACGAGCTGAGAAAGATCGGCGTCGGCAGGGGCAGCGACACTCGGGCCGTGGTCTTCTCCGAGCGGGTGCCGACCATCAAGTGGCTCGCCGAGGTCGTCCCCGGGCTGCTCGGTCTCAAGCCCAACGCGATCCGGGTGCTGCACGGCGGTGTGGCCGACAAGGACGAGCAGACGATCCTGCAGGAGTTCGAGCTGGCCGGCAGCGAGGTCCGGTTGCTCTTCACCGGCGATGTCGCCTCCGAGGGCGTCAACCTGCACCAGCAGTGCCACCACCTGGTTCACTACGACATCCCGTGGAGCCTGATCCGGATCGAGCAGCGCAACGGCCGCATCGACCGCTACGGGCAGAAGCACCAGCCGCAGTTCCGCGCGCTCATCCTCACCTCCGACCGCGAGGACGCCAAGGACGACCGGACGGTCTCCGAGAAGCTGCTCAACCGGGAGGAGACCGCCCACCGCAGCCTCGGCAGTGTCGAGGCCGTGACGGGCCAGTACGACGCCAAGGCCGAGGAGGACCGGCTCGTCCGGGATCTGCTCGCCGGCAGGACGGTGGACGAGTCCTACGACGCCGCCCCCGAGGAGGTCGACGTGATGGCCGACCTGTTCGGGGAGGTCGGCACCGCGCCCGTGGCGGCGGACGTGCCCCAGGCCCGGGTGCCGAAGCTCTTCGACTCCACTCAGGACTTCGTCGACGCCGCGCTCTACGAGATCTACGAGGACCGGCCCGAGGACCACATCGACCTGCGCCGCGAGGACGAGCTGCTGACCTTCCTCGCCCCCGACGACCTGGTGCACCGGCTCACCGACCTGCCCCGCTCCTACCTGCGCGCGCACCGCGAGGGCGAGGACCTGCGGTTGAAGGTCACCTTCGATCGCGCCCTCGCCCAACGCAAGCTCGACCAGGCCCGGCAGAGCAAAACCCCGATGTGGCCGGACATCGCCTTCCTCAGCGACGTGCACCCGATGGTCGACTGGCTGGTCGACAAGGTCCTGATCCGGCTCGGCCGCCAGCAGGCCCCGGTGCTCACCGCCGATGTGGCCGCGCCGGCGTTCCTGATCCAGGGCGTTTATGCCAACCGCCTCGGCCAACCCACGGTCGTCCAGTGGATGGCCGTCTCCGGCCTGCCCGCGTCGCCCACGATCCGGCCCATGGACGAGGTCCTGCGCGAGGCCAACGTCGGCCCGACGATGGTCAACCGCGCCGAGGCCATCGCGATCGACCCGCTGAAGGAACTGCTGCCGGAGGCCGTCGACGTTGCCCGGCAGTATCTGGAGGGCGAACGTGCCGAGTGGGCCGAGGCCAACGCCGAGCCGTTGCAGAAGCACCGCCAGCAGCTGAGGACCTTCCGACAGGCCAGCATCATCGATGAGCTGCCCGGCGCGCATCGGGAGAAGCGACGCCAACGCGTCGACGCCACCGTCCAAGAGCAGCACGACCTGCTCGACCGCTTGGAAACCGCAGGCGACCCGCTGCTGCGAGTGCTCGCCGTCCTCGTACCGTCCTCGGAGAGTGCCGCATGAGCTTCGAGTCGCTGACCAACCGCGGCGAGTACCTCTCCGCGCACTACCTCGCCGAGATCCTGCCCACCACCCTCAAGGGCGGTCTGCTCAAGCAGTGGGCCGAGGAGGAGAAGGCCAACCGGGTCACGCCCCGCGCCGGGCTTCGGGGCATGCGCCGGCAGTACTTCGACGCCAAGACCGAGCTGACCGACGTCGACTTCTTCGACCCCGAGCGGCTGCGCAAGCAGCACCAGGACGTGCTGCGGGCGCTCGGTTTCGACCCGCAGCCGCAGACCATCACCGTCGAGCGCAACGGCCAGGAGTACGAGGTCCGCGTCGCCCACGCCGAGCTGACCACCACGCACGGCATCGTCGCACTGGACTGTGGGTGGGCGGTCGACACCGAGGCAGCACAGGACCCGGACGACGCCGGCCGCCTGCTCGACCCGCTCACCCTGACGAGCACCGAGACCATCGAGACGGGCGCCAAACTCGCCTCCCTGCTCTTCGCCGCCGACAGCCCGAAGCCCCGATACGTGCTGATCCTCAGCGGCGGCGTGATCACCCTCGCCGACCGCACCGTCTGGGGTGAGGGCCGCTACCTGGCCGTCAGCCTCGACACCGCCTACGCCCGCAACGACGACAAGGAACTCGACGTCGTCGCCGCCCTCTTCGGCGCCGACTCGCTGCGCCCACCCGCCGAGGGCGGCACCGAACCCCTCGCCGACCTGGTCGCCGGCTCCCGCCAGCACGCCGTCGGTGTCTCCAGCGAACTCCGCATAGGCCTGAAGGATTCCGTCGAACTCATCGCCAACGAGGTCCTCGACCAGATCCGGCAGGCCGGCTACCAACCGCAGCAGGTGATGGACCTCGACGAGCTGGCCAAGGAACTCGGTCGAGAGTCGCTGCGCTACCTCTACCGGATCCTGTTCCTGCTCTACGCCGAAGCGCGCCCCGAGCTGGGCGTCCTGCCGGTCAACGACCCCCAGTACGTCGAGGGCTACAGCCTCGCCCGCCTCGGTGACCTCGTCTCCCGCCGCCTCGCCCCCTCCGCCGAGGATGGCACCCACCTGTACGAGTCGCTCGACCTGCTGTTCCGCATGGTCAACGAGGGGCACCGGCCGCGCGGCGGTGCGGACGTCGACGACAAGGCCAGCGAGGGGGAGGGGCTGCGCTTCGAGCCAATGCGCTCCGACCTGTTCCTGCCGGACAAGACCAAGCTCATCGGCCGGCTGATCTCTGTGCCGGGCAGCGACCCGGACGACCCGGACGGGCCGAAGATCGACACCCGGCTGCGCAACAAGGTCCTCTACGAGGTGCTTCGCCGGCTGATGCTCACCAAGGGCGGCAAGAAGCGCCGCGGCGGCTTCATCTCCTACGCCCAGCTCGGCATCAACCAACTCGGCGCGGTCTACGAGGGCCTGATGTCCTACACCGGATTCGTCGCCACCGAGCAGCTCTACGAGGTCGCCAAAAACGGCGACCCGAAGGACGGCTCGTGGATGATCCCGGCCTCCAAGGTCGACGAGTACGACGACGGTGTCTTCGTCTACAAGGAAGACCCGTACACCGGCGTCCGAAGCCGGGTCAGCTACCAACCCGGCCAGTTCGTCTACCGGCTCGCCGGCCGGGACCGGCAGACCAGCGCCTCCTACTACACCCCGCAGTCGCTCACCGAGGTCACCGTCCAGCTCGCGCTCAAGTACCGCCTCGACCAGGACGACAGGGTCACGCCGGCTCGCGAACTGCTGGACTGGACCATCTGCGAGCCGGCGCTGGGCTCCGGCGCGTTCCTCAACGAGGCGATCAGCCAGGTCGCCGCCGAATACCTGCGCCGCCGCCAGAAGGAACTAGAGGTCACCCTCGACCCGGAGGACTACCACCTCGAACTCCAGCGGGTGAAGGCGTACATCGCCCTGCACAACAGCTACGGCGTCGACCTCAACCGCACCGCCGTCGAGTTGGCCGAGGTGTCGCTCTGGCTCAACGTCATGCACGCCGGCCTCCAAGCCCCCTGGTTCGGTCTGCACCTGCAACGCGGCAACTCGCTCATCGGCGCCGGCCGCAAAACCTACGGCCCGAAGCAGCTCGCCGACAAGTCGTGGCTGACCACCGCGCCGCAGGAGAAGCCGTTCCGGGACGGGCCGATCGACGAGGGCACCATCCACCACTTCCTGCTCCCCGCCGACGGGTGGGGCGCGGTCGCGGGGGAAAAGGAGGCGCGCGAGCTGGCGCCGGCCGAAACCGCCCGGCTAAAGGCGTGGCGTACGGCGATGAAGCGTACGCCGTCGGCCAAGGGGAAGAACTCGCAGGTGCAGCGCTTGCAGGTGCTCGCGCGACGGGTCGAGTTCCTGTGGGGGCTGGTGCAGCAGCGGCTCGACATCTCGGAGCGGGAGATCCGCCGCGATATCACGGTCTGGGGCGCCGACGACCTGCCGCCGGTCACGGAGGCGGTGCCTCGGGAGGAGATCCTCGCCGACCTGACCGCGCCGGGCACGCCGTACTGGCGGCTCAAGACGCTGATGGACGTCTGGTGCGCGCTGTGGTTCTGGCCGCTGGACAAGGTTGGGCTACTCGACGGCTCCGACCCGGCCTACCCGGCCACGCCCGTCCACGTGTCACACATCAAGGACGAGCCGGCGTACGAGGAGCCAGCTGTCTATGAGACTGCGGACATCTTCGGCAACGTGCAGCCGCAGCAGATGAAGCTGCCGACCAAGCCAACCGGCGGCACGCGGCGGATGACGGTGGCAGAACAGCTCCGTCAGCAGGTGCCGCTGTCCAACCTGGATGACTGGCTGACCTTCGCCGAAGCGCTCATCGGGCGCAGTGATGTGGATGAGAACACCGAGAGGTTCTACGGCCGGACGCTCACGAGCCTGAGCGAGATAAGCGAGCTTGAGCGGAGGCTCGACGGTGTCATCGGCGTCGACTCGCCTTGGACGCTTTCCGATCGGTTTCCTTGGCTGCTTACTGCTGACCAGGTTGCGGAACAGCAGGGCTTCTTCCACTGGGAACTCACCTTCGCCCAGGCGTTCGCGAAGGGCGGCTTCGACCTCCAAGTTGGCAATCCGCCGTGGGTACGCCCCCAGTGGGATGAAGCGGCAGCGGTCGCTGAACTTGATCCGTGGGTGAAGCTTTTCGGGAAAGCATTTCCGGCGCAGGTTCAACGTCGTAGGGTTCAAGCGTTAAACTCGTCGAGGATGCGTGGGCGCATCCTTGCCGAATGGACGGCGGTAGAGTCTTACTTAAACTTCCTTGCGTCGCCGCAGCTATACCCCTTCCTCGTGGGCACTCAGACTGACCTTTATCGTGCCTTCATGTGCAAGGTGTGGGCGAACGCCGCTCCGCATGGGACTACCGGATTGATTCATCCTGACACCCACTTCACTGGCACCCGCGAGAGGGCATTGCGTAGGGAGGCTTATAAGAGACTTCGAATACACGGCGACTTCGTGAATCCCGGACACAGATTCTTTCCGGAGCCGGTCGGCGAGTCTAGTCACTTTGGGGTTCATGTTTACGGAAGGGAAGGAGAAGTCGGCTTTGACCATCTGAGTTGGCTCTTTTCGACCGAAGCCCTGTTGCTGTCGAACGTACACGATGGAACCGGCGATCCGCCTGGGGTTCGATACGGAGGTAGGCTTGACGAACGCCCTCACCGTGCCCGGATTATCCGTATTGATCGGCGAGTCTTGGCCCAATGGAGGGATCTGCTGGGCGATGCAACTGAGCCGGTTGAGGAGGCGCGTCTGCTATCGCCGGTTAGCAATGCGGAGGCCCTGGGAATCTCCTCTCTCGCCAAATACTCAACTCGCTTGCAGGATCATCAACCACAGATGGCAAGCGGGTTCCATGAGAACAACGCCCAAAAGGCTGGCCTTATAGAGCGCACTAATGCTCAGCCAGGCAGTTGGGAGGAGGTTATTCTCAAGGGCCCGCAGATCGGAGTGGCGACACCAATTTTCAAGGGGCCGAACCCGAACACCAACGATGCCTTCGGCGTCGAGTTGGTTGGACTCGGAGACAACTTCATTCCTCCGTCCGATTATCGCAGGCTCGGCGACCGGGAATCATACGAGCAGGGGCTCGAACCCTTTAATGTGCGGGAGATGGAGGTCCCCGCAGTTGAGCCGGGTGACGATGCGAGACTGGACCTCCTTGAATCTGCTCCCCGATCCCATGCCGACTTCTATCGCATGGCCTGGCGAAGAATGATTGCGCCGGATACCGAACGTAGTCTTTACGCCGCCATACTCCCCCCGGGCCCGATGCACGTCGACGGCATCAAGAGTGCCGTGCTGTCCGATAATCGAACTTTGGCCCTGACTGCGGGTTTCTGGGCGTCGCTACCGTTGGATTACCTTCTCCGAATTACGGGTGTGGCGAATTTAGATGTGTCGAATGCCAGGATGCTTTATGCGCCCGTCTCTGATCACCCGTTGAGCGAAGCCTTGCTTCTGCGTGCGCTACGCCTGAATTGCCTTACCGTCGCATACAGCGATATCTGGGAAGAACTCTACTGCCCCGCCTGGCAAAGTGAATTGTGGGCACTTCCATGGCCCGGACTGGAGATGCTGGCGCCAGGCGCGAGAGCTTGGACGCATGCGACTCCGCTCCGAACCGAGTGCGGTCGGCGAGCGGCATTAGTCGAGGTGGATGTCATCGTATCGGTATGGCTCGGAATCGACATCGATGCCCTCCTGGCTATGTACAGAGCACGCTTCCCTGTCCTCGGACGGTTCGAGGAATCCATGTGGTTTGATGCGTCAGGTCGGAAGATCTCGAGTAATCATCGCGCATACGGTCATGGCCAGGTTAAGGGCCAGTATGAGGAACTAGGCGCGTACCTGGAGGACCCTGAATCTGCAATGCCTCCGTCTGGCTACAGGCCACCGTTCTACAAGGCGGATCGGGAGAACGAGTACCGGCAGGCGCATGCCGTGTTCAGTAAGCGGCTTCAGGATGCGATCGACGCGGGCTGGCAGCCGTCGTAGCCGGCTATCCCTCTTCCACCCCCGAAGGAGAGCAGATGGCTCCGAGTAATCACCAGAAGCATCAGGCTGGACGGCACCTTGCGGTGGCTGAGGCTCTGTTGCACGGCCATTCGGCGAGCCTGCACGGTGCGCAGACCTTCGTGACGATCAACGGTAGGACGGCGGCTGTGCAGGTCGCCGCGCAGGGCGGCTGGATGATCGTGGACATCGATAGGATGACGGCGATGTCGGTCGACCTCTATGTTCTCGTGGACGTGACCGAGGGACGCCGGGACTTCTATGTCGTGCCCGGAGACGATCTGCGTGCCGGGGTGCGCGAGCGGCACGATGAGTTCATGGCGAGCGTCGGCGGCGTTCGCCCGCGCACTCCGAACAGCCGGCATGCCGCGATCTACCCGGCGAACGTGGAGGCATGGCGGAACCGGTGGTCGTTTGTTCGAAGACGTGAACCAGCCCGTAATTGGGGACGCGGCCTCCTGACCGACTGCACGACGGGAGCGCGTCCGGCGCGTCCGCCGGCTGCGCTCCCGCCTGGATGTGCGGCTCAGTGAACAAACCTGGTGACCCGGACGACGCTGGTCCAGGCGGCGGGGGAGAAGGTGAGGGCGGGTCCGGCCGGGTCCTTGCTGTCGCGGACGGCGACGAGACCGGGCAGGTTGTCGGCGACCTCCACGCAGTTGCCGTTGTTGTCGCCGCTACGGGTGCTCTTCCGCCACTGGGCACCGAGCAGGTCGTCAGCCATGGTGGACCTCTTCCTTGATCTTGCCGATCATCCTTTCGATCTTTGGCGTTGAGTGGCGAGACGCCGCAGGGGGATGCTTCACCCCGGCCGGCGAACCGACGCACGAAGTCCGAGGTGGACGTACGGCTGAGGTGACAAGACCGTACGCAGCGGTCGGAAGGCAGGGGAGCGCCACCTCCGGCAGGTATGGCCCAATCCGAAGCGTCAAAGGGTCTGCAGCCAACCCTTTTCTTGAGCGCGGACGATGGCTTCGATCCGGGAGCGCGCGCCCAGCTGCCGGTATACGCCCTGCAGCAGTCGGTACATAGCGCGCTCCGAGTACCCGGCGAGCCGGGACAGTTCAGCAACCGTCATCCCGGCGGCAAGGTGGCGCAGCCAGGTCACCTCAGCCGCTGTGATCGCTTGGCGGGTCTCTTCGTCGGCGACCGCTCCGCCGGTAAGCATGACCGCCACTGCGGCGGGCAGGACGGTCTGGCCGTCGATGGTCGCGTCCACGGTCCGTCGAAGAGCGACTGCTGTGACCTCGCGGTGAAGTACAGACCGTGCCCCGGCGCGTACCGCTCGTACTCCGAGCCCGGCAGATTCCTCCGTCAGTACCGCGATGACCTGTTGCTGGGGCGCGGTATCCCGGAGCCGACTGAGCAGATCCCAATCCCCGGTCGTGGCCAGCGTGAGTAGCACGAGGTCGGCTGGGCCGGGATGCGCCCAGTTCAGTGGGTCCGCAGGGACCTCCACCTGGTACCCGGCCGCCGGACAGAACAGCGACCACCCCCTGTCGGTACATCGGCAAGGGATCGATCACCGCGAGATGCATGGCGATGAGGGTAGGTAGCCCGGCGCCGAGTCTGGTGTGCAACCGGCGGCGGGTCGGCAGGGTTCTGCCCGCGATCTGGCAGACCCCGCCGGGTTCATGTCATGGCTCCGCCCGGCATTACGGCCATAGCGTCGAGGTACGGCGTCGTCTCGCGGGGAGGGCGGATGGTAGTAGACAACGATCTGGGACTGGGCTCCTTCGTTCCGATCACTGAGGAGGATCGGGAGATCGTCCGGCAGGCGCTGATGCTTCATATCAAGGTCGCCCCGGAGGAGCGCCACGCTATAGTGGCGATCGCCGAGGAGCATCAAGAGTGGCGTCAGCTCAGCGCAAGAGATCATGACATGAGGGTGTTCAACGCCATCACAAGAGCGTGGTATCCGCGGGCCGCGCCATCGCTCCTGGACGTTCGCGTCGTCATGGCCGCGCTGCGTGCAGGTCGCCCCGCGTAGGTTGATCGCCGTCCTGTCGCCGTTGCGGCGACAGGGCCATTTTCGAATCTGGCCCGGACGGTGCATTCCGGCACGCCGTCTTGGCGTTCATGATGGCAACATGCCGCAGCGAGTCAGCGCTCGATTGCTCTGGGTAGCCGTCGTGAGTCTCGTTCTCGGTGCCCTCCTGACCTTCGGCGATGTGCCGGGATGGTGGGCCACGCTCACCGATGATCAGGAGAATGCCTTCCTCCGGCTCCTCGACCGCAGCGACAAGATCGCCAGCGTCTTGTCCCTGCTGGTCGGGGTGGCTGCCCTGCTGTTGGCGGCTGCGCAGGTGCGCCGGAGCGGCAGGTCGCCCCATCCCCCGGCCACGATCGCCGAGCAGGCTCGGCAGGTAGTTGACTTCTTTGTAGACCGTCGCGTGGAGCGACTCCGACTCCGGTGGGCCTTGCACGACCGGCGATCACGGCTGATCGTGGTGCACGGCCCGGCTGGCGTCGGCAAGACCGAACTCGTCCGGCGCGTTCTCAACAAGGCGGGGATCAATTACGGGTGGCACCTTGCGACTCCAGCGTTCTCGCCAGGGGTCGACACGATCGTGCGGGAGCTGGACGCCGTCTGGGAGACGCCACGCGACGCGATCCCGCATCCCGACGAGTCGCCCACCGGGCGACTGGAGGTCATGCTCCGTAGTCAAGGGACGAGACGGCACGTCATCGTGTTCGACTCCTTTGAGCGCCTGCTCAAGACTGACGGTCAGCTGATTGACTTGTCGCTCGACGAGGCTCTCGACCTGATCACCAGCGGCCCACGACACCGTGTCAAGGTCGTCCTCGTGACCGATAGGCTGCCTTCGGCGGCCGGCGGGGACTGGGCTGGAAACGCACGCCGGATCGCGGTGGACGGCCTCCCTCTCGAACACTTCCGGACGTTCGTCGCGGAGAGCGCCGGCGAACGCGCGAACCTGCTGGCGTCGCTTGACGACCGGAAGCTGGCTGAGGTCCGGCGGGACCTCGGGGGCCGGCCGCGACTCGCGCAACTGTTCGACGCGATCGTCGAATCCGACCACAACCGGACCGCGCTCTCCCTAGCCGCGGAACTGCACGGCTGGGCCGTCCGGGCGGGCAGCGTGGACGGGGTCGGCGAACGCCTCCGGCGCGAGATGACCGAGGCGTTCCGGTCCGACCGGCGCCGGATCTACCGAGCCGTGGCGGCTTTCGCTACGCCGGTCGATGCCGCGACCGTCGCGGCTCTCGTCAACGAGGGCCGGGACCGCGATGACCAGTTGGACACAGAGGACGTCCGAAACGAGCTAATCGAGTTGGGCCGACATGCCATCCACGCAGACCAGGGCAGGCGGCTCTTCTTCCTGGCGCCAGCCGAGGCGTACCGGGTGCTCGAGTGGCAGCACGGCGACGACCTGGAGAAAGTCGGCGCAAATCGCGAACTGCTGGAGAACGCTGCCGAGGCACTCCGGCGACGACGCAAGGCGGATCTCCACGGGGACTGGGCCGATCCGCAGGCGTCGCTCGCCGAGGTCGACGCCTGGGTACGTGCCGACATGCCGGTCCCAGCTTTCCGGTCGATTCAGGAGCTGGACAACAACGCCGAGACGGGCAGCCCCACGACGCTGTTCCGCACGGCACGGCAACTTATCGCGGACCGGATCGACCCAACCGACCAGCCTGCCAACTACAGCACTCTCGGCTACTTGTTCCTTGCCAGTGGTGACTACAGGAGTGCTGAGGACGCTTTCTGTTCTGCCCTCGCCGGGATCGCCGATGAAAAACCGGCCTGGAAAGCTAGGGTCTACGTCAATCGTGGCCACCTGCTGTGGGCGCAAGGGCACGTCAATCGCGCGCTCAGCGATTTCGAGAACGCGCTCCACCTGGCGCCGGACGACCCAGCGGTGATCGCCGGAGCGCTCGCCGGGAAGGCTCGATGCCGACGGCGAGAAGGCAAGTTCACCGAGGCCGAGTGCCTTCTAGCCGAGGCACTGCGTCGGGCCGGGCGACAACCCGGTCGCATGGTCCCGATCGCGGTCCGTCTGGTGCGGCTGTACGTCGAGACCGAACAATGGCGGGAGGCCGAGACGCTGATCTCGCGGATCCGGGAAAGCGTGGCGCACGGGGCCAGCAGCGCTCTGCGTGCGACCTACCTCGACACGTTGGCTGATCTGAGACTGGCTCGGGCCCAGTGGGACGAGGCGCTGCGGGCGGCGCGGGATGCGGTGGGGCTTGCCCTGCCGGTGCACGATCCCGTGACTGCGTTGCAGGCTCGTTCGACCATCAGCGTGATCCGGCTGCATCAGGGCAAGTTCGAGCAAGCTGCCCGAGAAGCCACACTCGCCAGGCGATACAGCGGCAGCGATGCACTGACGTGATCTCAACAAGAATCCGGTAGGTATCGGTATTCGAAATGGGTGAGGTGGAGAGCGGCGCGGACGATGTCGCCGACCTGCCGTGGGCTG
>NZ_JBIALB010000011.1:0-259098 GCF_042872965.1 Micromonospora sp. NPDC005087 | reverse complement strand
CAGCCCACGGCAGGTCGGCGACATCGTCCGCGCCGCTCTCCACCTCACCCATTTCGAATACCGATACCTACCGGATTCTTGTTGAGATCACGTCACTGGCATCTCGGATCCGGTCGGCGATGTCAGACGCGAAGTGCCAGGTGCGGATCGAGTGCGGGTGCTGGATGCCGCCCTGTGTTCTTCTCGCGTTTGGACAGCATGATCGCCAAGAACACGGGGGATGCCGATACGGTGTGCTGGAGCAGCCCGATCACCGTGTCGGGGTAGGTACTTACCCAGACCAGGGGACCGGCGATGACCAGGCATAATAGACAGAGCCGGACGGGTCCCGGTCCTCGTCCCACCGAAAGCAGGCTGGCGACCACAAGTGCCCACAACCCATAGTAAATGACGACCCCGACCGGTCCGTCGAGGAAATACACGGTCCCCAGCGTGAGGAAGTTGAATGAGGACGTGGCGCTGCCACCGAGATGTTGATTGATCTTCGCTCCGGTGGAGATGAGTGGCCGCTCCCGGTCCACGATCCTCGGCACGAGGCCGTACCGGGGAAAGTTTGCAATTCGTGGCTGACCGACGTCAACGGGAACCTCAAAGCCGCTGGCCCGGGTGAGCTGGGTATCGAACCGCAGCCGGTCGATGGCGGAGTTGTCGGAGACAGCGATGCCGTTCGCGACCCGGATCTCGTTCCGAGCGTTGAAGATCGTCGGCCAAACGAGGAAGAGCACCGCCACGGCCACGACGACGTAGCGAAACCTGATGGCACCAAGTATCAACCCCGCGGCAAAGACGAACGTCAGGTAGCCGATGAGCGGCGCTGATATCGCGGTGAGGAACACCAGGCAGACCTGCACTCCGATGAGCGCCAGCGTCCAGCGGTAGAAGGCTCCGCGACGGGCGCGTCCGGTCAGGAAACTGGATAGGAGCAGCGCGAACGCGACGTACTTCCAGCCCGCCACGAGCGCGCTGGCGCTGGCCACGGGGGACGCCGCGACCGTGCCGGACACCTGAGTGAAGATGGTGCCCCGCCCAGCCATCGTCCCGGCGACATCGGCGATCATGCTGCCGATCGCGACCAGCCGGGCGATCAGAAAGATTTTCGGATGGTCCGTCCGGGTGGAGATTGTTTCCTGACGCCAGGTCTTCCGGCGCCAGATCAGCAGCGCCGCGGTCTCCACCAGTGTCGCACCCGCCATCGCCAGCGCCAGCAGCCCCAGGATGAACCCGGTCCCGGGGTTGTGGTTGATCACTGCCATCGGAACGATCAGAACGGCATAGGGCGCCAGGAGCAGCGTGGTGACTGGATAGCACTGCAGAAGCGCGAGCGGCAGTGACTGGGACTTGGTCACCGTGGCCGTCGTGGCCGGTTCCGTCATCTCAGTCCTGCCGTCCGTGCCCGGCCGGAAGCGGCGTGGTTGACGACGGCCCGAGCAGCCCGTCGTAGACGGCGATGAACCGATCGATGGCGGCCCGGGAGGAGAACTGCGCCACGCACCGGCTCCGGCCGTTGATGCCCAACTCCCGCCCCTGCCCGGCCAGCACGGCCAGGACCCGCTCAGCGAACAGATCCGGCACGTCGTCGAGCTTGGCCAGCGGCACGAGCCAGCCGGTGACCCCGTCGACGATCGTCTCCCGGGCACCGTGGGTGTCGGTCGATACCACCGGGAGGCCGCACGCCATCGCCTCCAACACCGATATGCCCAGGCCCTCCTCATGGGACGTCTGGAGAAAGACCGAGGCGGTCCGGTACAACTCGACCAGTTCGGTGAGGGCGACGTCGGAACGGACGGTGACCCGGGACTCCAGCCCGAGTTGCCGCACCAGGGCGTGGATGATCGGCGCCGGAGTGCCCCGGCCGGCGAGCACCAGGGGTGGGACAGCGGCGTCCGCCGCCACCATGCGCGCGTAGGCGCGGATCATCAGGTCGAGGCCCTTGCGTGGCTCGCCCAACCGGCACACAGACAGCAGGTGGCCGTCGCCACGCCAGCCGGACGGCGCCGGCGAGAACCTGTCGGTGTCCACCCCCGGCGGTGCCTTGACCACGTGCCGCTGCCCAAGTGACATCACGTAATCCAGCATCGCGGCGTTCTCGACGAGCACGGCGTCGGCAGCACGCAACGCCACTCGCTCGATCCGGGTGGTGACGCTGGTCATGAGCTGACGCCAGCGGCGCACCGGCATGGGCCAGGCGGCCAGGCGGGATGCGCGCTCCCAAACGACTGGACTCGCCACTTGCATCGCGACCGGAACTCCGGCGGGCAACGCGGCGGCCGCCAAGGCCGGTGAGCCGGAGACCACCTGGACCAGGTCGTAGCCGCGCAGCGCGGAGGTCAGCTCACGTCGGGGCCGGTAGCGCATGGC
The DNA here is from genome assembly GCF_042872965.1 of Micromonospora sp. NPDC005087. Classification (NCBI taxonomy): domain Bacteria; kingdom Bacillati; phylum Actinomycetota; class Actinomycetes; order Micromonosporales; family Micromonosporaceae; genus Micromonospora; species Micromonospora sp. NPDC005087. The sequence continues at coordinate 256,740 of NZ_JBIALB010000011.1, read as the reverse complement.
CTCCACCTCGACGGCGTTCGCGCCCCAGTGGCGCACCGCGGGGTCCTCGACGTCCAGCCTCAACAGGCTCGACCGCGTCCAGGACGTCGGGGCCAGCAGGCGGCGACTCGACGGATCACGGCTGGAGGTCGCCAGGTCGTGGATGTCGACCACGTACGCAGCGGTCGCCGCGAGGTTGGCGGCTAGCCACCGGGCGACGGCGGGTACCCCGCCCCCAGTACGGAAACCAGATGTGACGAGGGCCACACGTCGCCGCTGCGGCGCCGTCCCCCGTCCCTGCGACGCCCCCAGTGTGCTGTCCAGAATCACGTAACTACCACTCTCTCGACAGACGCCCCATCGCGGTGGCGACGGGGCGAAGTTCGGCCGCCAGCGACATCGGCGGCCGGGAGTCGCGCAGGACCCGCGGCGTCTACGGACGTGAAGGCAGCCGGGCCGGGCTCCCCCCCACGGCTGCACCTCGGTCAACGACCGAATCAGCACTGGGACACGCGGCCGCCCTGCCCGTAGGAAATTTGAAATCGGCGCGCAAGAGCCGCAACGCATCGGAGTCCGGGGTCCCACGCGATGCCGCGGCGAAGACGTGCAGCCGATTGCGTTCCGGCGGCCGGCGGGTCCGCTCGCACCGCGGGAGCCACCGTCACGGCCGGTCTCCATGGTGGACTTTCAACCGAAAAACGTGAAACAAGCGTCTCATCCTGATCGCGGTGGCTAAGTATGTATTGCCCACGTTCGGCCAGGCCCCCGCGGTTCGGAAGACCCAACGTGGCGCACCGCCGGGTGAACGTAGCCACGAGAGAGCTCACAGGGAGCGCAGATGCAGCTGACCGACTTCCAGTTCCGCCGCCTCGAACGGGTGCTGCTCGATGCGGTTGACGGCGACCGGCGACCGGCGCGCAGAGCGGTGCGGAACAGGATCGCGGCCCGCTGAGCGTCGTAGCCGACAGCGGCCGACTCATCGAAGGCCCTGCGCTAGGACCTCTGCCCAGGACGGACATGCAGCGCTGTCGCTACCGGATCAGCCGAAGCGCACCTCATTGGAGCCTCAGATATCACCCACCACAGCCGTACGCCCCAGCACATCACTGGGGCGCGGACCCAACAACGCCTGCCACGGAGGCCTGACCGTGACCAACCAGCGCCCCACGCCGCTGGCCGACCCCGATAGGGCGGCAGTCACCCCGCCGTCGGGTGCCCCGCGTCCCCGGTTGGCCTTCCTCGGCACCGGATACCTCGGCACGACGTACGCGATCTGCTTCGCTGAGATGGGCTACGAGGTGCTCGGCTTTGACGTCGACATCGACAAGATCGCCAGACTGACCGATGGCGAGGTGCCGTTCCATGAGCCCGGCCTGGACGAACTACTCAAACGCAACCTTGCCGCCGGGCGGCTAAGGTTCTGCACCAACCTGGCACAGACCGCCGAGTTCGGCGACGTGCACTTCATCTGCGTGGGCACCCCACAACGCGTTGACGGCGTGGGCGCCGACCTGTCCTATATCGAAGCCGTGGTCAGCGGCCTGGCACGGCACCTGACCCGCAAGGCGCTCATCGTCGGAAAATCCACCGTGCCGGTCGGCACCGCCGAATGGGTCGAACAACTCGTCGGGAAACACGCCCCCGCCGAACTGGGCGTCGAGGTGGCCTGGAGCCCTGAGTTCCTCCAGGAAGGCTGCGCCGTCGAAGACGTCCTGCGACCCAATCGCATAGTCGCCGGCGTCAACAGCGAGTGGGCCAGCAGCATGCTCTACGCCGCCCACAAGGGCGTGCTCGACCTGGCCGCCACCGAAGACCGCGAACTCCCCGTCGTGGTCACCGACTTCGCCACCGCAGAGCTGGTCAAAGTCGCCGCCAACGCCTTCCTCGCCACCAAAGTCTCGTTCATCAACGCCATGGCCGAGGTCTGCGAAGTCGCCGGCGGCGACGTCACCCAACTCGCCCGCGCCATCGGCTACGACCCCCGCATCGGCAACCGTTTCCTGCAAGCTGGCGTCGGCTTCGGCGGAGGCTGCCTCCCCAAGGACATCCGTGCCTTCCAAGCCCGCGCCCAGGAACTCGGCGCTGGCGAAGCCCTCCGCTTCCTCCACGAAGTCGACCTGATCAACCAACGCCGACGCACCCGCGTCCTGCAACTCGCCGCCGACCTGCTCGCCTGCCGCTGCGGCCCCGCTGGCCCCGATCTGTCCGGTACCCGCATCGCCGTACTCGGCGCCACATTCAAACCCAACTCCGACGACGTGCGCGACGCCCCCTCCCTGGCCGTCGCCGCCCTGCTGGCCAAAGCCGGCGCATACGTGCACGTCTACGACCCCCAAGGCATGCACAACGCCCGCCGCGCACAACCCGACCTCACCTACGCACCCACCATGACCGACGCCGTCCGCGACGCCGACCTCGTCTGCGTCCTAACCGAATGGGCCGACTTCCGCAACGCCGACCCCCACGCCCTCGGCACACTCGTCACCAACCGCCGCATCATCGACGGCCGCAACTGCCTCGACCCGGCACTATGGATCGAGGCCGGCTGGGAGTACCGCGGCATGGGCCGACCCTGACCCCCCGGACCGGGGCCGGTTGGGTGATCTCGTAATGAGCAGCATCCGGCTCGGGCTGATGTTCCGCGCCAGCCGGGAGTCGCCGAGGTGGTCCGAACCATCCTCGACCGGGCCATGCCTCGCGGCGCGGAACTCTACGCCGCGCACGCGACCGGGAGTTGGGCGCTGACCGGGTACCGCATCCCCGTGCCCCGGGCTACGGCCTCTGCGCGGCATGCGGCGTAAAACGGATCTAAAGAGCTAACGACTGCGAATACATCACAACTAGCCCTGAAAGCGGGCTAAATAGTTCTTACCTGACGAAGAGGCCTAGTACCCGCCAGGTGTAGCAAACCAGCACCAGGGAGCCATCGATGCAGCCCAGCGCAGCCGCGCCGACCCACACCCACGCAACCGACCGGCGGAAGGAGGTCCAGCGCCGCACCGCGGCACTGCTCGCCAGCGATACCGCGGCCTGGATCGGCGGATTCACCGTAGCAGCCTGGACCAGATACGAATTCGACCTCACCACCGGCCAGATCACCCGGACCCTCGGCGCCGGGCTGATCGCCGCCGCGCTGCATTCCACCATGGCCTTGCTCCGGCGCCGGTACTGGGGGCGACACCCGATCGGCAGCCTGCACGAGGTCCGAGCGTTGGCCGGCACGGCCGCCTGCACTGCGGCGATCATGCTGCTGGCCGCCGTTCTCTCCGTGACGGAGCGGCCGGTACCTGCCAGCACCCCGCCGATGGGCGCCGCGGTGGCCCTGCTCATCATGCTGTCCATCCGGACGGCGTACCGTCGTCGCCGCGACCGCGCCCTGCGGCCGAGTAGCCGTTCCGCGACTCCGGTAGTGCTCTTCGGGTTGGGCTCGGCCGGGCAAGCCCTGCTGCGCGCGATGGTGAGCGACCCCCGCGGCCGGTACCTGCCGGTCGGGTTGCTGGACGACGACCCGGAGAAGCAACAGATGCGCATCGACGGCGTACCGATGCTCGGCGGGCGCCGGGACATCGCCACCGCGGTCGCCCGGACCGGGGCGGCCACCCTCATCTTCTCGGTGGCCAACGCCGACGCCGGACTGATCTGCGAGGTCCGTACCGCCACCCTGGCGGCCGGGGCCGCCTTCAAGGTTCTTCCCCCCGTACGCGAACTGGTCGATCACCGGATCAGCGTGGCCGACGTACGCGACGTGGACATCAACGACCTGCTCGGCCGCCGGCACGTCGTTGCAGACATCAAGTGCGCCGACACGGGACTCGCCGGCCGCCGGATCCTGGTGACCGGCGCCGGCGGCTCGATCGGATCGGAGCTCTGCCGGCAGATCGCCCGCGCAAACCCCAGCGAGCTGTTGATGCTCGACCGCGACGAGTCCGCACTGCACAGCCTGCAACTGTCGCTGTCCGGCCGGGCGCTCCTGGATACGTCCGAGCTGATCCTCGCCGACGTGCGTGACGCCGAAAGGCTCGCTCGCATCATGACGGAACGCCGCCCGGACATCGTCTTCCACACCGCCGCGCTCAAGCATCTGCCTCTGCTGCAACAACACCCCGGTGAGGCCGTGCAGACCAACGTGTGGGGCACCCTCGCGGTCCTCGAGGCGTGTCGTGGGGTGGCGAAGTTCGTCAACATCTCCACCGACAAGGCGGCGAACCCGATCAGCGTGCTCGGGCACTCAAAGCGGATCACGGAACGGCTCACCGCGTACGCAGCGGCCAACTTCCCCGGGACCTTCCTCAGCGTCCGCTTCGGCAACGTGCTGGGCAGCCGCGGGTCCGTGGTCACCGCGTTCCGGGCGCAGATCGAGGCCGGGCTGCCGATCACGGTCACCCACCCCGAGGTGACCCGCTACTTGATGACGATCCAGGAGGCGGTGCACCTGGTGCTCCAGGCCGCCGCGATCGGCCGGGACGGCGAGGCGCTCGTACTCGACATGGGCAAGCCCGTTCGCATCGACGATGTCGCCCGGCAACTCGCGGCCCAGGCCCCCGGCCCCTCCAAGATCGTCTACACCGGGCTGCGGCCCGGGGAGAAACTCCACGAGGAGCTCTTCGGCGCCGGCGAGGCCGACGTCCGGCCGCTGCATCCACTGATCTCGCACGTCACCGTGCCCGCGCTCGACCCCATCGAAGTCAATTCCCTCGACCCCGCCGAAGAACCGGAGAAGCTGATCACACGGTTCGCCGCGCTCTGTGACCAGCCGGGCCAGCTACTTTCGGCCCCGCTGGTGCCCAAGAGCCGGTCGGCCGACACCCCCGCCCCGCCGCCGCCGTGAGCGGCGGCGCCGCGGCCGGGTGGGATTGCCGTCAACGCAGACCGTTGCGGATCACGACGCTGACCAGCAGATCCGGGTTGTCGGTGCTGATCCCGTCGGCGCCGAGGTCGACCACCCGCTGCATGATCGCCGGGTCGTCCACCGTGTACGGCACGACCTTGAGCCGGTCCCGCCGCTGCGGCACAGACACGTCCGGCCCGTGGTAGTAGGCGGGACTCTCCTCTTCCCGCTGCTCGTCGCGGAGATCTGCCTCGCCCCGTACTGAGTGGCCGCCCGGGCGCTGCTCGGCGGCGGATGGAGCCGGACCGCCGCGATCATCGGCGCAGCCAGCGCCGTAGGCGCCGCGGAACTCTACGGATTCGCCATTCCCGATCTGGGGGATGACGGGCGCCGCGCTGGCGTCCCTCACCCTGTACGCGCGGTGCAGGTGCGCTACCGCCGGGACGCCGGCCTGGTGGTCCGCCTGGACCCGCGCCGCTACCAGGAGCGCAACCAGCTCAAGCTGAGCCTGCTGGATCTCCCGCTGCTCCCCGAACAACTGCGCGAGATGCTTCCCGAGAACCTGCTCCGGCAGCTCAACCGCCGGGAACTCCCCCCGCCGCGCTGACCGGGCCGCCGGACGGCGGCGGCTCAGGCCTGCTTGAGCACCTCGGAGACGAGGTCCTTCGCCTCCTGCTGGATCCGGGCCAGGCGCTCCGGGCCCTGGAACGACTCGGCGTAGATCTTGTAGACGTCCTCGGTGCCCGACGGTCGGGCGGCGAACCAGCCGGACTCCGTCTTTTGTCCGAATATGCCGGTCCGACCGTAGCCGCTTCCGACACAGGGGCTCGCCCGATCGCCGAACATCCTCCGATCGGAGTACGCCGAACCGTCCACCCGGCCATCACCGGGGCAGCCGGATCGGCACGGTAAGCCGCCTCGCCCCGATCGACCTATTGACATCGATCACGCCGGCTCGAAGGCTCGCGCCTACAGGTCCTTCACCCAAGGAGGCGCGATGAGACCGAGACGACTGGCGTTCGCCAGCGTGGTCACCCTGCTCGGCGCACTGGCACTGACCCCACCGGCCAGCGCGGCCGCCGTCCGATCCGGGCGCCCGCGACGGCCTGGAGGTGTACGTCGGCACGGTCGACGCGAAACAGCGGGATCAACTGCGCGCGGCGGGGGTCGACCTCGGCCACGACGCGAAGACGGACTCGACCGGCCGCACGACGGTCGAGACGGTGCTCAGCCGTCGGCAGGCGAAGCGACTGGCCGGCCAGGGCGTCCCCCTTTCGATCAAGAAGGTGCGCGGCAAGGACGCCTCCCAGGCGCTGCGGGAGCAGGCGGCGGCCGGCTGGTCAGCGTTCCGCTCCTACAGCGAGCCCGGCGGCCTCCGCGACGAGATCATCGCCACCGCCGCGCGCCACCCGGGGCTGGCCAAGGTCGAGACGATCGGCCGGACCCAACAGGGTAAGCCGATCCTCGCGGTCAAGGTCACCAAGAACGCCCGGACGGTGCCGGACGGCCGCCGTCCGGCGGTGCTCTACGGCAGCGCCCAGCACGCCCGGGAGTGGATCACGCCGGAGATGACCCGCCGGCTGATGCACCACGTGCTGGACAACTACGGCAGCGATCCGGCGATCACCCGGCTGCTGGACCGGACCGAGCTGTGGTTCCTGCCGGTGGCCAACCCGGACGGCTACGACTACACCTTCACCCCCGGCAACCGGCTGTGGCGCAAGAACCTGCGCGACAACGACCGGGACGGGCAGATCACCACCGCCGACGGGGTCGACCTCAACCGCAACTTCAGCTACAAGTGGGGGTACGACAACGAGGGCTCGTCACCCGAGCCGAACAGCGACACCTACCGTGGCCCGGCGCCCAACTCGGAGCCGGAGACCAAGGCACTGGACCGGCTCTTCCAGCGGGTCGGCTTCGAGTTCTTCGTCAACTACCACTCCGCGGCCCAACTGCTGCTCTACGGCGTGGGCTGGCAGGTAAGCACCCCCACGCCGGACGACGTGATCTACCAGGCGATGGCCGGTGACGACGCCCACCCGGCGGTGCCCGGCTACGACCCGGACATCTCCGCCGAGCTGTACACCACCAACGGCGACACCGACAGCCACGCCTCGGTGCGCTACGGGACGCTGGGCTTCACGCCGGAGATGTCGACCTGTGAGTCCGCCTCGGCGGTCGACCCGGACGACGAGTGGCGCCCGGAGGACTGCGTCAGCGACTTCATCTTCCCGGACGACGAGGGCCTGATCGCCGGTGAGGTGGCCAAGAACCTGCCGTTCGCGCTGGCAGTGGCGAGCTCGGCGGGCAACCCGGACGACCCGGTGTCGGTGGTCGGCCGCAGCACACCGGACTTCGTGGTGGACACCTTCGACACGTCGTACGGGCGCAGCCAGCAGGTCGCCTCGATCACGCGGCGAGCGCTGAAGGACGTCCGGATGCACTACGTGGTCAACGGGGGCCGGCCGAAGACCAGCAAGGTTCGTGAGTGGCGCGGCGGCGAGCGGTACGGCGACGTCGGCGACGACTACTACGCCGAGCTGCGCGGCACGGTCACCGGCACAAAGCCGGGTGACCGGGTTGAGGTGTGGTTCACCGGGGTGAAGCCCCGCGGAGGCCCGGTGGCCAGTGAACGCTTCACCTACCGGGTGCACGGCGACATCGGCGGCGACGTGCTGGTCCTCGCGGTGGAGGACGTGACCGGGCTCAGCCCGGCGCAGACCGGCGGCACTGCGAAGTACGCCGACGAGATCGCCGCGTCGCTGACCCGGGCCGGCCACAGCAGCGATGTCTACGACTTCGACGCGATGGGGCGCAAGGCGCCGCACCCGCTGGGCGTGCTGTCGCACTACCGGACGGTCGTGTGGGAGACCGGGGACGACGTGATCCTGCGCTCCCCCGGCCAGGTCGCCGGCACCACGGCCCGGGCCGCACTGGACACCGAGCTGGCCGTCCGGGACTACCTCAACGAGGGCGGGAAGTTGCTGGTCAGCGGCAAGTACGCACTGTTCGCGCAGGGCGCCAACGGCTCGTACGTGTACCACCCGGACGCGCCGGCGGAGTGCACCGACGCCGAGGACGCCACCTGCCTGCCGCTGCTGAACGACTTCCAGCAGTACTGGCTGGGCGCCTTCACCTACGTGAGCGACGGCGGCACCTCGCCGGAGGGCGAGCCGTACCCGGTCGCCGGTGACGGCCCCGGGTTCACCGGGTTCAGCGGGCAGCTCAACGCCCCCGGGTCGGCGGGGAACCAGGACCACACCGCGTCGTTCCTGACCACCTCGACGTTCCTGCCGCCGGATCAGTTCCCCCAGTTCGCCAGCTCCGCGCCGGTGGGCTGGACCCGCCCGGGCAGCGCACCGTTCGACCCGCGCACCGGGGAGTGGTACTTGTACAGCGGCCAGGCGGACGAGTCGTACAAGCGGCTCACCCGCACCGTGGACCTGACCGGGGCGAGCAGCGGCGAGCTGCGCTTCTTCACCTCGTACGACCTGGAGGAGAACTGGGACTTCCTCTTCGTCGAGGCGCACGAGGTGGGCACCGACACCTGGACCACCCTGCCGGACGCCAACGGCAAGACGGGCACGGTCACCGGGGACAGCTGCGCCAGCGGCTGGGACGAGCTGCACCCGTTCATCACGCACTACCAGGGGGCGGATTGCTCGCCGACCGGGAGCACCGGCAGCTGGAACGCGGCGACCGGTGCCTCGGGCGGCTGGAAGGAGTTCGTGGTCGACCTGTCCGGCTACGCCGGCAAACAGGTCGAGCTGTCGATCTCGTACGCCTCGGACTGGGGCACCCAGGGTCTCGGAGTCTTCCTGGACGACGCCCCAGTTCTGGTCGACGGGTCCGCCGTGGCGGAGACCTCGTTCGAGTCGGCCGACCTGGGCGACTGGACGGTGGCCGGCCCACCGGCCGGCTCCGGTGGTAACGCCAACGACTGGTCGCGCAGCCAGCAGGCGTTCGAGGAGGGCTCGGCGGTGGTCACCGCGGACACCGTGTACCTGGGCTTCGGGCTGGAGGGCCTGGCGCCGGCAGCCCGCGACGACCTGGTCGCCCGCTCGCTGACCCACCTGACCGGCCGGCCCCGCCGCTGACGGCGGCGAGGTGCGCCGGCGGTCCCCGGACCGCCGGCGCACCTTCGGGGTACGCCGGGCGTATCCGACGCCGATGTGATGAGCTGTACGGATGTCGGGGCTGGGTCTGGTGCTGCACCCCACCCGGGATGTCTCCGAGGTGGTCGAGATCATCGAACGGTGGGCGTCGCGCCACCACAAGTCGCTGATGGTGCGCGAGGAAGACCAGCACCGTGTGCCGGCCAGCGTCGAGCCGGTGCCGGCGGACGCGGTGGCCGTCCGCGCCGACGCGTTGATCAGCATCGGTGGTGACGGCACCATGCTGGGAGCGCTGCGTTCCGCCATCCTCGACCCGAAACCGGTGCTCGGCGTGCACCTGGGCAAGCTCGGCTTTCTGGTCGAGGTCGAACCGCCGGAGCTGCCCGAGGCGTTGAGCCGGTTGCTGTCGAAGGACTTCACCGTCGAGTCGCACGCCTGCCTGGCCTGCGACGTGTGCGGCGACGACGTCGTGGCGTTCAACGACATCGCCCTGGTCCGTCAGCCCGGCTCCGGCTTCATCACCGCCACCCTCGGGATCGACGGCCAGCAGTACGGCTACTACCGCTGCGACGCCGTGGTGGTCAGCACGCCGATCGGCTCCACGGCATACAGCTACGCCGCCGGCGGACCGCTGATCTCCCCGGCGGCGGACGTGGTGGTGGTGACGCCGTCGGCGCCGATGGCCGGCATCTCCCGATCGGTGGTGCTCTCTCCAGGGGAGAAGATCCGACTGGAGCTGGAACCCAACTCGGCGGCGGTCGCCGTGGAGATGGACGGGTTGGTGTTCCGGGACGCGGCGACCGAGGGGACCATCGACATCAGTTACCGCCGCAACGCCGGCCTGGTGGTCCGCCTCGACCCGCTGCGCTACCAGGAACGCAACCAGTTGAAGATGAGCCTGCTCGACCTGCCGTTCCTGCCCGAGCAGCTCCGCGAGCTGCTGCCCGAGGAGCTCCAGCATCACCAGCAGGATCGCCCCCCACCCTGCTGACCGACCCCGCCCACCCAGTTGACCATGAAGTTATTGCCGCCCGGCACGGCGTGTCGCGGCGATAACTTCATGATCAACGCGGAGGGGGTGGGGGGGTGGGCCTGGGTGGGGTCAGGACTGGTTGAGCACCCCGTCTACCAGGTTTTTGGCCTCCTGCTGAATGCGCGCCAGGTGCTCCGGCCCCTGGAACGACTCGGCGTAGATCTTGTAGACGTCCTCGGTGCCGGACGGCCGGGCGGCGAACCAGCCGGACTGCGTGCTGACCTTGAGCCCGCCGATCGGCGCACCGTTGCCGGGCGCGCTGGTCAGCGTCGCGGTGATCGGCTCGCCGGCCAGTTCGGTGGCGGTTACCTGCTCCGGGGAGAGCTTGCCCAGCACGGCCTTCTGCTCCCGGGTGGCCGGGGCGTCGATCCGGGCGTACGAGGGCGCGCCGAACCGCTCGGCCAGCTCCGCCCAGTGCTCGCTCGGGCTGCGCCCGGTGCTGCCCAGGATCTCGGCGGCGAGCAGGCAGAGCAGGATGCCGTCCTTGTCGGTGGTCCAGGTGGAGCCGTCGCGGCGCAGGAACGACGCGCCCGCGCTCTCCTCCCCGCCGAAGCCGACCGCACCGTCCAGCAGCCCGGGCACGAACCACTTGAAGCCGACCGGCACCTCCAACAGCGGCCGACCGAGGTCGGCGGCGACCCGGTCGATCATCGACGAGGAGACCAGGGTCTTGCCCACCGCGGCGGCCGGACCCCAGTCGGGTCGGGTGCGGAACAGGTGGTTGATCGCCACCGCCAGGTAGTGGTTGGGGTTCATCAGGCCGGCGTCCGGGGTGACGATGCCGTGCCGGTCGGCGTCAGCGTCGTTGCCGGTGGAGATCTGGTAGTTGGCGCGGGCGGCGATCAGCGACGCCATGGCGTTCGGCGAGGAGCAGTCCATTCGGATCTTGCCGTCTCCGTCCAGGGTCATGAACCGCCAGGTCGGGTCGACCGTCGGGTTGATCACGGTCAGGTCCAGCCGGTGCCGCTCGGCGATCTCACCCCAGTACGCCACGCTCGCCCCGCCCAGCGGATCCGCGCCGATCCGCACCCCGGCGTCGCGGATGGCGTCGACGTCGATCGCCGTCGGCAGGTCGTCGACGTAGCTGGCGAGGAAGTCGTACTCCCCGGTGGTGTCAGCGGCCCGGGCCCGGGCGTAGGTGATCCGGCGGACCTCCTTGAGCCCGGCGGCCAGGATCGCGTTGGCCCGGTCCTGGATCCACCGGGTGACGTCGGTGTCGGCCGGCCCGCCGTTGGTGGGGTTGTACTTGAAGCCGCCGTCGTCGGGCGGGTTGTGCGACGGGGTGATGACGATGCCGTCGGCGAGCCCGCTGGTGCGCCCCCGGTTGTGGGTGAGGATCGCGTGCGACAGCGCCGGGGTGGGGGTGTAGCCATCGCGGCTGTCCACCAGCACGGTGACCCCGTTGGCGGCGAGCACCTCCAGGGCGTCCACCGCGGCCGGCGCGGAGAGCGCGTGCGTGTCCCGGGCGAGGAAGAGCGGGCCGTCCGGGCCGTGCTCCCGTCGGTAGTCGCAGAGCGCCTGGGTGACCGCCAGGATGTGGTCGGAGTTGAACGCGTTGCGCAGGCTGGAACCCCGGTGGCCGGAGGTGCCGAAGGAGACCTGCTGCGCCGGGTCCGCCGGGTCCGGGTGCTCGGCGTAGTAGGCGGTCACCAGGCGCGGCACGTCGACCAGGTCGGCGGCCTCGGCGGGCTGGCCGGCACGGGGATGGGGCACGGGGGTCTACCTCCTCGGTACTGCGACGGACGACGGGCCGGCAGGGATCACAGCTCGACCTTCTGGCCCTTGCCGATCACCACGATGCCGTTGTCGGAGACGGTGTAGCGCTGCCGGTCCTTCTCCAGGTCGACGCCGATCTCGGCGCCCTCCGGGACGAACACGTTCTTGTCCAGGATGGCTCGTCGGATCACCGCGTGCCGGCCGATCTCGACACCCTCCATCAGCACCGAGCCCTCGACGTGCGTCCAGGAGTGCACCCGCACCTTCGGCGAGACGATCGAGTTTTCCACCAGCGAGCCGGAGATCACCACGCCCGGGGAGACCATCGAGCCGACCGCGCGGCCGACCCGCTCGCCCCACTGGTGCACGAACTTCGCCGGCGGCCACGGCGGCTGCTCCGTGTAGATCGGCCAGTCGAAGTTGTACATGTTGAACACCGGGTGCACGTTGATCAGATCCATGTGCGCGTCGTAGAACGAGTCGAGCGTCCCGACGTCCCGCCAGTAACCGCGGTCCCGGTCGGTGGTGCCCGGCACCTCGTTGTCCCGGAAGTCGTAGACGTTGGCCTCGCCCCGCTCGACGAGCATCGGGATGATGCTGCCGCCCATGTCGTGCTTGCTGGTCTTGTCCTCCGCGTCGCGCTCGACCGCCTCACAGAGCGCCCGGGTGGTGAAGACGTAGTTGCCCATCGACGCGTAGATCTCGTCCGGTGCGTCCGCCAGGCCGACCGCGTCGGTGGGCTTCTCGCGGAACGCCCGGATGCGCCGACCGTCCTCGCCGACCTCGATGACGCCGAACTGGTCGGCCATCGACAGCGGCTGGCGGATGCCGGCGACGGTCACCGCGGCGCCGGAGGCGATGTGGTCCTCCACCATCTGCCGCGGGTCCATCCGGTAGATGTGGTCGGCGCCGAAGACGATCACGTAGTCAGGCTGCTCGTCGTTGATCAGGTTGAAGCTCTGGTAGATGGCGTCGGCGGAGCCGGCGAACCACCAGGGGCCGCGACGCTGCTGCGCGGGTACCGGGGTGACGTAGTTGCCGAGCAGCGTGGACATCCGCCAGGTCTTGGTGATGTGCCGGTCGAGGGAGTGAGACTTGTACTGGGTCAGCACGACGATCTTGAGATAGCCGGCGTTGGCCAGGTTGGAGAGGACGAAGTCGACCATGCGGTACATCCCGCCGAACGGGACGGCCGGCTTGGCCCGGTCCGTGGTGAGCGGCATCAGGCGCTTGCCCTCCCCACCCGCCAGGACGATCGCGAGCACCTTGGCAGCCATGCCCCGACGCTATCCACCCGCGTCGCACTTCACCACTCGTACGGGGAGTCTTCTGCACTAGGGTGCGCACATGACCGACTCCTCCCCGGCCACCGGCTCCCTGCGCGTCGATCTACTGACCCGTGAGTACCCGCCGGAGGTCTACGGCGGCGCCGGCGTGCACGTCGAGTACCTGGCCCGGGAGTTGCGCCGCCTCGCCGACGTGCGGGTGCACTGCTTCGGTCTGCAGCGCACCGAGCCGGCGGTCACCGCGTACGCCGAACCGCCCGGCCTCACCGGCGCGAACGCCGCGCTGCGCACCATGGGCGTGGACCTGGAGATGGCCGCCGGCGCGGCCGGCACCGACGTGGTGCACAGCCACACCTGGTACGCCAACCTGGCCGGACACACCGCGAAGCTGCTGCACGGGGTGCCGCACGTGATGACCGCGCACAGCCTGGAGCCGCTGCGGCCGTGGAAGGCCGAGCAGCTCGGCGGCGGCTACGCGCTCTCCTCCTGGTGCGAGCGCACGGCGGTGGAGGCCGCCGACGCGGTGATCGCGGTCAGCGGTGGGATGCGCCGCGACGTGCTGGCCGCCTACCCGCAGGTCGACCCGGACCGGGTCCGGGTGGTCTACAACGGCATTGACACCATCCAGTACGCCCCGGACCGGGGCACCGACGTGCTGGAGCGGCTCGGCATCGACCCGGCCCGACCCAGCGTGGTGTACGTCGGAAGGATCACCCGCCAGAAGGGGCTGCCCTACCTGCTGCGGGCCGCCCGGGAGCTGCCGGCGGACACCCAGCTCGTGCTGCTCGCCGGCGCTCCGGACACTGCGGAGATCGCCGCCGAGGTGGAGGAGCTGGCCGCCGAGCTGCGGGCCAACCGCTCCGGGGTGGTCTGGGTGGCCGAGATGCTGCCCAAGCCCGAGGTGATCCAGGTGCTCACCCACGCCACCGTCTTCGTCTGCCCGTCGGTGTACGAGCCGATGGGCATCGTCAACCTGGAGGCGATGGCCTGCGAGACTGCGGTGGTGGCGACCGCCACCGGTGGCATCCCCGAGGTGGTGGCTGACGGTGAGACGGGCCTGCTGGTGCCGATCGAGCAGGCCGCCGACGGGTCCGGCCGGCCGCTGGCCCCGGAGAAGTTCGTCGCCGACCTGGCGGCGGCGGTCAACACGCTGCTGGCCGACCCGGCCCGCACCGCGCGATTCGGCAAGGCCGGCCGGCAGCGCGCAGTGAAGCACTTCTCCTGGGACGCCGTCGCCCGGCAGACGCTCGACGTGTACCGCTCGGTGAGGTAAGCAGTTTCCTCGAAAGTGCGCGGATCTTGACAGCGGGCGGCTGGACGACGACTGAGCAGCAGTCAGTCGGTCGGCGTGATCAGCGTCAGGGTCGGGAAGTACGTGCGGTATCGCGCCCCATCACGGGTCAGGAGGTTGTACCGGCACACCGCCGCATGCGCACCGATGTAGAAGTCGGCGACAGGCGATCGCTTCATGCCGCCTAACTTGCGGTACCGCGCGTAGGCCTTACCGGCAAGGAAGCCCGCCGGGTACGGAAGCTCCTCGCGAAGGAAGTCCCCCGCGGGCAACGCCTCGTCCAGCTCTTCGATACCGGCGAAACGGACTGACACCTCGGCGTACACGATCGGATTGATCACCAGGTTGCCGGCGTCACGAGCCTCGGCGAGGGCAACTCCCGACCACTCCGCCCACTTCGGGTCATCGGTCAGGATGTCCAGCAGCACATTGGTGTCGACCAGGGTCGTCGCCGCATCCGGCGAACGCGACGGCAGGGCGCGGAGCCGGTCACTCGCCACGCAGCAACTCCATCAACTCCTCGGTGGACATGTGCTCGGTCTCCTTGGCGCTACCCCGGCCTCGCATGTGGCGCACGAGGCGCTGCCCCCGGGTGTCGGCGCCGTGGACCCGCACGATGCGGAGAGCGCCGCCCTCCTCAACCACATCCACCTCATCGCCCTCGTGCAGGTTGTACTGGGCCCGCAAGGCCGCCGGGATGGTGACCTGGCCCTTGCTATTCAACCTCATACCCGACCTCCTGTCACGTGTCACATATGATACGCGATACTTGCAGTCGGGCATCACCCATGACGCCTGCCCCTCGGTCACGCATAGCTCGCCAACGTCAGTTGCTTGCCGCGCGCGAGAGGATCTCGCACAGTAGGTTGGCGGGGTGACTGGACGGTTCCCGATCGAAGACGTCTCCCCCGCCGTCGCCTGCGGTCGCTACCCGGCCAAGGCAGTGGTCGACGAACCGATCCCGGTGTCGGCCCGCGCCTACCGGGAGGGCCACGACGCCCTCGGCTGCAACGTGGTATGGCTCGGCCCGGACGGTGCGGCGCGGCCGTTCACCCGGATGCGCCCCGGCGAGCCGGGTCAGGACCGCTGGCACGCCACCATCCGCCCGGACACGGTCGGCGCCTGGGTCTTCACCGTCGAGGCGTTCCAGGATCCGTACCTGACCTGGCAGAACGCGGTGACCAAGAAGATGGCCGCCGGGCAGGGGCCGGCCGAGCTGGCCAACGACCTGGCCGAGGGCGCCCGGGTGCTCACCGCCGCCCGCGAGCTGGTGCCGGCCGCCGAGCGGGCCCGGGTCGCCACGGCTCTCACGGCGCTGGTCGACACCGACCTGCCGCTGCCGCAGCGGGTCGACCCTGCGCTGGCCCTGGCCGACCTGCTCTGGGAGCATCCGGTACGGGAGCTGGTCACCGAGGGTGACACGTACTCCCTCTGGGTGGACCGGCAGCGTGCGCTCTTCTCCGCCTGGTACGAGTTCTTCCCGCGCTCGGAGGGAGCGGTGGGGGCGCGCTCTGGCACCTTCGCCACCGCCACGGAGCGGCTGCCGGGCGTCGCGGCGATGGGCTTCGACGTGCTCTACCTGCCGCCGATCCACCCGAACGGCCGGGTCAACCGCAAGGGCCCCAACAACGCGCTCACCGCCGGGCCGGACGACGTGGGCTCGCCGTGGGCGATCGGCGCCGCCGAGGGCGGCCACGACGCCATCCACCCCGACCTGGGTACGCCGGCAGACTTCCGGGCCTTCATCGAGGCCGCGGCGGCCCAGGGCCTGGAGGTGGCGATGGACCTGGCGTTGCAGTGCGCGCCGGACCACCCGTGGGTCAGCGAGCACCCGGAGTGGTTCACCACCCGGGCCGACGGCAGCATCGCGTACGCGGAGAACCCGCCGAAGAAGTACCAGGACATCTACCCGGTGAACTTCGACAACGATCCGGAGGGCATCCGGGCCGAGGTGCTGCGGGTGGTGCTGCACTGGGTCGGCGAGGGTGTCCGGATCTTCCGGGTGGACAACCCGCACACCAAGCCCTTCGACTTCTGGCACTGGCTCATTGCCGAGGTGAAGAAGGTCGACCCGGACGTGCTGTTCCTGGCCGAGGCGTTCACCCGGCCGGCCATCATGCACGGCCTCGGCAAGATCGGCTTCACCCAGTCGTACACCTACTTCACCTGGCGCACGACGGCGGCGGAGATGCGGGAGTACTGCGAGGAACTGCTCGCGGCGGCCGACTACATGCGACCCAACTTCTGGCCCAACACCCCGGACATCCTGCACGAGTCGTTGCAGCACGGCGGCCCGCCGATGTTCAAGATCCGGGCGGTGCTGGCCGCGCTGCTCTCCCCCTCCTGGGGCATGTACGCCGGCTTCGAGCTGTTCGAGCACGTGGCCCGCCGCGGCGCCGAGGAATACCTGGACAACGAGAAGTACGAGCTGCGCCCCCGGGACTGGGCCGGCGCCGAGGCGCAGGGCCGCTCGCTGGCCCCGTTCATCGCCACCCTCAACCGGGTACGCCGGGACAACCGGGCCCTGCACCAGCTGCGCAACCTGCGCTTCCACGAGATCGACAACCCGGCGCTGCTCTGCTGGTCCAAACACGAACCGGAGACCGGCGACACTGTCATCGTGATCTGCTCGTTCGACCCGCGTGCCGTGCAGTGGGGCAACACCACGCTGGACATGCCGTCGCTCGGGTTCGACTGGCACGAGCGGTTCACCGTGCACGACGAGCTCACCGGCACCAGCTACGACTGGGGTCAGCGCAACGCGGTGCGGCTCGACCCGTACCTGCAACCGGCACACGTGCTGACCGTGCGCCGCCCCACCCCGCCCGGCGCACCGGCGCCCGTCGCCACGGTCCCGGCCACGCTCACGGTCGCGGACGTCCCCGCCGACCTCTCCAGCGGCACCGCGCCGACCGCTCCCGCCTCGAAGGACGCCCGATGGACCAGCTGATCACCGGCGTGACGCACGACCCGCACGCGCTGCTCGGCGCGCACCCCGCCGACGGGCGGACCACCATCCGCACGCTGCGCCGGGGCGCGGGCGACGCCGCCGTCCTGGTCGGCGGTGACCGGCACCCGATGAAGCGGGTGCACGACGCGGGCGTGTTCGAGGCGGTGCTGCCCGGCGAGGTCCTCGACTACCGGGTGGAGGTCGACGGGGCGACCCACGACGATCCGTACCGATACCGGCCGACTCTCGGCGAGCTGGACCTGCACCTGATCGGTGAGGGCCGGCACGAGCGGCTGTGGGAGGCGCTCGGCGCCCGGGTCTTCGACGAGGGGGTGGCGTTCACCGTCTGGGCGCCCAACGCCCACGGCGTGCGGGTGGTCGGCGACTTCACCGGCTGGTCGCCGGACGACGGCTGGCCGATGCGCTCGCTCGGCTCCAGCGGGGTGTGGGAGCTGTTCGTCCCCAACGCCCGGGTCGGGGCCCGCTACAAGTACCGGGTCCTCGGCGCCGACGGGCAGTGGCGGGACAAGGCCGACCCCCTCGCGGCGTACGCCGAGGTGCCGCCCGCCACCGCCTCGGTGGTGCACCACTCGACGTACCGGTGGTCCGACGCCGACTGGCTGGCCCGGCGGGCCGAGCGGCAGCCGCACCAGGAGCCGATGAGCGTCTACGAGGTGCACCTCGGCTCGTGGCGGCCCGGGCTGGGCTACCGCGAGCTGGCCGAGCAGCTCACCGCGTACGTCACCGAGCTGGGCTTCACCCACGTGGAGTTCCTGCCGGTGATGGAGCACCCGTTCGGCGGTTCCTGGGGCTACCAGGTGACCGGTTACTACGCACCGACCTCCCGGTTCGGCGACCCGGACGAGTTCCGGCACCTCGTCGACCAGTTGCACGCCGCCGGCGTCGGCGTGATCCTGGACTGGGTGCCCGCGCACTTCCCCAAGGACGAGTGGGCCCTCGCGCGTTTCGACGGCACCCCGCTCTACGAGCACCCCGACCCGCGGCGCGGCGAGCACCCCGACTGGGGCACGTACGTCTTCGACTTCGGCCGCCGCGAGGTCCGCAACTTCCTGGTCGCCAACGCGCTCTACTGGTGCGACCAGTTCCATGTCGACGGGCTCCGGGTGGACGCCGTCGCCTCGATGCTCTACCTGGACTACTCCCGCAAGGACGGCGAGTGGGCCCCCAACCAGTACGGCGGCCGGGAGAACCTGGAGGCCATCGCGTTCATGCAGGAGGTGAACGCGACCGTCTACAAGCACCACGCCGGGGTGGTGCTGATCGCCGAGGAGTCCACCGCCTGGCCGGGCGTCACCCGCGCCACCGCCGAGGGCGGGCTGGGTTTCGGGTTCAAGTGGAACATGGGCTGGATGCACGACACCCTGCTCTACACCTCGAAGGACCCGATCTACCGCCAGCACCACCACCACCAGCTCACCTTCTCCCTGGCGTACGCCTGGAGCGAGAACTACGTCCTGCCGATCAGCCACGACGAGGTGGTGCACGGCAAGGGCTCACTCGCCGGCAAGATGCCCGGCGACACCTGGCAACGGCTGGCCAACGTCCGGGCGCTGCTGGCGTACATGTGGGCGCACCCGGGCAAGCAGCTGCTCTTCATGGGCTCGGAACTGGCCGACGACCGGGAGTGGAGCGAGGAGCGCGGCCTCGACTGGTACCTGCTGCACGACCCGGCCCGGGCCGGCGTGCAGCGCCTGGTCGGCGACCTCAACCGGATCTACCGGGACACCCCGGCGCTCTGGGCGCAGGACACCGAGCCGGCCGGCTTCCGTTGGATCGCCGGCGACGACGTCGCCAACAACACCGTGTCGTTCATCCGGATCGCCCCGGACGGCTCGACGCTGGTCTGCGTGGCGAACTTCTCCGCCCAGCCACTGCACGACTACCGGATCGGCCTGCCGGCCGGCGGCGCCTGGGCCGAGGTGCTCAACACCGACGCGCAGCACTACGGCGGCTCCGGGGTGGGCAACCTGGGCGAGGTGCACGCCGAGGACGTGCCCTGGCACGGCATGGTGGCCTCCGCCGCCCTCCAGATCCCCCCGCTCGGCGTCGTCTGGCTCCGCCAGGGCTAGCGTCAGACCAGGCCGGCGTCGCGTAGCAGCGACCACAGGCCGGCGCCGTCCGGTGCGGAGAGCCACTTCTGCCCCACCGGCCCCGAGGACGGGCGACCCGCCGGCGCCGGCAGGCTACCGGCCAGCACCGACTGGGTCGGGGAGAGCCGGCGGATCGCCACCCCGGCGACGTTCTCCGGGTGGGCGGCGGCGAACTCCCGGTAGATCTCCTGGTCGTGCTGGCCGTCGTCGCCGACCAGCAGCCAGCGCACCTCGGGGAACTCCCGCGCCAGCCGGGCCAGGGTGACCCGCTTGTGCTCCCGGCCACTGCGGAACCAGCGGTCCGCGGTCGGACCCCAGTCGGTGAGCAGCAGCGGCCCGGCCGGGTAGAGGTGCCGGGACAGGAACCGGGTCAGCGTCGGCGCGACGTTCCACGCGCCGGTTGAGAGGTAGAAGACCGGCGCGCCCGGGTGCGCGGTGACCAGCCGCTCGTAGAGCACCGCCATGCCGGGCACGGCGGCCCGGGCGTGCTCGTCGAGCACGAAGGTGTTCCACGCGGCCAGCAGCGGCCGGGGCAACGCGGTCACCATCACCGTGTCGTCGATGTCGGAGAGGATGCCGAACCGGACCTCCGGGTCGAGGATGCGCACCGGCGCGTCGACCGGCTCCGCGTCCGGCACGCTGAGCCGGACCGTGCCCCACCCGGGCGGCAGATCGGCCTCGACGAGCGTGTCGACGAAGCCGCTGCGGTCGGCCCGCGCCTCGCAGCACACCCCACCAGCTTCGATCGTCACCGTGACGTGCTTGGCGGGCAAGGTGGTGAAGCTGCGCCACCCGCGGACCGTGTCCAGCCGGCCCCGCTGGCGGGTGTCGGGACGACCCAGCAGCACCCGGCACATGACCCGCACCCAGCCCGGTGAGCCGTAGCCGGTGTACGCGATGATGTTGACCCGCCAGCCGGTGCGCCGCAGCCGACGCTCCACGAGCTGGTGCACGGCGTCCTCGATCCGCGCGGCCCGGTGCAGGTTCGGAACGGCCAGCTGGCCGGCGGGAGTGGGTGGCACCCGCCAACCCTGCCACACGTGGACGGCCACGGCCATGCGAGCCGACGCCGCGTCCTGCGAACCACAGCGGCCGGCCCGCCGTCCGTGAAACACTCCGGTCGGGACGACGACGGGGGCGTGGTCGTGTCGAATCCAGAGCAGCACCGCGGGCGATGGCGCCCGCGACTCGACCGGCCGGCGCTCGTCGCGCTGCTGTTCGGGCTGGCCGGCGTCGGGTATCGGCTGGTCCTGACGCTCTACACCGTGCCGGTGTCCAACAGCGACGAGGCCACGTTCGGTCTCGCCGCCCTGCACATCGGGCAGGGCAGCGAACGACCGGTCTTCCTCTACGGCCAGCACTACATGGGAATGCTGGAGTCGTACCTCGCCGCTCCCCTGGTCGCGCTGACCGGGCCGAGCTGGCCGGTGCTGCGGCTGCCGATGCTCGCGTTGTACGCCGTCTTCCTCTACCTGATCCACCGGCTGACCCGTCGGCTCTGCGCGCCGTGGTTCGCCGCCTTCGTCGTCGGCCTGCTGGCCCTCGGACCGGAGCGGGTGGTGCGTGACCAGCTCACCGTCGTCGGCGGACGGCCCGAGGTGAAGCCCGCGGTGCTGCTGATGCTGCTGATCACGGTGGGGCTGGCGGCCGGCACGGTTCACCGCCGACGGCTCGCCGTCGCCCTGTTCGGCCTGCTCGTCGGGCTGGCCGCCTGGTCGGACTGGCTGATCCTGCCGTACCTGGCGGTGGCCGGCCTGGCCCTGGTGTGGGCGGTACGGCGGGAGCTTCTCGGCTGGTCCGGCCTGCTGCTGGTGGCGGGCTTCGTGGTCGGGGTGGCGCCGATGATCTACGACAACCTACGAGCGCCCCCGGGTGCGGACTCGCTGTCGGTGTTCCGGGAGGTCAGCACCAAGGCGGGTCCGTTGCCGCCGTGGTCCGAGCGGATCCGGGGCGGCCTGCTGGAGGGGGTGCCGCTGGCGCACGGGCTCTGCCCGGTGGACGGCTGCGGTCGCTGGCAGCAGTGGTTCGGGCTGCTCTATCCGGTGCTGCTGGTGGTCGCCGGGGTGCTCGCGGTGCTCGCGTACCGCCAGGCCGCCCGGGGGTCCCGCGGGGAGCGGGCCCGGCCGGTGGTGCTGCTCGCGCTGGTCGTCGGCGCCGCGTTGACCCTGCTGTCGTACGTGCGCACCCCGCTCGCCGCGACCAGCCCGCTGGACAACGCCCGCTACCTGTCGGTGCTGCAACTGTCCCTGCCGGCGGTGCTCTGGCCGCTCTGGGTGGCCGCCGTCGCCTGCTGGCGGGGCACGGTCGGCGCGCTCGGCCGGCTCACCGGCGCGCTGGCGACCGCCGTGCTGGCCGCGCTGACCGCGACCACGCTGGTGATCACCGTGCTCTTCGTGACCACCGGCGTCGGAGCGTCGCGGACCGAGGAGCGCCATGCCCGGGAGCTGGCCGGCGCGCTGCGTGCCGACGGCCCCCACGAGGTGTACGGGGACTACTGGACCTGCAACCGGCTGATCTTCAACACCGACGAGACGGTGGTCTGCGCTGTGCTCGACGGCGACCTGTCCCCCGGGCAGAACCGCTACCTGCCGTACTGGCGACAGGTCGGCCGGGCCGAACGACCGGGCTATGTGGTGGAGGCCGACTCGCCGATGGACCGGAGGCTGCGCCGGCTGCTCGCCGACCGCCCCGACGCCGCACCGGTCCACGAGGTCGGCGGCTATCGCGTGTACCACCCCGACACCCCGGTCCGGCCCTGGCGGTAGCCGCGGGTCGTACGCTGGCCGGGCCGCCGCGCTGGGCGCCGCCGTACCGCCCGTCGAGAAGCGGTGACTCTAGGCTTGCTCCCTTGGGCAAAGCTGCCTAAAGTTTCTCGTCGTGAGTAGCGTTTACCGGATTGGCGACTTCGCCAAGCGCGTCGGGCGGTCACCGTCGACCGTCCGGCGCTGGGAGGCGGAAGGCAAGATCACTGTCCGCCGCTCCCCGTCTGGTCAGCGCTACTTCGACGAATCCGACGTGGCCGCCGTCCTTGCCCCCGGTTTCGCCCGTGACGACCGCAAGATCGTCGTCTACTGCCGCGTTTCCTCCGCCGGGCAGCGCGCCGACCTCGCCTGCCAGGTCGAAGCCATGGAGGCGTTCTGCCTCGCTCGCGGTTTGGCAGTGGATGAGTGGGTGCGGGAAGTCGGCGGCGGAATGAACCTGACTCGCCCGAAGATGCTCGCCGTCATGGCCGACGTCAAAGCCGGGCGAGTGGCAACTTTGGTCATCGCGCACAAGGACCGGCTTGCCCGGTTCGGCTATGACTACCTTGCTCACGAGGCCGAGACCGCAGGCTGCGAAATCCTCGTCGCCAACCAGGAGTCGCTGTCGCCGCGAGAGGAGATGGTGCAGGACCTGCTGGCTATCGTGCGTACCTTCTCCTGCCGCCTGTATGGCCTGCGGCGCTACGAGAAGCAGCTCAAGGCAGCGGACTTGACCGAGGCGTCGTCGTGAAGACGACCCGAATCGCCTACTCACACCGCCTCAACGCGGGAAAATACCGCGCGCTGGCCGAGCAGGCGCGGCGGCTGGGTCGGGTCCGCGGCGAGGTGTGGCAGCGGTACGGGTCGGCGGGCGGGGCTAGGTTGAAGGACCGGCAGGTTCGCGACCGATGGTTGTCCGAGGGCATCCACCACCGGTTCGGGGTGTTGGCCAACGCGTGGAAGGAAACCGTCCGCGACGCGATGGCCGACATCGCCGCGACCCGCGAATCGGCCAAGGTGCAGGTGCGCCGAGCCATCCGCCACCACACCGGCGACCGGGCAGAGCAGAAACGGCTGTTCAGCCTGCTCAAGGCTGACCGGTGGGCCGACGACCCGTACCTGTCCCGGCAGATGCGCTCACACTGGCGGCGCGGGCACAACCGCACCCACAACCAGATAGTGGTGCGCGCGGACCAGCACCACACCCGGGCTGACAAGGGCGGGCGATTGTGGCTGGCCGTACCCGGTCTCGTTCGGCGCCAGATGGTCCGCATCCCGCTGAACACCACCGTCGTCCCGACGGGCACGCTGCGGCTGATCCTGCGTGATGGCCGGGTGGAGATCCACTACCAGATCGATGCCGCAGGAATGAAGACCTCCCAGCGTCCATCCGGCACGGCGACGCTGGGTGTGGACAAGGGTTACACCGAGGTGCTGACCGATTCCGATGGCAACCACCACGGTGACGGTCTCGGTCATCTGCTGAGCGCCGAATCCGATCGGATCAAGGAACGCAACCGCCGCCGGGCGAAACTGCGCTCGGTCGCCAATACAGCCGCCCGGCGCGGCGACCAGGCGAAGGCTGACCGGATCGCGGCCAACAACCTCGGCACGATTAAGCGTGATCGGCAGGCCGCCCGCCACCAGGCGCGGGTGCGCACGGAGATCTTCACCGCCGTGCACCGGGTAGTGGACAAGGCCGCCGTCGTGGTGGCCGAGGAGCTGACCAAGACGTTCGCCGGGCGCACGCCGCTGGGCAAGAACACCAACCGGCGTCTCGCTGCGTGGACCAAGGGGGTCACCGCGCAGGCGCTGAAGAATGTGTCGGAGCGCAGAGGTTCTGCGCTCGTGCACGTCAACGCCGCCTACACCTCACAAGTCTGTCACCGCTGCGGCTGCTTCGGCCGCCGCGCCGGGGACCGGCTTCACTGCACGTCGTGCGGGGTGGTGTGGCAGGCCGACGTGAACGCCGCGGTCAACGTCCTGCGACGACATGGTGATCCCGACATCACCCTGCACACCCCGCATCGCGCGGTGAGGCAGATCGTGCAGGCACGGGCCGATTGCCACCGGAGCAGACTGCCGCTCCCGGACTCCAGCCCGGCACGCCGGGCGGAGAGCGAATCATCCGACGTGCTCAGCAATGAGCATTGACAAGGAAGCGGACCCGATGTTCATTCTGCTGCCGCCCTCGGAGGGGAAGGCCGACGCCGGCACCGGTCGACGATGGTCCCCGGACCGGCTCGCGCTGCCCGAGCTGAACCCGGCCCGGGAGCGGGTGCTCGACGCGCTCGTGGCGTTGAGCGCCGGGCCGGACGAGGCGGCGGCGCTGGCCGCGCTCGGGCTCACCGAGGGCCAGCGCGGCGAACTGCGCCGCAACGCACGGCTGCGGGTGGCGGCCACCGCGCCGGCCGCGCAGGTCTACACCGGGGTGCTCTACGAGGCGCTGGACCTGGCCTCGTTGCCGGCGGCGGCGCTGCGGACGGCCCGCCGGACGATCCTGATCAGCTCCGGTCTGTGGGGCGCGGTGCGGCTCGCCGACCGGATCCCGCCGTACCGCTGCCCGATCGGCGCCCGCCTGCCCGGTGTGGGGGCGCTGTCGGCGTACTGGCGGCCGGTGCTGGCGCCGGTGCTGTCGGCCGCGGCGGGCTCCGGGCCGGTGCTCGACCTGCGCTCCGGCGCGTACGCGACCACCTGGACGCCGCGCGGGGAGCTTGCCGAGCGGACGGTGACCCTGCGGGTGCTGCACGAGCGGGAGGTCGACGGGGTGCCGGTCCGTTCGGTGGTGAGCCATTTCAACAAGGCGACCAAGGGGCGGTTGGTCCGTGACCTGCTGGTCGCCGGGGCGCGGCCGCGTACCGCCGCGGAGCTGATCGGCACGCTGCGCGACCTGAAGCACACTGTCGTGGAGCAGGCGGCCGCCCCCGGTCGGGCTCGGCAGGTGGATCTGGTGGTCACCGACCTCTAGGCGGGCACCCGCAAGATTTCCTCAAGGCTGGGCGGGACCGGTTCCACAACGGCGGGTCAGGGGCCACGGTAGGGGAACCAAGACTCCGACAAGGGAGCTCCTCCGTTGGCCCGCGAACCCGCCCTGCTCGATCGGCCCCGCTCCCCGGCGACGCCACCCCCGCTGGACTGGCTGACCCTGGGCGACGCGTTCGAGGCCGCCTGCCTGCTGCGCTGCACGCCACGGCCGACCGTCAGGCGGCTGTCGGCGGCGCTCCCGCCGCCCGCGCCGGGAGTGGAGTTCAACCGGGAGGACGCCGCCCAGCGGATGCGGCAGTTGCTCGGCCGACTGGACATCCCGGTGACCCACGAGGTGGCCGTCGGCGGCCTGCGCCGCCGCTACGAGCTGCACCGGCTCTGGGTGCCCCGGGAACACCGTGGGAGGTACGCCCGGGTGCTCGACGCCGGTTGGTGGCAGGGTCGTCGGGAGCTGCTCGGCGGACCGCTGCCCGGTGCCTCGCCGGCACGCCGGCGATGGGTGTCCCGGCTCGCCGCGGCGGCCTGGCGTTCGGCGCTGCTGGCCGGCGGGCGGCATGTCCGCCGGCACATCCTCGGCGTGCGGCTCACCGACCGGGAGCTGGCGGCGGTGCTGATCCGTGGCGCGGCCGTGCTCGACGTGCCGGCCCTGCTCCGTCCCGGCACCGGCTGTTTCCTGGTCAGCGTCGCCGACGGGCCGGACCGGGCACGGATCCTGCGCAGCGCGGCCATGGAACCGGCCCGCACCGCAGCTATGGAGCCGGCCGGCACCGCGGCACCGCAGCCGGAGAGCCGCCCCGCCTGCTGACCCGGGCGCGGCCGGCATCGGCGGCCGGTCGAACGGGCTTGCGCGCACCGGCCCGACGGCGCACAGTGCACCGCGTGAGTCGTACCTCGCCCAGCTGGCCCGGTCGCCGCCGTCCGGGGACGGCGGCGCTGCTGACGCTGCTGCTGGCCGCGACGCTGACCGGGGCGGCCAGCTGCCGGGACGGCCTGGCCGAGCCGCTGCGGATCCGCATCGCCACGGGCAGCCCCACCGCCGTCTACTACGCCTTCGGGCAGTCCCTGGCAGCCATCCTCAACCGGGAGCTGCCCGGCGTGCAGGCCAGCGTCATCGTCACCGCCGCCTCGGCGGAGAACGTCCGGCTGGTCGGCTCCGGCGAGGCCGAGCTGGGCTTCACCCAGGCCGACGTGCTGCCCACCACCACGACGGACAGTCCGACGGTCGACGCGGTCGCCCGGGTCTACGACGACCAACTGCACCTGGTGACCACCGGCGGCGGGCCGGTCCGCACGGTCGCCGACCTGCGCGGGCGGCGGGTCTCCGTCGGCGCGCCCGGATCCGGCACCGAGATCACCGCGACCCGGCTGCTGGAGGTGGCCCAGCTCGCTGACGAGGTACGCCAGGAGCGGCTCGGGCTGGACGACTCGGTGATCGCGCTGCGGGCCGGGCGGATCGACGCCTTCTTCTTCTCCGGCGGGCTGCCGGTGCGGGGCATCAAGGAGCTGGCCGGGCGCAGCGCCACCCGGATCGTGGACCTCGGCGAGTGGACGGAGCCGCTGCGCGCCCGCTACAGCGAGGTCTACGTCTCCCGGGACATTCCCCGCTCGGTGTACGGCGTGGACCCGGTGACCACGGTGGCCAACCCGAACTACCTGATAGTCCAGGCCGCCCTCCCGGAGCGGTTGGTCCGGGAGGTGACCCGGCTGCTGATGGAGCGCCGGGCCGAGCTGGGCGCCGCGCATCCGGCGGCGGGGCGGATGAGCCCCCGCTCGGCGATCGCCACGCCGCCGCTGCCGCTGCACCCCGGGGCCGCCGCCTGGTACCGGGCGGCCAAGCCCTGACACCCGGCCCGCTAACGGGCCAGGGTGGAGCGTAGGTCGACAGCCGGTTCCTCGTCCGGCGACTCCGCCACGGGGACCGGCTGAGGCGTCGGGAACCACAGGCCGGCGACCAGCCCACGCGGCTCCCCCCGGCGCATGGTGAGCCGACCGTCGGAGGCGTCCACCAGCACCGCGGCGATGGTCAGGCCGAGCCCGGCGCCGTCCACGTTCTGCGCGTCCGGTGCCCGCCAGAACCGTTCGGTGGCCTGGCCGAGCTGGCTCTCGGTCATACCCGGACCGGTGTCGCGCACCTCCAGGTTCACCCCGTGGTCGCGGCTGGCCACGGTCACCGTCACCGCCCCACCGGCGCCACTGAACTTCACCGCGTTGTCGATCAACGCGTCCAGTGCCTGGTCGACGGCGGTCGGCACGGTCTGGACGTACGCCGGGGCGTCGGTCGTGACGAGCCGCAGCGCGACCGACCGGTGCCGGGCGAGCGGCGCCCAGAAGGCCACCCGGGACGCGGCCACCGCGGCGGCGTCCACGGTGACCCGCTCGTTCTCCTCACGTTCGGCACGGGCCAGGGTGAGCAGCGCGTCCAGCACCAGGGCCAGCCGGTCGGTCTCCTCCAGGGCCAGCCGGTGCTCGGAGCGCCCGTCCGGGTCGGTCAGGCTGGGGCCGAGCTCCTCCACCCGCAGCCGCAGCGCGGTGAGCGGGTTGCGCAGCTGGTGGCTGGCGTGCGCGACGAACGCCCGCTGCCGGTCCATCACGTCGGACACCACGTCGGCCATGTGATTGAAGCTCGCTGCGAGCCGGCGTAGCTCCGGCGGGCCGAGCCGGTGCAGCACGCGCGCCTTCCGGTCGCCCTCGGCGATCTCGTGGGTGACCGCGTCCAGCTCGGTGACCGGGCGCAGCACCCAGCCGGCCAGGCCGAACGCGGTGAGCACGCAGGCCAGCACCGCGAGCAGGCCGGCCAGGGCGAGCAGCAGCCACCAGGCGGTGACGGTCCGGCGGATCGGGTCGGCCGGGGTCACGATCACCACCGCACCGAGGACCTCGCCGCCGTCGTTGATCGGCACCGCCACCACCACCGCGCCGGCCGTCCACGGCAGGACCGACTCGGGGGCGCTGGTCTGCTGCCCGGACAGCGCGATGTCCAGCGCCGTTCTGGTCCCCGTGGCCGGACGCCAACTCGTCGAGGCGACCACGGTGCCCCGCTCCCGGTCGACGACCGCCGCGCCGATCGCGTACAGCTCGTCGTAGCTGCGCAGCTCCGCCTCGATCGGGCCCGGCCCGCCGCCGCGCAGCACCGGTCCGGCCAGCGAGGCGAACCGGGTGGCGTCGGCGAGCCGGTCGGCGCGTACCCGTTCGGTCTCGCGGCTGGCCAGAGTGGCGGCCAGCGGGGTCTCCAACGCGATGAGGACGAGCACCATCAGCAGCAGATAGCTGATCACCAGTCGACGGCGCACGGCGGCCCCTCACGCATCGCGCAGCCGGTAGCCGACCCCGCGTACGGTCTCGACCAGGCGGGCGTCGCCCAGCTTGCCGCGCAACGACCCGACGTGCACCTCGACGGTGTGCCGGTCGGTCCAGGTGGTGCCCCAGGCGTCGAGCAGGATGCGGTCGCGTGGCACCGCCACCCCGGGCTGACGGGCCAGCGAGAGCAGCACGTCGAACTCCTTGCGGGTCAGCGTGACCTCCCGGCCGTCCACCGTCAACGTCCGGGCGGCGACGTCGATGCGCACCGCGCCGGCCTCGATCAGGTGCCGTTCCGGAGCGGCGTTCGCGGCCCGGCGCAGCACCGCCTCGATGCGGGCCTGCAACTCCACCATCGAGAACGGCTTGACGACGTAGTCGTCAGCGCCGAGGCGAAGGCCGAGCACCCGGTCGCGTTCCTCGCCCCGGGCGGTCACCGCGATGATGCCGAGCTGGCTGCTGCGCCGGCGCAGCTCCCGGCAGAGGTCGGTGCCGTCCCCGTCGGGCAGGGTCAGGTCGAGCAGCACCAGGTCGCACGGGGCGGCGGCGAGCCCGGCGGCGACGGTGGCGGCGTGCTCGACCTCGTACCCGCGGCGGGTGAGGGCGGAGGAGAGCGCGGCGGCAACCCGGCGGTCGTCCTCCACCAGCAGGATCCGCACCCGTGCCCCCGTCCATCGCAGTGTCGTCCTGCGAATGGTGGCAGAAGGTTGCCGCGAGCGGGAGGGCCGCCTCCCCGGGCTACTCGGCTACAAGCCGAAGACGTCGTCGGCGACGGCGTCCCGAACGCCATCCACGAAGCCCCGGAAACCCGGGTCGTCGTGGCGGGCCGGCACGCTGGTGACGTTGACCCCGCTGGCCTGGGTGACCGCGTCGACCAGGGGTGCGTAGTCGATCTCGGCGTCGGTGAAGGCGTCGTCGTCCGCCTCGGCCAGGTTGATCACGTGCTGTACGTCATCGGACGGGGTGTCCGGGTCCTCGGCCCACTCGCCGCCAGCCCGGTAGCACTCGTCGTACAGCGCGCGCTGGGTATCGGTCCAGTCCTCGTCGTAGCTCTCCATCGTCACCCTCCCGCCGCCTGCTCCACCTGAGCATGCCGGGCCGCGACCGGCGTCGGCGGCGGTACGGCCGAAACGCCTGCCGGCCCACGTAGGCTGCCACGGTGATCTACAAGTTGCTGCCGACGGTGGAGTGGGACGACGCCCGGGCGGTCGGCCACCTGGTCGGCTCGGCGGTGGACCGGCAGGATGGCTTCATCCACCTATCCGCCGCCGACCAGGTGGTGGAGACGGCCCGACGACACTTCACCGGCGCCACCGGGCTCACCCTGCTGACCGTGGACCCGGAACGGCTGGGCGACGCGCTGCGCTGGGAGCCCTCGCGGGGCGGCCAGCTCTTTCCCCACCTGTACGGCCCGCTGCCGGTGACCGCGGTGGTGTCGACGCAGACGCTTCCGGCTGATCAGCCGGCCGCCGACGCGGTGGCGGCGCTGCTGGCCTGAGCGGTCGCTATGCTACGCCGAGTCCCGTGCGCCCCGGCCCCACGCTCCGTGCCTGGGCGGGCGTGGCAGCCCCGATCCGCGCGGCCGATGGCCGTCCCGGCGCACGCCGACGCGGGTCACCGACGGCGCCCCGGCGCGCCCTGCGACCATGCGAGTTGAAGGATGACTGAAAGCACTTCCCCGTCCCCCTCGGTCTTCGTCCACCCCACCGCCGACGTGGAGGAGGGTGCCCGGATCGGCGACGGCACGAAGGTCTGGCATCTGGCCCACATCCGGTCGTCGGCGGAGGTGGGCGCCGGCTGCGTCATCGGCCGCAACGTGTACGTCGACGCTGGCGTCACGGTCGGCGACCTGGTCAAGATTCAGAACAACGTCTCCGTCTACCAGGGGGTGACCCTGGAGGACGAGGTCTTCGTCGGCCCGTGCGTCGTCTTCACCAACGACTTCCGGCCCCGCGCGCAGAATCCGGACTGGAAGATCACCCCGACCATGGTGCGCCGGGGCGCCTCGATCGGCGCGAACGCGACCCTGGTCTGCGGAATCGAGGTCGGCGAGTACGCGATGATCGCGGCCGGCTCGGTGGTGACCAAGGACGTCGCGCCGTACCAGCTCGTCGCTGGCAACCCGGCCCGTCCCAAGGGCTGGGTCGACGACCGCGGCGAGGTCATCTCCCGGGACGTGGACAACCCGCCGCAGCGGCAGGGCTGAGCCGACGACGAGCGGCGGTGGACGGAACGCATCCGTCCACCGCCGCTCGTGTCGGTCGGGCCGTTCAGCGGCAGAGCCGGGCGATCTCCTCCTGGAACCGGTCCATCGGGTTCTCCTCGGCCGGACCGAGCAGGTAGGTCTTCAGCTCACGCCGGGCCTCGACCATCGGGTCGTCGTCGGCCCGGGTCACGGCGACGATCTTCTCCAGCTCGCCGCAGTCCCGGCAGAGCAGGTACGCCGCCCGGGCGGTCGGGTACTCCCGCCGGAACTCGTCCTCCGGCATGCCGCTCGGGTTGGCCACCACGTACGGCCGTTCGCTCTGCACGAAGTCCGAGACCACACTGGAGACGTCGCTGATCAGCAGGTCAGTCTGGTTGAAACAATCGAACAGCGCCGGCGTCCGGCCGGTGACCACGAGGTGCCGGGTACCGTCCAGCGAGGTCGCGTCGGCGTCACCGCCGGCGCCCCGGATGAGTTCCACCAGCCGCTCGTGCACCGCCTTGGCGTCCTTGGAGCGGGAACCGGTCAGCGGGTGCGGCTTGTAGATGACGCGCACCTCGGGCCTCGTCGCCAGCAGACCCTGGATGATCCGCTCCCCCATCAGCACGAGCGAGGTGTGGTACGGGTCGTCGTCCAGCCACCCCTCCCACGTCGGGGCGTAGAGCACGGTGAAGGGCCGATCGACCGACTCCGCGCCGAAGGTGTGCACGCCGGCGAGCTGCGGGCGCCCGATCTCCACGATGTCGGTGTCGAGCACGCCCACGCCCGCCCGGGCGTACCGCTCGCGACCGGCGAGACCGGCGACCCAGACCTCGTCGTACACCTTGCTGTAGGGGTTGGCGCTGGCCGCCTTGTCGCTGTCGCCGTGCCCGACGAAGACGTGCTTCATGCCCGGCTCGCGGAGCATGTGGATGTTCGCGCCGACGTTCGCCGCGTAGAGCGCCGTGCGTACGCTGCCCAGTTCGAGGTTCATGAAGTCCACCCCGGCCGGCACACAGATCACCGGCAGTCGGGTGTCGGCGAGCTCGGTGAACGCCTCCCGGCTACGCATCAGCACCACCGCGCGCTGCTCCAGCGCCTCGGTCGGAGCGAGCCACATGTTCGCCTGGTAGACGTCCTTGGCCGGACCGGCGAAGTAGAGCGCCACCTCGGGCCGGTGGGTGTCGAGCCAGCGCTGGACGGCGGGCAGCAGCGGGCTCTGCCCGGAGCCCCGGCCGCGCAGCCAGGTCAGCGCGACGATCCCACCGACGACGGCGGCGGCGAGCACCGCCCCCGCTCCCGCGCCCAGCACCGGCGCGACGGTGTCGAGGGCGGCCGCGACCACGGCGGCCGGCGCCAGCACCACGTTGACCAGGGCCAGTCGGTCACCGGCCAGCCAGGCCGCCCACCCCGGCGGACGAGGCGCGGAGCGCATCGGCCCGAGGTCGATGTTGCGGACCAGCGCCGAGACCGGGTTGCGCCGGTCGATCATGGTGGCGAGGGCGCCGGCGAAGACCGAGATCAACCAGACCGCGGCCGGCAGCAGCAGGATCAGGCTGAGCTCCCCCACGCTGGGGCGCACCGTGGCCACCACCAGCAGGACGATCGCGAGGTCCCTGGTGAGCTGGCGGTAGTCCCCGCGCAGGCCGACCTTTTCCAGCAGGGTGTGCGTGGCTGGCGACCAGCGGGCGAGCGCGTACTCGCCGCCGAGGGCGGCCAGCCCGGCTACCGTGAAAACGACGGCCCAGCCGAGCGCACCGGCGACGAGCATCACGACGTAGGCCAGCAGCAGCAGCGCGCCGCGGGCCGCGACTCCCGCCGGTCCCATCAACTTACCGAACAAGGACTAGCTCCCTAAGAGATCGACGACTGACTCCACGGGCCACCACTGGCGCCGTGACGGCCTGGATCCCCCGCTTTGCTGCGATCGTGGGCGTGCCGGGCGTCGCCGGTGAGCCCCTCGCCGAGCCACCATCGGAGGACCGGTCGGCCGAGGCGGCCCACCTGCCCACCCGCTGAACCTGACCCGCGACGACAACCGGCGCTCACGCGGCCCCCCGCTACCGCGCTGGTGTGACCTTAACGCGAAGGAACGCGCCGGTATTGATCGGGTGCCGCAGTGTCAGGCGAAAAGTCCCCCGGGGTCCGGATCGCCGCCCCTCCGGGTCGGCGCGAATCGGCTCCACCTGAGAACGTCGTGAGGGCCGCGGACGGTGTCCGGTCTCGATAGAACCTCGCCGGTCGCCGGTTCCTATACTGGGCCGGCCGCCTGGCCCGAGTGACGGCCGCCCACGGGGTAATCGATCACGGCGGTGTCCGCGGAGAGTTACCGTCCCCAAGGAAGGATCTGCGTGTTCACAACCCTGATCGCCCTCGTCGTGGCCCTTGTGCCCGGGGCGGTGCTCGGCTTCGCCCTGCCCCCGGGGCGCTACCGGTGGGCCGTGTGGGCCGCCGCCCCGGCGACCACCCTCGGTCTGGTCACGGTCGGAATGGCGTGGTTGCCGACGCTGGGCCTGCCCCGGAGCGCCCTGGCGGTGCTCGTCGCGGAGCTGGTGCTGGCCGGTGCCGCGGTCGTCGCGTCCCGCCTGTTCTGGCGAGGGTTGAGCAACGCGGACGAGGAGGGCGGACGGCCGAGTCTCGGCGCACGCTTCCGCCCGCTCCCCTCGGTCCGTCCCCGCTGGGTCGACATGGCCGGTGTCGCCGTCCCGTCGGCGATCACCATCGCCTTCGGCTGGCTGATGCTCGGCCGGCTCGTCGCCCCACCCGGCTGGGACGCCATGAACCACGGCTTCCTGACCCGCCGCATTCTGGACACCGGCAGCGTCATGGTCACGTCGGCGTGCACATCCGGCGTCAACGAGGTGGCGGTCTCCTGCAAGTTCTACCCGTTGGCCGCCGACATCTCCTGGGCCCAGGCTGTCCAGATCACGGGCGGCCACATCAGCACCGCCATGGCGGCCTGGTCCATCATCCTCGGCCCGCTCGCCCTGGTGGCCAGTGTCTACGGCGCCGCTCGCGCGCTCGGCGCCCGGCCGGTCGTCGCCGCCTGCGCCGCGACCGCGCCCGCCTTCATCGGCCCGATGTGGGTTTCCGTGGTCAACGGGCGGATCAACGAGCAGACCGCCCCGGCCATGGCGGGTGCCATCGCCCTGTTGGTCGCACTCGCGCTGCGTGGCCCGCACCCGGTACGGCTGGGGCTGCTGGCCGGGCTCGCCGGTGCCGGCCTGGTCATGACGCACACCTACGACGTCCTGTTCATCGGGGTGCTCACGATCGGCGTGGTGCTGGCGCTCCGCGCGCCGTTCAAGCTGCGTCACGGCGCCACCGCCCTCGGCACCATGGTCGTCGCCGCGCTGCTGCCGCTGCTGCCGCTGCTGGGTGCCCTGCTCGGTGCGAACGGCGAACGAACCTCCAACGAGCCCGCCCTGCCGAACATGTGGGACAAGTCGATCGAGTACTGGGTGACCCACCCCCAGCGCTACGCGCTCTTCGGCTATCCGCTGGTGCCGAGCAAGGACTTCGTCTTCACGATGTCACCGATCAGCGTCGCCGTGGTCATCACAATGGCCTGCCTGCTGGTCTCGCCGTTCTGCCTGCTCATCCCGCGGCTGCGCTGGGCCCGGCCGTGGTTCGTGGCCGGGGCCGTCTTCACCGTCATCGGCATCTGGACCACCAGTTCCGAATCGACCGCCGCGGCCACGCTGGCGGGTCTCTGGTACGGCGTCCGCGAGCGGGTCCGTTCGATGATCTTCCCGGTCTACGGCGTCCTGACGGTGGTCGGTGCGGTCGTCATCGGGATCGCGATCCAGTGGCTCGTGTCGCGGCTGGTGGCCAAGGCCCGTGGCCTGCGCGACTCGGCCGTGCCGGCCGCGGTGGCCGCGACGGTCCTGGTGCTCGCGCTCATCGGGTTGGGCGCCGTGCCGTCGAGCTGGAAGCCACTGCGGACGGCCATGATCAACAGGGCTCCGCTCGGCAATTCCTACGTCCAGACCTACGAATGGCTCAGCGAGAACACCCCACCCGGCAGGACGGTGGCCTACGACCGGCACCGCGAGTTCATGTCCTGGGCGTACGCCGACTACAAAAACCCGCTGCTGTTCGGCATTCCGCCGCTGCCCGGCCTCACCGAAGCGGGCGACGACTACGAGCGCCGCTGGGCCGCCTTCAACTGGCTCGTGGGCAGCGAAGGTGCGGTGCCCGCCGGTTGCGAGGTACGCCGGTTCGGCGTCGAGTACGTCGTCGTCGGCAAGCGCGGCATTCCCGCCGCGACGAAGAACTACAAGCAGGCGTTGCTGGACGCCAGCGACAAGGTCACGCTGGTGCAGAAATTCGGCCGGATCAAGATCTACCAGGTCACCGACGCGGGGCGGGCCTGCGCGTCCGACGGCTGACCGACCGCCCGCGAGCCTGACCCGGCTCGGCGGGCGGTAGTCGAGGGGGAGCGTCCGCCCGCCCGCCGCGCGACGCTCCCCACCGGATACACGAAAGGGCGGGGCGACCGTGGTCGCCCCGCCCTTTACCGTCCGTCAGCGGCCGTTGTCGGCGAAGAGCCGACCCACCACCCGGTGCGCCGGCAGGATCCGCTGCCGCTCGACGTCGGCGTCGGCGGTGCCAGCGACGATGTCCAGGAAGTGGTCCAGCTGGGCGGCGAGCGGCTCGCGGTTCGTGATCAGCTCCGGCACCTCGATGATGCTCTGCTGCCGGTAGCCACGGCCGTCCGGAGTGGCGGCGTCCAGTGAGACGTGCCGGTAGATGGTCACGTCCTTGCGGATCAGGTCGGCCTCAATCAGCCGGTCGACCTCGCTGATCACCAGGGTCCGCACCTTGCGCTGCCCGATCCGGCTCGCCGACACGTTGGCCAGGGCGCCGGTGCCGAACGACAGCACGGTCTCCGCCACGTCCTCCGCCTCGGTGAGCGAGTCGGGGTGGAAGTGGCCGAAGGTCCCGCGTACCGTCGCCGGCTCCTCTCCGCCGAAGGCCTGGATCGCCAGGTCGACGTCGTGGATGAGCAGGTCCCAGGCGACCCCGGTGCGGATCCGCGGCGCGTACGGCGAGTGCCGGGTGGCGGTCAGGTGCAGCGGGCGGTGGACCAGGGCAAGTGCCGTCAGCACCGCAGGGTTGAACCGCTCCAGCAGCCCGCACAGCAGCGGCACCCCGCGCTTCTCGGCGGTCGCCACGATCTCCTCGGTCTCCGCGAGGCTGCCGCAGACCGGCTTTTCGATCAGCAGCGGCTTGTCGGCGGCCAGGACCTGGTCGGCGAGGCCGCGGTGGAACTCGGTGGGAGCGGCGATCACCACCGCGTCGACGTCGGAGAGGTCGTCGGCGTCCGGGGACCAGTCGGCCCCGTACCGCTCGGCGGCCTGCTGGCCGACCGAGCGTCGAGGCTCGATGACCCGGGCCAGCTCGGCCCGGTCGGACTGGGCGACCACCCGGGCGTGCAGCGAACCCATGACCCCGGTGCCGACCAGGGCGAAACGCAGCTTGGCGGTCACGCGCCGACCGCCTTCCGGACGGCCTCGACGACCTGGTCGAGGTCGCTGTCGGTGAGGTGGTGGTGCACCGGCAGGGAGACGCACTGGCGGACCACCCGGTCGGTCACCGGCGCCGGGTCCGCGATCACCCGAGGGTGGTCGCGGTAGCAGTCGTAGTCGTAGACCGTCTTCGGGTAGTAGATGCCGCAGCCCACGCCGCTCTCGGTCAGGCGGGCGATCACCTCGTCGCGGCTCACCGGAGCCTCGTCGGTGACCAGCACCGTGTACTGGTGCCAGACGTGCGACCGGCCGGGCAGCTCGGTCGGCAGGCGCAGCCCGGGGACGTCGGCCAGACCGGCGGAGAGTCGGCCGGCGTTGTCCTTGCGGCGCTTGACGTTCCCGCCGTACGCGGCGATCTGCGGGATGCCCAGCGCGGCCTGCAGGTCGGTGAGGCGGTAGTTGTGCCCGGCCACCTCGTACTGGTAGCGCTGCCGCATGCCCTGGTTGCGCAGCACGCGCAACCGGTCGGCGAGCACCGCGTCGTTGGTGGTGATCATGCCGCCCTCACCGGTGGTGAGGTTCTTGGTGGCGTACAGCGAGAAGGTGCCGAGACCGAAGCTGCCGGCGCCGCGGCCGGAGATGGACGCGCCCAGGGACTGCGCGGTGTCCTCGACCAGGCCCAGGCCGTGCTTCTGGGCCAGCGGGGCGATGGTGTCCATGTCGGCGGGCTGGCCGTACAGGTGCACCGGCATCAGCACCCGGGTGCGCGGGCCGATGGCGTCGGCGAGCGCCGCCGGGTCGACGCAGAAGTCATCCTCGCGAATGTCGGCGAACCGGGCGGTGGCGCCCGCCTCGAGGATGGCGTTGAGGGTCGCGACGAAGGTGAAGGGGCTGGTGACCACCTCGTCGCCGGGCTGCAGGTCGAGCACCTGAAGCGCGGCCACGAGGGCAGTGGTGCCGTTGTTGACGGCGACCGCGTGCTCGACGCCGACCAGCTCGGCGAACTCGCGCTCCAGGCGGGCCACCATGGGCCCCTGCGCGATGACACCCGAGCGGATCACCTCGACCGCCAACCGTTCGGCTTCCTCGTCCAGCTTGACGACGGAAATCGGGATCACAACAGCTCTCCTTGAGGTATGGGGCAGCGTGCAGACCGTAGCAGCGCGGGAGATGCCCGGCACACCTGGACCACCGCGACGCGAATCCCCCCAGCGCCGGACCGGTCCCGACTCGCGGTCAACCTCGGTTCGTGGTACGCGGCACACTGCGCTAGTCTCGGCGAATTGTGCAGGCGACCCGGATGGGTCGGGACAACCAAAGGACAGGACGGCCGTGGCAGAAACCGCGACGCAGGTCGAAACGGTACCCACCCCGGCCACCGGGGCCGCCGCGGCGAAGTCCCGATGGCTCTCACTGGCCGTCCGGGTGGTGGTCATCGTGACGATCGCGGCTGGCATGACCTGGAGCGTCATCAGCCAGTGGCCGCAGGTGCGGCAGACCTGGGTCGACCTCGCGTGGCCCTCGGTGGTGCTCGCCGTGCTGGCGGTGCTGGCCGGCATGTTCGCCAACTCGATGGCCTGGCGGGCCGCCGCGGCGGACCTGGAGCACCGGGTGTCCGTGTCGGCGGCTCTGCGGATCTGCATGGTCGGCCAGCTCGGCAAGTACATCCCGGGCAGCGTCTGGGCCTACGTCCTGCAGATGGAGCTGGGCCGGCGTGCCGGCCTGCCACGAGCTCGGGCCTTCCTGGCCACCCTGATGGCGCTGGGTCTCGGCGTCGTCGCCGCGCTCGGCGTTGGTCTGCTCAGTCTGCCTTCGCTGCTCGACGCGACCGCCGACTCCGGCGCGGAGTACGCCGAGCCGGTCCGGGTCGCGCTCTACATCGTCGCCGTCCTCTTCCCGATCGCGCTGCTCTGCGCCGTTCCGGCCGTGTTGACCCGGCTCATTCAGCTCGTCCTGAAGGTGCTGCGTCGACCGCCGCTGCAGCACCGGCTCACCCTGCCCGGCGTGCTCCGGGTGGTCGGGTGGAGCGCCCTGGGCTACACCCTCTTCGGCGTGCACCTGTGGCTGCTGGCCAACGCGCAGGCCGCCCCGGGCGTTGGTGGCCTGCTGCGCAGCATCGGGTCGTTCGCCATCGCGATGACCGTCGGGATGTTCGCCTTCCTCTCCCCCTCCGGGCTGGGCGTCCGGGAGGCCGTGCTGGTCGCCACCATGGCGCCCTTCCTCGCTGGCGCCGGCGGCATCGGCGCGGCGACCGGGATCGCGCTCGCCTCCCGCCTGATCTTCACCGTGGCCGACCTGCTCGCCGCCGGCATCGCCGCCCTCTCCGGGATGCGGCAGCTGCAGAAGGTGACCGGGGAGAGCACTGCCGACCCGGCGCTCGACGGGGCCGCTGCGGCGGTTCGGGCCGAGCAGGTGCCAGCGCCCCGCTCGGGTGCGGACGCATCGGTCACCACCGGCTGACGTTCCCGCCCGGCCGTAAGACAACCCCTGGACACGTACGTTGAACCGCCGGTGCCCCCGACCTTTCGGTCGGGGGCACCGGCGGTTCGACGTACGTCAGGTCAGCGGCCCTGGGACGCGGCCATCTCGGTCAGTACCTCCAGGTGCCGGTGCAGCACCCGGTCCAGGCTGAACCGATCGCGGATCAAAGCCTGACCGTTGACCCCGATCTGCTTGGCCAGGCCCTGGTCGGTCAGCGCGGCGGTCAGCCGCTGCGCCAGGCCCTGGACGTCACCCGGCTGGCAGAGCAGGACGTTGTCGCCGTCGCGGAGGGCGATGCCGGGGAAGTTGTCGGCCCGCGCCGGCGCCACCACCGGGACCCCGGCGGCCATCGCCTCCAGCGTCGCGGTGCCGAGACCCAGCCCCTGCTCGTGCGACTCCACCGTGGCGGCGGCGAGGTAGTCCGGGATCTCACTCTTGGGCACCTTGCCCGCGGCGATGACGGCGTGCTCGACGCCGAGCGCACGGGCCCGCTCGGCGAAGTGTTGGTAGTAGACCTGCCCGCAGATGAGCAGCTTCGCGTCCGGCACCGCGGCCAGCACCTCGGGCAGCGCCTCGACGAGCGCGACGCGGTCCCGCAGCGGGATGACGTGGCCCACCGAGAGGATCACCGGCGCGTTGCCCAGTTCGTGACGGTCGCGGACCCGCTGACCGTTGCCGCCGACCACCCAGTCCGGATCCACCCCGACCGGGATCGGCACCAGGCCGGAGTGCGCGCCGCGGTAGCGCGACTCGATGTACTCCTGCATGAGCACGTCCATCACCACGAGCCGGGGCTTGGCGCGCCGCATGAACGGCTTGACCATGGCCGCGTCCAGACCGCGGAACACCTTCGCGTACCGGGCCTGCGGGTTCTCCAGCCGGGTGTGGATGGAGAGCAGCGCCGGCACCCGGCGCTTACGCGCGTAGAGCGCGGTCGCCCAGGTCAGGTCGAAGAACTGGCCGTGCTGGTGGATGACGTCCGGCCGGAAGTCGTCGAGCAGTGTGCGGACCCGCCGCAGCACACTCGGCCGGCTGGCGAAGGAGATGTCGAAGCTGACGGCCAGCCGGGTCTCCGGCAGCATGAACGCCGGCAGCCGGACGATCCGCAGCCCGTCGCGCTCCTCCACCGCAGGAGCGTCCTGGTAGGCGGCGGTGAGCACCAGCACCTCATGCCCGGCGGCGGCGTAGCCACGGGCGAGCGACTCGGACAGATGGGAGCTTCCGCCGGCGCGCGGCGGAAAGAAGTTGTTGACGACTGCGATACGCACGGGAGGGGGACTCCTAGCTTTCCGCTACGGGGACGAACCGGACATCGCCGCCGTCCAACTCGACTGTGGAGACCACCCGAGCCGGGACCCCCGTCACGACCGCCCCCGGTGGCACATCTCTGCTGACCACGGCGCCCGCGCCGACGACCGCACCGTCACCGATGGTGACGCCCATCATCACGGTCGCGTTCGCCCCGATGAAGACGCGGTCGCCGATCATCACCGGCGCACGGTCCACCGAAGCATAGGCACGACCCGATACGCAACGTCGGGCGGTGGAGTGGGTGTAGATCTGCGCGCCGCTGCTGATGTCGCACCCGGCGCCGATCGTCAGCCCGCCGGAACCGTCGATGACCGTGAAGGCACCGATCCAGGTCCCGGCGCCGATCACCGGCTCGCCGATCACCCAGGCGTGCGGGTTATACGGGTTCGCCGGGAGCCCGTGCGATGACGGACTCCCGGCGGACGACGACTGGGTCACGCCACCTCGGTCTTGATCAGGTCGGTCATCCCGTCCTCGACGGCGATGGTCGGCTCCCAACCGAGCACCTCGCGGGCCCGGGTGATGTCCGCGGCCCGGCGGCTGACCAGCACCTCACGCGGGCTGAACTGCGGCTCGACGTCGACACCGACCGCCTTGATCAGGATCTCGGCGAGGGTGGCCACCGAGGTGTCGATGCCGGTGCCGATGTTGACCGCCACGTTGCCCTGCTCGGCCTCCAGCGCGGCGACCACCGAGCGGGCGATGTCGTGGACGTGGATGAAGTCCATCGACTGCTCGCCCTTGCCGTCGATGACCGGCGGCTGACCGGTCTTCAACCGCTTCACGAAGTGGTTGATCACCGAGGTGTAGTACGCGGTCGGCTTCTGGCCCGGGCCGTAGACGTTGAAGAACCGCAGGGCGACCCAGTTCAGGCCCTTGCTGCGCTGGTAGAAGCCGAGCAGGTCCTCACCGGCACGCTTCGAGATGCAGTACGGGGTGAGCGGGTCGAGCCGGTCGTCCTCGTGCATCGGCAGCTTCTT
Source organism: Micromonospora sp. NPDC005087 (assembly GCF_042872965.1). NCBI lineage: Bacteria > Bacillati > Actinomycetota > Actinomycetes > Micromonosporales > Micromonosporaceae > Micromonospora > Micromonospora sp. NPDC005087. The sequence goes on along the minus strand of NZ_JBIALB010000011.1, from coordinate 215,977 downwards.
CGGGTCACCGTAGACCGAGGCCGACGACGCGAAGACCAGCCGCTTGACGCCGTGGTCGGCGGCGGCGGCGAAAACGTTGTGGTTGCCGACCATGTTGATGTCGATCGACTCGTGCGGGTCGGCCTGGCTCTTGTTGATCGAGACCGCGGCGAGGTGGATCGCGTAGTCGCAGCCCTTCATGGCCGCGTGCACGGCACCGCCGTAGCGGACGTCCTGCTCGATCAGCTCGACGTCGCCGGTCGCCACCAGCTCCGCGATACGGTCCCGGTCGCCGCGGGTCATGTTGTCGAAGATGCGGACCCGGTAGCCCTTCTCCAACAGCATCGGTACCACGTGCAGGCCGATGAAACCAGCGCCTCCGGTGATGAAGACGGTCTGCTTCGACATGGCGGAGCGTGTCCTTCCTGGGGGGATCAGCGGCTGGTGGCCGCGGAGTTGACGACGTCGATGAGGGTGGCCGCGACGGTCTCGACCTGGTCGTCGGTGAGGTTGGCGTGCATCGGGATGGCCAGGTGCCGGACGAACAGGTCGGCCGAGACCGGGCAGGGCGTGGTCTGGCCGTAGAGCGGCTGGGCGTGCGAGGCGTACGTGCCGAAGGTGCACTGCACTCCGCGCTGACGCAGTGCCAGCGCGACCGCGCCCCGGTCGACCGAGGGAGCCAGGGTGACCACGTACGACTGCCAGGGGTGCTCGCGGTCCGGCGCCTCGTAGGGCGTCGTGATCAGCTCGTGGTCCTTGAGCAGCTCACCGTAGCGGGCGGCGGTGCGACGCTTGGCGGCCAGCAGGTCCGGCAGCCGGTCGAGCTGGGCGAGCATGATCGCCGCGGAGATGTCGGAGAGCCGGTAGTTGTAGCCCAGCTCGGTGAAGGTCGGGATCGGCAGGTGCGACAGCTCGGCGCGGGTGAGCGCCCCCTCCACGCCGTACGTGTGCAGCTTGCGGGCGTGCGCCGCGAGGTCCTCGCGGTCGGTGACGTACGCCCCGCCCTCGCCGGCGGTGATGCCCTTGCGGCCGTGGAAGCTGAAGGTGGCGATGTCGGCGAGGCTGCCGGCCGGGCGGCCCTTGTAGGTGGCGCCCGCCGAGCAGGCGGCGTCCTCGACCAGGAACAGCCCGTGCTTGTCGGCGATGGCGCGCAGCTCGTCGTAGTCCGCCGGCTGCCCGAACGCGTCGACGGCGATGATGCCGACGGTGCGTGGCGTGATCGCGGCCTCGACGGCGGCCGGGTCGACCGTCCAGGTGTCCGGCCGCACGTCGGCGAAGACCGGCGTGGCGCCGGTCCACATCACGGAGTGGCCGGTGGCCGGGAAGGTGTAGTCGCCGACGATCACCTCGTCGCCGGGCTTGACCCCGAGGGTGAGCAGCGCGAGATGCAGGGCGGAACCGCAGTTGCTGGTGGCGAGGGCGTGCCGGGTGCCGGCGACGACGGCGAAGCGCTCCTCGAAACGACGGCAGGTGGGCCCGGAACCAGCGAGCCAGCCGGAGGCGAAGACCTCGGCGATGGCGGCGAGTTCGGCTTCGCCGACCGTGGGTTGACCGAGCGCGATGACCTCAGACATGTGACTCCCAGAGAGGATGGACCCGGAGCAGTCTAGGCCAAGCCCATGGGGGGTGGGCCAGTCGGGCGCGCGGGTGGGCTTGGTTACCATCGGTCCCGGCGTCGGGCGGGAGAGATGACATGACCAGGTTCGTGGTGGTGGGTGGCGGCATCGTCGGGCTGGCGGTGGCACACCGGCTGATGATCGACCGGCCCGGCGACTCGGTCACCGTGCTGGAGAAGGAGGCCGGCTGGGCGGCTCACCAGACCGGTCACAACTCGGGCGTCATCCATGCCGGCGTCTACTACAAGCCCGGCAGCCTGAAGGCGACCCTCTGCAAGGCCGGCAGCGCCTCGATGGTCGAGTTCTGCCGCGAGCACGGGCTGGCGCACGACATCTGCGGCAAGCTGATCGTCGCCACCGACGCCGCGGAGCTGCCCCGGTTGCACGACCTGCACCAGCGCGCCCTGGCCAACGGCCTGCCGGCGCGGGTGATCGATGGTGCGGAGGCGGCCGAGTACGAGCCGCACGTGGCGGCCGTCGGTGCCCTGCACGTCGCCTCGACCGGCATCGTCGACTTCGGCGCGGTCTGCCGCAAGCTGGCCGAGCTGCTCGCCGCGGGCGGGGCGGACCTGCGCACCGGCACCGAGGTCACCGGGGCGGCCACCCGTCCGGAGGGCGTGGTCGTCACCACCAGCCGCGGTGAGGTGACCGCGGACGTCCTGATCAACTGCGCCGGCTTGCACGCCGACCGGATCTCCCGGCTGGCGGGCGTGCCGACGCCGGTGCGGATCGTGCCGTTCCGCGGCGAGTACTACGAGCTGGTCCCGCAGCGGCAGGGGTTGGTGCGGGGATTGATCTACCCGGTGCCGGACCCGCAGTTCCCCTTCCTCGGGGTGCACCTGACCAAGATGATCGACGGCAGCGTGCACGCCGGCCCGAACGCGGTGCTGGCCACCGCCCGCGAGGGTTACTCCTGGGGCCGGATCAACCCTCGTGACATCTGGGACGAGCTCTCCTACCGCGGTCTCTGGGCGCTGGGTCGGCGGCACTACCGCTACGGCCTGACCGAGGTGACCCGGTCACTGTCGAAGAAGCGCTTTGCGGACAGCCTGGCCCGGCTGGTGCCGGAGCTGACCCCGGCTGACATCGTCCGGGCCGGCGCCGGCGTGCGGGCGCAGGCGATCCTCCCCGACGGCGGCCTGGTGGACGACTTCCTGATCGTCGAGGCCGACCGGCAGGTGCACGTGCTCAACGCACCCTCCCCGGCCGCGACCAGCTCGCTGGAGATCGCCCGGCACATCGTCTCCCGACTTCCGGTCGACGCGCCGCGCTGAGAGCGCCGGGTCGCGGACGGCAGAGCGGTCAGGCGCCCGTCGACGGAGCCACAATGCCCCGCTGCCGGGGTACGGCAGGTTCGGCGCCGAGCCCGGTGGCCACCGACTCGACCAGGGTGTCGAGGTAGGTGTCGGTGACCGGACCGCGGGCGATGGCGAGCCGCCAGTAGAGCGGGCCGATGATGAGGTCGACGGCGGCGTCCGGGTCGGTGTCGGCAGGCAGCTCGCCGCGCTGCACGGCGCGGGCGACCAGACGGCCGCCGATTTCCTGCTGGCGGGCGTGCAGCACCTGACGCAGGGTCTGGTCGATGGTCGGGTTGCGGGCGGCCTCAGCGAGCAGATCGGGAATGATCTGTGAGGCCAGCGGATGCCGCAGCGCGTGCGCCACCGCCTGGAAGAGCAACGCGAGGTCGCCGCGCAGGGTGCCGGTGTCCAACACAGGCAGCTTGCCGTGCGCGGCCGCGGCCACGATGTCCAGCACCAGGTCGAGCTTGGAGCTCCACCGCCGGTAGATCGCCGTCTTGCTGACGCCGGCCCGTCGGGCCACCGCCTCGATGGAGAGCCGGCCGTAGCCGACCGCGGCGAGCTCCTGCATCAGCGCGCGCCGGATGGCCGTGGTGATCTCACCACGAAGCACCGCCGCACCGGCCGGGGCCCGCCTCTTCTCGGTCGTCACCAGGGACTCTTCTCGCAGCTCACGACGACCAGAGTAGCGCAACGACGGTACGGTTGCGTCCCGACGTGTTTCGGACTACTGTCCACGCAGCGACGAGGCGGCGCTCCGCGCACCAGCTCCCACTAGGATTCCATCGTCGCGAGCAACCCGTCGGCACGAAAGATCGGAGTGCCCCTTTCATGGCCACCACCGCGCTGGTCGACCCTGACACGGGCCTGACCCAGGCGCAGCTGGCCGCTCGGCACGGGCTCCGGGTCGCTGGTGAGCGACCCACCCTCGTCGAGTACAGCCGCCGACTGTGGGCCTACCGGCACTTCATCGCCGCGTACGCCAACGCCAAGCTGGTCGCCTCGTACAGCAACGCCAGGCTGGGCCAGCTCTGGCAGGTGCTCACCCCGCTGACCAACGCCGCGGTCTACTACCTGATCTTCGGGGTGGTGCTGGAGCAGGACAAGATCCCGAACTTCATCGGCTACCTGACCACCGGCCTGTTCATCTTCAACTTCACCCAGAGCGCGGTGCTGGCCGGCACCCAGTCGATCAGCGGCAACCTGGGGCTGATCCGGGCCCTACACTTCCCCCGGGCCAGCCTGCCGCTGTCCACCACGGTGACCCAGTTCCAGCAACTGCTCGCCTCGATGCTGGTCCTGATCGGCATCGTGCTGGTCACCGGCGAGCCGCTCACCCTGAAGTGGCTGATGCTGGTGCCGGCCCTGCTGCTGCAGGCGGTGTTCAACGCCGGCGTGGTGCTGTTCGTGGCCCGGATGGGCGCCAAGGCGAGCGACCTGAAGCAGGTCATGCCGTTCATCATGCGCACCTGGATGTACGGCTCCGGCGTCCTCTACAGCGTCAGCCTCTTCGAGCGGCTGCCCGGCTGGGCGACCACGCTGGTCCAGTACAACCCGCTGCTGGTCTACATCGAGCTGGCCCGCTACGCGCTGCTCGATCAGCCGCCACTGCTCAACGAGTCGCTGACCCAGCTCTGGCTGGTCGCGGCGGGTTGGGCGCTGGTGGGCGGGATCGGCGGCTACATCTACTTCTGGCGCGGCGAACAGGAGTACGGCCGTGGTTGATCAAATGCACGCCACCGACGAGGCGACCGTCTCCCTGCCCGTTCTGGCGCAGGAACGGATCCCCACCGTGGTGGTCGACGACGCGCACATCATCTACCGGGTGCACAAGGGTGCCGCCGGCGGCACCACGCCGGTGGCCGCGCTGCGCCGGCTGGTCAAGCGCACGTCCGCGCCGAACGTGCGGGAGGTGCACGCGGTGAAAGGGGTCTCGTTCACCGCGTACCGGGGCGAGGCGATCGGGCTGATCGGCAGCAACGGCTCCGGCAAGTCCACCCTGCTGCGGGCCATCGCCGGCCTGCTGCCGGTCAACCGGGGCGCGATCCACACCCAGGGGCAGCCCTCGCTGCTGGGCGTGAACGCGGCCCTGCTCAACGACCTTTCGGGTGAGCGCAACGTCACCCTCGGTTGCCTGGCGATGGGGATGCACCCCGACGAGGTGGCCCAGCAGGCCGAAGGGATCATCGACTTCTCCGGGATCAACGAGCGGGGCGACTTCGCCAGCCTGCCGATGCGCACGTACTCGTCCGGCATGGCGGCCCGGCTGCGGTTCTCCATCGCCGCCGCCAAGAAGCACGACGTGCTGCTCATCGACGAGGCGCTCGCCACCGGCGACAAAGGCTTCCGCAAGCGCAGCGAGCAGCGGGTGCGGGAGCTGCGCGAGGGTGCCGGAACGGTGTTCCTGGTCAGCCACCAGCTCTCCTCGGTACGGGACACCTGCGAACGGACCATCTGGCTGGAATCCGGCGTCCTGCGGATGGACGGGCCCACCAACGAGGTGATCCGGGCATACGAGGCGTACGCCAACAGCAAGTAGAGTGCCGGCGAACCTCCGGCATCGACATGGCGCCATGTACCCGCGTCGCCCGCGTTGGGGCGACGCGGTTCGCGCGTTAAGGTTCATTCCGTCGCCGCCCGGGCGGAACCTTCCGTTAAACGCATCCCTGAAAGTGAGGATCCGGCAATGACGCAGGACCAGACCACTGGCCCGGACGCCACACCGGAGAGCCCGGCACCCTGGCGGCCCTCGCGGACGGTGGCCGTGGTGCTGGCCGGCGGCACCGGAACCCGACTGGGCCTCGGCATCCCGAAGCAGCTCCTGAAGATCGCCGGTAAGCCGATCATCGAGCACACCCTGGCGGTCTTCGAGGCCGCGCCGGAGATCGACGAGATCATCGTGCTGATGGCCACCGGGCACGTCGAGGACGCTCGGCAGATCGTCGAGAAGGCCGGCCTGCGCAAGGTCACCAAGGTGATCGAGGGCGGCGAGACCCGTAACGCGACCACCCGGATCGCGCTGGACGCGGTCGGCCCGGCGGACTGCAACATCCTCTTCCACGACGCGGTGCGCCCGCTGCTCAGCGGCCGGATCGTGCGCGAGTGCGTCAACGCGCTCTGGACCTACGACGCCGTGGACGTGGCCATCCCGTCCGCCGACACGATCATCCAGGTGGACGAGAACGACTGCATCACCGACATCCCGGTGCGCTCCCGGCTGCGCCGCGGGCAGACCCCGCAGGCGTTCCGCTCCCCCACCATCCGCGAGGCGTACCGGATCGCCGAGGATGATCCGGACTTCGCCGCCACCGACGACTGCGGCGTGGTGCTGCGTTACCTGCCGGGCACCCCGATCAAGGTGATCGACGGCTCGGACGAGAACATCAAGGTCACCCACCCGGTCGACGTGCACCTGGCGGACAAGCTCTTCCAGCTCGCCGCCGCGCAGGCGCCCCGGCTGACCGACCACCGCAGCTACACCGAGGAGCTGACCGGCCGCACCATCGTCGTGTTCGGCGGCAGCTACGGCATCGGCCACGAGCTGACCGAGCTGGCCCGGCGCCTCGGCGCCCAGGTCTTCCCGTTCAGCCGCTCCACCACCGGCACGCACGTAGAGCGGGCCGAGGACGTCGAGGCCGCGCTGAAGACCGCGTTCGAGGCCACCGGCCGGATCGACCACGTGGTGGTCACCGCCGGGATCCTGGAGAAGGGCGCCCTCGCCGAGATGGACGAGGAGACGATGGACCGGCTGCTCCAGGTCAACTTCGTCGGCCCGGTGACCATCGCCCGGCAGTCCCTGCCGTACCTCCAGCAGACCAAGGGCCAGCTGCTGCTCTACACCTCCAGCTCGTACACCCGGGGGCGGGCCCGCTACGCGCTCTACTCCGCCACCAAGGCCGCCCTGGTCAACCTCACCCAGGCACTGGCCGACGAGTGGGCCGACGTCGGCGTACGGGTCAACTGCATCAACCCCGAGCGGACCGCCACCCCGATGCGGACGCGGGCCTTCGGCGAGGAGCCGGAGCACACCCTGCTCGCCGCGGAGGCCGTCGCCCAGTCCTCGCTCGACGTGCTGATCTCCGACCTGACCGGCCAGGTGATCGACGTACGCCGGGCGCCCGGCGACGGTCCCTCCCCGACCGTGCCGGCCCAGTCCGGGTCGGGTCGGGTCGGTTCGCCGGCCGGTGCGGCCTCCGTGAGCTGACTGACGGCGACGGACCCGGGACGGCAGCGAACGGAGCGACATGCGTGGTGATCTGGTCCGAAAGCTGGCCGCCCGGTGCCTGAGCACCGGCCTGGCCGTGCTGGCCTTCGTCGCGGTGGCGCTGACCGGCGCCACCGGATGGGGGTTGGCGCTGGCCGTCGCCGCACTGGTCGCGGCGGCCGCCGAGCAGCGGATCCGACCCGGCGCTGACCTCGTCGCCGAGACGGCGCTGATCGGCGCCGCCGTCCTGGTCGGATACTCCCGGCGGCTGGACGACGGGCTCGACCCGGCGCTCGTCGCCACCGCGCTGGTCCTGCTGGGGCTGGTGCTGCTGGTGGGGCCGCTGCGGACCGCCGGCAACCTGGAGATCCGGGTGGCCAACCTGCCCGTGCGGGCCTGGACGCCGCTGATCGCCGACCAGCTCGGCACCGCCCTGCTCGGGCTGCTCGGCGCGGTGACTCTCGCCGCCGCGGTGGCACTGCCCGCCGCCGTGGCGCTGGTCGCCAGCCTGCTGGTGGGCGCCTGCGCCGGAGCGGTCGCACTGGACCTGGCCCGGCGTCGCTTCCGGCCAGCCGCCGGCGGTGGGGCGGTGGCCCGCGCGCTGCGCCGGCACCAGCCGGAGTTCCTGCTCTACTTCTCCGCACCGCCCGGCTCGGAGTACCAGGTCACCATGTGGCTGCCGTACCTGGAGCGGATCGGCCGGCCGTTCATGGTCGTGGTGCGCGAGCCCGATTTCCTGGGGCCGATCTCCGCCGCCACCAGCGCACCGGTGGTCTACTGCCCCACCCTCCGGGCGATGGACGAGGCGCTGGTTCCGAGCCTGCGAGCGGCGTTCTACGTCAACCACGGGGCGAAGAACAGCCACTGCATCCGGTTCACCCAACTCACCCACGTGCAGCTGCACCACGGCGACAGCGACAAGGCGCCGAGCGCCAACCCGGTGTCGGGGATCTTCGACCGGATCTTCGTGGCCGGCCCGGCGGCGATCGACCGGTACGCCCGCGCCGGGGTGCAGATCCCGGCGGAGAAGTTCGTGGTGGTGGGCCGCCCGCAGGTCGAGGCGATCGAGGTACGCCCGGAGCCGGTGCGCGGCCTGGCCCACCCGATCGTGCTCTACACCCCGACCTGGACGGGGCACCACGCCGACGCCGACTACTGTTCGCTGCCGGTCGCCGAGGAACTGCTGCGCCGGCTGCTCGAGCGCGGCGCGACGGTGATCCTGCGGGCTCACCCGTACACCGCGCAGAACCCGGCCTCGGCCCGGCAGCTCGGCCGGTTGACCGAGCTGCTGCTCGCCGACCGGGCCCGCACCGGGCGGCAGCACGTGGTCGGCGCGGCGGCCCGGGAGCTGAGCCTGACCGAATGCGTCAACCGGTCCGACGCGCTGGTCTCCGACGTGTCCGGGGTGATCTCGGACTACCTCTACTCCGGCAAGCCGTACGCCGTCACCGACATGGGCGACGAGCGCGAGCGGTTCGTGGAGAACTTCCCGCTGTCCGGGGCGGGCTACGTGCTGCGCCGGGACATGTCGAATGTGGACGAGGTGCTGACCGCTCTGCTGGACACCGATCCGGCGGCCGAGAAGCGCTGGGTCACCCGCCGTCGCTACCTGGGTGACTTCCCCGTCGAGTCGTACGCCGAGGCGTTCCTGACCGCCGCCCGCCGGGAGTTGGCGCCGGCGAAGACCCTCGCCGCCTCCGCACCGGTCTAGGGCCGCCGCCGGACGGCTCAGCGGTACGCGTCCAGCAGCGCCAGCACCGCCCCCGGGTTCTCCACGTGCGCGTTGTGCCCGAGCCCGGGCAGGGTGACGACCGGTACGCCGAACTCCTTGAGCTGCGCGTCGGTGACCATCGGGTCCTGCTCGCCGCGGGCCAGCACCACCGGCACGTCGGTCGCCGCCACCAGCGCGGCGAGGTCGGGATCGCCGACGTCGAACGCGGCCGGATCCATCGCGAGCCGCCACCGGCCGTCGACCTGGCGCAGCCCGGCGTCCACCACCGGGTGGTCCGGCGGGAGCAGACCGGCGAGCCCGGAGACGCGCAGGTAGCGACGGGCCGCCTCGCTGCGGCTGGCGAACCAGCTGATCGGGCGGGTCGCGAGTTCGGCGGCGCGGGTCAGCTCGTCGGGTGACCAGACGGCCTTGATGCCCAGCCCGACCACCGCGTCCACCGGCGATCCGGCGGCGCGGGCGGCCAGCGCCAGGCCGACCACCCCGCCCAGCGAGTGCCCGAGCACGACGATCCGGTCGTCGGGGGCGAGGCCGTGGGCGATCCGCTCGGCGAACCCGGCGAAGGAGTACGACGGCAGCGGCGCCGACCAGCCGTGACCGGCGAGGTCCGGTGCCAGCCACCGCCCCGGCCAGTGCTGCTCAAGCAGCGGCGCCCAGGGCAGCCAGACGTCGCCGGTCGCCCCCATCCCGTGCAGCAGCAGCAGGACCGGCCCGCGGCTGGTGTGACCACGCGATTCATCCACCACGGCCGCAGTCTCCCACGGTTCGCCGACGGGTACGAGAGTCCTCGTCGGCGGCACGACGGCGAACCACCTCGCGCGGTACGGCTTCACCGGCTGTCGACCACATGAAAAGACGCCGCGGGCGCCGGCCCCTTGTGGGGGACGGCGCCCGCGGCGGCTGCGCCCGGGTCAGGCGGAGTAACCCCGAGTGGCGATCCAGTTCGCCAGGTCGATCGTTGTGATCCAGTACGACGGATCGGCGGCGTTCGCCGAGTCGGCGATCCGCACGGTCCGGCCGTTGTCCTTGTAGCCCACCACGGCGATGTAGTGCCCGCCGCCGTAGGAGTGCCAGCCACCATCGGTGTCGGTGGCGTCGCCGGCGATGTTGGCCACCACGCCCCGGCCGGCGGTGATCGCCGCGACCACGTCGGCCTGGAGTCGGTCCATCTGGGCCGGGCTGGGCGCGCCGGCGAACATCCGGGTCCGGTACGGGGAGCCCTTCACCTCGGCGTTGAGCACCCGGGTGGTGTCCAGGGCCGAGTTGGTGCCCATCTCGGTGGTGCCCAGCTCGACGCCGAGCTTGTCCTGGGTGCGGTCGATCCCGGTGGCGCTGAGCGCGTTGCGGGTGGCCGCCGGGCCACAGTTGTAGTACGTGTTCTGCGCCTGGTAGTCGTAGTCGAGCACCTTGGTCGCGGGCGGCTTCGGCGCCGGCTTACGGGTCAGGTCCGGGTTGCCGGTGGCCTTGGCGGCGGGCGACGCGGCGCTGGCCGTCGGGGTGGCGGTGCTCGGCGAGGTGCTGGCCGAGGGGGCCGCTACGCGAGCCTCGCCGCGGGAGGCGACGGTGTCGCTGCGCATCTCGGCGACCGTGGTCGCGGTGTGCTGGCTGGCCGGGGCGTCGTCGGTGCCGGCGATCAGGGCGCCGGTGGTGGTCGCGAGCGCCAGGGCCGCGGCGGAGGCGGCGACGATCTGGTAGGGGCGCTCGGTGGCGAGACGACGGAGCTGACGCTTCAGGGTGTGCTTCACGGGGTCCTCCACGGATCGGGGGGAGAGCGGCACACCGGGCCGGACCGATATCCGGGCAGGCGCCAGCGCGCGGACCGTGGTCCGCGGGTGGTGAACCGCTCAGGGTTGTGCCCGGCGTGGCCGGGCGGGAGAGGCGGTGACCCGGAGGGTCAGCTCACCGGACGGATGAGCGGGGGCACCGCGGCGCCGTGGAGGCGGAGGAACAACCGAGGGGTGGAGAGGTGCTGCACGAGGATGGAACTCCTTCCGACACCGCCTACCGGGTTAGCTGACGGATTCGGGCGGGAAGATCGCCCTACCGCGGGCCGTGGCTCGCAGATTCACCCCGGACTAACTGATGGGTCCCCGGTTCGTTGATCACGATTGAGCGGGTCGGCGCGGCGTCGCCTCTTGCGATCGGTTACCGCACCGGACGGGACGACACTACTGGCCGGCTCAAGCCCTGCCAAGCCAGGTTCACCTGCGTAAACCTGAAATCGAGCGCCAATTTCTGCGCGTATTGCCACTGACGTGACTCGATGGGACAACCGGTTGCGGCGGCGCCTCCGGTCGACAACCGGACAGGCCGTCGACAATGCCGCCGCATTTGCGCGAACATTGCGCCCGACCGTTCCAGCTGCCCGATCCGGCGTCGGTGTGACCGGGCTCACGCTTCCGGTCGGGACATTTCCGGTCAGCCCACCCGCGCCGGGCGCCAGCGCGCCGCGGTCGCCGCACGGGCCGCCGCGGTCGGCGCCGGTCGGACCGGCATCCGGACCGGCCGCAACCGGGCCGCCGCTGCCCACGCCTCCTCGGCGAGCGTGCGGGCCGCCTCGGCGGCCAGTTCGGCATCGCGCCACGTGGATCGTTCGCGCTCGGCGGCGGCCCGGTGCTCGACCCACCTGCCGTCCCGGACAGCGCGGCTCAGCAGCACCTCCTGCTCGACCGGGTGTCGCCGGGGATCCCAGCCGTTGCGGTGTGCGAAAACGTCGGTGAGCTGACGCATCGACAGGTCGCCGCGCCAGTGCGCCGCCATCGCCGCGCGGTGCAGGTAGCGCTCCCGGGCGGCGTACTCCGTCGGGGAGCGCGGCGTGCGGGGGGTGGGCAGCGAACCGGCGCCGGCGAAGCGGCGCGCGGCGCGGTCCGCCTCCTCGTACCCGGCCCAGGCCCGCTCGGCCGCCTCCTGCGCGGCCAGCCAGTCGGCGCGACGTCGGCGGGCGGTCTGCGCCGCGCCGGCGGCGGCGACGGCCACCTCCTCGGCGTACCGGCGCAGGTCCGCCGCCTCGACGGCGGCCAGTTCCCGGGCCGTGGGCGCCGGGGACTCCTCGTCGGTCGGCCGGTCCCGCTCGGGGCGGGCGATCAGCACGGTGAGCACGGTCAGGGCCAACAGGAGCAGTGCCGACCAGATGGCGGCGGCCTGCGGAACCTCGGTCAGGAACCGGTAGAGGACGGTCTCCATGAACGGCACCTCGGGGGGAAGATCGCTGCGGTGGGGAGCCGCACGGCCGACCCGGGCCGGGATTCACCGTGGCGGGCCACGGGCCGACGGGCGGGGTGTGCGGAGGTACGTGATTCGACAGGCGCGGTGGCGGGACGTCGTCCCGGTGGCTCAGAGCCTCGGCGGGGCCCGGGACGCCCGGGTGGCCGGATCGGCGGTGCGCGGCGATCGCTGCGGACCGGTCCCGATCGCGGAGGCGCCGGCCTCCGCCGGCACGGCGGCCTCGACGGCGGGTGCCGCGGCGGGCGCGTCCGGCGAGATCGGCGGGGCGGTGTGGTCGACGGCGACCGGAGCCGCGAGGTCGGCGGCGCCCGTGGGGGCGACCCATCCGGACGACGGAGAGCCCGAGGACACCACCGAGGTGGGCAGCGGGACGGCCGAGGCGGGCGGGGCGGCCGACGCGGGTGACGCGCCCGAGCCGAGGGCCAGGGCGGCGACCACGGCGAGGCTGGTCAGCATCCGCGTCGCCCAGCGCGCCACCCACCACAGCGGACAGGTGAGCGCGACGGGAGGCACGCCCCCACGCTACCGCCGGTGCCGTCCGGGCGCATCGACGCCGGGCGTGTCGGATACCGCCGCGCCGCCGGATCTGACCAGCGCGGACGCTCGTCGTGGACGTCGAGCGGCGGGCCGCTCAGCGGTCGGCGCACGCCGATCGGCGCTCGGTGTCGGCTGTCCCGCTCCGCTGGCGCGGCAGGACGGGAGCCGACCCGGCGCCGGCGGTCCCGGTGCCGCCCGACCGGGCACCGTACCGGCGGCGGTCGGCACCCGTCACCTCGCCGATGGTGACGCCTGCGTATGTTCCGGCTGACGCGTGTCCTAATATTCCGGGACCGGAGGTGACGGCTCGCCCGCCTGTCCAGGCCTGGGCGGTGCTGTGCCCGGGCGCCAGCAGACGAGAGGTGGAGCCCCATGCACCAGCGGATTCTGATGCGGGCGAAGAAGGGCCCCTTCGACGTCTACTCCCCGGAGGAGACGTTTCAGGGCAACTGGATCGGCGAGAACAGCGGCAACCTGGTCTTCAGCCACGCCGCGCACAAGATCCTGCGTACCAGCACCGCCGAGATCACCTCGACCGGCTTCAAGGTCGACCTACGCGACGTCGACCGCATCAACGAGCAGTACGACGTCTACGTCATCCCGCTGGCCAACGCGTTCCGCCGCAGTTACGCGCACCGCATCGAGGCGATGACCAAGCTGGTCGAGCGGTTGAAGATCCCGGTGGTGGTGCTGGGGGTGGGCGTACAGACGAATGTCGCGGGCGACCGGGAGTACCTGCGCCCGATCGACGGTGTGGTCAGCCGGTTCGTCCGCGCGGTGCTCGACCGCTCGCACAGCATCGGCGTACGCGGCGAGATCACCGAGGGCTACCTGCGCACGTTGGGCTTCTCGGCGGTCGACGTGATCGGCTGCCCGTCGATGTTCCTGCACGGCGACACCCTCGGGGTGGAGAAGGGCAAGGCGGCGCTGGAGCCGCACGACAAGGTCGCCCTGACCGTCTCGCCGTACGTGAAGTCCATGGGGAAGATCATCGCTTCGCACCAGCAGCGCTACCCCAACCTGCGCTACCTCCCGCAGGACCTGAAGACCCTGGGCACCCTGCTCTACGGCGACGCCCCGGAGGACCGGGGGAAGACCAGCACCATCCCGATCCACAGCTCGCACCCGCTGTTCACCGAGGACAAGGTGCGGATGTTCCTCGACCCGTGGACCTGGATGGACTACCTCGCCGGCTTCGACTTCGCCTTCGGCACCCGCATCCACGGCACCATCACCGCGCTGGTCGCCGGCACGCCCGGGTACCTGTTCGCGCACGACTCGCGCACCCTGGAACTGGCCCGCTACTTCGACATCCCGCACCGGGTGATGAAGGACGTGCCCGCCGACGTCGACGCCGCCGACCTCTACGAGGAGGCCGACTACACGGCGTTGAACAACGGTCACAAGGCCCGGTACGCCACCATGCTCTCGTTCCTGGCGAAACACGATCTGGGCAACTCGTTCGCCGACGGCGACAGCGCCAGTCGCTTCGACGCGCAGGTCCGGGCCACCACCTTCCCGCCCGCCGTACGCCCGGCCGCCGCCACGGCGACGGAGGAGCTGCTGGCCCGGGTGCAGTGGCTGCACGACCAGAACGGTGAGCTGCGGCGCGAGATCGCGACGTTGGGGGAGAAGCGGCTGCGGGCCCGGGTCGGGCGGGCCCTGCCCGGGCCGGTGCGCCGGATCCTCAACCGTTAACCCCGTGCTGGACCGCTGTTCAGGCGGCCCACGCTCGGGCGCCACGTGAGGTTCCGAGGCCGTCCATCCGCGTCGTCAATGGTGACGAGGTGGTCTTCGAGCCGACGCACGCCCCGCTGCTGACTATCGTCGTGCCGGTCTACGGCGTCGAGGCGTACCTGTACCAGTGCCTGGAGTCGATCCGGGCCGACATCCCGGCGGGTGAGGCGGGGGCGGTCGAGCTGATCGCCGTCGACGACGCCTCCCCCGACGGCTGCCCCGCGATGCTGCGCGCGTACGCCGCGGGTCGCGCCGGCGTACGCATCGTGCACCTGACCGACAACGTGGGCCTGGGGCTGGCCCGCAACGCCGGTCTCGACGTGGCCACCGGGCGGTACGTCTGGTTCGTCGACAGCGACGACTGGCTGCCGCCCGGGACGATTTCCGCGGTGCTCGACCGGCTGCGCCAGCACGAGCCCGACGTGCTGATGCTCGACCACCTCCGGGTGCACGAGGACGGCCGGCGCGAGGTCGACGCCAGCAGCCATCTGATGCGCGGCGTGACCGGCGCGGTCCGCCTCGCCGAGCAGCCGCAGCTGCTGCGGGTGCAGCACACCGCGTGGAACAAGGTCGTCCGTCGCGCCTTCCTCGACGAGCTGGAGCTGCGCTTTCACCCCGGCTGGTACGAGGACATCCCGTTCAGCCACCCGCTGCTGATCGGCGCCGAGCGGATCTCGGTGCTGGACCGGGTCTGCTACCTGTACCGCCGAGGCCGGCTCGGCGCCATCACCTCCACCCGCAGCGGCCGGCACTTCGACGCCTTCGACCAGTACGAGCGACTGATGGAGTGGGTAGGGCGCCGCCACCCCGACGAGCGGCTCCGGGCCGAGCTGTTCCAGCTGATGGTGAACCACTACCTGGTGGTGGCCGGCAACGACGACCGGCTGCATCCGCACCTGCGGCGCGCCTTCTTCCGCCGGGTCGCCCAGCACTACCGCCGCTACCTGCCGGCCGGCGGCTACCCCATGCCGGACGGGGTGGCCGGCCTCAAGCACCGCCTGGTCGGACGGAACGACTACCTCGCGTACGCGGCGCTGCGCCAGGCCCACCGGGTGGCCGGCCGGGTGCGGGGCGCCCGGGTCGGAACGTCGTCCGACGCGCCCGCCGAGGGCGCGCCGGCGGGCGATCCGGTGGCGGCGCCGAAGCGGCCGCGTGCGCTGGCGGGACGCGGATGATGGCACTGCTGCGCTCGGCCGACGACGGCGACCTGCACCTGATGCTGCGCTGGCGCAACCACCCGCAGGTGCGCGCGGTGAGCCTCACCCGGCACGAGATCAGCCTGGCGGAGCACACCGCCTGGTGGGCGCGGGTGCGCGCGGACCCCGACCGACGGGTGCTGGTACACCTGCACGAGGGTGTCCCGTCCGGGGTGGTCACCTTCTCCGGCGTCGCCTCGCCCGAGCGGGCCCTCACCTGGGGTTTCTACCTGGACATCGCCGGGCTGGACGCGCGGGACGGGCTGTTGCCGGCGTGGCTGTCGTTGGAGCGGGCCGGGATCGCGTACGCCTTCGACGTCCTCGGGGCACGGACGCTCGGCGGCGAGACGCTGACCACCAACCGGCCGGTGCTGGCCCTGCACCGGCGCTTCGGATTTCGCGTCGTCCGGCAGTACGAGCAGGACGTCGACGGCAGACCGCACCAGGTGGTGTGGACGGAAATGAGCAGAGGAACATGACAATCAAGATCGGACCGCACGTGGTCGGCGTCGGGGAGCGGCCGCTCGTGGTCGCGGAGATGTCCGGCAACCACAACGGCAGCCTGGACCGGGCGCTGGCCATCGTGGACGCGGTGGCCGCGAGCGGTGCGCACGCGTTGAAACTCCAGACGTACCGGCCGGACACCATCACCATCGACGTCGACGCGCCGGCGTTCCGGATCTCCGACGGGCACGACCTGTGGGGCGGTGAGCGCCTCTGGCAGCTCTTCGAGCGGGCCCACACGCCGTACGAGTGGCACGCGCCGATCTTCGAGCGGGCCCGCCAGCACGGCCTGACCGTCTTCTCCTCCCCCTTCGACCACACCGCCGTGGAGCTGCTGGAGGAGCTGGGCGCGCCGGCGTACAAGATCGCCTCTTCGGAGCTGGTGGACCTGCCGCTGATCCGGCTCGTGGCCAGCACCGGCAAGCCGATGGTCATCTCGACCGGCATGGCCACCGTGGGTGAGATCGACGCCGCCGTGCGAGCGGCCCGAGAGGGTGGCGCCGGCGGCATCGTGCTGCTGGCCTGCACCGCGTCCTACCCGGCGCCGCCGCAGGACAGCAACCTGCGCCGGCTGCCCGTGCTGGCCGATGCCTTCGGTCTTCCGGTGGGGCTCTCCGACCACACTCCGGGCATCGGCGTGCCGGTCGCCTCGGTGGCGCTCGGCGCCTGCCTGATCGAGAAGCACGTGACGCTGCGCCGGGCCGATGGCGGCGTCGACTCCGACTTCTCGCTGGAGCCGGACGAGCTGGCCGCGCTCACCGTCGAGTCGGAGCGGGCCTTCGCGGCGCTGGGCGGCACGACGATCGGGCCGACCCCGACCGAGCGGGAGGGGCTGCGGTTCCGCCGGTCCCTGTTCGTGGTCGCCGACGTGCGCGCCGGCGACACGGTCACCGCCGCCAACGTCCGCTCCATCCGGCCGGCGGGCGGGCTCCCCCCGGCCGACCTCGACCGGGTTCTCGGTCGCACCTTCAGCAGTGACGTGCCGCGCGGTACGCCGCTGGCCTGGGATCTGATCTGAGCCCTGATCCGCGACGGCGGGCCCGGTCCTGAGGGACCGGGCCCGTTGTGTCGTGGCGAACGCTCAGCCGTCGACGCTGACCAGCCGGACGAACTCGCGCAGCAGGTCGTAGCCGTCCCAGACCGGGGCGAAATTGAGCGCCGCGCCGAACGGCACGATCCGGTCGATGCCCCGGCCCCCCAGCTCCCGGGCGAATCCGACCAGCTCGGTCGGGTCGAACCCGAAGTGGGTCAGCGTCTGGTCCCGCCGGCGCAGGAACGGCACCAGCTCGGCCAGCTCCGCGATCGTGACGAAGCCGAACGTGCCGGTGCCGAGCCACTCCCGAGGCGCCGCGGCCGGCGTGTCCAGTTCCAGCGTCGCCACCAGGTTGTCGGGGAAGGCCATGCGGGACACTCCCCCGTCGGCGGCCAGGCCGTACGACCCGACCCGCTTCTCGACCGCCATCGCCGCGTCCACGTCCGAGCCCCGATCCCGGGCCGCGACGCTGAGCAGCGCGACGAACTCGGCCCGGACGGCGTCCGCGCGCGCGGCGTCGCCGACCAGGAACACCGCCCGGGGCGACGAGCACGCCGCCTGGTCGAACCAGTAGGCGTCGTTGGCGAACTTCGCGACGGCGTCCCGCCGGGCGGCGACCGGGGCGGCCTCCCAGCCGGCCACCGCCAGCACCGCGAAGGACGACCGGTCCGGGAAGGTGAGGTCGCGGGCCGCCGGAGCCAACGGGTGCCGCCGGACGGCCGTCACCGCCCGGTCGCCGCCCCAGATGACCCGGACGTCGCAGTCGGCGCTGAGCCGGGCGGTCACCGCGTCGTCGTGGCCGTAGGTGACCATGCGCTGGGTCCGGGCGACGACCGGGTCCGCCTCGGCGAGGCTGTCGTTCAACACCTCGAGTATCGCGTCGGCGGCCGCCGCCGACCGGGGCGACACCCGGACGACGTTGATGTTGCCGGCCAGCGCGGCCAGCGCCCAGGAGTAGACGAAGATGGTGTCCACGTTGGCCGGTGGGACGTGGAACACCACGCCCCGGGGAAAGGCCAGCACCCGCTCGTCGAGGCCGGCGCGCAGCCGCTCCACCCCGCGCAGCAGCTCCCGACGGCGCAGGAAGAAGCCGAGCGAGCCGAGCTCCGGGTGCCGCCGAGCCAGGGCCGGGGTCAGCAGGCGGCGCGACACGGCGGTCAGGAAGTCCATGATCCGCTCGTCACCGACCGTCAGCGGCGTCTCCGGGGGCGGCGGCACCAACTCGTCCACCGACAGCTCCGGCCCCGCCGGGAAGCGCATCCGTACGGTCATGACCGTCCTCCGACGTAGGTGTCGCTGCAACCGCGGGCCTCGGCGCGGGGCAGCCGGCCCAGGACGCTGAACCGCTTGCCCGGCCAGTGGCCGTCGTCGACGCCGTGCACCACCCCGAGGTCCTCGGTGAGCAGCACGTTGCCCGGGTACGAGGTGGGCAGGGTGCTCAGCACCTCGATCACGCCCGGTGTGCCGATCGGCGCCTCCCGCCAGGTCACCGGGTCGCGGACGATGACGTCGGCGAAGTCCGGGCAGTAGAGCGAGCCGCCCTCCGGCCCCTCCAGGAAGACGGTGCCGATCTGCTCGACCATCCCGTAGAAGTTGTGGATCCGGGTCAGGCCGGTGTCCGCACCGAGGCGGCGCCGGAACTCCGCGTTGTCCACGGCCTGGTCGGCGAGCTTCTTCCAGCCGCCGGAGTGCACCAGGATCCCCTGGGACAGGTCGAGGCCATGGTCGCGGGCCACCTCGTAGAGGTATCGCCAGACCATGAACGTGAAGCCGAAGACGAGGAACGGCGAATCCCCGTGCCGGCCGAGGAACTCCTTGAGGGCGGCCACGTCCGGCCGGTCGTCGGCGTCGAGCAGCCAGAGGTGGTCACGGCCGAAGTTCACCATGCCGAGCGCCCCCGCGCCGCGGGCGGAGTAGGAGCGCCGGTCGCCGACCACCCCGGAGCGGTCCACCACGACCATCGGCAGCCGTCGCGGTCCGAGCACCGTGCCGAGCGTGCGGGCCAGCATCCGGGACTGGGTGGCCGCGGCCGCCCGGTCCAGGTGGATCCGGCTGACCTCGCCGGTGGTGCCACTGGAGGTGAGCACCCGGATCACCTCGTCGTCGGGCACGCTGGACAGCTTGCGGGTCTTGAACAACCGCACCGGCAGCCAGGGCAGGTCGGCCAGCGTCGCCGGCTCACCGTCCTGGTCGAGGGCGTCCAGGATCCGGGCGTACGGCGGGCAGTGGCGCCGGTGGTGTCCGAGCAGCTCGACCAGCTCGCCGCGTAGCCGTTCCTCCTTTTCCGGCTGGGTGAGGGTGAACACGTCGGTCAGCACTGTGCCTCCAGCGCGCGGTAGTCGGGCTTGCCGGCGGGCGTCAGCGGCAGCGCGTCGACGCTGCGCACCTGGACGCCGGACGAGTGGGTGCCCAGCGCCGCCGCGACCTCGGTGCGGATCCGGGCGAGCTGGTCGGCGTCGGCCCCCTCGGCCACCACCACCAGCCGGTCCGCCCCGGCGATCGCGGCGAGCGGACCGTGGTGGCCGAGCGACCGTTCCACGTCGTCGAGGTTGACCCGGACGCCGAACACCTTGGCGATCCGCTTGATCCGGCCGGTGACGAACAGGAAGCCCTCCGGGTCCAGCCGCCCCAGGTCGCCGGTGGCCAGCGTGCCGCCCAGCTCGTCGGGGCGGGCCAGGTCGGCGGCGCTCTCGGCGTAGCCCATCATCACGTTCGGCCCGCGGTAGACGATCTCGCCCACCCGGGCCGCCTCGGTGGTCTCCACGCCCTCGTCGGTACGGATCGACACTGTGCCCCCGGGCACCGCCAGGCCGACCGACCCGAGCTTCGCCGGCAGCCGGTCGGACGGCAGGACGGTCATCCGGGCGGTCGCCTCGGTCTGCCCGTACATCACGAAGAACCGGCCCTCGACCTCGGTCATCCGGCCGTGGAAGTCGGTCACCAGGTCGGGGTGCAGCCGGCCGCCGGCCTGGGTGAGCGTCCGCAGCCGCTCGTACCGGCCGGGCGCGAAGCGCAGCCGGCGCAGCATCTCGTACTGGTAGGGCACGGCGGCGAGCGAGGTGACCCGGTGCCGGTCGACCGCGGACCAGAAGTCGCGGGAGGTGAGGCCGGAGCGTTCCAGCAGCACGGTGGCGCCGGCGTGCAGGTGGCTGGTGAGCACCGAGAGCCCGTAGGTGTAGTGCAGCGGCAGCGTGGTGGGCGCCACCTCGTCGCCGTCGAGGTCCAGCGCGGCGGCGATCGCCGCCGCGTTGGCCCGCACGGCCGAGCGGGACAGCCGGACCAGCTTGGGGTTGCCGGTCGAGCCCGACGTGGTGAGCAGCAGCGCCAGGTCGGGGTGCGGGGTGGGACCGGAGGGCCCGGTGCGCCGCCAGGCCGGGCCCGGCCCGACCTCTGCCGCCCGGTAGCCGTCCGGCGATGTCGGGTGCGTCAGCAGCAGGGCCGGGCGGAACCGGTCGACCAGGTCCCGCAGCGTGGCCGCGGGGATCTGTGGATCGAGCAGCGCCACCGGGCGGCCCGCCTGCCAGGCGGCGAGGACGCGCACCACGGCGTCGATGTCGGCGGGCACGGTGGCGAAGACCACGCCCGGAGGTTCCCGGTCGAGCGACGTCGCGAGGTCGGCGACCCGGGCGGCGAGGTCCGGGCCACCCAGTTGCCGTCCGGTGCCCGCGTCCACCAGCCGGGCGTCGGCGTGCAGCAGGTCGCTCACAGCGTCAACCCGCCGTCCACCCCGACCACCTGGCCGGTGACGAAGGCCGCGGCCGGCGAGAGCAGGAACGCGACCACCTCGGCCACCTCGGCCGGCTCGCCGAGCCGGCGCAGTGGGGTGGCGGCGGCGCGGGCCTGTCGGCCGGCGTCGTCCAGGTCGGCGAGCAGATCGGTGCGGATGAAGCCGGGCGCGACCGCGTTGACCCGGATGCCGGCGGGACCGAGTTCCTTCGCGGCGGCCCGGGTCAGCCCCTCGATCGCGGCCTTGCTGGCCGCGTAGACCGTCTGGCCGGCGGCCCCGGCCGAGCCGACCAGGGAGGCGGTGAGCACCACCGCGGGGCGCTCGCCCCGGCGCAGCAGGCGGACTCCCTGCTGCAGGGTGTGCGCCGCACCGGCGGCGTTCACCGCGAAGAGCCTGGTCACGGTCTCGTCCGACACCCCGCCCAGCAGCCCCGCCGCGTGCACGCCGGCGTTGACGACCAGGGCGTCCAGGCCGCGCCACCGCTCGAACAGGACGCGGGTCAGGGCGCGGATCTGGTCGGGGTCGGCCACGTCGCCGTGCACCGCCAGGTGCGGCCCACCGGGCAGGACGGCGACCGCCTCGGCGGCGGAGCCGGGCGACCGGCCGTGCACGGCGACCACGCAGCCCTGCTCGGCGAGCCGCCGGGCGACGGCCAGACCGATGCCCCGGGTGGATCCGGTGACCAGCACCCGGCGGGCCGGCGGATCAGTCGGTGAAGACGACACCGTGCTTCTCCAGGATCTGGCGAGCGCGGTCGAAGGAACTGAGATCAATGACCTCGTCGGTGTCCAACATGACACCGAACTCGTCCTCGATCGCGGCCACCAGGGACATGTGCGCGAGTGAGTCCCACTTCTCGATCCCGCGATATTCGAGACTGTCCACCGCGGCGTTGTCGGGCAGTTCCAACGCCGTGCGGAAGACGACTCTCAGTCGCTGCAGTTCCACTGGTCTTTCCTCCGTAACTGGTATGCACGACCGGCGTGCCGGCCGAGTGTAGCCGAGGTTCTGAACTGCTCAGCCAGGCCCCGAACGAGCGAAAAGTGTTTGCCTGCAAGGCATTCCGCATTCACTTCCCACGCGGCATCAGTTCACCAGGGTGCGTCGGGTTGTTAACCCGCCGGGTCTAGCGTCTCGATCCGGTTGGCCAGCCGAATGCCACCGCGGAAACAACCACGACCATGGGAGCACCAATTGAGCGAGCTGAATGGGTCCTCCATTCTTGTCACCGGGGGAACGGGTTCCTTCGGCAGGACCTTCCTCCGGCACGTCCTCGCCGAGGCCGACCCGGCGAGGGTCGTGGTGTTCTCCCGCGACGAGCTCAAGCAGTACGAGCTACGCCAGCAGCTCGGTGACGACCCCCGGCTGCGCTGGTTCATCGGCGACATCCGGGACCGGCACCGGCTGACCCGGGCGATGCACGGGGTGGACCACGTCGTGCACGCCGCGGCTCTCAAGCAGGTGGACACCGCCGAGTACAACCCCTCGGAGTACATCGCCACCAACATCACCGGCTCCCAGCACGTCGTCGACGCGGCGATCGAGGCTGGCGTCAAGAAGGTCATCGCGCTCTCGACCGACAAGGCGTCCAGCCCGATCAACCTGTACGGCGCGACGAAGCTGGTCGGCGACAAGCTCTTCGTCTCGGCCAACCACTACGCCGCCCATCACCCGACCCGGTTCGCCGTGGTGCGCTACGGCAACGTCGTGGGCAGCCGCGGCTCGGTGGTCCCGCTGTTCCGCCGGCTGGCCGCCGAGGGCAAGAGCCTGCCGGTCACCGACAAGCGGATGACCCGCTTCTGGATCACCCTGGACCAGGCCGTCCAGTTCGTCATGGACTCGTTCGACCAGATGCAGGGCGGCGAGCTGTACGTGCCCCGGATCCCCAGCATGCGGATCCTCGACCTGGTCGAGGCGGTCGCCCCGGACGCCACCACGCACGAGATCGGCATCCGCCCCGGCGAGAAGCTGCACGAGGAGATGATCGCGCCGGACGACAGCCGCCGGACGGTGCGCGCCGCGGACCGGTACATCGTCCAGCCGACCATCGCCGGCTGGGGCTACCAGCCGCCGGTCGACTGCGAGCCGGTGCCGGACGGCTTCGCCTACCAGTCGGACACCAACGACGAGTGGCTCAGCGTCGAGCGGTTGCGCGACATGCTCGGCCTCACCGCGTGATGGCGATGCTCCCCTACGGCCGGCACTCGGTCAGCGAGGACGACGTCGCGGCCGTCGCCGACGTGCTGCGCGGCGACTGGCTCACCACCGGCCCCCAGGTCGACGGGTTCGAGGCGGACCTGGCCAAGGTGACCGGTGGAGCCGGCTGCGCGGCGGTCTCCAACGGCACCGCCGCGCTGCACGTGGCGTACGCGGCGGCCGGTGTCGGCCCTGGCGACGAGGTGGTCGTCCCGCCGATGACCTTCGTGGCCACCGCGAGCAGCGCCGCGCTGCTCGGCGCGAAGATCGTCTTCGCGGACGTCGAGGAGGAGACCTTCACCCTCGACCCGGCCGCGGCGGCCGCCGCGACGACGTCGCGCACCAGGATCGTCTCGGCCGTGGACTACGCCGGCCACCCGGCCGACTACGACGCGCTGCGAACCGCTCTGAGCGGCTCGGACGCGCTGCTGCTGGCCGACGCCGCGCACTCCATCGGCGCCACCTACCAGGGCCGGCCGGTCGGCTCGCTCGCCGACCTGACCACCTTCTCGTTCTTCCCGACGAAGCACCTCACCACCGGAGAGGGTGGCGCGGTCGCCAGCACCGACGCCGAGCTGCTCAAGCGGGCCCGCCGGTTCCGCAACATCGGGCTGGTCCGCGAGCGCGACGAGCAGCGCTGGCCGGACGAGGGCGGCTGGCACCAGGAGGTGCACGAGTTCGGGCTGAACTACCGGCTGCCGGACGTGCTCTGCGCCCTGGGCCGCAGCCAGCTGCGCCAGCTCGACGCCTTCCTCGCCCGGCGGGCCGAGCTGGTCGCCCGCTACAACGAGGCGCTGGCCGATCTGGACGGGGTGCGGCTACCGGTCCAGAAGTCGTGGGCCGAACCGGCCTGGCACCTCTACCCGATCCGGGTGCTCGACGGCCGCCGCCGCGAGGTGTACGACGCGATGCGCGCCGCCGGCGTCGGCGTGCAGGTCAACTACATCCCCGTGCACTGGCACCCGGTCTTCGCCGACCTGGGCTACCGGCGCGGATCCTGCCCGGTCGCCGAGTCGTTCTACCGTCAGCAACTCTCGCTGCCGCTCTACCCGACGTTGAGCGACGCCGACCAGGACCGCGTCATCGACGCGCTCGGTGCGGCGCTGCGGGGCCGCCCGGCGCGGCCCGTCGCCGCCTGATGGGACGCTGATGCACCACGCCAACCACTTCTACGGCCACGCCCACGTGCTGGCCCGCTACGCCGGGCTGGGCGACGACCACCCGCCGCGGATCAACGGGTACGTCCAGCACGGCTGGAACATCGGCGACGGGCTCGCCCCCGGCCACCCGTACGCCGAGGGCACGCCGAGCCTGCTCTGGTCGGAGCAGACCCGGCGGCGGGCCTGGTCGGTCGGGCGGCGCAACGTCGTCGTCATCGGCGCGCCCTTCGAGTACCTGCTGGCCCTGCGGCCCGAGGACCCGCCGGAGTCGCAGCGGCAGGGCACCATCTGGTATCCGTTCCACGGCTGGGAGGGTCAGCACGTCCGCGGCGACCACAGGGAGCTCATCGCCCGGATCCGCGACACCGAGCCGGGCCCGGTGACCGTCTGCCTCTACTGGCACGAGTACGGCATGCGGCGGGTCCGCCGGCTCTACGAGAACGCCGGCTTCCGTGTGATCTGCCACGGCTACCGCGGGCACTGGTGGAAGGACACCGACCCGCTCTTTCTCGACAAGCAGCTCACCGAGCTGCGTCGGCACCGCCGGGTGGCGTCGAACCGGCTGACCAGCGCGATCTTCTACGGCATCGCCGCCGGCTGCGAACCGGCGGTGTACGGCGACCCGATGGTGCTCGCCGACGAGGACCCGACCTTCGGCGGGACCGCCCGGATCCGCCGCCAGTGGCCGGAGCTGCACGGCGAGTCGGTGGACCTGCCGACCGCCGTCGCGATCGCGCGCGCCGAGCTGGGCACCGACCACCGCTGCACGCCGGCCGAGCTGCGCGAGCTGCTCGGGTGGGCGAACCTCCAGGAGGAACCAGTTGACCATTGAGACGGCACCCGTCGACCGGATCGCGCTGCCGGGCGGGGAGATGCTGGCCTGGTCCGACCTGCCGGAGCAGCGCCCCGCCGACGGTGGAGCCCTGGCCGCGCTGGCGGCGCGGATCGTGCCGCCCGGCGCCCGGGTGCTGCTGGCCGGCCCGCACGATCCGGGGATGCTCGACCGGCTCGCGCACGCCGAGGTCACCTGCCTGCTGCGCAGCTACCCGGACGCGGTGGCGATGGCCGCGCGTACCGCCCGGGTAGTGGTGGGCGGGCCGGCCGGCCTGCCGCAGGACGAGCGGTTCGACGTGGTCATCGCCGGCGCGGGCCTGGATCCGGTGGAGTCGGTGGAGGGCGCCCGGCAAGGCTGGGATGGCGTGCTGGGCCGACTGGCCGACGCGCTGTCCCCCGGCGGCACTCTGCTGCTGCGGGTGGACAACCCGCTCGGGCTGCACCGGCTGGTCGACACCGCCCCCTGGTACGCCCGACGCGACGACGCCGCCTGGACCATCGGCGGCGTCCTCGACACCGACCGTCCCGCGAACCGGGAGCAGGTGCGCGCCCGCCTGACCGACGTCGGGCTGCGCCCGGGCGCCTGCTTCGCCGCCTACCCGACCGCGCTGCTCGACGCCGACCAACTCGACCGGCGTACCACCTCCGGGTTCTTCGACGCGGTCCTGCACCACGCCTGCACGGGAGGCTTCACCGCCGCGACGGTGCTCCAGGACCCCGCCCGGCTGGCCGTGGACGCGCTGCACGCCGGGCACGGCGCCGCGCTGGCCCCGGGCTGGCTGGTGCTGGCCCGCAAGGCCCCGGCATCCGACGCCGCCCCGGCCCTCGGGTCGCCGGGCGACCTTCCGGTGGCGCTGCTGCAGACCGGCCCGCCCGGCTCCGACGTGGTGGAGGTGGTCGACGGGCCGGACGGCTGGCGGTGGCAGGCCACCGCCGGCGCCGACCGCACCGGCACGGCCGCCGCGCCGTTCGCCAGCCGCAAGGCGGCGTATCGGGACCCGTCCGCGCTCATCGGGCAACCGGTGCCCGACGGGCGGCTGCTGCGCACCCTGCTGCTCGACGCCGCCCTGCGGCGGGACCTGGAAACGCTGCGGGCGCTGCTGCACGGGTACGCGGACTGGCTCGCCGGGCAGGCCGGTGACGACGGCCGGATCGCCGGCGCCGCCGCGCTGGCCGGCACCGACAACGTGGTGGTCTCCGCCGGCCGGTACGCCGTGCTCGACCTCAGCTGGCGGGCCACCGAGGCGCTCCCCCGCGACGTGGTGCTCGCCCGGGGTCTGTGGCGGTTCGCCGTCGCGCTGCTCACCGGCGGGTACGCCCATCCCTGGGCGTCCACGCTGGACGTCGCGGGACTGACCGTGGTGCTGGGCGGCCTCGCCGGCCACGACCTCGACCGGGCGACGGTGTCGGCCGCGGTGGAGGCGGAGGCGGCGGTCACCGCCGCGCTCCGGGGGCTGGACGCCGACGGGCGGGTCACCCTCGTCGCCGAGCTGCGGTCGGTCGAGCCGACCGACCCGCCGGCCGGGCCGGGCGGCTACCAGCAACTGCACGAGGCGTGGCTGCGCCAGCGCGACGAGCTGACCCGGATGTCCGCGTCGCTGAGGTGGACCGAGGACCTGCTCACCTCGCGGGAGCGGGCGCTACGCCGGGCCGACGCGACCATCAACCTGCTCAGCGGATCGCTGAGCTACCGGGTCGGACGGCTGGCTCTCACCCCGGCGCGGCTGGCCCGGCGCGGGGCCCGCGTGGCCAAGCGGCGGGCCCGCCAGGCGCTGGCGCCGAAGCGGCAGGAGCAGCAGTGAGCGGCCGTGGCGGCACCGGACGGGGGTGCCGGTGATGCGGATCGTTGGGATCGTGCAGGCCCGGATGGGCTCGTCCCGGTTGCCGGGCAAGGTGCTGCGACCGCTCGCCGGCCGCAGCGTGCTGGGCCGGGTGGTCCGGGCCGCCCGGGACAGCGGGGTGCTCGCCGACCTGGTGGTGGCGACCAGCACGGACACGGTCGACGACGCGGTGGCCGCCGAGTGCGACCGGCTCGGCGTGCCGTGCCACCGCGGCCCGGTCGACGACGTGCTGAGCCGGTTCATCGGCGCGCTGGACGCGCACCCCGGGGACGCGGTCATGCGGTTCACCGCCGACTGCCCGCTGCTCGACCCGGAGATCATCACGCTGGTGGCCTCGGTCTACCGGGCGGTACCCGGGCTGGACTACGCGAGCACGTCGATCGCGCGCACACTGCCACGCGGACTGGACGTCGAGATCATCCGCGCCGACGCGCTGCGGACGCTGGACCGGCTCGCCACCGAGCACCACCGGGTGCACGTCACCTCGTACGCGTACACCCACCCGGAGCTGTTCCGGGTGCTCGGGGTGACGCTCACACCGGACCGGTCCGGACTCCGGCTCACCCTCGACACCGAGCAGGACTGGACGCTGGTGCGCGCGGTGACCGACCATTTCGGCGACGTCAGCGTGCCGCTGGCCAAGCTCGCCGACTGGCTCGACGAGCAGCCGGCGCTGCGCGCGCTCAACGCGGGCGTACGACAGAAGCGACTGGAGGAGTCCTGAGCACGTTACGCGTCGGGTTGCGCTGCGACGCCGGGCCGCGGCGCGGCGTCGGCCACCTGGTCCGCTCGCTGGCGTTGGGCGAGGAGTTCCTGGCCCGCGGCAGCCGCGTCGACATGTTCGGCGCCGTCGAGGGGGTCGGCTGGGCCGCCGCACAGCTCGCGGCGCGGGGCATCCCACTGCACCCGGGTCCGCGGACTGTCGCCGACCTGGTCGAGACGGCCCGCCGGCACCAGCTCGACGTCATGGTCGTCGACTCTTACGACCTCGAACCAACCGCGGCGGGCGCGCTGCGCGCGGCGGGTGTCCTGACCCTCGCCGTGGTCGACGGCGACACCCGGGGTCAGGACGCCGACCTGTACCTCGACCAGAACTTCGGCACGGACATCGCCGTGCCTCCGCGGCGGCTGCTCGCCGGCGCCCGGTACACGCTGCTGCGGGACTCGGTGGTGGCGGCCCGGCCGCCGGCGCCACCGCCCGCGGCATCGGTGAGCCGTCCCCGGGTGCTGGCCTTCTTCGGCGGCACCGACGCGGTCGGCGCCGCACCCGTGCTCGCCAGGGTGCTGCTGTCCACCGGACACCCGATGGACCTGACCGTCGTGGTGGGTCGGCCCGAGGTGGAGGCCGAGCTGGCGACCGTGACGACGGGCCGGGGGCAGTCGCTGCGCCCGGTGCCGCCCACCGACGAGCTGCCGGCCCTGATCGGCGCGGCGGACCTGGTGGTCAGCGCCGCCGGCACCTCCACCTGGGAGCTGTGCTGCCTCGGTGCGGCCGCCGCGCTGGTCTGCGTGGTGGACAACCAGCGCGAGTCGTACCGCCGGGTGGTGGAGCACGGCCTGGTCGCCGGCCTCGGTGAGCTGCCGGAACTGGCCGCCGGCGGGATGGCCGGGCGGGCGGCGCGGACGGCCGCCGCGCGGACCCTGACCGCGCTGCTCACCTCCCCGGCCCGCCGTGCGACCCTCTCCGCCCGGGCCTGGTCCACGGTGGATGGGCTGGGCCGACGCCGGGTGGCCGACGCCGTGCTGCAGGCCCGCGCCGCCACACCGGCCTGACCGGCACCGCGCGACCTCGCCGGGTCGCCGTACCTGCTCTCGTTGCGGCGACCCGGGTCAGCGCAGCGGTTCGAGTGTCACCCGGGAACGCAGCTCCGGACGTTCGGCGAGCAGCCGCTCGACCACCGCCGCGGCCTCCGGCCCGGTGGTCAGGAAGCGGATCGGCCGCCGCTCCCGATCGACCACCGCCGCGGCGCGGGCCGGTTCAGCGAGCGGCAGGTTGTAGAACGCCGGCGCGGACGCGCCGTGGGTGCCCTGCAGGGTGGCGAGGAAGAGTGTCTCCAGGTAGCCCTCCCGCCGGTGGTCGCTGACCACCACGGTCACCTCGCCGTCACGTACCGGCGCCTGGGCCAGCGCGCGGGCCGTCACGTCGGCCTGCCGGGGCCGCGCCAGCAGCCCCGACCACCAGGCGGCCGACCAGGTGGTGCTGCGGTTGCCGAACGGCTGGGCGAAGATCCCGCCGCCGCGCGCCAGACCGGCGATCCCCGCCGTCCCGACCACCAGCGAGAGCGCGACGAGCACCCGGGCGAGGACCACCGGGAGGGCGCCGGGGCGGCGGGCCGCCGCGACGCGCGCCGGCGGTGGCCGCAGCAGCAGCCCCGCCCCCGCGCCGATGAGCAGGACGACCAGCAACAGGTGCAGGGTCTTGCCGTAGTAGTAGCGCGGATCGGTGCCGAGCGCCCGGAAGTAGACGAGGAAACCGACGGCGAAGGCCAGCGCCGCGGCCAACGCACCCGCGTACCGGCGCCACACCGGCAACCGCAGGCCGCCGGCGAACAACCCGGCGCCGATCACCGCGGTCAGCGCCAGGTAGGCGTCGTAGCGCGGAAACACCCCGCCACCGGTGGCGACGTTGTCGACCTGGTCGGTGAAGAGGAGGCCGGCCACACTGGGCAGCGGGGTGAGCACGGCGGTCACCACCGCGACCGTGACGAGCAGCCACGGTCGCCGGCGCACCGCCCGCCGGTGCCGGACCAGCCAGGCCAGCACCAGCACGCCGACCACCGGCAGGAACATCAGGTACGCGAAGCCCACGCCGACGCAGAGCGCCCCGAGCAGGCAGAGCTGGGTGCCGGTCCGGGCCACCGGCCGGCAGACCAGCGCGATGAGGATCGCGGTGAGCGCCAGGCCGAGGCTCTCGCCCGGGTAGCCGTAGACCACGAACCGGGTGAGCTCGGAGCCGAGTGCGAGCGCGGTGACCGCGCCGGCCAGGCCGAACGCGCGGACCGGGTTCAGCAGCCGGCCGGCGATC
This sequence comes from Micromonospora sp. NPDC005087, assembly GCF_042872965.1. Taxonomy (NCBI): domain Bacteria; kingdom Bacillati; phylum Actinomycetota; class Actinomycetes; order Micromonosporales; family Micromonosporaceae; genus Micromonospora; species Micromonospora sp. NPDC005087. Next base: position 186,136 of record NZ_JBIALB010000011.1, on the reverse strand, counting down.
CGGCCGGCGGCCCAGACCACGGCCAGCACCAGCAGCGCGTACGCGGAGATCGCCCAACCCAGGTAGTGGTCGAGGGTGCTCGCCGGTCCCCCGGCGGCGGTCGACGAGCGCAGGAAGGTGTCCAGCAACGCGGCCGTGACGTGGAAGCCCTGCGGGTAGTAGACCATCGCCTCCGGTGCGATCCGGGCCGCGGCGTCGGGGTCGGCGAAGAGGTAGCCGCCCACCGCCCGGATTCCCTCGACGGCCGCCAGGTGCCGGCTGTTGTCCTCGCCGACCATGGCGTACGCCAGCCGGCCGGCCAGACCGTCGGCGCGCAGATAGGGCCACGCCAGCGCCAGGCCGGACAGCACCGCGGCGGCCACCGGCGCCAGGTCGGCCGGGACCGGCCGGGGAAGGCGCGGCCGGCGGCCGGTGAGCAGGCCGAGCCCGAGCAGCGCGGTCAGGGCCGTGCCGGCGACGGGCACCGGGTGCAGACCCCACGGCCAGAACGAGAAGAGCAGCGCCGCGGCGCAGACCGCGCCGACCAGCAGCGCCACGGCCAGCACCAGCCGGTCGAGCAGGGTGCGCCCGACGCGCAGCAACCCGGCCGTCAGCAGCAGCACGAGCGGCGGCAGCAGCCCGGCGAGCCCGAGGGCGTACGCCAGCACCGGGACGACCCAGGCGGCGGCGAGCCCCGCCGCGATCAGGAGCGCCCGCCGGCGGGCCGGGACCGGTGGCGGCTCCACCGGCGAAGCCGTCGATCGGTCCGCCACCGACAGGCTGGTGGAACTGCTCTGCACTGGTCGTCTCCTCGCGACACCGCCCGCCCGGACCGGACGGAGCCGCCTCACGCTAGGGCCGCTCCGACGATGTCCGACGACACCGACATGTGCGCGAGGTGACCAGCGGGCGAAAAGACTCCCCGGTCGTACACCTGTACCAACACGGCGGGTAGGGTGAGCGTGTGTCCGGGCCCGCCTACCAGCCGTCGATGCTGGATCTCGCCGCCGCGGAGCCGTCGCTCGGCCCGCTGGCCGGGCAACTGCGTCGGCGACAGCTCTCCCGGGGCGCCTGGGTGGACCACCTGCCCGGCTGGGTCTCCGGCTCGGACGCCATCTTCGACACCCTGCTGCGGGACGTGCCCTGGCGGGGCGAACGACGGACGATGTACGACACCGAGGTGGCGGTGCCCCGCCTGCTCTCCTGGTACGGGCCGGACCGGCCGCTGCCGCACCCGCTGCTGACCGAGGCGCGCACCGCGCTCACCCGCCACTACGCCCCCGAGTTGGGCGAGCCGTTCGTCACCGCCGGCATGTGCCTCTACCGCTCGGGTCGGGACAGCGTCGCCTGGCACGGCGACACCCATGGCCGCTCCGCGCACACCGACACGATGGTCGCCATCGTCTCCTTCGGCGCGCCGCGGCCGCTGCTGCTGCGCCCGCGCGGCGGGGGCGCGAGCCTACGGTTCCCGCTCGGGCACGGCGACCTGGTGGTGATGGGCGGCTCCTGCCAGCGCACCTGGGAACATGCGATCCCCAAGACCGCCCGGCCCGTCGGCCCCCGGGTCAGCGTCCAGTTCCGGCCCGTCGGCGTCGCCTGAGACGCGCAGCGGCGGCGCGCGAGAGGCAGGCCGAGCGGATCGACGAGATCGTCCGCTCGGCCGCCCGGCCCAGCCGTTCGGCCCGGGGTCCCCAGGGGCGGGTGGTGCTCCCGTCGGCCACCGCGATCGCGCTCGGCGTGGTGGTGCTCTTCTCCGGGCTGGTCGGCAGTCTCCTCACGCTCCGCCCGGCCTACCCTGCGCCGACAATCGTCCGGCAGCCCGGGGCTGAGCGGGAGCGGGAGCGAGTCCCCAGCGGCACCTGATCCACCCCCGCCCCGACCCCCCTCGGGTGGGGGGTCGGGTCAGGCAGGAGGCGGGTCAGTCGCGTTCGACCAGGTGGCCGACCACCGTCGGGCCGAGCATCACGGCGAAGCCGGAGCCGTCGCGGCGCGGGTCGGCGGCGGGCAGCTCGACCGGTTCACCGGTGCCGGTCGCGCCCACCGGACGCGGCCCCACCCAGGCGACGACCACGTCCGTCTCGTCCTTGAGGAAACGGTGCGCGCGCACGCCGCCGGTCGCCCGACCCTTCGCCGGGTACGCCTTGAACGGCGTCACCTTGACCGTCGCCCCGGTGGAGGTGACCACCATCGGCTCACCGTGCCCCGGGTCGTCGGTGCGCACCGCGCTGAAGAAGACCACCCGGGCTCCGGCGGGCAGGTTGATGCCGGCCATGCCGCCACCCTTGAGGCCCTGCGGGCGGACCAGCCCGACGGCGAAACGCAGCAGCGACGCCTCCGAGGTGACGAAGGTCAGCGTCTCGGCGCCGTCGGTCAGCCAGGTCGCCCCGACCACCTCGTCGCCGTCCCGCAGGCCGATCACCTCGAACTCGTCGGAGCGCACCGGCCACTCCGGCGCACAGATCTTCACCACGCCCTGCCGGGTGCCGAGCGCCAACCCCGGCGAACCGTCCGCCGGCCCGCCGAGCGGGGCCAGGCCGACCACCGTCTCCCCCGCCTCCAGCGGCACCAGCTCGGCGGCGGACATCCCACCCCGCAGCGACACCGTGCCCGCCTGCTCGGGCAGCACCGGCAACGGCAGTACGTCGATCTTGAACGCCCGGCCGGCGCTGGTCACCAGCAACACCCGACCACGGGCGGTGGAGTGCACGATCGCGCGGACCGTGTCGTGCTTGACCCGGCCGTTGCGGCGACGCCGCTCGGCGCTCTCCTCCGACTCGGCCGCGGTGCGGGCGACCAGCCCGGTCGCGGAGAGGATCACCTGACACGGGTCGTCGGCGACCTCCAGCGGCCCGGCCGGCGCGGACGCGGCCAGCACCTCCTTGAGGTCGCCGTCGACCAGCGTGGTCCGCCGCTCGGTGCTGAACTGCTTGACCACGGCCGCCAGCTCGTCAGAGACCAGCTTCTTGAGCACCCTGTCGTCGTCGAGGATCGTGGACAGCTCGGCGATCTCCGTACGCAGCCGCTCCTGCTCGGTCTCCAGCTCGATCCGGTCGAACTTGGTCAGGCGGCGCAGCGGAGTGTCCAGGATGTAGGTGGCCTGGATATCGGAGAGGCCGAACTGGCTCATCAGACCGTCCTTGGCGGCCTGCGCGTCGTCACTGCCCCGGATCAGCCGGACCACCCGGTCGATGTCCAGCAGTGCGATCAGCAGGCCGTCGACCAGGTGCAGCCGCTCCTGACGCTTGCGGCGGCGGTACGAGCTGCGCCGGGTGACCACCTCGTACCGGTGGGCCAGGAACACCTCCAGCAGCGCCTTCAACCCGAGGGTGCGGGGCTGCCCGTCCACCAGCACCAGGTTGTTGACGCCGAACGACTGCTCCAGCGGGGTGAGTCGGTACAGGTCGGCGAGCAGGGCCTGCGGGTTGACCCCCACCTTGCACTCGACGACGAGCCGGGTGCCGCTCTCCCGGTCGGTGAGGTCCTTGACGTCGGCGATGCCGGTCAGCCGCTTGGTCTTGGTGACCTCGTTGGTGATCGCCGCGATGACCTTCTCCGCGCCGACGCCGTACGGCAGCTCGACCACGGTGATCGCCTGGCGCCCCCGGCTGCCCTCGAGGGGGCCGATCTCCACCTTGCCGCGCATCCGCACCACACCGCGCCCGGTCTCGTACGCCCGGCGCACCTCGTCCAGGCCGAGCAGCACGCCGCCGGTGGGCAGGTCGGGGCCGGGAACGAACTCCATGAGCTTGTCCAGAGTGGCGTCCGGGTGGTTGATCAGCCAGCGGGCGGCGGTGACCACCTCGGCCAGGTTGTGCGGGATCATGTTGGTGGCCATCCCGACCGCGATCCCGGACGCGCCGTTGACCAGCAGGTTGGGGAAGGCGGCCGGCAGCACGGTCGGCTGGGTCAGCGAGCCGTCGTAGTTGGGCTCGACGTCGACGGTGTCCTCGCCCAGCTCACCGACGAGCAGCATCGCCTCGCGCGACATCCGCGCTTCCGTGTTGTGGTTTACGAAACCGCCGGCGATGAAGGAATGGTCCTCGGAATTGACACGCACCGAGTAGACCTCGGCCGGCTCGCTAGGCGTCACCTCGGTGACGCGCTCGAACCGGTACCCAGAGTCCATGATCGGAAGGATGGTCGCCAGGAGCTCTGGATTCTTGATGCGATCGATGATGCGGAGGCGCTCGGTCTCCCATCGCTCGACGCGATCGAAGTTGTGGGTCGTAAGCCACTTGCGTCCGCTACCGCGGCGGTCGAAGTCCAAGGTGTCTCGCACGTACGTGGCAACGAACGGAACGTGGTCTTTGCTGAGCCGATGCGGACGCAGCGGTGCGTGTCGCAGAACCTTGTCCAGCTTTGCCTGCTTAGTGCGGAGGAATCCCACGCGGTTGGCGAATGCTTTGATGTTTCGCAGACCGGAAATCACCAAACGGTGCTCGACCGAGCCGCTGGGACGTGTGTAGCGGCGCCAGCAGGCAACGACACCGAATTCCGCGAGCAGCTCTTGGGCCTCCCTGGTGAGTCGCTCACTGTAGCTGGTGTACTGGACGGTGAAGCTGTCCTTGGCGACGCGCACCCCGCCGTCCCCCTCGAAGAGGGCCATGAGGAAGGCACGCTTGACGCCCCAGCCACCGTTCCAGACGAACTGCGGGACGAACTTGTCCCGGGCCTGATGCCCGATGAACTCGGCCAACGGACTTGCGCGGAACGCGTCCATACCGCCGGCATAAAGCTGAACATCAATTTCCTGAATGCGCTTTCGGTCGCGACGGGTCTCTCTCTCGCTGACGTAACGCCGCCCACCAACCACTTGGTCGTACGCGTGCAGGACCTCACCGAAGAAGTGCTCGTCGGTGTTGTTGAATCCGGCTCTGGACTCATTCGCGAAGCCCTCGGACGCCCACGCCCCGCCGAGAACGCCCAGCGAATACTCACGAGCTGTGGGAATGACCTGGGACCAGGCATTTCGTGCCACACAGACGATCGAGTCAACTGCGAGTTCGTCGAGCCGTCGCCACTGGAAGAGGGGAACACCCATGGGTGACTCAAGACAGAGCACCAGGTGATTCTCGCTGCCTCGGAGCGAGAATCCGGCTTCCGTGGCGATCCGGATCGTCGGATGGACGCCCGAGTTGAACACCTTGTCAACATGGACGGCTTTACCGTCCTTGTCGAGCACCTCGAAGTCGGCTTCGGCTTCGCTGTCTGACGGGAGGTTCACCAGGTCAGCGATCCGAGGGCTGGTGCCGTCCGCAAGTCGGATGCGGGTGTCTCCGGTAATGCAGTATCTCGAGGCGGCCGGGCCATCGTCTGGAGATCCAAAATTTCCATGCCCGTCGATGAGCGGCACGTTGAGCGAGAAGTCCTGCGCGAGACGCACCATGGCGTCGTAAATCGCCGTGTCGCCGTGTGGATGGTACTTGCCCATCGCATCACCGACAATTCGGGCAGACTTCACATGCGCGCGGTCGGGGCGGTAGCCCTGCTCGTACATCGACCAGAGAATGCGCCGGTGCACCGGCTTGAGGCCGTCGCGGGCGTCGGGCAGGGCACGGGAGTGGATGACCGAGAACGCGTACTCCAGGTAGGAGTCCGAGACCTCGGTGACCAGCGGATTGTCGAAGACCCGCGCGCCGGCCTGGTCGAACGAGGAGAGATCGACCTTGTTTTCCTTGCGGCGTGCCATGACTCAGCTTTCCCCTCGGACGGTACGCGTGCTCATGCGTCGATCGCCTCACGGTCGACCCGGTCGGCGGAGTCGATCAGCCAGTTGCGGCGCGGCTCGACCTTCTCCCCCATCAGCAGTTCGAGGATCCGCTCGGCGGCGTCCACGTCGTCGAGGGTGATCCGGCGGACGGCGCGGGTGGCCGGGTTCATCGTGGTGTCCCACAGTTCGTCGGCGTCCATCTCACCGAGGCCCTTGAACCGCGGGATCGGGGTGACGATCTGCTTGCCGGACTTCTCCAGCTTGCGGACCGTCGCCTCCATCTCGGCCTGGGTGTAGGTGTAGGTGGTCTGCGGGTTGCGCCCCTTGGTGGTGATCTTGTGCAGGGGTGGCATCGCGGCGTAGAGCCGACCGGCCTCGATCAACGGCCGCATGTACCGGGCGAAGAGGGTGATCAGGAGCGTACGGATGTGCGCGCCGTCCACGTCCGCGTCGGCCATGATCAGCACCCGGCCGTAGCGCAGTGCGGACAGGTCGAAGGTGCGCCCCGAACCGGCGCCGAGCACCTGGACGATCGCCGCGCACTCGGCATTGTCCAACACCTGCTGGAGGTTGGCCTTCTGTACGTTGAGGATCTTGCCCCGGATCGGCAGCAGCGCCTGGTATTCCGAGGAGCGGGCCATCCGGCTCGTCCCGAGGGCGCTGTCGCCCTCGACGATGAAGAGCTCGCTTCGGTCGATGCCGATGGCCCGGCAGTCGACCAGCTTCGGCGGCATCGACGCGCCCTCCAGGGCGGTCTTGCGCCGCGCGGCGTCCTTCTGCTGCTTCTGGGTGAGCCGCACCCGCGCCGCGTCCACGATCTTCTGCAGCACGGTGCGCGCCTCGGCCTTGGTGCGCTTGTCTTCCAGCCACGCCTTGATGTGTGCGTCGACCAGGGTCTGGATCACCTTGGTGATGCCGGTGGTGGACAGCTCGTCCTTGGTCTGCGAGGTGAACTGCGGCTCGGGGAGCCGCACGTGCACCACCGCCGTCATCCCCTCCAGGACGTCGTCCAGGGTGGGCGGCTCCTCCTTGGCCTTGAGCAGCCCGCGGGTGTTGCGGACGGCGTCGGCGAGGGTGCGCGCCAGGGCCCGCTCGAAGCCCTTGCGGTGCGTGCCGCCGTGTGCGTTGCGGATGGTGTTGGTGAAGCACTCGACGGTGCGCTCGTAGCCGGTGCCCCAACGGAACGCCACCTCGACCTCGGCGCGGCGCTGCACGTTGGACTGCATGACGCCGTTGGCGTCGGCGGCGTTCTCCCGGTACGTCCCCTCGCCGGTGACCAGCAGGGTGCCGGAGACCGGGCGGTCGCCGGCCGGGGCGAGGAATTCCACCATGTCGCTGAGCCCGTTGGGGTAGTGGAACGTCTCCTCGGCGGGCGCCTCGCCGGTGAGGTCGCGCAGCAGGTATCGCACGCCGGGGACCAGGAAGGCGGTGTTGCGCAGCTTCATCCGGACCGCGTCGACGTCGAGTGCCGCGCCGGTCTCGAAGTAGCGGGTGTCGTGCCACCAGCGGATCGAGGTGCCGGTGGACTGCCTGCGCTTCATGGCGCCGACCACCTGGAGCCCAGGGCCGGCGGTGAACGGCGCGTCCGGCCCGTCGCCGTCGAAGATCCCCGGCACGCCGTGCCGGAAGGACATCGAGTGGATCTTGCCGGCGCGGCGGACGGTCACGTCGAACCGGCGGGACAGCGCGTTGACCGCGGACGCGCCGACGCCGTGCAGGCCGCCGGAGGTCTTGTAGCCGGAGCCGCCGAACTTGCCCCCGGCATGCAGCCGGGTGAGCACCAGCTCGACGCCGGAGATGCCGGACTTGGCGTGCACGTCGGTGGGGATGCCCCGGCCGTCGTCGTCGACCTGCACCGAGCCGTCGGCGTGCAGCGTCACCTCGACGTTGGTGGCGTGACCGGCCACACCCTCGTCGGTGGAGTTGTCGAGGATCTCGTTGACGAGGTGACCCACGCCACGGCTGTCGGTGGAACCGATGTACATGCCGGGCCGCTTGCGGACGGCGTCCAGCCCCTCAAGGTGGGTGAGGTCATCGGCCCCGTACAGGGTGTCAGGCTCTGCGGTCAACTGGTCGTACTCCCCGGTCTCGGCGGTGTGCTGCCGGTCACCGGCGACATCAGCCGGCGTGGCGCGCCGCAGCGAGCCTAGCCCGAGGCTAGGACAACTCCCGGAGGACCTACGCGACCCGCCGTGCCTCGGGCCGCGGACGTGAGCCAACGAACAGCCCGCAGTGGTCCCGACCGGTCGGCCGGCGGCGGTCGCGGGGCCACGGAGGGGCCGTTCGGTCGGTACGCTGACCGGCGATCGCGCCCGGCACGCGCCGGCGCGGGGCGGGAGCCGCATGGACGAGGACAAGACGACTCGCGACACTTCCCGGCGCGCCATCGGCACGCGGGCCCGACGGTGGCTGCTCGCGGGCACCCTGCTGGCGGGGCTGCTCGCCGCCGTGGCCGTGACCCCCGCGATGGACCCCGCCGACCGCACGTTCGCCGGTCTCTCGGACACGGTCCAGAGCCTGATGTCGGTCATGACGCCGCTCTTCGGCATCCTCCTGGTGCGCGACCTGCGACGGGCGCCCGACGCCGTCCGGGTCATCCCCACGGTGCTCGCGGTGGGGCTGCCGGCCGTCGTCATCGGCGTCGTCGGGGTGCTGATCTGCGCGGCGACGCTCGCTCTCACCCCGGCCGACGTGGCCGACGACCCGTGGCGGCACGTCGGAACGATCGCGGTGGGCAGCGTGCTGGTACAGGTCGTCGCCGGGCTGGTGGGCACCGGGCTGGGCCTGCTGCTGCGGTCGACGGTGGTCGCGTTCCTCGCCACGATCGTCCTGCCGTTGGGTCTGTTCGGGCTGCTGGGCGCGGTGGACGCTCTCCGTCCGGCGCAGGTGTGGCTCACCCCGTTCGGCAGCGTGCGCAACCTGCTCTCGGGGAGATGAGCGTGCTGCGGTGGGCGCAGTGGTTCTGCGTACTGCTGGTGTGGGGTGTCGGTCTGAACGCCGTCGGTGCGGTGGCGCTGAGGCGTCGCGAGCAGCCCGACCGTGCGCTCAGTGCGGCAGCAGACGGGGACGGGTGAGGTTGGTGTTGTCCACGATCGCGTCGACCTGTGAGAGCGGGTCGGCTTCGGCGAGGTAGACGCTTGCGGCGGCAAGGTAGCGGAGGTCGTCCAGCTCGGGGCGGAACGCGAACACACCGTCCACGATGAGCACGGCGTCGGGGGGCGCCTCGGTGACGACGTCGGTGTGCGTGCGCTGCGTGAGTGGGTCGCGCAGGCAGAGCACGCAGGCTCCGGATCCGGCCGGCCCGGCGGGTTCCAGCAGCAGGGCCCGGATCGCCGGCAGGTCGAACGCGTTGCGGTGGTAGCCGGGCCCGGAGGTCCGGTCGTACCGGTGCCGGTCCGACCAGGGGCGTTTGAAGTCGTCCAGGCTGGCGCGCAGCACCTGTCGACCAGTGGCGGCGACGCGCTGGGCCAGCTCGTGTCCGAGGCTGGTCTTGCCGGCGGCGGTCAGGCCGTCGACGCCGACCCGGAGGCGACCGGGTCCGATGGCGAGGATCCGGTCGGTCAGCTCGTCGACCAGCGCGGTCCGGGTGGCCAACGCGGGCGCCGGTAGGGGTTGCTGCCAGGTGGAGACCGAACGGTGCACCGGGGCGGGCGTGTCTTTCATCGAGCGATTTCGCTACGAGCCATTGACGCCCATCGCACGGGGGTGATCTGATCGCGCTCTCAGAGAATCTTTCATCTTTCGATGGAAGGGAGCCCCATGGCCAGGTTCCGGCGTACCGCGCTCGCCGCGGCACTCACGATTGTCACGGCGGCGCTGTCGACCGCCGTCGCGCTGCCCGCCCCCGCGTCCGCCGCGCTCCCCACCGCCGCCGTGGCGCTCGGTGACAGCTTCATCAGCGGCGAGGGCGCCGGGGCGTACACCCCGGTCGTCGACGTCAACGGTGTCGCCCAGGGCTTCCCCGGCTGGACGGCGCCGAACAACAACGCGTTCTTCTGCCACCGTTCGGCGAACGCCTCGTTGAACCAGGCCAACCTGCCGGGCATCCAGAACCGGTTCAACCTGGCCTGCTCCGGCGGGCAGCCACACGACATCGCCAACGCCTCCCAGGCACGGGCCAGCGGCCGTACCGTGGCCTCGCAGCTCAACCAGCTCCGTGCCGTCGCGCAGACCCAGGACATCGACCTGGTGCTGATCGGCCTGGGTTCCAACAACAGCTCGTTCACGTTCGGCAGCGTGGCGGAGAAGTGCGCCAACCGCTTCATCGCCGACGCCTGGACGGGCTGGTGGGAGTTCTGGGCGTACCTGGGCGGCCCGGCGGAGCAGAAGCCGTGCACCGACGCCGACCTGGCCACCGCCGCGCAGCTCAGCGCCGCGACCGCGGAGACCACCGCCGCGGTACGACAGCTGCTGACCACCCTCGACCAGGTGGACGCGGACGGGCAGCACCGGATCGTGTTCCAGGACTACACCAACCCGCTGCCGATGGACCTGAACCCGACGTTCCACACCGAGGACGGCCGGGACGACACCCGGGAGAAGTTCCGTGACCTGGGAGCCGAGCGGTACGCGGCCGGTTGCCCGATCCACCGGGCCAGCCTGATGCCCGGACACCGCTTCTCGCAGGGCCTCGGCACCCTGGTGAAGTCCACCCGGGACACCCTGGCCGCCGAGTTCCCCGCCGCCGACCTGGTCTACCTCAACGTGCAGCGGGCCTTCGACGGCGCGCGGCTCTGTGAGTCGTCGACCAGCCCGACCGGCGCGCTGGCCACCCCGATCCGGCTCCAGGACAGCCCGAACGGCACCTTCGTCACCAGCCTCTCCGGCAAGGACAAGATCGCGATCCAGCGAATCGCCAACACCTGCGTCAGCTACTTCCAGACCTGCCAGGAGTCGTGGCACCCGAACGCCACCGGGCACCAGGTGCTCGGCCAGTGCCTCAGCGGCGCCGCCACCACCAGCGCCCGGGCGGTGGCCTGCGTGCGGGCGAGCAACGGGACGATCTCGGTGTCCTGACCGGAATCGTCCCCGGAGGCCCCGCCATCCGGCGGGGCCTCCGTCGCGTCGGACGAACGGGAGCCGGCAGCGGCGGCTACCCGCCGGTAATGTCGGCCCGTAAGCTGGGCCCGTGAACGGGGACACGGAGTACGCGCAGGAATTCGTCGACGTCGACGGCGGTCGCCTCGGCGTGCAGGTGTATCCGGAGCCGGCCGGTCCGGCGGGTGCGCCGGTGGTGGTGATCTGGCCGGCGATGGGGGTCCGGGCCCGCTACTACCGGCCGTTCGCGGCCGCGCTGCGCGCCGCCGGGCTGGCGGTGGTCGTCGTCGACCTTCGCGGCACCGGGACGAGCACCCCCGCGCCGAGCCGCGCCGACCGGCACGGCTACAGCGAGCTGGCCAGCGACGTCGGCACCGTACTGGCCGCGCTCAAGCCGCGGCTGGACGGGCGTACCCGACTGCTGCTGGGGCACTCGCTCGGCGGGCAGGCCGCACTGCTGCACCTCGCCCTGCACGGTGGTGACTCGGTGGACGGGCTGGCGCTGGTCGCGGTCGGCGTCCCCTACTGGCGAAGCTATCCGGGCCGGCGCGGCCTCGGCGTGCTGCCGTACACCCAGGGGATCGCCGCGACCGCGGCGCTGCTCGGGGTCTGGCCGGGCTGGGGTTTCGGCGGCCGGCAGGCCCGCGGCGTGATCAGAGACTGGGCGTACACCGCGCGGACCGGCCGGTTCCCCCAACTGGACGGCACGGACACCGAGACGGCGGTGCGCGCGGTACGAACACCGGTGCTGGCGGTCAGCGTGGACGACGACCAGTACACACCGCACGAGTCCATGGACCACCTCTGCGCGAAGCTCACCGCGGCGCCGCTGACCCGCGAGCGGTACACAGTGGCCCAGGCCGGCGCGGCGCTGGACCACTTCACCTGGGTCCGCGCGGGCAACCCGCTGGCACAGCGGGTTGCCCGCTTCGCCGGCGAACTGCCGCGCCGCTGAGAGGTGCCGGCCGGCCGTCATGCGGCCCGGCCGGCCCGCTCACTCCTCCTGATCCAGCGGCACCAGGTCGCCGTCGCGCTCCACCCGGACCTCACCGTGGTCCTTGCGCGGCGGCACCTCCGCGGTGCTCTTGTGCGGATCGTTGTCGGGGTGCATGAGCACCGCGTCGGTACTGGCGGTCTTCTCCCGGCTCTCCTCCGGCTGCGACATCCCGTTCCCCTCTCCTCAGCGTCGGTCGAGATCTACCCACCACGGACCGAACGACTCCTGCCGGCGACGAGGCGGCAACCCAGGGCCCGGACGTCCTTGGAGTACCGGATTCGGCGCGGACCGGCCGGCCAGGGACGGGGTTAGCCGCCCGGGCGGCGGGTAAGCCGCAGCGCCCGACACGGCGGAAGGGGATCAGATGTCCGAACGGCATACCGCACTGCGCTCGATGCACGATCTGGGTCTCGCGGCCTGGTTCGGCGGCTCCCTCATGGGAGCGCTCGGCGTTAACGGCGCGGCGGCGAAGATCAGTGACTCCACACAGCGGCTCCCGGTCGCCTCGGCCGGATGGTCCAAATGGACCCCGGTCAACGCGGCCGCCATCGGCGCCCACCTGGCCGGAGCGGTCGGCGAACTGGTGACGGAGAGTCCACGGGTGGCCGGTCAGTCCGGTGTCGCCCGCGCCAGCACCATCAAGACCGCGCTGACGATCGGCGCGCTCGCGGTGACCGGCTACAGCCGGTTGATCGGCATGCGGTTGGAAAAGGCGGGCGCCCCACCGGTGAACGGCGCCACCGAGCCGAACCACCAGACACCGGCCAGAGTTGCCGCCTCGCAGCGGCAGATGAGGCTGCTCCAGTGGGCCATCCCGGCGCTGACCGGGACCCTGGTGGTGGTCACCTCGTACATGGGTGAGCAGCAGAAACCCGGCCAGGTGTTCCGGGGGATGCTCGGCCGGGCCGGCATGCTGATGAGCGCCCCGAAGGGGATGGCGAAGATGGCGGGCATGAACGCCGGCAAGCGGCAGATGGCGATGGCCGGGCGCTGAGCGCCGGGCTGGCCGGCGTCCCGCCGGCACCTCGACGGCGGGGCGCCGGCCGGCTCGGCGCCGCCGTTACGACCGGGCACGGCGGGCGGCCGCGACCGGGCGAGCCGGACGGTCCGGGGAGGGCAATCGTCCGCCGGTAGCGGCGGACCCGACGAGCGGGGTGGCCATGACGGCGCACGAGGGACCCAGTGGCAGCGGCGACCGGTTGGAGCCGGAGGCGGTCGAGCCGTGGAAGGCCGAGGACGGCTTCGACGCCGAGCCGCCCTGGGGCGTGGATGAGCACTCGCCGATGGACGAGGGCAGCGAGGAGACGGCGGTGCCCGAGGGGCAGCGGGGTGATCGCCGCGCCGGCGCCCCGGCGGGTCGGTCCGGCCCGGCCGGCCGGCACGGCTTCGGCTCGGTGGAACCGACCCGTACCACCGAGGCCGGACCCGGCGCGCCCCCGGACCCGGCACCCAGCCGCCGCTCCTTCCCGGACGATGCGGACATCGACGAGCGGGCCCAGGACGCGCTGCGGACCCGAGGCCGGCGCTCCTGACGGCACCACCTGACGTCGCCCGGACCGGGACCCCCGGGCGCCGGCGCCCGACCCTCAGCCGGTCGACGTGGCGCGGGCCGGGACGGTCTGGCGTTCCGGCCCGGCTCCGAGAATGTTCTCGGCGAGCAGTTGCGCCAGCCGGGTGGCGTCGCGCTGTGCCTGACCCGCGCAGCAGTTGTTGAACAGCACGTGCAGCTCGTCGGCCGGGCCGGCCAGCTCGGCCAGCAGCCCGGCCCAGTGCCGCAGCTCCTGCTCGGCGTACGCGTAGCGGAACTTGTCCTGCTTGTCGCCGTCGCGCCAGGCATCGCTGTGGCCGTGGAACCGGACGATCGCCGGCTCCGCCGTGGTGGTCAGGATCGGCGGCACCGATGACGGGTGGCCCTGCGGCATGTCGACGCAGACCAGCGAGAGGTCGCGCGCGCGCAGCAGATCCATCGTGGCCGGTGCCGCCGCTTCGTCGAACCAGGACCCGTGCCGCAGCTCCACGGCGACCCGCCACGGCCGGCATCGCCGCACCAGCTCGGCGATGCGGCGTTCGGCGGCAGCGCCGCGTACCAGCCACGGCGGGAACTGCAGCAGCACGACACCCAGCTTGCCGGCCGCCGCGATCGGATCCAGCGCCGCCCGGAACCGGGACCACAACTCGTCGTACGCCCGCTCCGGCAGGTCGCGGCGACGGATCCGGCTCGGGCCGGCGGCCGGGCGCAGGTCGCGAGGCAGCGCGGTGACCGGCGTCGGGTGACCGGTGAAGAGGCTGAACGCCTTGACGTCGAAGGTGAACTCGGCCGGTGTGGCGTCGACCCAGCCCTGCGTGACCTCCGGGGCGGGGATCGCGTAGTAGGAGGTGTCCACCTCGACCAGTGGGAACCGGCCGGCGTAGTAGGCGAGTCGGCCGGCGGGGGTGTTGGCCGAGCGCGGGTACCACCCGGAGCGCAGCAGCGACTGATCGGCCCAGGACGACGTGCCCACCTTAATCACACCCATGTCATTCAGTGGACCGCTCCGCGCCGGGATCGGCAACCGCTGGCGGCCCGCGCCGCCGTCGTTTCGGATCCGGGATTGTCGGTGCCGACTCCTACGCTGGCGCCGAGCGGACATCGACGGAGAGGTGGCACCATGACCAGCACCGAGCAGCTGACCGGGGAGCGGGCCGACCTGCTGCAGACACTGCGCCGACACCGGGGTTTCCTCCTGCACACCGTCGACGGGCTGACCGACGAACAGGCGTCCACCTGCAGCACGGTCAGCGAGCTCTGCCTCGGCGGCCTCATCAAGCACGTGGCCGGCACCGAGCAACGGTGGATGCTCTTCGCCGTCGGCGGCGCGGAGGCGATGCAACGCGAGGAGATCGACTGGGCGGGCCAGTTCCGGACGACGCAGGGCGAGACCCTTGCCGGGCTCGTCGAGCGGTTCCGGCAGGTTGCCGACCAGACCGACGAGCTGATCGCCACCCTCGACCTGGACGCGGCGCACCCGCTGCCGCAGGCACCCTGGTTCGAGCCGGGGGCGAGCTGGACGGTCCGTCGGGTGCTGCTGCACCTGATCGCCGAGACGTCTCAGCACGCCGGGCACGCCGACATCCTGCGCGAGGCGATCGACGGCACCAAGACCATGGGCTGAGCGGGCCGACCGGCCACCGGCGTTCGCCAGCGGTCCCCGTCGTCCACCTCGCGTGTCACCCCGGTTCCGCCCCGCGCGGGCGGATGTGACACCGCGCAGGTGGGCGGCGCTGAGGGACACGAGATGAACGCAGACCGGATGAACCAGGAGACCGCCGAGCGGCTGCTCGGCGGGTCCGTCGAGCCATCGGCCGGGCCACGACCGGTCGTGCTGCTGCTGACCGCGGCACGCGCCGCGCCGCGCCCCGCGGAGCTGGCCGGTGAGGACGTCGCCGTGCTGGCCTTCCGTCGGGAGCGCCACGGCCGCCTCCGTGGCGAGTCCGCCCAGCAGGCCGGAGAGGGCGTCGCACCGGCCGGTTCCCGACCGACCGCCGGCCGTTCACGCCGCCTCGCCCTGTTCGGCGGCAGGGCCGCCGTGGCGGCCCTCGCCCTGGCCGTTGGCGGCGGGGTGGCGTTGGCGGCCACCAACGGCGCTGCGCCCCGTCCACCGCGCCCGCCCATGGTCACCGTGCCGGCGCTCACCGGTCCACCCGCCGTGCCCGCCCCCGCCACGGGTGGTGGGCAGCTCATATCGGGCGCACCGGACACGAGCGGGCCGGTGCCGCCCACCTCGGTCGCCGCTGAGGTGGCGGGCCTGTGCCGGGCGTACCAGGCGGGCGCCGGGGACGACCACGGCCGGGCCCTCGACAACCCGGCCTTCTCCGGCCTGATCGCCGCCGCCGGTGACCGGCAGCGGGTGGCCGACTACTGCGTGCGGGTCCTGGCCGCCGAGCCGGCGCCGGGCCGGGCGACCGACAAGCGACCAGGGACCACGCCGAGTCGGCGCCCACAGCCGCCCGGCCCCCGGGACAACCGACCCACCGCTGCCGGACCGGACCGCACCCCACCGGGCAACGGCCGGCACTCCCCGCCGGGCGGCCCACCGACCTGACCGGCCGGGACGCCCGCTGGCGACTCCCCCGCCTCGTACGGCTCGTCCAGCTGAGCACGGGTCGCCCGTGGACTGATAACTTGCCCCGATGAGTCTGCGGCGGCGACGCGCGGCGGCGGTCCTGCGCCTGGTGGTGGTGCTCAGCGTGCTGGCCGGGATCGCACTCACCGCGCTCGGCCCGGCCACCCTCACCGGGCTCCTGCCGTACTTCACCATCCAGAGCAACGTCGCGATCGGCGCTCTCGCGGCGTACGCAGGCCTCAGCGCATGGCGGGACCGACCCGATCCACCGTCGGCGCTACGCGGCGCGGTCACGCTCTACATCACCATCACCGGCGTGGTCTACCACCTGGTGCTTGCCAACCCGGCCAGCCCGTTCGCGATGGCCCAGCCGGACCGGGCCGCCGGCGAGGCACTCGGCAACCAGTTGCTGCACACGGTGGTGCCGCTGCTGGCGGTCGCCGACTGGGTGCTCTTCGACCAGCGCGGCCGGCTGCGCCTGCGGTACGCGGCCTGGTGGCTGGCGTTTCCACTGGGCTACCTCGGTTTCGCCCTCCTGCGGGGGCTGGTCGTGCACGGCTACCCGTACCCGTTCCTGGACGCGGGCGAGCTGGGCTACGCCGGGGTGGCGATCAGCGCGCTCTCCTTCGCCGTCGCGTTCTGGCTGCTCGGCCTGCTCTTCGTCGGCATCGACCGCACATTCGCTCGGCGCACCGCCACCCGACCCACACCGACCGTGCACGGTACGCAGGAAGTAGGCGTCACCGCCGACGGCGTGCCCTGATGCACCTTCCGCGATCACCGAAGTCGGCGATGGGCGATGGTCATGGGGGAACGGTCTCCGGCGTACGCGTCGGTGAGACCCCAACGGCCCGGGATGTCCAGCAGCTCGACCCTGCCGAAGCCCGCTGGCAGGGCCGGATTGACCAGAAGGTTGTCGCCGGTGGGCCGCAGCCCCAGCAGGGTGCCCAGCAGCATCAGCAGCGCACCCGAGGACCACGACTGCGGACGACCGGCCGCCGGCAGCTGGACGGGGTACTTCGTGGTGCTGCGCTCGTAGCCGGCGATCAGCTCCGGCACCGCCCCGCCGAGCGTCTGCGCCATGTCGAAGATGCCGGCCGCGATCCGGCCCGCGTGCGTGTCGAAGCGGTAATGCCGCAACCCCGCCGCGATCAGGGCGTTGTCCGACGGCCACACCGCCCCCAGGTGTGAGCCCACCGGGTTGTACGGCTGCTGCCCGGTGGCGAAGGTGCGCACCCCCCAGCCGCTGAACAGTCGCGGGCCGAGCAGGTGCTCGGCGACCGCCTCGGCGCGGTCGTCCGCGACGATCCCGCTCCACAGCAGGTGCCCGATGTTGGATGACAGCGCGTCGGTCGGCTCGCCGTACGGGTCCAGCGCCAACGCGTAGTACTCCCGTTCCGGCAACCAGAAGTCCCGGTTGAACCGGTCCTTCAGCTCGGCCGCCTCCCGCTCCAGCCGGTCGGCGTACCCGGGGTCACCCCAGAATTCCCGGGCCAGCCGCGCGCCGCGCCGTTTCGCGTCGTAGGCGTAGCCCTGCAACTCGCAGGTGGCCCGGGGAAGCGCCGGTTGCCGGCCACAGGCGTCGGTGATCGCGTCCGGGGAGTTCTTCCAACACTGGTTGATCAGGCCGTGCCGCTCGTTGCGGCGCTGGTAGCGCATGTACCCGTCGCCGGTCAGGTCGCCGTACTCGTCGATCCAGTCCAGGGCCATCCGGGTCGGGTGGCGCAGCTCGCGGACCAGGTCCACGTCGCCGGACCAGCGCTCGTACTCGTCGAGCAGGACGACGAACAGCGGAGTGGTGTCCGCCGCGCCGTAGTACAGCGCGTCCGGCCGGTCGGCGAACGCGGCCGACTCGCCGTAGCGGAGCTGGGCGACAATCTTGCCCGGCTCCTCCTCGTGCTCGTCGTCGAGCTGGCCGCCCTGCAACAGCGCCAGCAACCGCAGCGTCGCGGGGGTCAGCTCGGGGGTGAACGCCATGGTCTGCAGGCAGGTGAAGATGCTGTCCCGCCCGCAGAGCCCCATCGCCCAGGGCAGGCCGCCGACCGGCACCCGGGTGTCGTGCGCCAGCGGCAGGTAGCGCAGCGCCGCCAGGTCGGCCAGGCTGCCCCGGTAGGTCTTCTCCAAGCCGTCCCGTTCGGCCACCAACTGTGGGGCACGGTCCATCCAGGCCGCCAGCTCCTCACGCATCCCTCCGTGTACGTGCTCCCGGTGTGACTCCAGGTCCTTGCGCAGGTCCCGGCCGCCCTCGCCCTGGATGTTCATGGTGACGTGCAGGTCGGTCTCCCACTTCCCCTCGGGCTCGATCCGGATCCGGAACGTCATTCCCCGCTCGTCGACGTCGGCGGGAGCCGTGCTGCTGATGGTGGTTGCGCGGACGAACCGCTCCCGCTCGTACCGCAGCACGAGCTGCCCGCGCGCGGAGTCGGCGGCGACGCCGACGTCCCGTCGCCGCAGCTCCAGGCCCTGAGCGACGTCGGCCAGGTCGGCCAGGTCGGCGAAGTCGTTGCCCATGTCCATCCGCACGGTGAACTCGGCCGGCTCCGCCGAGTGGTTCAGCAACGTGATGCGCTCGTTGAAGCTGTCGTTGATCGAGCGGTGCCGGATGACCGACACGTCGGCGTCGACGTAGTGACTCGCCGCGCCCGGGACCAGGAAGAACCGGGTCTCGAAGTACGTCATGTCGTCGCGGGAGAGCACGTTCAGCTCTTCCCCGCCGACCTTGAGCACCCAGCGCGACAGGAAGCGGGTGTCGAACGAGAAGAGCCCGACCGGACTTCCCGGGTCCTCCGCCACGTCGCCCTGCCCGTCGCTGATCGCGAAGGCGTTGCCCGCGATCACGTGCACCCGTTCGCGGCTCACTGTCGCCCCTTCCGCCCGGCCATCGCGGCCCGACCCAGCTCGCGCGGATGGCGGGCACCGGCCGGCCCGGGGAAGATGCGCCGCAGCAGCAGCAGCAGCTGCAGGTTTCCCTGCACGGTCAGCTCGTTGCGCAGCAGCGCCGTCGCCACGTGGGTCTCCCCGCTCGCCAACCGGTCGAAGACCGCCGGGTCGGCGCGGATGACCAGGTCCGCGTCGTCGCTCGACTGGGTCACCCGCACGTGCTGGTCGGCGACGGTCAGGTACCAGTGCTCGGTGCGGCCGTCCTCGCGCGCGTCCAGCCGGAGTGTCCCGGAGGTCGTCTCCGGCAGGTCGGTACGCCGGCCGGAGTCCAGCTGTCGCAGGTATTCCGCCACCGTCACACCCATCACGTCCCCTCCTTCGCTTCCCCGCAGGATCCCCCGCAACGGGGTGAGGCCGGCTCACCCGGACCGGGTGACGACCACACCGGCGCGACTCCGGGCAGCGGCCGCACGGCACATCGTGCCGCTGCCGGCCGGGATGGATCCGGTGGACGCCGCGCCACTGACCGACGCCGGGCTCACCCCGTACCGGCAGATGCGCGATGGCACGCTGGACGGCCGGGCCGTGATCGTGCCCTGAGCCCGGCGGTCGCCGCCGGTCAGTCGGCTCCGATCAGGCCGCGGACATAGCTGGCCTGGCCGACGTGTTGCAGGTCGTCGTGGGCGACGCTGACCAGCCGGACGCCGAGGGTGACCGGTGGATCCCACGCCTCGTCGACCACGCGGTCCAGGTCCGCCGGGCGCAGACCGGCCAGGAACGGGCGGGTCCGCCCCGAGACCGCCTCGTAGTAGTCGATCAGCGCCTGCGCGCTCTCCGGCCGCACCGCGGCGACCTGCGCGGGCGAGTGGCCGTAGCCGGTGTCGTCCGGGTCGGCGGTGAGCCCGAACCGGCCCGCCCAGTCGCCACTGACCCAGATCTGGTCGGTGTCGAGCAGGTCGGCGACGTGATCGTCCTGGATGCGGGTCAGGTGCCAGACCAGCCAGCCGATCGTGTTGGCGCCGAGACCGGGCGCCCGATGCAGCTGCTCGGGGGTGAGGCCGTCGACCGCCGCGCGGACGAGGTCGGGCAGGCGGTCGTACGCCTCGGTCAGCAGATCACTCACGTCCACGGGTCACGCCTCCTGGTCTGTTTCCG
This sequence comes from Micromonospora sp. NPDC005087, assembly GCF_042872965.1. Taxonomy (NCBI): domain Bacteria; kingdom Bacillati; phylum Actinomycetota; class Actinomycetes; order Micromonosporales; family Micromonosporaceae; genus Micromonospora; species Micromonospora sp. NPDC005087. The sequence goes on along the minus strand of NZ_JBIALB010000011.1, from coordinate 166,275 downwards.
ATCAGGTACCGCCTGAGTCGTCGGGCAAACCTCTGCCGTTACGGTGATCAGGTGGTCGCCGCGTTGGAGCTGTATCTGGATCCGGACGCCACCCGGCGGATCCGGGTGCTCTGGGACGCGCTGGAGGCCGAGGGCGTGCAGAGCATGCGTTCGCTGTTGGAGCAGCGCCACCGCCCGCACGTCTCGCTCGCGGTGGCGCCCCGCTTCGACCCCGAGCAGGTCGCCGCGGCGCTGCGCGGCACGGTCGTGGCCGCACCGCTGCGGCTCGACTTCCAGCACGCCGGCCAGTTCGTCGGCCGGGTGCTGTGGCTCGGCCCGACGGTCACCCCGGAGCTGCTGGCGCACCACCGGCTGGTGCACGACCGGCTGGCCGCTGCCGGCATCACCCTGGTCGAGCACTACCAGCCGGGACGCTGGGTTCCGCACTGCACGCTCTCCATGCGCGTACCGAACGTGCTGATGGCCGCCGCGGTGCGCCGCTGCCTGGAGGTGCTGCCGGTTGCCGCGACCGTGGTCGGCGCGGCGCTCACCGACCACGCCCGCGGCATCGCCCACCCGCTGCCCTGACCCCGCTGCCACAAGCCACCGGCGCACCGGCGTTGGAGACACGAGCCCTCTGCAATCCGTCGGGGCCCAACTGACCGAAGCCGGACAGTCTGGCATCGCTGTTTCCCATGGGTGGCAACATCGGGCTTCCTGTACGCCCACATTCCTCAATATCCCGCGCGGACAACGCAGCCCGGAGGGCAGATGTCCTGGGTCCCGACCGCACTCGCCCGCACCGTCAGGCGCGCGGAACGTATTGCCTGTGTCGCTGTGCCCGAAATCGGCTCATCGTCCAACGAGGCCAGCCGCGCGGTCGCCGAGAAGCTGGACGCTCACCTCAACGACAAAGACGGAAATGCGCGAGTCGACAACGCCCCCGCGTTCCAACTTCTGAGCTATCTCGAGGCGCTCACCGCTCTGGACCGCGGGGACCACCACAAGGCCGTGTTGGGGTTGTTTCCCACTGCGGCGGCGCGATACGTGGAGCGCGGTTTCGGCAGTGGCAACGGGCGGCCGGATCCGTTGCTCGCCAACGCGCTCTTCCTATTCGGGCGCGAATACCTTCGTTACGCCCAGTGGTCGCTCTCAGGGGAGTTCTTCTACCACGCGACCACCGCGACCAACAAACCCGAGCTCGCGAGCCGCAATGCGACATTGGCGTTGATCTGCCTCTACAATTCCGACGATCCGGGGACCTACCGAGAGCTGCGATCTCAGATGGACGAGGCGGCGGAAATCAACGAGGCCCTGCGCCGCGTCATCGCCGCCATGGACATCATTCAGATGGGCGATCAACTGCCGAGCGACCTTGACTGGTTCATGCCGTTGTGGAACTTTGGCAGGCTGGCCGGGTCGCTGATCACCGAACGGGCCATCATGGCTCTCAACGACGCGGGCCGCCATGAAGAGGCGCTGGTCCACTGCGACATCACCCAGGAAATCCTGGCGGACACTCCCTCCGAGCAGTGGATACACGCAGCGATTCGGCAGCAGCGCGCGCGGGCGCTCTACGGGACAGGTACTGTTGAGGAGTCGCTGAGCGAGGCCCTGGCAGCGTGGGACCTTTCGGAGGACCTCCGTTATGGAGCCTGTGATCATCCTCTGCGCGAGTCGATGTGGATGCGCTACCTGCCGGCCCGCCAGATCGCGCTGGGCTGCGCGGTGCGGAAAGGCAAGCCGGAATTGGTCGCCGCGTTCATCGAAAAGGACCGTCTCCGCGCCTCGCTCGCCGCGACACTTGAGACGGTCAGCTCGCCCGGTCCGGTGACCGAGGTCAAGGCGACGAGCCCGGCAGGGTCGGGTGAGGCGTCCGCCGCCGGTCCATCGGAGAGCACGGCACCGGCTGCGTTCTTCTCGGCGCTCGAGGACGCCATGAACGCCACGACGCTGGTCCCGCCAGCCGCCGCAGGCGGACATCACTTCCAGGACAGCGTGCCGTGGTGGTTCGGCATCTCCCGATACGGATCATCCGTCTACTGGTCCGTACTGCAGCACGGCGTTCCCCTCGAATGTGGCGTGATCGACCTGACCAGCGACCACAGTCTCAACGATGTGCTCCTCGGCATCGACGCAGATGTGGGAGGGTTCGCCTTCGGCGTCACGTCGGACGGTGCTCCACCAACCTTCGACCCGATACACCACCTCTCCGAATGGGGGACCGCCGACGAACGGATCGCGTCGTTGTCGCTCGGCCGCCTGCTGCCACCGTCCCTCGTCACGGCAATGACGGCGGCGTCCGTCGAGCAACCCGTTGAGCTCGTCATCGCGGCCGGGTCGGGGCTGAGCGGCGTCCCGTGGCCGATCGCGCAGGTCGGCGGAACGGATCGCGACGGGTTCCGGCTCGTGGAACGGGCACGCATCCGACACTCGATCTCGCAGCAGGTCGACGAGCGACGCGCGACCCAATCGCCGAGCGCGCCACTCGACCTCCTCGTGGCTGTCGATGACCCGCAGGGCGATCTCAGCGGATCAAGCGCTTTCCTCGCCTCCAACGCACGCCAATACTTCGGAGCCACGTCCGTCCCTCGCAGCGACGCCAAGGCGGCGCTGCGGGAAGCACTACATGAGGAGTGCGCCGGGCATCCGCCTGGAATTTTCTACTACCGTGGGCACGCCCACTCCTGGAGCGACCCCGCGCGCGCATGCCTCGACCTACCAAAATCGCTCGAACCAGGGGAAGACTCTCTCGCGATCTACGCCGGCGAGTTCTTCGGCCGCTTCGAGGATGGCAGCGCGTACCTGCCTCTGCCATCCCGTGTCGTGCTGTCCTGCTGTTCGAGCGCAGGGCGGTCACTGTTCGGCGGCGAAGCGGTGGGCCTGGCCGCGGCCTGCATTCTCGGAGGCGGGGCACGCGAGGTCGTCGCGACCGGATACGACATTCCGGACAGCTCCTTCGCGACAGCCTTTGACGACCTTCTCGCGGAGGCGATGACCTGTCCGCTCCCCCATGACCTTGCGCTGCGACGACTTCAGCTGCGGATGTACGACGAGTGGCGGATCTTCTCCGTCCGTGGCGGTGTCACCTCGGACGAGGACATCACTCATCCACACCCCATGGTCTGGGCGATGTATCAGGCGATCTAGGGAGCGAAACATGATCTACCTTTGCGTGCCGTCGGAGTTGGCGAGCGAGCTGGTCACGTCCGGGGCTGCCCGCCAGAGGCCCAAGCCGAGGGGCAGCATCGTCGAACTCATCGTGACGGGCGCCACCGGCGCGGCGACATTCGTCTCGCTCCTGCAGGGACCAGAAACTGTGCTGCGGATCGCCCGCGCGTTCCGCGCTGTCGCGCTGAAGCGGCCGGACAAGCGGATCGAAGTTCACATCAAGGGGCCGAAGGGCGAAGTGCATCTTTTTGACTGCGACCGCGACACCCCACTCGAGGAACTGGCCGCACTCGTCAAGAGGGATCTCCTGGGCTGACCGTGGTTCTGCCGGGCCTCGGGGCGGGCGCAGCCGCACCACTGGTGAGCCTCCCCCCGGGGCGGCGAGAGTCGGGAAATTGAAAACCAGGGGTACGGACGAGCCCGGGCGTGGGATGGTGCGAGATGGCTGCTGTACCGGTGGAGATCTGCCCGCACGCGGGCGGCCCGGCCGGAGGCGCGGGCGCACGTCGCGCCGCCCGGGGCGGCTTCGACGAGGAGAGGCAGTGCCCATGCAGGCTCAGCGCAGGCCACCGCGTACGGAGCGGAACCAGACCCGGGACGACCAGACCGGCGGCGGCATGACCGGAGCGGCCACGCCCCTGACCATCTGGGCCGCCGCCGTGCTGCTCGGCCGGATCAGTGCCGGCGACGACGACAGCGAGGACGAACGGCACATCCTGCGCGGCATCGAGTGACCCTCGCCGGTCCGGTCACAGCCAGCCGCGCCGCTTGAAGATCAGGTAGAGGCTGCCGCAGACCAGGGCCATCAGCAGGAGCGCGAACAGGTAGCCGTAGCGCCAGTTCAGCTCCGGCATGTGCGCGAAGTTCATCCCGTACACCGTGCCGATGAGCGTGGGGGCGAACAGGATCGCCGCCCACGAGGAGACCTTCTTCAGCTCCTCGTTCTGCGCGTAGCTGGCCGCGGTGAGACTGCGCATCTCCTCGTTCTGCTGCTGCGAGACGAGGGTGGCGTTGACGGTGAGGATGTTCTGCAGCAGATGCCGGAAGCCGTCCACCCGCTCCACCACCTGGGTGAGGTGGTCCGTCACGTCCCGCAGGTAGCGGCGCAGTTCCTCGTCGGTGCCGTAACTGCCGGCGCCGGCCGCCAGCGCGTCGAGCACGGCGAGCAGCGGACGGGCGGCCCGCTGGAACTGGATGACCTCGCGGCTGAGCCCGTAGATGCGCCGGCTGGCGTTCGGGTCGCCGCCGAAGACCTCGGTCTCGATCTCGTCGATGTCGTTCTCCAACCCGGCCACCACCGGTGCGTACCCGTCGACCACCTGGTCGAGGATCGCGTACAGGATCACCTCCGGGCCCTGGGCGAGCATCTGCGCGTCCGCCTCCAGCCGCCGCCGCACCGCGGCCAGGTCCGGTGCCTCACCGTGCCGGACGGTGACCACGAACCCGGGCCCGATGAACAGGTGCAGCTCGGAGAACTCGACCTCTTCCCGCAGGTCGTCGTAACGGGCGGCGCGCAGCACCACGAAGAGCGTGTGCCCGTACCGTTCCAGCTTGGGCCGTTGGTGGGCGTTGATCGCGTCCTCCACCGCCAGGTCGTGCAGCCGGAACTCCCGGGCCAGCGAGGTGATCTGGTCGATGTCGGGCCGGTACAACCCGATCCAGGCCATCGCGTCGCTCTGCTCCTGCAGGCAGCGGTACGTCTCGGCGAGGCCGCCCGGCGACGCGAACCGGTGCCCGCGGATGTAGACGGCACTGTCCACCAGGCCGCCGGTGGGCGGCGTGGGCGGCTCTACCCGCGGCGGCTGGCCGACGCGGACCTCGTGCTCGTCGAGCCGGCGGCCGAAGCCACCGCCCGGGCGGAACCGACGGCCGCCGACCATGACCCGCTCCCTCCCCGGACGCACCAACCGGCGACTGCCCGAACCGCCCGGGGCATGTTCGGGGCGGGACGCCGGGAGGCGCTGCTTCCCCCGTGACCACGACCCGAAACCCCGCGACGCGCCGTCCGCCCGGGTGCCCGGGCGGGCGAGTTCCCCGCACTGGCGGACTGGCCCGGGTCCGCTGGCGGATACTCGCGGTGACCGTGGGCGGACGACGGGGGAAGCGCCGATGGAGGTCGACAGGCGCGCCGGCCGCCGGGCCGGTCGACTGCGGGCCTGGCTGATCGACGGCGGTTCGGAGCAGGCGGCGCAGCGGCACGGCCCGCACGGGCGCCCGCCGGAACATCGCCACCACTCGTGGTGGAAGGTGATGTGCCTGACCGGCGTCGACTACTTCTCGACGCTCGGCTACCAACCGGGCATCGCCGCGCTGGCCGCCGGCGCGCTCTCCCCGGTGGCGACCCTGGTGCTGGTGCTGGTGACCCTGCTGGGTGCGCTGCCGGTCTACCGGCGGGTGGCGGTGGAGAGCCCGCACGGCGAGGGCTCCATCGCGATGCTGGTACGCCTGCTGAGCTACTGGCCGGGCAAGCTGTTCGTGCTGGTGCTGCTCGGTTTCGCGGCCACCGACTTCATCATCACCATCACCCTCTCGGCGGCCGACGCGACCGCGCACATCGACGAGAACCCGTTCTGGCCCAGCGCGCTCAGGGGACACGAGGTCCTGGTCACGCTGCTGCTGGTGGCGCTGCTCGGCGCGGTGTTCCTCAAGGGGTTCGGTGAGGCCATCGGGATCGCCGTCGTCCTGGTCGCGGTCTACCTGGCACTGAACGCGGTGGTGATCGCCGACGGTCTGTGGCGGGTGGTGACGCACCCGAGCGCGGTCGCGGACTGGACCAGCGCGCTGACCACCAGCCACGGGGATCCCCTGCTGGTGATCGGGTTCTCGCTGCTGGTGTTCCCGAAGTTGGCGCTGGGCCTGTCCGGCTTCGAGACCGGGGTGGCGGTCATGCCGCACATCCGCGGGGACCGGCGGGACTCGGAGGACCGCCCGCTGGGCCGCATCCGCGGCGCCCGCCGGCTGCTCACCACCGCGGCCGCGATCATGAGTGTCTTCCTGATCACCAGCAGCGTGACCACCGCCGTCCTGATCCCGCCCGAGGCGTTCCAGCCGGGCGGGCCGGCGAACGGCCGGGCGCTGTCCTACCTGGCGCACGAGAACCTCGGTGAGGTGTTCGGCACGGTCTACGACCTGTCCACCATCGGCATCCTCTGGTTCGCGGGGGCCTCGGCGATGGCCGGGCTGCTCAACCTCGTACCCCGCTACCTGCCCCGCTACGGCATGGCGCCGACCTGGGCCCGGGCCGTACGGCCACTGGTGCTGGTCTTCACCGGGGTGGCGTTTCTGATCACGGTCGCCTTCGGGGCGAGCGTGGACGCGCAGGGCGGCGCGTACGCCACCGGGGTCCTGGTGTTGATCACCTCGGCGGCGACGGCGGTGACCCTCGCGGCGCGGCGGCGGCGCCAGCGTGGCCGGACGGTCGCGTTCGGGATCATCGCGATCGCCTTCGTCTACACCACCGCGGCGAACGTGGTGGAACGTCCCGACGGCGTGAAGATCGCGGCCTGCTTCATCGGCGGGATGATCGTGGTGTCGCTGCTGTCCCGGTTGTTCCGCGCCTTCGAGTTGCGGGTCGACCGGGTGGAGCTGGACGCCGAGGCCACCCGGTTGATCGACGAGTGCAGCGGGCGCCGCGTCCGCCTCATCGCGCACGAGCCGGCCACCCGGGACCGTGCGGAGTACCGCGACAAGCTCGCCCAGACCGTGGCGGACAACGACTTCCCGGCCGACAGCGCGGTGATCTTCGTCGAGGTGACGGTGACCGACCCGTCGGACTTCGAGACCGAGCTGCTGATCCGTGGCAGCGTGGAGCACGACCGGTACCCGGTGCTGAGCCTCGCCAGTTCCGCGGTGCCCAGCGCGGTGGCCGCCCTGCTGCTGGATATCCGCGACCGGGCGGGGCGGTGCCCGCACATCTACTTCGAGTGGACCGAGGGCAACCCGGGCGGCAACTTGCTGCGCTACCTGGCGTTCGGCCACGGCGAGATCGCCCCGGTCACCCGGGAGATCCTGCGCCGCCAGGAACCCGACCCGCGCCGCCGTCCGCACGTGCACGCCAGCTGACCTGCCGACCGGACGCCAGTCGCGGACGGTGAGCGTGGTCATAACGACTGGACGATCCGCCTCCCCGGGCTGCTAGCCTCGGCGCAGGTCATGAGCGCCAGCGCGAAGCCCCGGCTCGCTGGCCGGCAACCCTCCTCCGCGGTGGGGTGCCCCGGGTGAAGACCAGGCACCGGCACGACGTCGGTGCAAGCGTGGCCTGGCACCCAGGTCAGCACAGACCCGGGAGAGCCATGCGCATCCTCAGCACCACACCATCAGCCGACGCCGCGGATTCCCGCACCGGCTGGCCGACACCGGCACTGACCCGCAGGCGGCACGTGGACCTGATGCGGGTGTGCAGCGCCGCCTGTCGCGGCCGCGCGTACTAGCGCACCCCTTCCCGAACCCATCCCAGCGGTACGCCCACCGGGCGCACCGTCGGCGGCGCACATCTGCGTCCGCCGCTGCGCAAACTTCGGAGACACCTGTGCGATTCCTTCCTGCCCTGACCCGCGCCGCGGCCCTCGGCGCGTCCACGATCCTGGCCGCCACCGCGCTCACCGCGTGCGGCGACGACACCTCGTCCGACGCCGCCGCCAACCCGTACGGTCTGGCGCAGCCGGGCGTGCTGCGCGCCGGCACGCTGACCGACGCGCCACCGAACGTGTACCTCAAGGACGGCAAGTTCACCGGCTTCGACAACGACCTGCTGACCGCAGTGGCCAGCAAGCTCGGCCTGAAGGTGGAGTTCGTCGGCACCGACTTCTCCGCGCTGCTCTCCCAGGTCAACAACCACAAGTTCGACGTCGGCAGCTCCTCGATCACCATCACCGAGGCGCGCAAGAAGACGGTCGACTTCGGCAACGGCTACGACTTCGGCTACTTCGGCCTGGACGTGCCGGCCGGCTCGCCGATCACCGGCTTCGACCAGCTCGCCGGCAAGCGGGTCGTGGTGGTGCAGGGCACCGTCCAGGACGACTACGCCACCGGCGAGCAGCTCAACCCGGTCCGGGTGCCGGACTACAACGGCGCGATCAACCAGCTCAAGGCGGGCACCGCCGACGCGTGGATCGCCCCGGCCGAGATCGGCGAGACGTCGGCGGCCGACAGCAACGGCAAGATCACTGTGGCGGCCAAGCAGCTCAGCCCGGCACCGACCGCGTACGCCGTCGCCAAGGGCGGCGACAAACTGCGGGAGGCGCTGAACAAGGGCCTCGACGAGGTGATCGCGGACGGCACCTGGAGCCGGTTGCAGGCGCAGTACTACCCGGGTCGGCCCGTACCGGCGGACTTCCGCCCGGGCAGCGGCACGGTGACCGTGCCGGCCGCACCGTCGGCGTCGGCGTCGGCGTCGGCGTCGGCGTCGGCGTCGGCGTCGGCCGCGTCCTGAGACACCCGGTGACGAGCGAGCGGGGCGGTAGGAGAGGCGACCAATGGATCCGTTGAGCACCCTGTGGGAGACCTTCTTCGACTGGGACGCGATGCGCGAGGCGCTGCCCGAGATGCTGACCGTCGGGTTGCCCAACACGCTGATCCTGGCGGTCTCCGCCGCCCTGCTCGGCTCGGTGCTGGGCCTGCTGCTGGCCGTCGCCGGCATCTCCCGCAGCCGGTGGCTGCGCTGGCCGGCGCGGGTCTACACCGACGTGTTCCGGGGGCTGCCGGCCGCGGCGACGATCCTGCTGATCGGCGTCGGGCTCGCGCCGCTGGGCATGCAGGTCTGGGGACCTGACCCCTACCCGCTGGGCATTCTGGCGCTGTCGCTGATCGCGGCGGCGTACATCGGGGAGATCTTCCGCTCCGGCATCCAGTCGGTGGAGGCCGCACAGTTGGAGGGAGCCCGGGCGCTCGGTTTCTCCTGGGGCGAGGCGATGCGGATGGTGATCATTCCGCAGGGCATCCGGCGGGTGCTCCCGGCCTGGGTGAACCAGCTCATCGCGCTGATCAAGGACTCCAGCCTCGTCTACTTCCTCGGCCTGGTGGCCAGCCAGCGGGAGCTGTTCCGGATCGGGCAGGACTACGCGGCCACCACCGGCAACGAGTCCGCGCTGCTGCTGGCCGGGCTCTGCTACCTGGCGCTGACCGTTCCGCTGACGCACGCGGTCAACTGGATCGACCGGCGGCTGCGCCACGGCCGGCCGGCCACCGCGCCGGCCGACGAGGACGACATCGAGTCGGCGCTGACCGGCGCGACGGAAGGGGACCGGCGATGACCGCCAGCACGACCACCTCGGTCAGCCTCGACGTACGCGACGTGCACCTCGCGTTCGGACCGAACCGGGTGCTGCGCGGCGTCGACCTGGCCGTGCCACGGGGCGCGACGGCCTGCGTGATCGGGCCGTCCGGGTCGGGCAAGTCCACTCTGCTGCGCACCATCAACCGGCTGATCGAGCCGGACCGCGGCGACGTGCTGCTGGACGGGCGCAGCGTGCTACGCGACGACCCGGACGCGCTGCGGCAGCGGGTGGGCATGGTCTTCCAGCAGTTCAACCTCTTCCCGCACATGAGCGTGGTGCGCAACGTCACCCTGGCGTTGCGCCGGCTGCGCAAGCTCGGGGAGGACGAGGCGGAGGCCGTCGCGCGGGCCCAGCTGGAGCTGGTGGGGCTGGCCGGCAAGGCCGACGCCCGGCCGGCGCAACTCTCCGGCGGCCAGCAGCAGCGGGTGGCGATCGCCCGGGCGCTGGCCCTGCGGCCGGAGGTGATGCTCTTCGACGAGGCCACCTCGGCGCTCGACCCGGAGCTGGTCAAGGGGGTGCTCGGGGTGATGGCCGACCTGTCCGCCGGGGGCATGACCATGGTGGTGGTCACCCACGAAATGGGCTTCGCCCGGCAGGTCGCCGACACCGTGGCCTTCATGGACCGGGGCGTGGTGCTGGAGTCGGGGCCGCCGGAGGCGATCTTCGAGCGGGCCGAGCATCCCCGGCTGCGCCGGTTCCTCGCCCAGGTGCTCTGAACCGTTAGGAAGGGGCCCTTCCTATACACGAGGCGTTAACAAGGTGCCCTTCCTTCGCGTCAGGCGGCCTGGCGGCGCAGGTGTGCGGCGAACGCCTTCAGGTCGCCGAGCAGCACCAGGATGGCGTTGCGGTAGGCGACCGACGCCCACAGGTGCAGCTCCTCGTCGTCCAGCCCGCCGAAAGCCAGCGACAACGCCTTGCGGTGACGCCGGTCGAGCACCTTGTGCGGGCGGGCGAGCAGGTCACCCTCCCGGCGCAGGACCTGCAGGTAGGCGGCCACCGCCTCCTGGTAGTGCCGGCCGGCCACCCGCTTTAACAGGGTGAACTCGAAGACGTTCAACGCCGCCTCGGATTCCCAGTAGGCGTCGTCCCGCTCCGGCGCGCTGGCGACGTGCCGGCCCATCGCGTGCCGGGCCTCGTAGAGCAGCAGCACGCCCCGGCCGGTGGTGCTCAGCGGCCGGCGTGGCGCCGGCAGCCGCAGCGTGCGCACCGGCGCCGCACCGGTCAGGTCCAGCGCGCCGGAGTACGACGGCATCCGCTGCGCCCCCGGTGCCGGCTCCGGCACCAGGCAGGCCCGCTCCTGATACGCCACCCGTCCGCCGGTTGGCAGCGCGCGTACCGCCGCGGCGTGCAGCTCGGCCAGCGGTCGGTCGTCCGGGGTCCGGCCCGGCGGGAGGGTGAGGACGAGACCCTTGGCACCGGGCACCGGCACGCCCAGGACGCAGGAGTTGCGCAGGAACGCCCAGGTCGCCGCCGCCGCACGGACCCCGCTCGCGACGGCCTGCGCGTCGGCCCGCCAGTCCTGGGCGATCCGCAGCCGCTGCTGGAGGTCCGCCGTCGCGGCGGCGTCGTGCGGGTACAGCTGCCGGATCGACCGGGGCAGCGACTCGAGGCGCAGATCCAGCGGGTCGCCGCTCGGTGCGGGCACGGCGTGCCGCGAGCAGTCGGCGTCGGTGTGCGGGTCGCCGGTGACCGCGTGGCAGTCGGCGAGCCAGCTCCCCCCGGGCTGGCCAACCGGCCGGGCGAACGCCAGGTGGGGCAGCCGGCCGGTGCGTAGCACCGTCTCGTAGTGCGGTCGGGTGCGGGCGGTCCGCATCAGGTCCAGTGGCAGCACGGGCGACAGCGCCAGCACCGCTTCGAAGATGGCAGTGCGGGCAGGCCGGGCCGCCGGGGTCGCGCACCCGGTAGCGGCGCAGATGGTCGACGCCGGGCTGCTCCCACTGCACCCCGATGACGCCGTCACCCTGCGCCATCAGGTAGAGGAATTCTGTGCCGCCGCGCTCCCGGGTGACCGAGGTCAGCTCGTCGAGGAACTCCCGTTCGGTGACCACCCGCAGGTCGGCCTCCGTCCCCCCGCTGGTCATGAGCACCCCCTCGCGGGCCGAACGCATCGACGAACGCCGAATCGGTTCCACCGTACCCGGCGGCGGGGTGGCCACCCGCCCCGTGCGCGGCCCGGGAAGTGTCGCCAATCCGTCGCTCCGCCGCCCATCGCGGCGGCCGCGATCATTCTGTGGACTCGCGGCCCAGCAGCCGGATCTCTTCGTTGTCCAGCGCGGCCTGAAGGTCGAGCAGCACAAGGTCGTCGATCTCCCGACGGTCGCGCAACCGGGTGATCTCCCGCCGTTTGTGGTCGAGGACGGCGAGGCGCAGTTGGCGTTCCAGACGGAGTTCCTCCGCGGTACGCCCAGAGCCCTCGTTGGCGTCCTCCAGGTGCCGCTGGTACTCGTCCTGTAGCCGGCGGACCGCCTCCTCGTCGGCGCCGACCTCGGCGGCGGCCTGGGGCAGCGCGGCCAGGCCCACCTCGGTGGCCCGCACGCGTGCCTGCCGCAACTCGTCGGCCCGCTCGGGATCGCCGGCGAGCCCCGCCCAGCGCACCACCACCGGCAGGGTGGTGCCCTGAACGAGCATGATCAGCACGATCACCAGCGAGGTGACGAAGATGATCAGGTCGCGTTCGGCCACCGGTTGACCGGAGACCGTCGTCGCCGGGACCGCCAGGGCGGCGGCGAGCGAGACGGCACCCCGGAAACCCGACCAGCCGGCGACGGTGCCGACCCGCCAGCCGCCCCGACCCTGGCTCACGTTCATCACCACTCGCCGGTTTACGAGCTTCACCGATTCCGCCGTCAGGTAGACGAAGAGCAGCCGGGTGACGAGGACGACCACGGTGACCAGCAGCACGATCGTCAACGCGCGCTGCGGCGAGGCGCTGGTGATGCTCCTCACCGCCCGGGGGATCTGGGTGCCGAGCAGGACGAACAGCCCACCGTTGATCAGGAACGTGGACAGGTCCCAGAACGCGTACGCCAGCACCCGCGACCGGGCGCGGATCACCCGGGGGCCGGCGTAGGCCAGCATCAGGCCGGCGACCACGACCGCCAGCACCCCGCTGGCGTGCACCGCGTCGGCGAGCAGGAACGCGGCGAACGGCGTCAGCACGCTGAGCGCGCCCTCGCGCAGGGGATCGTCGAGCCGTTTGCGGATCAGCACCACGGCGGCGCCGACCAGCAGGCCGGCGATCACTCCCCCGGCGCTGGCCCCGACGAACTCCTCGCCGATCCCGAGCGCGCCGGGTTCCGCTTCCTTGGTGAGCAGGCCCACGGTCACCGCGAAGAGCACCAGCGCGGTGCCGTCGTTGATCAGGCTCTCCGCGTGCAGCGTGGTCAGGAGCTTCCGGGGCAGCCGCTTGGCCAGCCCGGTGACCGCGGCGGCGTCGGTCGGCGCGAGGACCGCCCCGAGCACCCAGGCGGCGGCGGGGTTCACGCCGAACGCCTGCGCGGTCAGCGACACCGTGACCATGGTGAGCACCACCAGCACCACGGCGAGCAGCCCGATCACCGGGAAGTTGGCCCGGATCTCGCGCAGGCTGATGGTGAGACTCTCCCGGTAGAGGATCGCCGGCAGGAAGATCAGCAGTACCAGGTCCGGCTCCAGGGTCAGCTCGGACAGCGGCGGCGCCAGCCCGAGCAGCACCCCGAACGCGATGAGCAGGACCGGTGGCGCGACCCTGTACCGGCCGCCGAGCGTGGTGCCGACCAGGACGGTGACGCCCAGCACCACGATCAGGACGAGCACCTCCACGCGTACCCCCTTGATCCACGGCGGACGGCGGCGGCGCCGCTGGTTTCCATCTGACCGCACCCTGCCGGTCGGTTCCCGGGGAACCGCCAAGTCGCCCCGGCCGGCGGTGACTCCGCCGCCCGTGGTCAGGCCGGGGAGGTGGCGGCGCGGGCCCGGGCGGTGACCGCGCGGGCGGTACGGCGGTGCCCGGCCGCCTCGTCGTCGCGGCCCAACGCGGCGGCCAGGTCGGCGAGGTACCCGGCCACCGGGCCGACGGTGAGCACCCCGCTGCCGGCGGCCAGTTCCTCGGCGGCCGGCCGGAGTTCGGCGGCGACGCGCTCCATCGTGGCCCGGTCGCCCAGGGCGAGCGCCGCGCGGGCGGTGACGCAGAGCCGTGCCTCCCGCAGCAGGTCGTGCGGTCCGTCCGGGAGGGCCCGCAGGGCCGCTCCGGCGGCGTCCCGGTCACCGGCGGCGACGAGCAGCAGCGGTCGGACCCACGGCTCGTGGGGGCCCCAGTCCAGGCCCGCCCAGTCCTCGCCCTGGAGCCCGGGGACGGGCCGGTCGACGACGCCGTCCGGCCCGGCTGCTGACCGCTCGGCGTCGACGGCGGCGGTGAGGCGCAGCCCGAGCAGGGCGAGCGGGAGCAGCCCCCGGGTCAGGCCCGGCATCGCGTCGGTGGGCAGCCGGTCGACCGCCGCCCGGTACGCGTCCGCCGCCTCGGCATACTCGCCGGCCAGCGCCAACCGCAGCGCGGCGTACCACCGGGTGAAGACACCGACCAGCGGTAGCTCGTACCGCTCCGCGAGGCGGTCGGCGGCGCGGGCGTGCGCGTCGGCGCCGGCGCGGTCGGCCAGCGCGCAGCGGGCCTGCACGAGGACGAGGTGGCCCAGCACCTCGAAGGTCACCAGCTGGTGCCGCGCGGCCAGGTCGACCAGCTCGGCGCCGATCCGGGCCCGCTCACCGGCCAGGCCGGCGCGGTGGAAGGCGTGCATGAAGCGGGCATTGAGCGCGAAGGCCAACAGCCCCGGGTCCGCGGCGGCCCGGGCGATCCCCTCGGCCTCCTGGGCTGCCCGGCGGCCACGGTCGGTGGTGGTGCCGCGCAGCTCCAGCGCGAGGGTGCTGAGCAGCCGGCTACGCTGCGTCGAGCCGGTCGGGCCGAGGGCGGTCAGGGCGTGCTCGGCGGCCTGGACGATCCGCCCGGAGAGCCGGTCGTCGTCGTTGCGGGTCCAGATGGCGGGCACGTCGAAGCCGGCCAGCACCTCCGCGACCAGGCGAGGGTCGCCGACCGACTCGGCGTCGGCGATCGCCTCGGCCCGGCGCCGTCGCGCCTCGGCCAGCCGGCCCGTCACGGCCAGCGCGCGACCCAGGCCGAGCACGGCGCCCAGCCGCTCGCGTCGCTTGCTCCCGCCGGCGCGGTCGTACGCGTCGACCACCTGCGTCCACAGCCGGACCGCCTCGTGCGGGTTGCCGGCCCGCTCGGCGTGTTCCGCGGCGGTACGGGCGTAGCCGGCGGCCCGCCGGGCGGCTGCCGGTCCACCGGCGTGCAGCAGGTGGTGCGCCAGCGCGGCGGGATCAGTGGGTTGGCGCGTTCGCAGCGCCTCCGCCACGGCCGCGTGCAGGGCTGCGCGGCGCGGCGCGGACAGGTCGGCGTAGAGCGTGTCGCGGACGAGAATGTGGGTGAACCGCAGCCGCCCGTCGGGGTCCTGTTCGCTGAGGAAGCCGGCCTGCAACGCACGGTCCACGGCGTCCAGCAGGGTCGCGGGGTCGCCGGCCAGCGCGCCGAGCACCTCCGGGTCGAGGTCCCGGCCGAGCACCGCCGCCTGCCGCAGCACCGTGCGGGTCGGCGCGGGTAGCTGCGCCAGCCGATGCCGGATGACGTCGCGCACCCCGGGCGGCACCGCAGCGAGGGCTCCGCCGCCCTCGGCCGCGTACAGCTGGGCCAGCTCCCGCACGAAGAAGGGGTTGCCGCCGCTGCGGTGGTGGATCAACCGCACGGTGGGCGGGTCCAGCTCGGTCCCGGCGACGACGCGGGCCAGTTCACCGGTCGCCGACGTGGACAGGCCGGCGAGGTATTCCCGTACCGGCTCCAGCCGGGCCGCCCGGGCCAGTGCGGCGGTCAGCTCCGGGCTGATCTCGGTGGCCCGGTAGGTGCCGAGGATCAGCACCGGTCCGGTGGCCGGTTGCGGGCCGGTGAGCAGCGCGGTCAGCAGGTCCAGGGTGTCCCCGTCCGCGCGGTGCAGGTCGTCGAGGACCAGCAGCACCGGCCGCCGGTCGGCGACCGCCGAGACCAGCGACGCCACCGCGCGGTGCCGGCGGAACCGGGCGACGGCGGGATCGCTCGCCGCCCCGGTGCCATCGACCGCGCCGCCGGAGCCAGCGCCCCCGCTGGGGTCGGTCGGTCCGGCGAGCGCATCCGTGATCTGGGTCCACGGCCAGGCTGCCGGGGCGCCCTCGTACTCCGGGCTGCGGCCCCACGCCGTCGCCCAACCCTCGGCGGCGAGCCGTCGGGTCAGCGTCTCGGCCAGTGCCGTCTTGCCGGCGCCCGGGTCCCCGCTGAGCAGGACGAGGGTCGGCTGGCCGCGCAGGGCGGCGGTCTCAGCGGCCCGGCGCAGCCGGTCCAGCTCGGTGTCGCGGCCGACGAACGGACGCTCCCACACCGGTCCCGGGCCGCCGGGTCGAACGGGGACGGCCACCTCCAGGTTGGGCGGGGTGAGGTGCGGCGCCTGGGCCAGGATGTCGGCCTCAAGCCGCCGCAGCTCGGGCCCGGGGTCCACGCCCAGTTCGGTCACCAGGACGTCCCGGGCCTGGCGCAGCGCGGCCAGCGCGTCGCCCTGTCGACCGGAGCGGTACCGGGCCACCGCGAGCAGCCGCCAGGCGTCCTCGCGCAGCGGATGGCTGGCGAGGTGGGCCGGCAGTTCGGCGGCGGCTTCGTCCGGCCGACCGAGCGCCAACAGCGCCTCCGCCCGCCGCTCGACGGCGAGCATCCGCAGCTCCTCCAGCCGGTTGATCTCCGCGACCGCCCAGACCTCACCCGCGCAGTCGGCGTACGCGGGCCCCCGCCAGAGCCCGAGCGCCGCGTCCAGCGCGGTCAGAGCCGGTGCGGGCAGTCCCGCCGCCAGCAGCTGGCCCGCCTCGCTGACCGCCGCCTCGAACCGTCCGGCGTCCACCGCGTCCGGGGCGGCTCGCAGCACGTACCCCGGTGGTTCGGTGACCAGGAGCCGGGGCGGTTGCCGGGGCGGCCGGTCGGGCTCCAGTGCCCGGCGCAGGTCGGCGACGAAGGTCCGGATCGCGCCGACCGCGCCCTCCGGGGGTACCTCCCACAGGTCGTCGACGAGCCGGTCCACCGGCACGACCCGGCCCCGGGCGATCAGCAGCCGGCCCAGCACCGTGCGCTGGCGGGGCCCCTTGAGCGGGACCGGGCCACTCTCGGTCGCGGCGGTCACCGGCCCGAGGACGCCGAAGGTCACCGCCACGGGTGCCGCCGCCTGGTCATGGCACCAATCTAGGTGGGTCGACCCGGCCGGCCCCGGCCTGTCGGCACTGATTCGCCGCTGACCGCCTGCTGATCACCCGGGGGCAGGCTCGACCAGGTACGACGGCGTCGGGCCACCGCCCCCGCCGGCCCCTGCTCACCAGAGAGGTTCACCGTGGACCTGAGGATCAACGGATTCGACTACCGGCGGGTCAACGTCGCCGAGGGCGTCACGCTCAACGTCGCCGTGGGCGGCTCCGGGCCCGCGATCGTGCTGCTGCACGGTTTCCCGCAGACCCACCTGATGTGGCGGCACGTCGCGGCCGACCTGGCCGCCGACCACACGGTCATCTGCCCGGACCTGCGCGGCTACGGCGACAGCGACAAACCCGTCGACGTCGACGGCAGCGGGTACGCCAAACGCACCATGGCCGCCGACATCGTGGCGCTGGCCCGGGCGCTCGGCCACGAGCGTTTCGCGCTGGCCGGGCACGACCGGGGCGCCCTGGTCGCGTTCCGCGCCGGTCTCGACCATCCGGACGCGGTCAGCCAGCTGGCCCTGCTCGACGTGCTGCCCACCCTGGACATGTGGGACGTGCTGCACGGCGCCACCGCCGCCGTCGCCTTCCACCTGTATCTGATGGCGCAGCCGCCCGGCCTGCCGGAGGAGCTGATCGGCGGCAGCCCGGACGCCTTCTTCGGCCACTTCCTGGACGCCTGGACCCGCGATCCCGGGGCCCTGCCGGCGGACGTGCGGGCCGCGTACCTGGGCGCGTCCCGGGCCGCGGTCACCTCGATCGTCGCCGACTACCGGGCGTCCGCCGGGATCGACGTCGCCCACGACACCGCCGACCGGGCGGCCGGCAACCGGCTGCGGATGCCGGTGACGGTGCTGCAGCAGGACTGGGGCGCGGCGCTCGGCTACGACGCGGCCGGCTTGTGGCGGGCCTGGGCGCCGAACCTGTCACACCAGACCGTCACCTGCGGGCACTTCATGGCCGAGGAGGCGCCCGCGGAGGTGGTCCGGGCGCTACGCGCGCTGCTCGCACGGTAGCGACGGGTCGACCGCAGCCATGTGACGGAACGTAAGATATTCGACACTTATCGTCACTCGTCGACATGGCCCGGTCGACCGGGGGCCCGCACCGCGCCACCCGGGCCGACAGCCACCGAAATGGGCTCTGACCTGCGGATATATGACGTTACACAAAGTGGACGCCAGCGGTTCATCGGTGCTACACAGGCAGATATCGGCCAGCCAACGACGGCGAGTCGCTCACCTCCTCGACCATCGACCGTCCACACGCACCCTCACCACCGTCGGGCTTCGCCGCACGGACCGCAGCGCGGTCACCATCGATCCACCGGCACCCAACGGCCGCTGGTGGTTGACGACGGTTATCGACCAAGGAGTCGCCGTGGGGTACCTGCGTATCCGGCCCCGGCACCAACCCTTCGAGGTGGCCGCCCTGGCCATGGCTCCCGTCTGCGGTGTTCTGCTGCTCCTGCTCGGGGGCCGGCCGACCTCGGTCCGGATGGCCATGCCGGTCCCGATCCAGATCGGTTGGGAGCTCGGTCTGGTCCTGGTCGGCGTCGGAGGCCTGCTGGGCATCCTGTGGCCCGGCCGGCTCGCCACCGGGCTCGGCATCGAGCTCGCGTCGGTCGTGGTGTTCGGCACCATCAGCGGCATGTACACGATGGCGCTGCTGGTCGTGTCGGGCCGGCAGGCCATCGCCGCGGCGTCGTTCATCACCGCGCTCGCCGTCGGGTCGCTGTGGCGG
The DNA here is from genome assembly GCF_042872965.1 of Micromonospora sp. NPDC005087. Taxonomy (NCBI): domain Bacteria; kingdom Bacillati; phylum Actinomycetota; class Actinomycetes; order Micromonosporales; family Micromonosporaceae; genus Micromonospora; species Micromonospora sp. NPDC005087. The sequence goes on along the minus strand of NZ_JBIALB010000011.1, from coordinate 147,817 downwards.
GCCGCTCAGATCGCCATCGACCTGCGCCGGCTGGCCCAGGCCAGCCAGTGCGTCGCTGTCGAACCGGCAGAAGGCGGTGTCACGTGATCTCCACACCGGCGCCCGACGCACCCCCGTGGCTGCAGGTGGCGCTCAGCGTGTTCGGCATCCTCGGCGGAAGCACCGGCCTGGTCGCCATCGCCACCGTCGTGGTGCAGCGGGGCAAGTTCAAGGCCGACGCCGCCGACACCCTCACCGAGGCCGCCCTCACCCTGGTACAGCCACTACAGACCCGGATCACCGAGCTGGAGGAGGAGGCGCTGAGCGCCCGGTCGGAGCTGGGGGTGCTGCGCGAGCAGGTCAACCAGTTGCAGTTCGTGGTCCGGGTGCTCACCCGGACGCTGGACCGGTGGCGTGCCGCGATCCGCTCCCCCGACGCCACCCTGCGCAAGGTCCGTGCCGTGGTCGCGGAGTCCGAACGGCTGCCGGAGGACCGGTGAGGGCCGACCCCGAACGGCCCGGATCCATCGGCGACCGCTCAGTCACCGTCCTGGTCGCGTAGTCGACCGGCGAGTTCGCGCACCGCTGCCCGGAACTCGGGGTCGGACTCGCCCGGGTGGTGCCCCCGCAGCGGCGGCGCCCGGCGCTCCCCTGGCCGCGCCGGCAGGTCCCGAGGATCCCGCAGCCGCCGATCGACCCGCGTGGCGGGGTTGGTCACGTCGAGCGGCGGATCGCCGGGCCGGTGCGCGGCGAAGATCCAGCCACCGATCGGGTCGGTGTCCCGCCACAGGTTCAACCACCGCCACCCGACCCGCTCCCCCACCTGGCGCAGCACCTCCTCGCTCAGGTACGCCGGGAACAGCCGGGCGTACAGGCGGTCCAGCGGGGACCCGTAGGTGAGCAGCGCGACCCGCTGACGCACGCCCGGCGGGAGCCGCAGCACCGCGAGGGCCAGCAGCGCGGAGCCGTGGCTGTGCCCGCAGAGCACCACCCCGGCGTGCCGCTGCGTGAGCTGGGTGATCCGGTCGACCAGCTCGGGCACCGCGCGGTCGGCGTAGCTCGCGGGCGCGAACGGGTGGGCGGCCCGGGGCCAGAACGTGCCCAGGTCCCACAGCACCCCGACGTACCGGCGGAACCACGCCGTCCGGTACGCGAACAGCCCGCCCAAAAGCAGGGCGAGCAGCAGGGCGGCGACGAAGTAGCTGCCCACGGCGAGGCCGACGCCGACGGACCCGGCTGGCAGCCCGAGGAGCTCCCGCCCCAGCTGGTCCGGTTCGAGCCGGAACTGTCCCAGCAGGCTGGTGGTCAGACCGATGACCGCCAGCGCCGCATAGGTCGCGGCGAGCAGCCCCAGCCACTCGGTGAAGCGGGCCCGGGCAATCATCTTCGTCACCCTGTGTAGATAATCGGCTGCTCCCGGCGGTGCCGTCGGGAAGTCCCGGGCGGTGATCGTCGCCGCGGCACGCCACCGGCGGCCACGCGAGAGCAGCGTCATCGCACCACACAGCACCACCGCCGCGACGACGTGCAGGAAGAAGGCCAGGATGGTCCAGTTGTACGCCAGCGGCTGACCGGCGATGCCGCCAAGCAAGTTCCCGGCCCAGTAGACCAGGGCTGCGGAGAACGCTCCGGCCAGGCCGACCGCGATGGCCGCGATGACCGCCGCGCCCAGCCCGTGCCGCGGTGCGCCGCGAGGGACCCCTCGACCGTGGTCCCACAGCACCAGCCCGCCCAGCGCCACGAGCAGCGACATCTGGACGAGCGACACCGAGCCGAGGATCCGCCCGTACCCCGGCAGCCCGGTCGACGACGGCCAGCCCCGCGAATCCAGGGCCACGATGGCGAGGGTGGCCACGCTCAGGCCGTACGCCACCAGGCGCAGCGCGCCGGCGACCCGGCCGGCGGGCAGGGCGGTCGCCGAGCCGTCCACCAGCCCCGGCACGCCGAGCAGAACGACGGAGGCGAGCAGCACCGCCCCGGTGAGCGCGAGCAGCACGGTCGTCGCGGTCGTCCGGCCGCCGGCCGACCGGGCGACGAGCAGCACCAGGTCGACCACGGCGAGCGCGGCGGCGACGTGGGTCGCCCGCAGCCGTCCGACGAGTGGCTCGACGGCCCACAGCGAGTTGTCGACGGGACGGCGCCGACGGGCGCCGAGCAGCCGGAGAAGTCCGACGGCGGCAATCGGCAGCAGAGCCAGCACCGCCAGTCGCTGCCCGATCGACCAGTCGTCGAGCCCGGCGAGCCCTCCACGCCCCGCCGGGCAGCGGGCCATGCCGAGACAGCGCCAAGCGAGCAGGTCGAGCGCGACACCGGCCGTCGACAGCACGTAGAGCACCGTGAGGTCGAGCGCGACGAGCCGGCACAGGACGGTGACGCCGGGGCCGCTCCACCGACCCGTCGGCCTCATCCAGACCGCCAGGTTGCTGAGCATGAACGGCAGCAGGAAGACCAGGGAGAGCGTCCGGGCCACGGTGCCCGAGGGCAGATCGCCCCACCGGTACGCCTCCAGCGTGACCCCGTCCGGGTCGGTGTCGTCGGCCTGGGGGGCCCGACGGTGGAACCCGCCACTGCGGTCACCGGCGACCTGCCGCACGTGTGCCTGGTCGAGCACCCGCTCCGGTCCCGCCCCGGAGACGCCATGCACCCGCAACTCCACGACGTCGTCGTGCCGCCGCCCCGGAAGCCCGTTCGCCATCGCCATCCTTCCAGGCCCCCGGTGTCGCCGCCTCCAGTCGTACCACCCGCAGGGCCGGAGCCGGGTCGGTTTCCCGGGCCCGCCAGTCCGTCTGTCGCGGCGGGTCGGGCTGCCTGGGTCAGCCGGCCGCCCGCTCGCCGACCACCACCGAGATGCCGTCCAGGACCCTTTGCAGGCCGAACTCGAAGGCGTACTCCGGCCCGTACGCGGCGCCGTGCTGCTGGCCCGCCGCGGTGCCGACCCGGGCGGCGGTCGGGTAGCTGCCGGCCGTCATGACCCTCTCCAGGAAGGGCGCGTGCGACTGCCACCACTGGCCGTCGGTCATGCCGGTCTCCCGCTCCAGGTCGACCACCTCGGACGCGGCGCGCGCGGCACTCTTCACGTGCCCGAGGACGAGGGTGAGCACCGCGTCCATCTCCACGTCGGTCAGCCCGATGTCGGCGACGGCGCTAAGCTCGTGGTCGTACTTGCCCACCAGGTGGGGGCCGAGCACGGGTCGGGTCGTCTCGGCCCGCAGCATCCAGAGGTGTCGCCGGTAGAGGGCGAGATTGTCCCGGGCGATCCGCTCCAGCCGGGCCCGCCAGTCGCCGGCGACGGCGGCGCGGGGCATCTCGCCGTACACGGTGTCGATCATGACGTCGACGAGTTCGGCCTTGCCCGGCACGTAGGTGTAGACGGACATCGTGCCGACGCCCAGCGCCTCGGCGACCCGGCGCATGGTCAGCGCGTCGAGGCCCTCGGCGTCCGCGATGGCGACGGCGGCCCGGACGATCCGGTCGACACTGAGCCCCGGCCCCGCGCTGCGGCTGGTCGGCTCGCCGGTGCGCCACAGGATGGCCAGGCTGCGGGCCGGATCCGCGGTCGCCTTGCGCTCACTCGCCATGGTGCGGCCATCCTAGCAACGCGGCCGTACGTCGTACGCCACCTGCCGACCGCTGCCAACGTCAGAGCGCCTGCCGGTCGTCGGTCAGCGTCGGGCCGGCTGCGGCCGGCACCAGGTGACGCACCTCCGGTTCGCCGTCGGTCAGCTCCCGGGCCCGCTCCTCGGCCTCGCGGTCCTCGCTCGTCAACCGGCCGCCGTGCTGACGCAGGTGCTCGCCCCAGGACGGCACCATGTACACCTCGACGAACCGGTCCGTGGTCTCGGCCGGCCGGAACAGCCCCCAACGCATCGCGCCGGTCCGCTGGCGGGCGCCGCGCACCAGATCCATCGCCGCCAGGAACGGCTGTGTCCGCTCCGGCCGGACGGTGTACTCCACGATCACCAGCACCGGCCCGACCCGGGGGTCCGGGTCGTGCGCCAGGTGCAGCTGGGGCCAGTAGCTGGCCGGATCCCGGTTCACCGTCGGCAGGTCCGGCAGCGGCCAGACCCGACTGGTCACGGTGCCGACCAGCATGAACACCGCCGCGGCGACGAAGGCCGCCACCAGCCCGGCCAGGTCGGCCACCAGACCCCAGACGAACGCGCCCACCGCCTGCCCGCCGGCGAAGAAGATCTGGTAGACGGCCAACCCTCGGGCTCGCACCCAGCTCGGCAGGAAGACCTGCATCTCGGCGTTGACGTTGGCCAGCACCGTCACCCAGGCCAACCCGGCGGGCAGCAGGGCGATGAGCACCAGCGGCACCACCCGCACCGTGCCGACCACCGTCAGCGCGGCGGTGAACAGCACCCCGGCGATGAACAGCAACTGGTTGGCCGACAGCCGGGTCCGGATCACAGCCAGCAGCACGCCACCCGCGATGGCTCCCACCCCGAGGGCTGCCAGCAGCAGACCGTACCCACCGGAACCCAGCCCGAGTCGGCGGTTGGCCACCAGCGGAAGCAGCGCCCACAGTGCGCTGGCCGGGATCACGAAGACCAGCGCGCGGCGCAGCAACCGGCGGACAGTCGGCGAGTGCCGTACGTAGCGGCTGCCGGCACGCAGCGCCGCGGTGAACCGCTCGGGCACCTCGACCGCGCGGGCGTTGCCCGGTTTCCAGCGCGCCAACGCGTACGTGAAGATCAGAAACGCGATGGCGTTGAGCGCGAAGACCGGGGCGACGCCGGTCTGGGCGATCAACACGCCGGCCACCGCCGGCCCGACCGCCCGCGCCATGTTCACGCTGATCGAACCGAGCGCGGAGGCCGCCCGGAGCTGGTCCTGCGGCACCAGCTCCGGGATCACCGCCGCCCAGGCCGGCAGGGTGAGCGCCTGCCCGACCCCGAACGCGAACGTGAGGGTGAGCAGCAGCGCGGGCGGCATCCGGTCGGTGACGGTGAGCAGGGTCAACGCCACCGCCACCACCACCAGGAACAGCTGTACGGCGATCAGCAGGTGCCGGCGGTCGAAGTTGTCGGCCAGCACGCCGGCGGGCAGTGCCAGCAGCAGCACCGGCAGCAGGCTCGCGGTCTGGACCAGGGCGACCAGGGTGGAGGCGTTGGAGTGGTGGATCAGCAGCCACTGCGCGCCGACCGTCTGCATCCAGGTGCCGATGTTGGCGGCGAGCAGAGCCAGCCACAGGTTGCGGTAGACGGCGGTCCGCAGGGGCGCCCACACCGAGGTCGGACGGTCGGCGGGTCCGGCCGCCGCCGTCACCACCGCCCGTCCGCGCGCAGCACGCGCTCTCCCGAGACGTAGAGATCGCCGGGTTCGAGCAGCAGCAGCCGGACGACTTCGGTGGCGACCTGATCGGGACGGGCGTACACCTCGTCCAGGAACTCGGCGCCGACCCGTTCCTGCAGCCGGGTCGGCATCGGCCCGGGATGCAGCTGCATCACCTTGATCTGGTTGCTGTGCTGGGCCTCGGCCAGCGACTCGACCAGGCTGCTGCCGTAGCTCTTGGTCGCCCGGTAGACCGGGATGCCGGGCCGGGGGGACGTCACCGCCATCGCGCCGATGTACACGATGTTCCCGTGGCCCTGCCGGTGCAGGTGCTGCAACGCCTCCCGGAGTACGTACGTGACGCCCAGAACGTTGATCTCCACGGCCCGCCGGATGTGCTCCACGGAGAGGTCCGCCAGGTCGCCACCCGCCCACATCGACGCACAGGCCGCCACCCCGTCGATCGTGCCGTAACGCTCGACAACCTCGGCGAACGTGTCGCGAACCTGCTCGTGGGAGGAGACGTCACACACCGCCCCGGCGCAGCCCAGCTCGTCGGTCACCGTGGCGATCTCGGCCGCGACGTCACCGAGCACCACCACCCGGTGCTCGTCGACCAGCAGCCGGGCCACCGCGAGGCCGAGCCCGCTGGTAGCGCCGACCACCACGAAGGTTCTGGCACCCATGTCTCTCCAGCCACCGCCAGCACACGTCACGCGGATCGCGCGACGGCGCGTTCTTCCCGTTTCCGGCCACACCACACCCCGTCGCAGCCCGCCTCGGTCCGGGCGGCGACGGTAGGGCTGGGCATACCCCAGGAGTGGATCTGGACGGCTGGGTCGACCCGGGCGCGGCGATTAGCGTCTGCGTCATGACCCCGGAACACCCCTGCCACCTGGCCGAGGCGCTGCGCCGCCGCGGCTGGCTGGTCTCCGCCTGGCCCTGGCGCGCGCTGGTCTACCTGGTCAGCACCGTGCCGGTCGCCGGTGTGCTCGCCGTCGGGCTGCTCGTCGTCGTCGCGCCCCTGCTGGCAGCCGTCAACGGCGTACGACTGCAGGGCCGGCCGCCGGAGGTCCCGCTCCTGCTGTTCCTGACGGTCGGCAGCCTCGTCCTGCTGACGCTGGCGCCGCTTGTGAGCTTCCCGGTGGCCGCCGTCGAGCGATGGCGGCTCGGCCTCGTGGACGGCCGCCCGCTGCCCGCGTCGCCGTGGCCGGGCCTGGCCGCCCGCTACCGCACCGCCGCCGGGTGGCGGGAGGTGGCGTACCTGTTCTGGCTGGGCGGGTTCGTGCCGATCGCGTACTGGGTGCTGCTGCTGGTGGTGCTGCTCGACCTCGGGATGGTCACCAGCCCCTGGCTGGCCGGTGACGCCAACCAGCCCGTCGTCATCTGGCGCACGGTGGACAGCCCCGGCGAGGCGGTCCCGTACGCGATCGTGGGTGTGCTCCTCATCCCGGTGCTCTGGTACGCGGCCGGGCTGCTCGCCGCCGCCCAGGCCGCCGTGACCCGATGGGCGCTGGCTTGGCCGGTCGACGCGGCGGCGCTTCGCGAGGTCGCCCGGTCCCGGACCCGGCTGGTCGGCGCGTACGAGGCCGAACGGCGGCGGATCGAGCGCGACCTGCACGACGGCGCCCAACCCCGGTTGACCAGCCTCACCCTCCAGCTGGGCCTGGCCCGGCTGGACGTGCCCGAGGACTCCCCCGCGGCCCGGCCCCTGGCCGTCGCGCACGACCAGGCCCGGGGCCTGATGGTGATGCTCCGGCAGTTGGTGCACGGCATCCGGCCGCAGAGCCTCACCGACCTCGGTCTCGCCGGTGCGGCACGCGAGCTGGCCGACGCGACCACCGTCGCGGTCACCGTACGGGCCGATCTCGACGGCGAGCTACCGGAGATCGTCGAGACCACCGCCTACTTCGTGGTGTCGGAGGCGCTGGGCAACGTGGCGCGGCACGCCCGGGCGACCCGCGCCGAGGTACGCCTCGCCCGGACCGGCGGAGACCTCGTCGTCGAGGTGTCCGACGACGGCCGCGGCGGCGCCGACCCCACCCGGGGCACCGGCCTGACCGGCCTCGCCGACCGGGTCGCCGCCGCCGACGGCCGGCTGCTGCTCTCCAGCCCACCCGGCGGGCCTACCCTGGTCCGGGTGGAGCTGCCATGTCGTCCTTGACCCGGGTGGTGCTCGCCGAGGACGAGGTGCTGCTGCGCGAGGGGCTGGTCGGGCTGCTCACCCGATTCGACTTCACGGTGTGTGCCGCCGTCGGCTCGGCTCCGGAGCTGCTGGACGCGGCCCGCACGCACCGGCCGGACCTGGTGCTGACCGACATCCGGATGCCGCCCGGCCGGCGAGACGACGGGTTGCGGGCCGCCGTGGCGTTGCGCGCCGAGCGACCCCAGCTCCCGGTCGTGGTCCTGAGCCAGTACGTGCAGACCGGGTACGCCGCGGCGCTGCTGGACAGCGGCGACGGCCAGCGGGTGGGTTACCTGCTCAAGGACCGGGTGGCCGAGGTCGCCGAGTTCGTCGACACGCTGCACCGGGTCACGGCCGGCGGCACCGCCATCGACCCGGACGTCGTCCGGCAGCTGCTGCACCGCCCGCGTGACCCGCTCGCCGCGCTCTCCGCCCGGGAACGTGAGGTGCTGGCGCTGCTGGCCGAGGGCCGGTCCAACGCGTCGATCGCCGCCCGGCTGCACGTCACGGAGGCGGCGGTCGGCAAGCACGTCGGCAACATCCTGCTGAAGCTCGACCTGCCGCCCAGCGACGACACCAACCGCCGGGTGCTCGCGGTGCTCACCTACCTGCGCGCCGACCCGGCCAGCTGAGCAGCGCCGGGCGCGGGCCGGACCGGGCCGACCGGGGCGTAGATTCGATCACCGGGACCGCCGCCACCAGGGCGCGGACCGGGAGACGGGAGCACGGCATGGCGGAGGCGCTGCGGGTCGGTCTGCTGGGGTACGGGCTGGCGGGCCGGGTGTTCCACGCACCGCTGATCGCCGCGACGCCCGGGCTGCGGCTGGACGCCATCATGACCCGCGATCCGCAGAAGCGTGAGCAGGCCCGGCAGCACCACCCGGACGCCCGCCTGGTCGACGACGCCGACGAGTTGTGGCGTACGCCCGACGCGCTGGACCTGGTCGTGGTGGCGACGCCGAACCGGCTGCACGTGCCGATGGCCCGGGCGGCGGTGGCGGCCGGCCTGCCGGTCGTCGTCGACAAGCCGCTGGCACCCACCGCCGCCGACAGTCGGGCGCTGGTCGAGGACGCCGACCGCCGGGGAGTGCCGCTGACGGTGTTCCAGAACCGCCGGTGGGACGGCGACTTCCTGACCGCACGCCGCCTCGTGGAGCAGGGCGAGTTGGGGCGGGTGCTCCGCTTCGAGTCCCGGTTCGAGCGGTTCCGCCCGACCATCAAGCCGGGCTGGCGGGAGCTTGCCGGCCCCGAGGAGGCCGGAGGCGCCCTCTTCGACCTCGGCGCCCACCTCATCGACCAGGCCTTACAGCTCTTCGGTGCCGTCGACCGCGTCTACGCCGAGGTCGACCGCCGCCGCGAGGGCGCCGCGGTCGACGACGACGCGTTCGTGGCGTTGACCCACGCCAACGGGGTGCACTCGCACCTCTGGATGGGCGCGATCACCGCTCAGCTCGGGCCCCGGCTGCGGGTGCTCGGTGACCGGGCCGGCTACACGACGTACGGGCTGGACGTGCAGGAAGCGGCGCTGCACGACGGTGGCCGGCCGGACCAGCCGGGCTGGGGCGAGGTTCCGCCGGAGCGGTACGGCCTGCTCGGCGTCGACGGTGACCTGCGGCCGGTGCCCACCGAGCCCGGCTCGTACCAGAGCTTCTACCAGCAGGTGGCCGCGGCGCTGCGGGACGGCACCCCGATGCCGGTGGATCCGCGGGACTCGGTCGCCACCGTCGAGTTGATCGAGCTGGCGCACCGGTCGGCTGCCGAGGGCGTGGTGCTCCCGGTCCCGAAGGACCAGGCCGCCTGACCCCTGCCGTCGAGAGGGGCCGGCCCGGCTCGGGCCGGCTTCTCTGCCGGCGTTCTGCTCGGGCCGGCCCTAGCCGGCGTCCTGCTCGGTGCGGGCGTTATCCGACACCCGGGCCTCCTCGTCGGTCAGCGCGTCCTCGGACCGGTCGCCGAGCGCGGCCAGCCGGTGCTCGGCCTCCCGCGCCTCCTCCTCGATCCTCAGGTTCTCCTCGTCGGGACCCTGCGACATGGGCGACCTCCATCACGCGCGAACCGGCCGCCCCGGTGTACCCCGCCTGACGCGGGGGACACGGAATCGCACGGAACCGCTTGATCAGGTGAGTAGTCGCATCGACCCGTCGACGACTACACAGCATCAGGCGATCGAGAGGATCTGGGCTCAGCCGCCGATCAGGGACGAACGGCCGACCGCGGCCGGGTCCGTGAGCTTGCGGAGATTCTCCGGCTGCACGTAGATCTCCCGACGGGCGAACGCCTGGCCGGTCCGGTTCACCTGGTACCCGTCGAGCCACGCCCAGCCGTCGTAGGTGGTGGTGCGGTCCAGGACCCGGATCAGCCGGAATCTGATGGGCACCACGAACTGCGGGCTCGCGGACCGGTCAACCAGCACGAGGTCGGCCGCATGGAGCCTCATCTGATCGTCCGTTGCCGCCAGGCTGTCAGGCGTTCGGCGGCCTCGGCGAGCTTCGGGCACGTCCCGTCAGGCCGGCACAGGCGGCAGACGTTGCGGTGATGGAGGTCGATCACGTAACCGGCCATGATCACGAGGAACGGCGGCTCGGGCCGGTACTGCTCAATCATCGTCATCCCCTCCTGGTCGTCCGGCTGAGAGGGCTCGATCGGCCAGTAGAGGCCCGTCCACCAGCCCTGATACCTGTCACGATCCCGGGCCGGTGAATCCTCCTGCAACACTCGCCGTGAGATGTTCACTACGCACGGCACGTTTCGGGTGATGATGCGTGTGGCGTCCCAATCGACGCCGGATGACGTGTCAAGACGAGACGGAGAGGACGGCGCGAATGACCGAGGCTGGTTCGACGGTGCCGCGGCGGCAGCTCGGCCGGCTGCTGCGCCAGACCAGAGAGCAGGCAGGCATCGGGCTGGAGGCGGCTGCGTCCGACCTTGAGTGGTCCCGCGCCAAGATGTACCGCATCGAGTCCGGGCAGACCCCCGTGCGGGCGCTGGACGTCGACCAGATGTGCCGCCTCTACGGCGCCGCCGCGGACATGACCGAAGTCCTCGTGAGCCTGGCCAGCGAGTCCAAAAGCAAGGGCTGGTATCACGCCTACGGCGAGATCATCCCGAGGTGGTTCGAGCTGTACGTGGGGCTGGAGTCAGCGGCCAGCCGGATACGAACCTATGAACATGCCCTGGTACCCGGCCTGTTGCAGACGCCGGAGTACGCGGCTGAGGTAGGACGGACTCGACCAGAAACCTCGGACGACGAGGTGGCCAAGCTGGTGGAACTGCGGACCGAGCGTCAGCGAATCCTGGTCAGGAAGCGCCCGGCCGCGCCCACGTTGGACGTCATTCTTGAGGAGGCACTACTACACCGCGCCGTTCCCGGCATGGCTGGGCAGCTAGATCGGCTCATCGAGGCCGGCAACGCGTCCAACGTGTCCATCAGGCTTCTGCCGCTCGGCAGCAGGCTGAGTCAGGTGGCGGTGGCAGGGAATTTCGTCATCCTGGACTTCCCCACCACCGGTGCCAGGTCCGCAGAGCCCACGACGGTCTACAGCGAGGGACTGTCGGGAGCTCTGTACCTCGACCGGATCGAAGAGGTCCGCGCGTACGCCGAGGTCTGGAAGACGCTCACGTCAGAGGCGCTGAGCGTGCAGGAATCCCGCAAGCTCGTGCAGGACATCAAGGAGAGACACGATGGTTGATCTGACCGGCGCCGCTTGGCGCAAGAGCATCCGGAGCAGCGCTCAAGGCAACTGTGTCGAGGTGGCGGACAACCTGCCCGATGTCATCGGCGTTCGGGACAGCAAGGACGCGACCGGCCCCGCACTGCGGTTCCGCCCCGAGCAGTGGCGCACCTTCGTCGAAGCGACGCGCAGTGACCGGCTGACGTGACCCCGTCTCCGGCCGCCGCCGGGTGAGCCGTGCGCCGGGCCGGCCGGTGACCGCGCCGGGCTGGAGCCCTGGAGCGTTGCCGGCCCGGCCCGGTGCCGGATCAGCGCGTCAGTTCGCGCCAGGAAGGGTGGGTGCCGCGCCAGGCGTCGGCGAGGATGGCCGCCGAGGCCCGGCTGGGGCACTGCTGCACCCGCTCACGACCCGACGCCCCACCGATCTGGGCGCGGACCTCCCAACCCTGCCCGTCAGTACGGATGTACACGTCCCGGCGCCCGCGCGGGGTCGTGTCACCGTTCCACCAGTGTTCCTCCACCATCATTCGCCGACCGTATAGCAATTCCCCGGCAAGGGGTACGGCGCAGGTGGGCTCAGAGCGTGACAAGAGCCGCGATTCGGGCGCAGTTCGGGTCAACTCGAGACATGGAGGAGCCGCCGCGGCACTTCTCCCGTCCTGAGCAGCGGATCAGAACCGGGACGAGGCGCCTTCGGGCATGCCGGCCAGGGAGCCGGCTGGCACTCACCCCTGCGCGGTGAGCAGGTAGTCGTCCGCTTCGGGACTCCAGCGCAGGTCGACCACACCGCCGGTGGCGGCGGCCTTGCAGAACTGGAGGAAGCTGCGGTAGCCGAGCTTCTTCTCGCTGAAGTCGGGCCGGGCCCGGCGCAGCTGGTTCTTCAGCCCGGACAGGGCGACCGGGTTGCCCGCGCTGCCCAGGTCCGCCACAACGCCACGGAGCAGACCGAAGGCCACCTCACGATCGCCATGCTCCGGCAACGAGACCTCCGGGTCGCCCTTCGCGGGGCCCTCGGCCAGCTCGATCACGCTCTGCGCGGCGAGGTGACGCAGCAACTCGCCGAAGGTGCGGAACCCGTAGTCGGACTCGCTGAACGTCGGGTCCTTGCGCAGCAGGGTGCGCTTGAGCCGGGAGGCGGTCACCTCGCCGCTGGCGCTGCCCTGGAGCCCGGCCACCGTCTGGGCCACCAGCACGGCGAGGGCGTCCACGTCCCGGCCGGGCTCCTCCCCCGTCGGCTGCCGCTCCTCCTCCGGCTCCTGCTCCCGCTCCGGCTCGGGTGCACGCAGCTCCGGGCCCGGCTGCCGCACCGGACGGCCACGCCGGCCGTGGGTCGGCGGGATGTCCACACCCTCCAGCCGGTCGTAGTAGAGGAACTCGTCGCACGCCGGCGGGAGCAGCGCTGACGTGGACCCCTCGACGCCGACGCCGATGACCCGCTTGTTCAGCTCGCGGAGCTTGTGCACCAGCGGGGTGAAGTCGCTGTCGCCGCTACAGATCACGAAGGTGGAGATGTAGTCGCGTTCGAAGGCCAGCTCGATGGCATCCACGGCCATCTTGATGTCGGCCGCGTTCTTGCGGGAGGCGCCCATCCGCTGCGGGATCTCGATCAGCTCGACATGGGACCGGGTGAGCATCCGGCGGTCCTCGTCGAAGTAGGACCAGTCGGCGTACGCCCGGCGCACCACCACGCGCCCCCGCTCGGCCAGGGCGTCGGCGATGGGCCGGAAGTCGAAGGCCATGCCGCCGCGGTTGTCGCGAGCCCCCAGCGCGAGGTTCTCGTAGTCGAGGAACAGGGCGATCCGGTCTTCTTGATCCACGCGGTTCAGCCTACGCCCGTCGGGAGCCGCTCCGGTGGAGCTGGCCGACGGCGCGCATTGAAGCGTGTTGTCGGTTTCTTTCTGCTTCTCGGTCGTCACTTTTCATGTTTTCATCTTCCTCTTGCAACGTTACGCACGCCACTGGCATCATGGCGGTCGATGCTGAGCGCCGGTGAGAGCGCCCGCGGACCACAGAGGAGAGTCCATGTCCCGGAGCACGATCCCGGCGCGGCGACGCCCCCACCGGCCACTGACCGCGGGCGCGGTCGTGGCCGTGACCGCCCTCGCACTGCTGGGCGGTGGGCCCGCCGCAGCCGCCACCCGAGCATCCGGCGTGCAGCCGGTGGTCACCCGGGCCGCCCTCGACCCGGCGCTGGTCGCCGGGCGCGGCGCGAACGTCGGCTTTCTCGAGCAGGAGGCGGAGAACGCCCACACCAACGGCGAGATCATCGGCCCCGACCGGTCCGCCTACACGCTGCCCGCGGAGGCCTCCGGCCGCCGGGCGGTGCGGCTCACCCCCGGGGAGTACGTCGAGTTCGCCCTGCCCAGCGCGGCCAACGCGATCACCGTGCGGTACAGCATCCCGGACGCGCCGCGCGGCGGCGGGATCACCGCCCCGCTGGGCGTCGCGGTCAACGGCAAGCACGTCCGCAGCATGACGCTGACCTCGCAGTACTCATGGCTCTACAACCAGTACCCGTTCTCCAACGACCCCCAGGCCGGGCTGCTGAACCCGGACTGGTGGATCACCGAGTGCTCGTGCGTGCCGTCGGCCACCACGCCGTACCCGACCATCAGCACGCCGTTCCGGCCCACCCACTTCTACGACGAGCAGCGGCTCCTGCTCGGGCGCACCTACCGGGCCGGCGACCGGGTCCGGCTCACCGCGCCACCCGGCAGCGCGGCCGCCTGGACCGTCATCGACCTGCTCGACTCCGAACTGGTCGCGCCGCCGCACGTCCGGCTTCTCGCCGCGAACGTGCTGGCCTTCGGCGCCGACCCCACCGGCCGGCGGGACTCCGCCGCCGCCCTGGACCGGGCCATCGCCTTCGCCCGGCGGGCCCACCTGAAGGTGTACATCCCGCCGGGCACCTACCAGGTCAACCGGCACATCACCGTCGACGACGTGACCATCGAGGGCGCCGGCAGCTGGTACACCATCATCAAGGGCCGCGAGGTCGCCCTGCCGACGCCGGCCCCGGACGGCTCGGTGCACACCGGCGTCGGCTTCTACGGCCGCGACGCCGCTGACGGCGGCAGCCGCAACGTCCACCTCTCCGGCTTCGCCATCGAGGGGGACGTGCGGGAACGCATCGACACCGACCAGGTCAACGCGATCGGTGGGGCGATGAGTGACTCGACCATCGACGGGCTCTACCTGCACCACACCAAGGTGGGCCTGTGGTTCGACGGGCCGATGACGAACGTCCGCGTCACCAACAACATCATCGTCGACCAGATCGCGGACGCGCTCAACTTCCACACCGGCGTCACGAACTCGCTCGTCGCCCACAACTTCGTCCGCAACACCGGCGACGACGGCCTGGCGATGTGGTCGGAGACGACGGCCAACGCGCGGAACACGTTCGACCACAACACCGTGCAGTCGCCGACGTTGGCCAACGGCATCGCCATCTACGGCGGCAGGGACAACACCGTCTCGCACAACCTCATCGCCGATCCGGTGCGCGAGGGCAGCGGCATCCACGCCGGTTCGCGCTTCGGCGCGGAGCCGTTCACCGGTCACCTGCGGATCACCAACAACACCACCGCCCGCGCCGGCACGTACGAGCTGAACTGGAACATCGGGTTGGGCGCGATCTGGATCTTCGCCCTGGACCGGAGCATCGACGCGGCCATCGAGGTGGTCGGCGACGCATACCTCGACAACACCTACAACGCGATCATGGTGGTCAGCGACTGGCCGGTGAAGGACCTCTACTCGATCACCAACGTGCACTTCCGGAACGTCCGGGTCGACGGCACCGGCACCTCCGTGGTCAGCGCCCGCTCTTCCGGCTCGGCCTCGTTCGCCAACGTGGACGCCCGCAACGTGGGTGCGGTCGGCGTCAACAACTGCGGGTCGTTCCACTTCACCCCGGCCGGCTCGGAGTTCGCGCTGACCGACCTCGGCGGCAACGACGGCGGCTGGTTGGCCCCGTGGCTGTTGCCGAACACCATCACCTGCGACGACCGACCGCCCGTATCGCCGCCACCCCCACCGACTCGGTGGTGAAACGCGACGGGGGCCCGCTACCAGGCCCCCGTCGTCGTAGTTCGCCGCCTGTCAGCCGCCCAGCCGCTGCCGGGCCAGGAACTTCGGCACCACCATCCGCCACGCCTCGGTGACCAGCTCGGTCATGTACCCGTGCTCCAGCCGGGCGGTGTGGCAGCACACCCAGTGAAAGCGCAGGTCCGACTCGCCGGGCAGGAAGAACAGATCCGGCTCGGCGGCGACCAGCCCGGCCCGCTCCTGCTTGGGGAACCCGAAGCCCATCGTCGCCTCGTCACGGGAGAACGCGACGTACACGATGGACCCGACCCGGAACTTCACCCGATCCCGGATCAGATGCTCGCTGCTGCGGGGCAGCGTCCGGGCGAGGGCCCGCACGTCGGCGACGGTAATCACACCACGACCGTAACGCCCTGCCGGCCCGCCGTGGCGTCAGCGCGCTCGGGCGTACGCCAGCGGCACGGTCGTCGGCTGGCCGTTCCAGCTGCCACTGAGGACCGCCACGGCGGCATCGACCGCGCCGGCGCCGGGCCGACGTACGACGACCAACTCGACGGAATCGGTGACGATCAGCGAGGCGTCCTCATCGACCACCGGTACCGCGGCGTCGACCGGAAGCGGCGCGGCACCACTGCCGAGGATCGTCATGTTCGGCTCACGCAGCTCGCGTCGGCCGTCGACCTCGAAGTACTGCTCCGCCTGACCGGTGCCGGCGAGGATCGCGTCGGCCAGCGCCGTCGCGTACACCGGGTCCGCGCAGCCGTCGTACACCCAGCGCGGGCCGAGCACCGAGTGCTCGGTGGTGCCGACGAGCCAGTCGTCGGCGCCGTCGAGCGGCGCGGCGCGGTAGGTGAGCGGGACCTGGTGGACCGGCCCGTCGCCGGCGCCGACCAGGATCGTCTCGATGCCGACCGCGCCAGCGGGGTCGTCGAAGCGGTAGGCGCCCAGGGTCACCACGTCGGCGCCGGCCGGCCCCCGGTACCACGGTCGAGCGGGCAGCCAGGTCGCCAGCAGGTCGAGCTTCGAGGGGCGCAGGGTCGCCCGGTGCAGCAGTGCCATGCCGCCAGCCTAGGGACGACCGCCCGCCCGCATGCTCCCGGGTCGGGCCGTTGCCGGACGACCGCGAGAACCGGTGGACGCGGCACGATGGCCCTCCCCGCGCTCGGGCCGCCCGTCGCGGCCCGCGTTCACGTGCCCGCGCACCGATTGCCGTCCACCGTGCAGCCCTCCGGCTCCCTGGCCTTCGGCCGACTGTCGCGGACGTCGAACTGGAACGTCTTCGACCCGCCGGCCGGCACGGCCGGCCCGCTGAAGGTGAGCGTCCGCCCGTCCCGCTTCACGTCGGCGCCGTCGACGTCGTCGAAGGTGCTGCTCTCGGCGAGGGTCACCACCACGACCCAGTCCGCCACCGGTGCACCGCCCGGGTTCTCGACCACCACCTCGCCCGTGTAGCCGAACAGCCGGCTGGAGTCGGTGCGGTAGCTGGCGGTCAGCGGCGGTGATGCCGGGACCGAGGCGAGGGTGGGCGACGGCTTGACCGTCGGGGTGCGGCTCGGGCGGGCGGTCGCCGACGCGGCGGTCCGCGAGGGGCGCGCCGAGGGCGTCGCCCTCGGTGAGCCGGTGGGCACGACGGCCGCCTCGGACGCCGACGCCTGCGTCGGTGACGGTGTCGCCGGGGGTGGGGCGGCAGCGGTGTCCGGCTCGCCCGGCAACGCGACCCACGCCGCCAGCCCCGCGACCAGTACGGCGCCGGTCAGCACCGCGACCACCGTGCGGCGACGGCGGCGGGCCCGGGCGGGGCCCTCCCGGAGCGCGCCGATCGTCGGGAGTTCGGCCGTCATCCCGGCCTCACCGCGCCGCAGGTCGACCTGTTGGAAAGCGAGCCAGTCGAGAATGGCCGGCAGGCGCACGGTCAGCGCCTGCCGGAGCTGCTGCTCGCGTGGGTCGTGCTGCTCGGCGGACCAGGTGCCGTGCGTCGTCACCTCGCGGACCGCCAGCCGGCAGCCCTGCTTCGTGGCGGTGACGGCACAGGTCACCTCGGTGAGCCGGCCCGCCTCGTCGCAGCGCATCGTGAGCAGCTCGGGCACACGCCGTTCGATCACCTCGACCTCGACGTTGGCGTCGAAGCCGGGCAACCCGGCCGTGTGCAGCACCAGCCGGTCCGGGACTTCCGCCACGTCGGCCTCGGCGAACCACCGGCCGAGCAGCTCCCGGTCCGTCAATGCGAGCCACACCCGGTCCGGCGGGTGGGACAGGTCGACCTGCGCGCCGATCTCGATCACGGCGAGACTCTACGGCTTCCGCCGCCATCCCGTCCGGGCCGGCCGGCGATCCGGTCAACCCCAGCGGGTCGCCCGCTCCGCCGCCGCCGCCAACGCGGTCCGGGCCCCGGCGCTGACCTCGCCAACCAGCTCGGCGGCCGGCAGGTCCCGGGCCAGGGGATGAGCCTGCCCAGCCCACAGGTTCGGCACCGACGCGTCCCCCTCGCGCCGGGCGGCTGACAGCAACGGACGGGTCAGGTGCAGCACCTGCGGGTAGCCGGCGGGCGCCGCGGCATCGTGGCGGCGCAGGAAGTCGTTGACCACGCCGCGAGCCCGCTTGCCGGTGTACGCCCGGGTCAGAGCGGTCGGCGCGGAGCTGGCCACCGCCGACCGGTGCATCGGCGAACTCCCCGCCTCCGGGCAGCGCAGGAACGCCGTGCCGAGCTGCGCGGCGGCGGCGCCGGCGGCCAGCACCGCGGCCACCCCGGGGCCGTCGACGACGCCTCCGGCGGCCACCAGCGGGCGGTCACCACCGGCGGCGACCAGCCGGAGCAGCGGCAGCAGCGCGTAGTCGTCGTCGTCCGGCAGGCCACCGCGATGTCCACCAGCCTCGGTGCCCTGCACCACCACGGCGTCCACGCCGATCTCGGCGGCAGCCGTGGCGGCGTCCGGCCGGGTGATCGTGGCCCACACCTCGGTGCCCCGCTCCCGCAGGGCGGCCACCGCGGCCCGGTCGGGCAACCCGAAGGCGAAGGACACCACCGGGACCGGGTCGGCGAGCAGCATGGCCAGCTTGTCCGGGTATCCGTCGTCGCCGCCCACCGGCTCGCCCAGGGCCACCCCGCGCTGGCCGGCGTGCGGGGCGAGCCGGTCGGCGTACGCCCGGATGGCGGCCTCGTCGACGGTGCCGGAGCCGGGCAGGAAGACGTTGACACCGAACGGCCGGTCGGTGTGGGCACGGACCTCCGCGATGTCGGCGGCCAGCCGGCCGGTGTCGATCATCCCAGCGGCCAGGAAGCCCAATCCGCCGGCGGAGGAGACGGCCGACACGAGCGCCGGCGTGGACGGGCCGCCGGCCATCGGGGCGGCGACGATCGGGTGGCGCAACGCGGACAGCACGGACATCCCGTCACCGCCGGGCCGTGTGTCGCCGCCACAGCACACCGGCAAGCCCGACCAGCGCCAGCAGCGTCCCGGCGACGGCCACCAGCGGCCAGGTCCGATCGCCCGCGCCGCCCACGTCCGCCGCCGCCGGGCGGACCGCGCTGGGCGCCAGCGGGCCGGCGGTGGTGGACTCCATCGGGCTTGGGGTGGCGGCCGTCCCCGTCGTGGCGGGATACCGCAGGATCGCCGGGTAGGTGCCCTGCGGCTGGCCGGCGGACTCGGAGACGGTGAGCAACGACCGGCCGTCCCGGCTGTAGGTGATCGACTCGCCCTGGGGCTCGTCCGGCAGCGGGGTGACCCGCGGGACGCCCTTGGTCAGCGCGGCGACCAGGTCGCCGTCGGGCACGTCGTACTCGAAGGCGTCGGCGTAGCTGCGCAGCACCACCCGACGCCCGTCCGGCGCGCTCGCCGCGCCGGTGACCACACCCCGGCCGAGAAAGGAGAACGGGTTGCTGGTCGTGGAGGCCGGCAGGGCCACCTGACCGACCGAGGCCAGCGGCGTCGTCGCCGCGGGACGCAGCGCGGTGGTCGGCGCGTACAGGAAGACCGTGCCGCTGCCCCCCTTGGTCACGATCAGCGGCCGGCCATCCGCGTCGAGCAGCAACGCCTCCGCGTCGTGCGGGCGGTCCGGGTACGTCATCCGGTGCAGCACCGGCTGGTCCGCGTCCGGCGCGAGCCGCCACAGCGCGATCGTCTCCCGCGTGCGGTCGTTGTCGCCGATGTCGGCGACCCAGATGGTGCCATCCGGGCCGACGGCCAGGTCCTCCGTGTCGCGTGGTTGGGACGGGTAGGCGACCGTCCGCACCACCGCGCAACGGCGGTCGAGAAAGAAGATCCGGCGGCGGGCCTCGTCGTCGGCGCCGTCGTTGACCACCACGTACCCGTCGTCCGTGGCGACCATCCCGGACATCTCCCGGAGCCGATCGTCGCGCACCTGGCAGACCGCCGTTCCGGCGCCCGGCGCGCCGGCCAGCGCCGCGCCCGGCGCGAGCACCAGTGCCAGCGGCACCGCCCAGACGAGCAGGGTGGCCAGCGCTGTTCCCGCCCGGGCGTGCCGCCCCCGGGTCACCCGCGCCCGCACCCGCATCGCCCGCCCTCCTCGCCACGGCCGTGGCCGGCCGCCTCGCCCATCCTGGCCGATCCCGGCCACCGGTGGTGGCTATCGCGGGGATGACACCCACATCCTTGCCCATCCATAAACGATCTATCTATAGTGCCGGCACCGGCTGCGCCGGCTCACCACCGCCGCCGAGGCGCGACTGCGGCACCTACGCCTCCCGCCCCGCCTGACGCCGGACCCGAAGGATGGCCATGCCGACGACCGACCTGTTGGCCCGCCGGTACTGGCGGCTGCTGCGCCGCCGGCTCGGCCGCCCCGCCAGTTACAGCGTCGTCGCCTGGGCCACGCTGGCCGCGCTCATCTGCGGCCTCTTCGCCGGCGCGCTGGCCAGCCGGGTCGCCTGGGAGACTTCCCGACCGCAGCCCGACCGCGCCGAGGCCGGCGCCATCCTGACCGAGGTCTTTCCCGGACATGACCTGGGCGAGATCGACACCCCACCCGCGCTCTTCGTCGTGTACGGGCACCCCCTGCGGCTGAGCAACCTCAAAACCGTGCTGCTCGGCGACGGCGGCGAGTACCAGGAGAGCGCCACCGGCGTCACCTCCGTCGGCGCACCATCGGTGCCGGCCGAGCAGATCGTCACGGTGGCCCGGCAGCGCCTGCGCGAAACCGGCTGACGGCTGTACGACCCCGTGGTGGTCGAGGACACGATCTGCTCGGACAAGCTGTGCGCTACCCCGATGGTGAGCACCACGACCACCATGCTGGCTCGGCGCGGCGACACCATCCTGAACGCCTCCATCCCCTCACAGACCACCGGTGACGGCACGTACCTGTCGGTCGAACTGCACCGCGCGCCGCCGCCGGCGGTGGTCCCCGCCGGGGTGATCGGCGCGCTGCTGGGCGCGCTGGCCGGGTGGCTGGTCTTCGGTTGGGCCAGCCGACGCACCGAGGAACGCCTGGGCGGCGGCACGGCGAAATTCCTGTTCGGCGTCACCATGGTGCTGTGGTGGCTGCCGGTGCTCCTCGCCGCGCCCCAACTGCTCAAGCACCACCTCGACGAGCCGCACCCGGCGTGGCACCCGCTGTGGGAGTGGCTGGGCCAACTGGCGGCCTCGCTGCTCTTCCTGGTCGGCGCGGTGTGCGCGCTGCTGGCGCTGGGGCTGGCCGCCGCATCCCGCCGCGACCGGTCCCCGGTGACGCTCACCGACTGATCCGCCGCGACATCCACTGAGGACCCGACCGGCCAATGCCGGCTGACGCACTGCCCGCCGCGCGGTGCGGCGGGCAGTGCGGGGCCGTGACCTAAGGCCTTTCGGTCAGCGGGCGACGATCACGTTCGTCGGCTTCTGCACCCGCACCGGGACGCCGTAGTCGGACAGCTCCAGGGTCAGCCGCTGATGCGATTCCATGGTGAGCCCACTCTTGGGGCTCTTCACCCCAGCCTTGATCCGGGCCTTGTTCGACGACAGGTAGGTCACCGTCGCGACGCGGCCGTCCGCGCCGACGGTCACGTCCCCGACCAGCGTTCGGGTGCCGGCGCTGTGCTCGTCGTCGTAGGAGCGGGTGCTCTCGAAGTGGTACCGGCCGTCGCCGGTTCGGGTGATCTTGGCGTGCGCCTCCCGTAGCGCCGCGAACAACTCCTTCGGATCGGCCGACGCGCCGGCCGCGCCACCGAGGACGTCGCCGTACTCCAGATAGCCGTTGTTCGGCTCCTGCTTCCAGGTCGCCGAGCCACTCGATCCGACATAGAACGTCCCGTTGATCATCCGCTGGTAGTAGGCCCCTCCACCGGGTATGGAGGAGGTCAGCCAGCCGGTGGAACGGTCCGGGTCCCAGGCTGCCTCCGCGGTCCCCCCGGCGTCCGGGTCCTCCCTGCTGCCGACGGTGATCTTCAGGCGGTAGCTGACGGCCTCGCTGGCGGTGATCGCCGAGGCCAGCTGGAGCTGTGGCGAGTCGGCGCTGGCCACCGGCGGCGGGTTGCCACCCGGCGCCGAGGCACCCGGGGCGTTGCCTCCCGGCGCCGAGGCGCCGGGCCCACCGATCGCCACCACCGCGGCGAGCGCCCCGGCCAGGCCCATCACGCCAGCGGCGTACGAGGCTCGCCGCACGGTGACCCGTCGCCCGTGCCGCCGGGTCGCCGCGCCCAGCACGTCCGTGTCGAGCGCGAGGCCCGCCACCTCCTGGCGCATTCCGATGGTCAACTGCTCTTCGATGTCGCTGGTCATCATTTCGCTCCGTTCGAGGCCGGGACGTCGTCGACCGTCCAGGCGGCGGTCACCTCGCGGAGGCGGGACAACCCCCGGGAGGCGGTGGACTTGACGGTGCCGATCGAGCAACCGAGGATCTCGGCGGCCTCCGCCTCGCTGCACTGCTCCCAGTACCGCAGCACCAGCACCGCCCGCTGCCGGGGCGGCAGCGTGGCCAGCGCCTGCATCAGCGCCTGGCGCAGGTGCAGCGCCTCGGTGCCGTCCGGCTCGCCGGGCGGCTCCACCTGGGCCAGCACCTCCGGGCGGCGTCGGCGGCTGCGCCACTGGTCCACCGCGAGGTGGTACAGCGTCCGGCGCAGGTAGCCCTCCTTGTCACCGTGCACCCGGCTCCAGTGCCGCATCAGCCGTTCCAGCGCCGCCTGCACCAGGTCCTCGCCGGCGGCTCGGTTGCCGGTCAGCAGTACCGCCGTCGCGAGCAGGGCACTGCCGCGATCGGCGACGAGCGTGTCCAACCCCTCGAAGCGTTTCTTCCACCGCACGGGCTCTCCTTCCGTCGCAGCCAAGGACGACGGCTCCGGGGCACAGGTTGACTGCCGTCCGCAACTTTCCGCACGCCGGGTGTCGGCCCACGCCGGGTGTCGGCCACCGCGCAGCGATGTGGCGTGAATCGGACGGTGACGGGTAGGCAGCGGCCCGGCGGCATGTCGACACCCGCCGGGTAGGAGACCGCGATGAGCACGTACCGGGACGAGCAGAGTGATCCAATTCCCCCGCCCGAGGCGGACGCCCTCGAGCAACGGCAGGACGCGATCGACACGGGGCCACCGGACCGCATGTCGGGTGATGTGGACCCGGAGGCGTCCGAGGCCGACCTGGCCGAGCAGGGCGCGCTACCGGCGGGCACGCTCGACGAGGCGACGTCGCTTCCGGCCGATGCCAACGCGGCGGACGCCCTCGAACAGCGTCAGGCGATCCCCACCCGCGACGAGGGTCGGCGGACGTGACCGGGCCGGCCGTGGCCGGTTGAGCCCCGCCCGGTCGCGGCTCAGCCGAGTGCCCGCAGCCTGCGGTTCCACCAGCCCGGCCGCTGGCCGGCGATCGCACGCAGCCGCCAGTGCTCGGCGTGCTGCGTGACGATGAGCAGCGGCACCAGGCCGAGCGCCAGCAGCGGCAGGTAGCGCGGGGCCGAACGGTTCTCCCGCAGCAGCGCGCCCAGGGCGGCCGCGCCCGACACGTACAGGATCGGGTTGTAGTACCGCATCAGCTCCGGCCCCATCCCCTCGCACTCGCGCAGCCAGGGCACGCCGAGGCGGGTCCGCCGGCCGGGCCAGCCGCGCAGGTGGGCGATCACCGCGGCCAGCCCGACGCCGTTGCCGACGGCGAAGATCCGGTCGCTGGACGCCGGGCGGGTACCGGCCGCCCGCCACAGCGTCCCGGCGCCAAGGGTCCACAGCCCGGCGGCGGGCACCGGGCCCAGGACGGAGGCCGCCGGCATGCCGACACCGGAGCCCAACTCGAAGAAGACGTGCGCCGCCAGCCCCGCCGTGGCGAGCCTGGTCAGCGGCCGCCGGGCCGCCCGATCCGGTCGTACCCGGCCTCCGCCCGTCCACCCGATCCGGTACGACCCCACGGCAGGACCCTTCCCCAGTACGGCGGCTCGGCTCGTCACCGGTCACTCCCCCGGACCAGCCCGATCGCGGTACCCGCTCCGACCCGGCCTACACGCCACGGTCGGCACCCGCCCGACCGGCTCAGCCGGTGACGACCTGCCAGAGCAGGAAGGCGTTGAGTGCGACGACCAGGGCGGCCACCAGGGACGCGGCGGCGGTGGTGAGCGGATGGTTGACCAGGTTGCCCATCAGGTCCCGGCGGCGGGTGAAGGCGACCACCGGGATCAGCGCGAACGGGATGCCGAAGCTGAGGATGACCTGGGACAGCACCAGGGCCTGGGTCGGGTCGAGGCCGATGGCGAGCACGGCCAGCGCGGGCAGCAGGGTGACCAGCCGGCGCAGCAGCAGCGGGATCCGGCGGCGCAGGAAGCCCTGCATGATCACCTCACCCGCGTAGGTGCCGACACTGGTGGACGCGAGCCCGGAGACCAGCAGGGCGATGGCGAAGCCGAACGCCGCGGCGGTGCCGATGGTCTGGCCGAGGCCGGCGTGCACGCCCTCCAGGCTGTCGGCGCCGACCGGGCCGCCGCCGCGGAAGCTGGCCGCGGCGATCAGCAGCATGGCGAGGTTGACCGCGCCGGCGGCGGTCAGCGCGAGCAGCACGTCGGCGCGTTGACCGCGGAAGAGCGTACGACGCTCGGTGTCGTCGGTGGCCGGGATGCGGTCACGGGTGAGCGCGGAGTGCACGTAGATGACGTGCGGCATGACGGTGGCGCCGAGGATGCCGGCGGCCAGCAGCACGCTGTCGGTGCCCTGGAGCCGGGGCACCAGGCCGGCCACGGCGGAGCCCGGGTCGGAGCCGGCGGCGAGCAGGTTCGCCGCGAAGGCCAGGACGATGACGCCGAGCCCCACGGCGATGGCGATCTCGAAGGCGCGGAATCCACGCGAGCGCAGGGCGAGCACGGCGAACGCGGCGGTGCCGATGATGATCCCACCGGGCAGCAGGGGGATGCCGAAGAGCAGGTACAGGGCGACGGCGCCGCCGATCACCTCGGCCAGGTCGGTGGCCATGGCAACCAGCTCGGCCTGCACCCACATGACCCGGTTCACCGGCTTCGGCAGGCGTTCCCGGCACAGCTCGGGCAGGCTGCGCCCGGTGGCCAGGCCGAGCTTGGCGGTGAGCGTCTGCACGAGCATCGCCATGAGGTTGGCCACCACCACGACCCAGACCAGCAGGTAGCCGTAGCGGGCGCCGGCGGCCGAGTTGGTGGCGAAGTTGCCGGGGTCGACGTAGGCGACGGCGGCGACGAAGGCCGGGCCGAGCAGGATGAGCCGTCCGCGTAGCCGGCCCCGAGCGCGGGCTACCTGGAGCGGCGTCGGTCTCGACGTCGTCAGTTCGCTGGTGACCATCGAACACCTCCTCATCCAGACGGATCACGTGCCCGTTCCCTTCCCGGCCGGTTGACCCGTCGGTGCCACCTGCTGGCCTTCCGGTGCCAACACCCCCCGACCAGCCCGGCGACCCACGCGTTCGGGGCAACTCCGCGGGCCTCTCTTGACAGCGGTCCGGCTCCCGGTGAAGCTGTCTATTAGTCCTACTGTCGTAGGACAACAGGGAGGATCGTCTCGAGTGATCGAGTTTGTGCTGGACAGCCGGTCGAAGGTGAACACCTACATGCAGCTCGTGCAGCAGGTGAAACAGGCGCTGCGGGTCGGCCTGCTGGTGCCGGGCGACCAGTTGCCAAAGGTCAGGGACGTCGCGCAGTCGCTGGCGATCAACCCGAACACGGTGCTGAAGGCGTACCGGGAGTTGGAGATCGAAGGTCTGGTCGGCGGCCGACCCGGGGTGGGCACGTTCGTCCAGCGCACCCTGGCCGGCGCGTCCCTGCCCAACCAGGCCGAGCTGCGCGAAGACCTCGTCGCGTGGCTGCACCGGGCGCAGTCGGCCGGCCTCACGGCCGAGGACGTCGTCGCCCTGGTGGAGACCACGCTGCGAGCCACCCTCGCCGACGACGCCCCTCAGAAGGAGCCCGCGTGAGAGGAACGAGAGGACAGAGGATGGACATGGTCTTGGAGGCCGACCGGCTGGGCAAGCGGTACGGCAGCACCTGGGCGCTGCGGGACTGCTCGCTGCACCTGCCGGCCGGCCGCATCGCCGCACTGGTCGGGCCGAACGGGGCGGGCAAGAGCACGCTGCTGCACCTGGCCGTCGGGCTGCTCAAGCCCGACGCGGGCACGGTACGGGTGTTCGGCAGATCGCCGTACGGAGACACGGAGGGCCTGGCGGACATCGGGTTCGTCGCTCAGGACACCCCGCTGTACCGGGACTTCACCGCCGCCGAACTGGTCACCGCCGGCGGCAAGCTGAACCGCCGGTGGGACGCGCCGCTGGCCCGTACCCGGCTGGCGCAACTCGGCATACCGCCGGACCGGCCGGTCGGGAAACTCTCCGGCGGGCAACGCGCCCAGGTGGCGCTCGCCCTGGCGCTGGCCAAACAGCCCCGGCTGCTGCTGCTCGACGAGCCGGTCGCCAGCCTCGACCCCCTCGCCCGACGGGAGTTCCTCCAGTCACTGATGGGCAGCGTCGCGGACTCCGGCACCACCGTCCTGCTCTCCTCACACCTGCTGGCCGACCTGGAACGCGTCTGCGACTACCTGATCGTGCTCAACGCCGCCGAGGTGCAGCTCGCCGACACGGTCGACGATCTGGTGGCCGGCCACCGGCAGCTGATCGGACCCCGGCACGAGGGCGGCCCGATCGGGGGCGTCGCCGCCGTCGTCCGGGCCAGCCACACCGACCGGCAGTCCACGCTGCTCGTGCGCACCGACGGCCCGGTCACCGATCCGGCCTGGACGGTCCGCGAGGTCGGCCTGGAGGACGTCGTCCTGGCCTACCTGGCCGACGGCAACACGCAGACCAGTCACAGCGAGTGGGGGGTGCCGGCATGATCTGGCTGACCTGGCGGCAACACCGCAAGCAGGCGTTCTTCACCCTGCTGGGCTTCGCGGCGCTCGCCGCCCTGATGGTGCCCATCGGCCTGTCGATGCGGCACACATACGCCGACCTCGGCTTGGCCGACTGCGCGCGCCAGCTGGCTGACCCGAACGTGGCCGCGGCCACCCGGGACGGCTGCGACGCGGGCTTCCACCGCTTCAGCAACCGCTACGGCAGCCTGAACCTGGTGGCCGTGCTGCTGCTCACCCTGCCGGTGCTGGTCGGCCTGTTCTGGGGCGCCCCGCTGGTCGCACGCGAGGTGGAACACGGCACCCACCGCTTCGTCTGGACCCAGGGCGTCGGCCGGATCCGCTGGGCGCTGGTGAAGTTCGGGCTGGTCGGCGGGGCGAC
Source organism: Micromonospora sp. NPDC005087 (assembly GCF_042872965.1). Lineage (NCBI taxonomy): Bacteria > Bacillati > Actinomycetota > Actinomycetes > Micromonosporales > Micromonosporaceae > Micromonospora > Micromonospora sp. NPDC005087. Next base: position 121,007 of record NZ_JBIALB010000011.1, on the reverse strand, counting down.
GTTGCTCGCGGCGGTCTGCTACGGCCTGGGCATGTCGTGGTGGGTCGACCCGCTGACCCAGACCGCCCACGAGGGTCGGCTGGGCGTGATCGTCTTCGACCTGCAGGGCGTCGCCCCGATCGGGTACACCCTCTTCGCCGTGGCGCTCGGCATTTTCGCGGGCACGGTGTGGAAGCGGATGCTGCCCGCCATGGGCATCACCCTGGCCGGGTTCATTGGCGTACGGGCAGCCGTGGCGGTCCTGGCACGACCGCACTACCAACCCGCCAAGACCCTCACCTTCCCGATCGAAGGGGTCACCGAGCCGCAGACCGAGCGCGGCGGTTGGATCCTCGCCCAGGGCGTCCGCAACGCCGACGGGACGATGGTGGCACCGGACACCCGGATCCAGTGCCCGCCGGGTGGCAAGGGACCGGACGGGCGGGCCTGCGGCTCCGAGCTGGGCATCGAGCCGGGCGCGTACAACTGGCAGCTCTACCAGCCGGCGGACCGGTTCTGGCTGTTCCAGGGCATCGAGACCGGCATCTTCGTGGCGCTGGCCCTGCTCCTGCTCTACCTCGCCGTCCGCCGGGTGCGCCGCATCGCGTAGCTCGGGTCGGGTGGTCGCCGGGCCACGGGGCCGGCGACCACCCGTCAGCGCAGGCCCTCGGCGGTCAGCTCGAGCCAGCCCGCGAGGTCGTGCAGCTCGTCGTGCACGGCCCGGGTCACGTCCCGGCTGAACGGCAGGTCCTCGTGGATGGCGTGCACCGTGAGGGCGCCGCGCCGGCGGTCCGCCGTGGCGTCGACCTTTCCGACCAGCCGGTCGCCGTGCAGGATCGGCAACGCGAAGTAGCCCCACCGTCGGCTGGCCTTCGGCTTGTACATCTCCAGCACGTACTCGTACTCGAACAGCTCCGCGAGGCGGACCCGGTCGTGCACCAGCCGGTCGAAGGGCGACAGCACCGCGGTACGCCCGGTGAAGGGCTGCCCGAGCGCGGCCGGGTCCACCCGCCAGACCCCCGGAACACCCTCGACAACCGCCTGTTCACCGGCCGCGCCGACATCCGCCGGCTCGCCGGGGACGACCACCGCCCGCCCCCGGGCGATGCCCAACGCCCGCAGCCGCCGCTCGTTGCGGAGCCGCAGCGCCTGTTCCAGCGGGACGACGGGGGTGTCGGGCGGGTAGACCCGCTCCGCCACGTCCCAGAGTCGCTGCCGACCCTGACGGCCGGCGATCGCGACCTCCCCGCGCAGGACCAGGAACTCCAGCATCTGGGTGACGTTGCGGTTGTTGGTCCACCCCGACGACGGCCACGGCGCCACGCACGTGTCCGGGATGTCACGGGAGAGCAGCGGCCCGGACCGGCCGAGCAGATCGAGCACGTCGCGGCGGAACGAGTCGTTGGCGCGCAGCCACTCACGCTGCCGCTCGTGACTCGGCGAAGCCGCCATGGCGGCGAGGTAGAGCCCCAGATCGTCCATCGGCCGCACCATCGCGTGATGCTCGAAGAGCGACCGGTCCCGCTCCAGCGCCCGCGGCAACTCGGCCGGCTGGTAGGACGAGCCGAGCCGGCTCCAGGCGACCAGGTCCGCGTTCGGCGCCACGGCAGCCGTCGGGTCGATCTGCAACAGCGTCAGCTGACGCACCACGGCCAGCAGGTCGGTCGGCCGCGGCGCGGCGAGCAGCTGGGCCCGGACGGCGATCCGTCGCGCCTGCGCCCGGTCGAGTTGGTGTACCACCACGCCGCCGAGCCTAGCGGCGCCCTCCGACGAAGTCGGATTCCGGCCCGTCGCCAACGCGACTGAACGTGCCGGTCCGATCACGATCAGTGCTCCGATGTGGACCGCAGGGCCCGCGTCCCGCGGGCCGCAGGGATGGGAGCGTACGCGTGAAGTCCAGAATCCTCCGTCGGGTCGCCGCGTCGGCCGTGGCGCTCGCCTGCGCCGCGCTGGGCGCGGTGGCACTGCCGGCCGCCCCGGCGGCCGCCAGCCCGATCCGCAACGCGACCGCCTGGTCGGTGCTGCTGTGCAAGTTCAGCGACAAGCCGGCCGAGCCGAAGACGCCGGCGCACTTCGCCAACTTCCTCACCGCCGCCGGGATTGGCACCGGCGGGGTGGCGGACTACCTGGCCGACCAGTCCGGTGGGCGCGTCTCGCTGGTCGGCTCAGTGGTCCGGGGCTGGTACACGATGCCGTACACCCTCGCGCAGTTCCAGTCGATCGACCGGTGGACCCGGATCCAACGCTGCGTGGACACCGCCGCGGCCGCCGGCTACGGGGTGCCCGCCGGCAACCGGATCGCGGTCATGCTCAACGATTGGGTGGACTCCGGGGCGGCCGGCGGCCGGGTGCTGCTCGACCCGGGCGCCTGGAACGTCGGCTTCGCCGCGCACGAGATGCTGCACGGCTACAACCTGGGCCACTCGTTCTCCAACGACACCACGTACCAGAACGCGCCGTGGTCCCAGCCCGGCGAGTACGACGACCCGTGGGACGAGATGAGCGCGATGCACATCTACGCCTTCGGCACCGCGAACTACGGCACCAGCGCGGTCGGGCTCAACGGGCCGCACCGTGACGAGCTGGGCTGGCTGCCGAAGAACCGGGTGTTCACCATGGCCGCCGACGGGGTGGGCTCGCGCACCCTCACCCTGGCGCCGCTGGAGGTGCCCGCGGCGAGCGGCCCGCAGCTGGTCCGGATCCCGTTCGACCCGGCCGATGCGTTCCACTACTACACCGTCGAGTTCCGCCGGAAGACCGGCTGGAGCGCCGGCATCCCGGGGGACACGGTGCTGCTGCACGAGGTCCGCAACGGCACCCCCACCCTGCTGCGCACCGGGCCCGGCGGCGGACCGGCCCAGTCGCTCAACGCCAACGGCGTGCAGATCGGCGTGAACTGGGTGTCCGGCAACAACGCGTCGGTGACGGTGACCACCGACGTGGTCAACCGCTGCCTGCAGGGGTACGTCTGGCGGGAGGCCCGCCCCGGTGACCTGGTCTGCGTCACCGGCGCAACCCGCAGCCAGGTGTGGGCGGACAACGCCGCCGCGCCGAGCCGCTGGGTGAACGGCCCGTACGGTCCGCACACCTGCGTCGCCGGCTACGTGTGGCGCGAGGCGTACGCCGGGGACGACGTCTGCGTCACCGGCACCCAGCGCAGCCAGGCCGCCGCGGACAACGCCGCCGCCGCGTCCCGGCGCAACCCCGCCCGGTTGGTGTCCGGCCCGAACACCTGCGTCAGCGGGTACGTCTGGCGCGACGCCGACCAGTCGGACTACGTCTGCGTGACCGGCACGACCCGTTCCCAGGTGCTCGCGGACAACGCGGTCGCCGCGAGCCGCTGGGTCAGCGGCCCGTACGGTCCGCACACCTGCGTCGCCGGCTACGTGTGGCGCGAGGCGTTCCTCGGCGACGACATCTGCGTCACCGGCACCCAGCGCAGCCAGGCCGCGGCCGACAACGCCGCCGGGCCCGGCCGGGTGCTGCGCCCCGCGGGCTGACCGCTGGCGTCCCGATCGGGCGGGCATCCCCCGCCCGATCGGGTGCCGGCACGAACACTGAGCCGGTCACCGGAGGCCGCTGGGCCGGTCCGGTGGCAGGTCGAGCAGGGCGTCAGCCGGGTCGGTGCGGGGCGGACCCGCCGGCCACCAGGCACCGCCGTGGCGCCGGAACGGATACCAGTGCCCGTCCCGGCCGTAGCGCACCTGGACGTCCCGGCCGACGGTCCACCGGTTGCGCCAGGTCTTCACCTCGTCGTTGCCCGTCGCACGCAGCGTCTCGGTGACCCGGGCGGTGACCTCGGGTGGCGGGGTGAACACCGCGTCCAGGACGTTGACGCCGGCCGTGCCGCCGTACTCCCAGGCTCGAATGGCCCGGGGCAGGTCGGCCGCCCGGCCGGTGGCCTCGGCCAGGCGTTCGACCGCCGGCGAACGCGGCGCGCGGGCCGCCAACCGGGCGGCGTCCGGCCAGGCGTCGGGCGTCGGCGCGAGCAGCTCGTCGCGGGTGGCGGCGAGCAGGTGCCGCGCCCGGGACGCGGCGTCGGCGGCGAGCAGCCCGAGCGCCTCGGCGTCGACGCCGGGAGCGGAGTGCCCGGCCAGGAGTGGGGTGAGCGCCAGCGGTTCGCCCGAGACCGGCACCGGTGGGCCGGGCAGCGGCGCCGGGGTGGCGGCGTACGCCTCGTCCGCTCCGGTGCCGGCCGGGGCGGCGTCGTCCGCCACCGCGAAGCGCCGCCGGGCGTTGCGCCGGCGCAGCTCCTCCACCAGTTCGGCCTCGGCCCGCCCGCGCATCAACAGCAGCACGAACGGGTCGCGGTCGAGCAGCCAGGACGTCTGGTAGGCCAGCGCGGCGGCGTGCCGGCAGGGCTGATCCCAGGAGGGGCACTCGCACTCCGGTTCCAGGTCACCGTAGCCGGGTAGCAGGCGTACCCCGGCGTCCTCGGCGGTGTCGACCAGCTCGGGTGGCATCTCCCGGTCGAGCAGCGCGGCGATGTGCCCGGCCTTCGCGGCGAGCGCGTCGAGCAGCCGGTCCCACTGGCGGTCGGCGAGCGGGGCCACGCGTATCACCGTGTCGTGCGGAGTCTCCGGGTCGCCGTCGTGCACCGGTGCGGAGATCCGGCCCGGGCTCACGGTGATCGGGCCGACCTGGCCGGCGGACGCGTACCGACGGCCCCGGCTCAGCTGCCCACGGTCGAGCGCGGCCCGCTCCATCGCGTCGATCCAGGCACTGCCCCACCAGGTGGCGGCGAACGTCCGGCCGATCCGCCGGTCAGGCCCGAAGGCCGGGAAGCTGCGGGCCCGACCGTCGTCGCGGACCGGCTCGGCGTCGTCGTCCCACGGGTCGTCGAAGTCGGGGTCGCCAGTCACGTCCGGGCTCCTCATTCCTCGCCGCCAAGCCGGACGAGACGGAGCAGCTCGGCGTCGGACAGCTCGGTCAGGGCGGTCTCGCCGCCGGTGAGCACGGCGTCGGCGAGCGCCCTCTTGGACTCCAGCAGGGCGGCGATGCGCTCCTCCAGCGTGCCCTGGGCGATCAGCCGGTGCACCTGCACCGCCCTGGTCTGCCCGATCCGGTGGGCCCGGTCGGTGGCCTGCTCCTCCACCGCGGGGTTCCACCAGCGGTCGTAGTGGATGACGTGGTCGGCCCGGGTGAGGGTCAGGCCGACCCCGGCCGCCTTGAGTGACAGCAGGAAGACCGGCACCGCACCGGCCTGGAACCGGCGGACCATCTCCTCGCGCTGCGGCACGGGCGTGCCGCCGTGCAGCAACTGCGCCGGTACGCCCCGCTCGGCCAGGTGTCGGGCCAGCAGCCGCGCCATCCGCACGTACTGGGTGAACACCAGCGCGCCGCCGCCCTCGGCGAGGATGGTATCCAGCAGGTCGTCGAGGAGGTCCAGCTTCTCCGACCGGCCGCGCAGCGGGCCGCGCGGCTCCTTCAGATAGTGGGCCGGGTGGTTGCAGACCTGCTTCAGCTCGACCAGCAGCTTGAGCACCAGGCCACGGCGGGCGATGCCGCCACCGCTGGCCCGGATCTCGGCCAGCACCGCACCGACCACCTTCTCGTAGAGGGCGGTCTGTTCGGCGGTCAGCGGGACCAGGTGATCGGTGACCGTCTTCGGGGGCAGCTCGGGGGCGATGCCCGGGTCCGACTTGCGGCGGCGTAGCAGGAACGGGCGGACCAGCCGGGACAGCCGCGCGACGCTCGCGGAGTCCCGGTCCACCTCGATCGGTCGGGCCCAGGTCGCACGGAACTGCCCCACCGCGCCCAGCAGGCCGGGAGTGGTCCAGTCCAGGATCGCCCACAGATCGGTGAGGTCGTTCTCCACCGGAGTGCCGGTGAGCGCGATCCGGGCACGCGCCGGAATCGTCCGCAGCGCCTTCGCGGTGCCGCTGAGCCGATTCTTGACGTACTGGGCCTCGTCGGCGACCACCAGCCCCCAACGCTGGCCGGCCAGGGCGTCGGCGTCGAGTCGCATGGTGCCGTAGCTGGTCAGCACGATCCCGTCGGTCAGCTCGGCCAGCGACCGTGCGGTGCCGTGGAAGCGGCGCACGGACGTGCCGGGGGCGAACCTGCGGATCTCCCGTTCCCAGGTGCCGAGCACCGAGGCGGGGCAGACCACCAGGGTCGCGCCGGCGGTCGCCCGGTCGAGCTGCCGGCGCAGGTGCAGCGCGACGACAGTGACCGTCTTGCCGAGGCCCATGTCGTCGGCGAGGCAGCCACCGAACCCGAGCGAGGCCATCCGCTCCAGCCAGCGCAGCCCGCGCAGCTGGTACTCGCGCAGGCGGCCGGCCAGCCCTGCCGGCGGTGTCAGCGGCTCCGGCCCGCCATCCGGGTCGCCGAGCAGTTCGCACAGCGCGCCCAGCCAGCCGTCGGCCACCACGTCGACCCGCTCGCCGGCCACCTCGGTGCTGGCGGCCAGGGTCGCGGCCAGCGCGTCGTACGCCGGGCGCGGGGGAAGCCGCCGCTCGGCGGCCTTGCGGGCCACTGCCGGCGGGACCAGGACCCACCCGTCGCGCAGGCGGACGATCGGCTGGGCAAGGGCGACCCGGTCCGTCTGCTCGTCGGTCAGCGGGACCCCGGCGAGGGTCAGCTGCCAGCTCAACGGCACCGGCGCGGCGGAGCGGAAGAACGCCGCCGGGTCGGCGGGCTGCTCCGGTGGTGAGCTGACCAGCACCCGGGCGGCGAGCGCACGCGAGAGCCGCGGCGGCCACTCGATGTCGATGCCGGCGGCGGCGAGCCGGGCCTCGGCGCCGCCGAGCAGGTCGACCAGGTCCTCGTCGAGCAGCTCCAGCTCGACCGGCGCGGCCTCGTCGAGGAGTCGCTCCAGCGGCTGCCACAGTGCGGCCGCGCGCCGCACGGCGAGCATCGCCTCCACGGTGGCCCGGTCGCCGAGGCCGTGCTCGTCGCCCGCCCAGAGGGAGGCGGCGTCGCTGACCAGGGTGGGGTCGGCGAGGCTGCGCAGCCGGACGACGGCCGTGGGCACGGTGGCGTCGAGATCCCCCCGGATCTCCACCCGCAGGGCCATCCGCAGGCCGGTGTCCACCCCCACGGAGACCTGCCCGGCCCAGCCGCGCAACTCCTCGGCCCGCTGGGGTTCCGCGACGGTGAACCGGGGGTCGCCGGCGAGCCACGGCGCGGCCGGGGTGCGCGGCAACGTGTCGGCCACCGCGTCCAGGAACGCGCGGACCAACTGCTCCGGGTCGGGGAGGACCAGCCGACGCGCGGTGGGGTCCAGCGGCACCGCACGCGCCTCCGCTGGCATGGCGGCGGCCAGCGCTCGGATCCTTTGCACGTCGGCGGCGTCGAACGGGCCAGCCCGCCAGGCGTCGTACCCCTGCGGGGACACTCCGGGCAGGATCCGCCCCCGGGCGGTGAGGTGCAGCGCGGTGACCGCGACCGCCGACCAGAACGCGGCGGCCGGGTCGAGCACGTCGGTGTCCCGCAGCGCGGCGAGGCCGCGCACGGCGTCGCCCACTCCGATGGTGCGGACCGGCACGGTCTCGAGGACCATCCGGCCGTCACGCGGCAGGGCCAGCCGCAGTTCGCCGCGCTGCCCGAGGCCGGTGAACCGCTCGGTCAGTGCCTCGCCGGCCGGGTGGTGGACGTGAACCGCGCCGGTCCGGGGTGGGTCGCCCGGCGTGAAGACGACCGTGAACCGCAACTGTGCCTCCCGACCGGTCGGGGCGGTGCTGCCCCGACATCTCTAGCGTACAACGTACGACAGGCATATGCGGGGCGTCGCGGGTGGATCGGCACGGAGACCGTGTTCGCGTACTAGGCCTGATCGTCGGCGCTCAACTGACCCGCGACGCCGACGTTCAGCGGGTCGGCCAGCAACTTGTCGAAGGCGAGTTCGGCGGCACCGATCAGGACGGCGTCCCGGCCGAGCGCCGCCGCCTCCAGCCGCAGGTGCTCGCGGGAACCCGGCAGCGGCATGGCACCCAACCGGCTGCGGACCGTGTCCGCCCCGGCGATGAAGATGTCGCGCAGCGAGCCGCCGAACACCACAGCGTCCGGGTTGACCACGTTGACCAGGTTGGCCACGCCGAAGCCGAGCCAGTCGGCGACCTGCTCGACCGCCTCCCGGGCGGTCCGGTCGCCGTCCGCCGCCGCGCGCAGCACCTCGGCCACTGCCGCGCGGTCGCCCGGGTCCCGACCGGCGTGCCGCAGCAGCGCGGCCTCGCCGATCTCGGTCTCCCAGCAGCCGCGGGAGCCGCAGCCGCAGGGCAGCCCGTTCGGGTTGACCACCATGTGACCGACCTTGCCGCTGTGGCCCCGGTGCCCGATCACCAGCCGGCCGTCGACGATGATGCCGGCGCTGATGCCGAGGTCACCGTGCAGGTAGATGAGGTCGTCGATGCCGGCCGCCACGCCGCGGACGTGCTCGGCCAGGCCGGCGATGTCGGCCAGGTCGCCGGCCACGAAGCCCGGGCCGACGGCGAACTCGGCCTCGAGCGCGACGCCCAGAGTCTCGTCGACGCCGGCGATCCGGATGCGACCGTCCGCCTCGCAGGTGGTGTCGGTGACCGCGACCGCGCCGCCGACCAGCAGCGCGTCGGCGGCCACGGAGCGTTCCATGTCGCGGACCAGGTCGGCCAGCGGCCCGACCGCGTCGACCGCCGTCATGCCACCGGGTCGGGCGACCTCGCGCAGGTCCAGGATGCGACCACCCAGGCCGACCCGGGCGGCGCGCAGTCGGTCCGCGTCGATGCTCAGCGCGTGGGCGTAGACCCGGTCGGAGCGCGGGCTCACCACCAGCGAGGGCCGGCCTGCCCGACGGGCGGTGGTCGGCGCCTCCTCGGTGACCAGGCCACTCGCGACCAGGTCGGCCGCGAGAGCGCCGATGGTGCTGCGGTTGAGGCCGAGTCGGCTGGTCAGCTCGGCCCGGGACGTCGGCCCGTGCAGGTGGACGTAGCGCAGGACGGCGCCGAGGTTCTGCCGCCGGATCTCCTCCTGGCTGGCGCCGGGGACCGCGGGCAGCGGGGATTCGGAGTTGCGGCCGACGCCGGCTGGCCTGGCCCGGACTGGTGATGCCACGGTCAGACCTCCTTCCGGATCGGTACCGGCTGGTGCGGGGGTGTCAGGACGACGATGGGTCCCGGAACAGGAGATCCGGGACCCATCGGTGTCACTGCCTACCGTGTGGTGCTTACTTGGTGAGCGGCGCGAGCTTCGGGTCGTTGGCGTACGCCTCAGCCGCGTTCGCCTTGGTGACGGCGACCGGCGGGAGCAGGTACGTGTCGACGACCTTGCTGCCGTTGTTGTAGGACTTGGTGTCGTTCACCTGCGGGGTGTTACCGGCCTGGAGAGCCTTGACCATGTTGATGGTCTCCTTCACCAGGTTGCGGGTGTCCTTGTTGATCGTCATGTACTGCTCGCCAGCGACGATCGACTTGACCGACTCGACCTCGGAGTCCTGGCCGGTGACGACCGGGGTCGGCTTGCCAGCGCCCTTGACCGAGGTCAGGATCGCGCGGGCCAGCGTGTCGTTCGGGGAGAGGACGCCGTCCAGCTCCTTGTTGCCGTAGGTCGAGGTCAGCAGCTGGTCCATGCGGGCCTGCGCACCCTCGGCCTTCCAGCCCTGGATGGCGGTCTGCTTGACGTCGGTCTGCTTCGAGGCGACGACCACGGTGCCCTTGTCGATCTCCGGCTTGAGCACGCTCATCGCGCCGTTGAAGAAGACACCGGCGTTGTTGTCGTCCGGCGAGCCGGAGAACAGCTCGATGTTGTACGGGCCGTTCGGCTTCTTGGCCTTCATGCCGTCCAGCAGGGCCTGGCCCTGGAGCTGGCCGACCTTGAAGTTGTCGAACGCGACGTAGTAGTCGAGGTCCGGCGTGTTGGTGATGAGCCGGTCGTACGCGATGACCTTCGCGCCGGCCGCGTGGGCCGCCGCGACCTGGGTCGACAGCTGCGCGGCGTCGGTCGCGCCGATGACGATGACCTTGGCACCCTTGGTGGTCATGGCCGTGATCTGGGCCTGCTGGTCGGCCACCGTGGTCGACGCGCCGGCGTACTGCACGTCAGCCTGGAAACCGGCCTCCTTGAGACCGTTGCTGAAGAGGTCACCGGCGAGGACCCAGTTCTCCGAGGTCTTGGCCGGGAGGGCCACGCCGATCAGCGAGTTCGCCGCGAAGCCCTTGGCGGCCTCGCCGCTGGAGTCGCCGTCGCCGTCACGGCCGGAGCCGCAGCCGGCGAGAGCCAGCATGGCGGCGGCGCTGATGGCAACCACCGACGTGCCGAAGAATTTACGCATGGGAGGACTTGCCTTTCTGATAATTGAGACGGGTGGAGAGGTCGGTGGCCGTCAGCCGGACACCGCTGCCTTGGCGGGCTCGCGCTCCGCGTCCGGCGGTGAGGCGGGTGGGGCGGAGTCTTCGCGACGGAACGGTCGCATCAGACTTCCGATGATGGAGAACCGCCCCTGGCTCTTGTTGTAGACGTCGATCGCGACGGCCAGCAGCAGGACCAGGCCCTTGATGATCTGGACGCGGTCGGTGCCGACGCCCATCAGTTGCAGGCCGTTGTTGAGCACGGCCATGACGAGACCACCAACGATCGAGCCGCTGATGGTGCCGATACCGCCGGAGACCGCCGCGCCACCGATGAAGACCGCGGCGATCGCGTCCAGTTCCCAGCCGTTACCGTCCTGCGGTCCGGAGGCCGCCGAGCGGGCCACGAAGATCATGCCGGCCAGGGCAGCCAGGACGGACATGTTCATCATGACGAAGAAGTTGACCCGCTTGAGCTTCACACCGGACAGCTCGGCCGCCCGGGAGTTGCCGCCCACCGCGTAGATGTGCCGGCCACCGGCCGTGTTGCGGGTGTAGAAGGAGTACGCGATCACCAGGACCAGCAGGATGATGCCGGAGATCGGGAAGCTGGTGCCGACGCGACCGCTGGCGAAGCGCAGCGATGCGAAGGCGATCACCCCGACCATGACGGCCATCCGCAGGATCGAGATCCACATCGGTGCGGGGTCAGCGTCCATGGCCCTGCGGGTCTTACGGGCCTGGATCTCGCGCCACACCACGGCCACCGCCGCGGCCAGGCCGAGCAGCAGCGTGGCGTTGTTGTAGCCGGTGTTCGGACCGAACTCGGGCAGGAAGCCGGAGCCGATCTCCCGGAAGCCCTCCGGCACCGGGATCGTGTTGGCGTTACCGATGTACTGGTTGCCACCGCGGAACAGCAGCATGCCGGCCAGGGTGACGATGAACGCCGGGACCCCGATGTATGCCACCCAGAAGCCCTGCCAGGCGCCGATGATCGCGCCGATCGCGAGGCCGAACAGGATGGCTACGGGCCAGGGCAGCGACCAGTCGGCCATCGACTTGGCCACCAGGATGCCCGCGAAGGCGGCGATGGAGCCGACCGAGAGGTCGATGTGCCCGGCGACGATCACCATGAGCATGCCGATGGCCAGAATCAGAATGTACGAGTTCTGCTGGAACAGCGCGATCAGGTTGTCCGACCGCAGGGTGAGGCCATCGGTCAGGATCTGGAACAGGACGACGATCGCCACCAGGGTGAAGATCATCCCGAACTGGCGAGCGTTGGAGGTGGTGCCTCCGAACAGGTTCTTCTGAAGGTCCTTCAAACGGCTCATCGTGTCAGCATCTTCTTCGTCGAGGTCATCTGCTTCATGAGGTTTTCCGGGTTGGCATCTTCCCGGGCGATCTCGCCCGTGATGGAGCCTTCGAACACGGTGTAGATGCGGTCGCAGAGCCCGATCAGCTCAGGCAGCTCCGAGGAGATGACGACGACGCCCTTCCCCTGGTCGGCGAGCCGCTGGATGATGCCGTAGATCTCGTACTTGGCACCCACGTCGATGCCGCGCGTCGGCTCGTCGAGGATCAGCAGGTCCGGGTCGGTGAACATCCACTTCGCCAGGACGACCTTCTGCTGGTTACCGCCGGAGAGCTTCGAGACGCTCTCGTCGACCGTCGGGGCCTTGGTCCGCAACTCCTTGCGGTACGCCTCAGCCGCCTGGTACTCCTCGACCTCGCTCAGGACGCCGTGGTGCGAGATCTTGGACAGCTTGGCGGCGACCGTCGACGACTTGATGTCGTCGAGCAGGTTGAGGCCGATCGCCTTGCGGTCCTCGCTGACGTACGCGAGCCCGTTGTCGATCGCGTCCGCGACCGACTTCAGGACGATCTCCTTGCCGTCCTTGATGATCGTGCCCGACTCGTACACCCCGTAGGAGCGGCCGAAGACACTCATCGCCAGCTCCGTGCGGCCGGCGCCCATCAGGCCGGCGAAGCCGACGATCTCGCCGCGACGCACCACGAAGCTCTCGTTCTTGCAGACCTGCCGCTCGGCGGAGATCGGGTGCCGGACGTTCCAGTTCCGGACCTCGAAGAAGACCTCACCGATCTTCGGCGTGTGTTCCGGGAACCGGCTGCTCAGCTCGCGGCCGACCATGCCCCGCACGATCCGGTCCTCGTCGACCCCGTCCGCCTTGACGTCCAGGGTCTCCACGGTCCGGCCGTCGCGCAGGATCGTGATCTGGTCGGCGATCGCCTCGATCTCGTTCAGCTTGTGCGAGATCATGATCGAGGTGATGCCGCGGGAGCGGAAACCACGCAGCAGGTCCAGCAGGTGCCGGGAGTCGGCCTCGTTCAGAGCCGCGGTCGGCTCGTCCAGGATGAGCAGCTTCACGTCCTTGGCGAACGCCTTGGCGATCTCCACGAGCTGCTGCTTGCCGACCCCGATGTCCTTGATCAGGGTGTCCGGGTCCTCCTCGAGACCGACCCGGGCCATCAGGTCCAGCGCCATCCGGTTCGCGGCCTTCCAGTCGATCGCGCCCCGCTTGCGCGGTTCGTTGCCGAGGAAGATGTTCTCCGCGATCGACATGCCCGGAATGAGCGCGAGCTCCTGGTGGATGATCACGATTCCGGCGTTCTCGCTGGCGCGGATGTCGGAGAACCGGGTCTCCGCGCCCTGGTAGACGATCTTGCCCTCGTAGGTGCCGTGTGGGTAGACCCCGCTGAGGACCTTCATCAGCGTGGACTTGCCCGCGCCGTTCTCGCCGCAGATGGCATGGATCTCGCCGGCGCGAACCACCAGGTTGACGTCGGAGAGGGCCTTGACTCCGGGAAACTCCTTGGTGATGGAGCGCATCTCAAGGAGGATGGGCACGTCGCTCATCGCTCGTACCACCTCGCCAACGTCATCGGTTGCCTCCGGAAGGTTTGACCTTCACTCGGTTTTGTTGTTGACGGCAACGTATTGCGGTGGAAGGGTCATCCGCAAGGCGAGGGCCTGTTGAAAATGTAACAATCCGGCAATATCGACGTCGCGCAGTGTTCACACGTCCCAACAGCCGCCGTAGCCCCACCGGCGCCCCGACCGCCGCTCGTCACACCCCATCGACTTGGCGTGACGGGCCGATCGACCTCGGCCAGCATCCCCGGGGCCGCCAGCAGGCACAACGCGCTCCGGGCGGCTCGCGAGGCACCGCGAGCGGACGCCGCCGCCATCGAGCGATCTTGATCGGCAGCTCTCCGACGACCTTGACCAGCGGCGATGCGACCCACCCCGGACAGCGATGTGATCAACGCCTCGGGCGGACGACCACTGACGGATGACCCCCGGCGAAGACCAGGATCACCACGTACGTCGGCCGCCCGGGTGCCCAACTACCCTCGAGCCCATGGGAGATCCGTTCCGGGTACGCATCACCGTTCGTGGCTACGAGCTGGACACCCAGGGCCACCTGAACCAGGCCGTCTACCTCCAGTACGGCGAGCACGCCCGGTGGGAATGCCTGCGCGCGGCCGGCATCGCGCAGGACCGGCTTCTCGCCGCCGGAGTGGGACCGGTCGCCATGGAGGTGACCGTGAAGTACCTGCGCGAGCTGCGCGGCGGGGACGAGGTGGACGTCTCCTGCCAGTTCCGCTGGGGCGAGGGCCGGGCCTTCCACATCGACCAGGACTACACCCTCCCGGACGGGACCCCGGTGGCGCGGCTGACCGGGGTGGGCGGGCTGCTGGATCTGTCGACCCGGCGGCTGGTGCCCGACCCGCGTGGGCGGTTCCGGGAGTTGGCCGCCGACCCGGCGCCACTCAACCTCTGACGCCGGCCGGAGCGCCGGCGCTCACGGGCGCAGGACCGCCTTGATCACCCCGTTCTCCCGGCGGTCGAAACTGCGGTACAGCTCGGGCGCGTCGGCGAGGGTGCCGTGGTGGGTGACGATCACGCTGGGCCGGGCCCGGCCGGAGACGACCAGGTCACGAAGCAGCACGGTGTAGCGGCGGTCGTGGGTACGGCCGAACCGGACCGAGACGCCCTTGTTGAACAGCGTCCCCCACGGTGCCACCAACTCCTCGCTGGCGCTCGCGCCGGGGCGCGGTCGCAGGTCCTTCTCCGGGTACACGCCGGCGACCGCGATCGCTCCGGCGGGGTTGACCAGCCGGGCCGCGTCCGCGATGACCTGGTCGGGGCGCTCCTGATCGGGGCGCTCGCGGTCGCGGGCCTGGAACCCGACGGCGTCGACGACCTTGTCGATCCCGCCCAGCTTCTCCTCGCCCAGCGGCAGTCCCGCCCGGGCCCGCTCCGCGCGGATCTGCTCCACGGGGTCGCCCCGGCGGAAGTCGACCGGCACCGCGCCGATCTCACCGGCCTTGTCCAGCCGGGCGTCCACACCATCCACGCAGTACACCACCCTGGCACCGCGGATCAGCGCCGAGTAGGCGCTGAGCAGGCCGATGGTGCCGGCACCGAACACGGCCACCGTGTCGCCGGCCTCGACCCCGGCGAGGGTCGCGGTGGCGTGCCACCCGGTGACGAACGCGTCGGCGAGCAGCACGAAGTCGTCCTCGTACCCGTCACCCGGCTCCCCGGGGACGGGTACGCAGTTCGCGTCCGCCCACGGCACGCGCAGCAGGTCGGCCTGGGCACCCCGGTACGGGCCCATCCCGGCGTAGCCGTACGCGGCGCCCGGCCCCTCGGCGCGGACGCGCAGGCAGGCCGCCGAGAGCCCCCGGGCGCACATCACGCACGTTCCGCAGAACAGGTGCGTGGGGATCACCACGCGGGTGCCCGGACGGACCGTCTGGACGGCGCTGCCCACCTGCTCGACCACGCCCAGCGGTTCGTGGCCGAAGACCAGGCCGGGTTCGGCTCCGGTCCGCCCGTCGTACATGTGCAGGTCGGTGCCGCACAGGGCGGTGGAGGTGATCCGCACTAGCGCGTCGGTCTCCGTCTCCAGCGTCGCGTCCGGCACCTCCCGCACCTCGACGGTCCGGACGTCCGCGTAGACGACGGCTCTCATCCCGACTCCCCACTCCGGCGGCGGACGACGTTCTTCCCGCGACCGGGGTGTTCATGCCACTGGGCACCCGGCTAGACCGCGCCGGGGGCGTCGGCGTTCCGACGTCCCCGGCGCCGCGGTTCGAGAGCCGGTGGCGGTGGGGCCGCTACTCGGGTACGGCCCCGCTCTGCTGCTGTCGGAACTGGTCGACCGGGAGGCCGCCGCGACCCCAGTTCTCCGTCTCGACCTCGTCGATCACCACGAAGGTCGACGTCAACGGCTTGTTCAGGACGTCGCGCAGCAGTTCGCTCACGCCCTTGATGAGGGCGGCCTTCTCCTCGGCGGTCGCCGCGGACGTGCCCGGCGTGTTGCCCTCGCGAGTGATCTGGATGGTGACGATCGGCATTCTCTGCTCCTCTTCCGGGGTGGGGTTGGGCGTTCAGTGACCGGCGTTCTGGCCGCCGTCGACGTGCAGGATCTCGCCAGTGACGAAGGGCGCGGACTCGAGGTAGACGACGGCGTCGACGACGTCGCTGGTCTCCCCCATCCGGCCGACCGGGTGCAGGCCGGCGAGCGTCTGGTGCGTCTCGACCGGGTGCATCGGGGTCTTGATGATGCCGGGTGCGACGGCGTTGACCCGGACTCCGCGAGCCGCGTACTCGATGGCCAGGGACTTGGTGGCGGAGCTGAGGCCACCCTTGGTCAACGAGGCGAGCACGGACGGGACGTGCGAGCTGGGCTGGTCGACGAAACTGGTCGTGATGGTGACGATGTGCCCGGCGCCGGTGGTCAGCAGGTGCGGCAGGACGCGCCGGGTGAGGTGGAAGAACCCCGCGAGGTTGACCCCGGTGACAAGGTCGAACTCCTCGTCGGTGTAGTCGGTGAACGGCTTGGCGACGAAGACGCCGGCGTTGTTCACCAGGGTGTCGATACGCCCGAAACGGTCCAGGGCGGCACGGACCACCCGCTCTGCCGTGTCCGGGTCGGCGATGTCGCCGCGGACGGTGACGACCTCCGGGTCGTCCGCGGGGCCGATCGAGCGCGAGGTCGCCACGACGCCGTACCCGAGTTTGCGGTAGGCGTCCACGAGGTCGGCGCCGATGCCCTGTGACGCACCGGTGATCACGACGACCTTCTGCCCCTGACTGGTGTTCATGAGAACCACTTCCTGACTGGCCGGAGGGGGCCGGGACCGTTTGGTCCGGCCGAGATGATCACTAGACGACTGGTCGACTAAAAGCTAGCCGACCGGTCGGGTATCGTCAAAGCATGGGACGGACCAGTGACGCGCGAAACAAGATTCTCGACGCGGCCGCGGTGCTGATCGAGCAGCGCGGCTACTCTGCCCTGGGCGTGGCGGAGATCTGCGCGACGGCGGGTGTGCCGAAGGGCAGCTTCTACTACTTCTTCGAGTCCAAGCAGGCGCTCGCCCGCACCGTGATCGACGAGCACTGGGCGAACCAGCGCCGCCAGTGGGAGCAGCTGCTCGGCAGCGGGCGCGACCCGCTGCGGCGGCTGAGGGACCTGTTCGAGGCCACCGAGGCGGTCCAGCGCACCGGCCAGCAGAAGGCCGGCGTGGTCGCCGGCTGCCTGTTCGGCAACCTCGCCCTCGAACTCAGCAACCAGGCCGAGGAGATCCGCCGCCGGCTCCAGGAGATCTTCGAGGCCCAGATCGACCTCATCGAGCAGGTGGTCGTCGAGGCGAAGGCGAACGGACTCGCCGGCCCGGCGGTCGACACCCGGGAAGCCGCCCGGTCCATTGTGGCCCAGATCGAGGGGCGGGTGCTGCTCGCGAAGCTGCTCAACGATCCGGCCCAGCTGGAGACGCTGTGGCGCAACTGCCTCGACCTCCTCCAGGTGCCGGCGGAGGCGCGGACCACGACCGACTGAGTGGCCGGGACGGTGGAGTGGGCACCCGGACGTAGCATCGGCGAGGCACGATATTCAGGCGGCCCACTCCCGACCGGATCGAGCACACCCCACATGACGACCGAGCAGACGACGTCCTCCCCGCGCACCGGCGTCGGCATCATCGCCAGGGGCCTGGGCCAGAGCGTCCGGGACGGGCGCCGGATCCTCGACGACATCTCGTTGACCATCCAACCGGGTGAGGTCGTCGCCATCATCGGCGCCAGCGGCGCCGGCAAGACCACCCTGCTGGAGACGCTCGCCGGGATACGGCGACCGGCGGCCGGCACCGTGTCGTACGACGGCCCCACCGGAGAAGGTGCGGTCGGCTACGTTCCGCAGGACGACATCATCCACCGCGAGCTGCCCCTGGAACGCACACTGCGGTACGCGGCCCGACTGCGCCTGCCACCGGAGACCGGCCCGGTCGAGGTGACCGAACGGGTCGCCGAGGTGCTCGCCGGGTTGCGGCTGACCGATAGGGGTTCCGTCCCGGTGGGCCGGCTCAGCGGCGGCGAGCGCAAACGCGCCAGCATCGCCGTCGAGCTGCTCACCCGGCCAGGCGTGTTCTTCCTGGACGAGCCCACCTCCGGGCTGGACCCGGCGATCGCCGTGGACCTGCTCCGGGTGCTGCGCACGCTCGCCGACGCGGGGACCACCGTGGTGCTCACCACCCACCAGATCACCGACGTGGACCGGTGCGACCGGGTCGTGGTGCTGACCCGCCAGGGCCGGTTGGCGTTCGCCGGCACCCCGGCTGACGCCCAGGAGTTCTTCGGCCTACGGTCCCTCGCCGAGGTGCACCTGCGGCTCGACGAGGAGACCGACCCGGCCGCGTTGCCCGACCGCTTCGCCGCGCACCGCGACGTCGACCCACCCGCCCGTCCGGTCGACCCGGGCGCCGCGGGGCACCGGCAGGTCGGCCGGCTGCGCCAGTTCGGCGTCCTCACCGCGCGCAACACCGAGATCGTCGCCCGAAACCGGCTCACCCTGGCGATCCTGCTCGGCTCGCCACTGATGGTGCTCGGTATGTTCGCGCTGCTGTTCCGCCCCGGGGCGTTCGACCCGGCGCACCCCAGCCCGACCGTGACCGTGATGATCCTGTTCTGGATCGCGTTCGGCGGCTTCTTCTTCGGTCTGACCTATGGCCTGCTCCAGATCTGCACCGAGCTGCCGATCCTGCGCCGGGAGCGGCTGGCCGGTGTCCGGCTGCTGCCGTACCTGGTGGCGAAGGTGGCGGTGCTGCTGCCCCTGCTGGCCCTGGTGGACCTCGCCCTGCTCGGTGTGCTGCGCGGCACCGATCGACTGCCGCCGGTCGACGGCGCCGGCTTCACCGCCCTGTACACGACGCTGCTGCTCTCCTCGGCGGCCGCGCTCACCCTCGGCCTGCTCTGCTCCGCGGCCGTCTCCGACGCCGCCCAGGCCACGCTCATGCTGCCAATGCTCTGCTTCCCGCAGGTGCTGTTCGTCGGCGCGATCCTGCCGGTGCCGGCCATGGCGGCCGGCGGCCAGTGGCTCAGCTACGCGATGTCGAACCGGTGGGCGTTCGAGGGCTTGGGCCACACAGCCGGGGTGGAGCGGCTCTGGCGGGAGGGCGCCTCCCCGCTCGGTCCGCCCCTGCTGGCCACCTACGGCGACAGCTTCTCCCGCCCGGTGTGGGTGAACTGGCTGGTGCTCGGCGGTTTCGTGCTGCTCTTCCTCGCCGCGACCTGGGTGGTGCTGGTCCGCAGGGAGCGTCACCGTGCCTCCTGAACCCGCGTCCCGCACCGCCGCCGGCACATCGCCGGCGAAGCTGCCGGGGTACGCCGGCACCGCCCGGATCGACGAACTGCGCGCCACCGAATACCGGCACCTCGACCGGCACGGCCACGTCTACCTGGACTACGCCGGGTCCGGGGTGGCCGCACAGGCACAGGTGAGAGCCCACCACGACCGGTTGCTGGCGGGCCTGTACAGCAATCCGCACTCGGAGAACCCGACCTCGGAGGCGGCCGGCTCCCTGGTGGAGTCGGCCCGGCACGCGGTGCTCGACTTCTTCCGGGCGGACCCGGCGGAGTACGCGGTCGTCTTCACCCCGAACGCCAGCGGCGCCTGCCGGCTGGTCGGCGAGGCGTACGACTTCAGCCGGACCGCACCGTTCGTGCTGACCTGGGACAACCACAACTCGGTCAACGGCATCCGCGAGTACGCCCGGGCAGCCGGCGCGCGGGCGCGCTACGTACCGCTGGCCGGTCCGGAGCTGCGGGTCGCCGAGGCGGACCTGGTCGACGTGCTGGACGCCAACCGCGGCGGGCTGGGCGGGCGGCGGGGTCGGCCCGGCGGTCGGGGCCTGTTCGCGTACCCGGCGCAGAGCAACTTCTCCGGCGTGCAGCACCCGCTGAGCTGGGTGGAGCTGGCCCACCGGCACGGGTACGACGTGCTGCTCGACGCCGCCGCGTACGCCCCGACGAACCGGTTGGATCTCCGCGCCGTCCAACCCGAGTTCGTCTGCCTGAGCTGGTACAAGCTCTTCGGCTACCCCACCGGCGTCGGCGCGCTGCTGGCCCGCCGCGACGCGCTGGCCCGGCTGCGCCGGCCGTGGTTCGCCGGCGGCACGATCCGGGCGGTCAGCGTTCAGGGCGACTGGCACCGGTCGATGGACGACGAGTCGGCGTTCGAGGACGGCACGCTCAACTTCCTGAGCATCCCGGACGTGGAGTTCGGGTTGCGCTGGCTCGACGCGATCGGCGTGGACCTCGTGCACACCCGGGTCGGCCTGCTCACCGGGTGGCTGCTGGCCCGGCTGACCACGCTGCGGCACCGCACCGGCCGGCCACTGGTCCAGGTGTACGGGCCGGCGACGGGTGCGGACCGGGGCGGCACGGTGACGTTCAACCTCCGCCACCCGGACGGTTCCCTGGTCGACGAGCGGCTCGTGGCGCGGGAGGCCGCGGCGGCGGGCTTCTCCCTGCGTACCGGCTGTTTCTGCAACCCGGGTGCGGGAGAGGGTGCGTTCGGCATCAGCCGCGGCTCGCTGCGCCGGCGGCTGCTCGCGCGGATCGACACGATCGATGAGTATCTCGGGGCGCTGCGGCTGCCGACCGGTGGCGCGGTCCGCGTCTCGTTCGGTCTGGCCTCCAACGCGGCCGACGCGGAACGCTTCCTCGCGTTCGTCGAGGCCACCTATCTGGACCGCGAGGCCACCGCCGACGCACCGTTGCCACCCCGGCTGCGCTGCTGACCCGCCTTTGGCCCGACCGCGCTGCGGCAGGCTCGCTAGCGTGCCTGAGCCACCGACGTCGGGCGGCTCTTCATCTCCTCCATGAAGGGGAACCGGACGGTGAGCTCGGTGAGCGTCAGCCCGGCCCGCCAGGCCGCGGCCAGCTGGGCCACCTGCACGAGGTCCATGGCGTCGCCCCGTGCTTGAACCTCGCCGGCAACCC
This sequence comes from Micromonospora sp. NPDC005087, assembly GCF_042872965.1. Taxonomy (NCBI): domain Bacteria; kingdom Bacillati; phylum Actinomycetota; class Actinomycetes; order Micromonosporales; family Micromonosporaceae; genus Micromonospora; species Micromonospora sp. NPDC005087. The sequence goes on along the minus strand of NZ_JBIALB010000011.1, from coordinate 100,454 downwards.
GAAGGTCCACCATGAAGTACCGGGCCTGAGAACCCAGCCCGACGCAGACCACGCCCTGGTCGGAGTGCAGCTCGGCGCAGGTGAACCGGGCACGCCCCTGCTCGGGAGCGGTTATCCGGCCGAGGTCGAGCTCGTGCCGGGCGGCGATCTCGATGAGCGCGGGGGCCAGACCACCCCGCTCGACCAGGTCCGGGTAGAGGCGCACACCCAGCGCCGTCGACACGTCGCTCATGACTGACTCCCACTTCCTCGTGACAGAGACCAGCAGCACGCAGGTTACGGGGATGTTTCCGGCGAGCCTCGTCATCCTGTCCCCCGTGGACGCCTCACGGCAATAGGAAGGATCGATTAGACCCCTATCGGAGGAATGTGCTCCGGAGCCGCAGCGGATGGCGGTGCACAGGTTCACCGGCGAACCGTGACCCTCGGAGACGTCGGTTCGCCAGCGACGTCGGTTCGCCAGCGACGTCGGCTCGCCAGCGACGTCGGCTCGCCAGCGACGTCGGCTCGCCAGCGACGTCGGTTCGCCAGCGGACGCGCCAGTGGTCAGCTCGCACCCTTTGCTCTGCTTCAACCCACGCAACACTCGCGGCCCGAAACCGTTGCGCGGGTTGAAGCAGAGCAAAGGCGGCAAAGAAGGTGCCCTCAGCCCGGTGCGGCCGCAGACCCGCAGGTCCTGCCCCCGCTCCCGAACCGGTCCTGCCACCCGCTCCCGAACCAGATCCAGCCCCCGCTCCCGAACCGGGTCCTGCCGCCGCTGTCGAAGGCAGGCGAGAGTCGGCCCGGCGGTCGGCCGCCGGGTGGGAGCGGCGCCCGGATGGGCGGACGGTGGACCAGCCCGACCCGGGCGACTGCGACGCTCCGGTAGTGGACTGTCGTCGCATTGGAAACACTCTTGACAAAAAGACCGTCATATCGACATGCTTCGCTATAGAGAGCGCTCTCAGGCCCTCCGGTGCACAGCCTCCGCCACCCCACTCGCTGAGGAGCCCCCCGTGTTCAACGCCCGTCCCGCCCCCCGTTTCCGACCCCTCGTCCTCGCCGCGGTCGCTCTCCTCGCCACCACCTCGGCTCTCGTCCTCCCGGCGCACCCGGACCGGGCCGAGGCCGCCATCGGCCCGATCACCTGGCAGGACGAGTTCAACGCTCCGGCCGGCGCAGCCGTCGACCAGGGCAAATGGCGCTTCGACATCGGCGGTGGCGGCTGGGGCAACAACGAGCGGCAGTACTACACCAACAGCACCAGCAACGCCGTCCACGACGGCCAGGGCAATCTGGTCATCACCGCCCGCCGGGACAACCCCGCCAACTATCAGTGCCACTACGGGCGCTGCGAGTACACCTCGGCGCGGCTGCTGACCGCGGCCACCTTCACCCAGACGTACGGCCGGTTCGAGGCCCGCATCAAGATCCCGCGCGGTCAGGGCATCTGGCCGGCGTTCTGGATGCTCGGCACCGGCAGCGGAGGATGGCCCAACGTCGGCGAGATCGACGTCATGGAGAACATCGGCAGGGAACCCAACACCGTCTACGGCACCGTGCACGGGCCTGGCTACTCCGGCGGCGGTGGCATCACCGGCAGCCGCACCCTCGGCGGGCCACTCGCCGACGGCTTTCACACCTACCGGGTGGACTGGGAGCCGAACGTGATCACCTGGTATCTGGACGGGGTGCAGTACCACCGGGTCGACCCCGCCCGGCTGGGCGGCAACCGGTGGGTCTTCGACCACCCCTTCTTCATGATCCTCAACGTGGCGGTCGGCGGTAACTGGCCCGGTTACCCGGACGGCTCCACGCAGTTCCCGCAGCAGATGCTCGTCGACTACGTCCGGGTGTCCGGCTACACCTCCGGCGGTGGCGGCGACCCGGCCCCCGGCACCAGCCGGATCCGAGGCGCGCAGAGCGGACGCTGCATCGACATCCCCAGCGCCAACCCGGTCGAGGGCGCCAAGCTGCAGATCTGGGACTGCAACACCACCGCCGCGCAGGCCTGGACCTTCGCCTCCGATGGGACCGTCCGCGCGATGGGCAAGTGCATGGACCCCGCCTGGGCGGGCACCGCCAACGGCACCGAGGTCAACCTGGTCTCCTGCAACGGCAATCCCGCCCAACGCTTCACCCTCAACGCCGCCGGCGACCTGATCAACGTCAGCGCCAACCGGTGCGTGGACGTTCGGGACGCCAACCCCGCCAACGGCGGCAAACTGCACCTGTGGGACTGCATCGGCGCCGCCAACCAGAAGTGGTCCCGCATCTGAGGACGCCGACAGCTCGTACCACCCGCGATTGGGCCGCCCGAGAGCATCTTCGGGCGGCCCACCGCCATGCGCTGTTGCGCTCCGTCCGACGGAGGCCCGCACCGTCGGCCCGCTGTCCGGTGCGGGCGATCAGTCCAGGCCCAGGCCGCGCCGTCCGGTGGGGTTGAGGCTGTCGGGCTGGAAGCGGTTGGGCCAACCGCGCTCGTAGTGCTCGGCCGGGAAGTCGGTCGGGCTGGACCCGGTCTGGAACGCCTCCCGGACGGCCGCCGAGTACCGCTCGTTGCGGGGGCACCACGGGGCCGCGGGAATGTACATGACATTGCCCCACCCCTGTTGCCCCTGAACGGGCGCCACGCTGTGGATCATGTCGCAGTGCCACCAGACGGAGTCGCCCGCCCTGACGTCGGGGATGCCGGTGAGGGCCCGCATGAGCAGCGGGTGCCACCTGTCGTTGGCGGGAAAGACCTGGTTGACCGTGACGCCGCACATGTCGTCGGCGGGCACGTCGGCCAGCAGCGGCCGGAGCATCAGGTAGCCCATCGCCTCGGGGATCGGGACCGTGTGCAGCACTCCCTGGTCATGGTCCATGTCCGAGAGCGCGGTCCAGCCCTGGAAGGTGCGGAAGGCCGAGCACATGGTGGTGCCGGGATACTGCGGTCCGGCGGTGCGGTGGGCGGCGTCCCAGGGGTCGTACTGCTCGACCGTGCCGCTGAAGAGGTGCCGGAAGGTCCTTTGGTAGGCCTCGGTCATCCACAGGTCGAGGGTGCCGGGGTCGAGGTGGGTGCCCAGACCGCCCGAGTCGGCGCCCGGCGGCCGGCGGCGGATCCGGTCCGGGTAGAGCGAGTCGCGGTTCGGGTCGAACCACCGCACACCCTCGGACTCCTGCTTCCACTGGCTGTTGAGGAACGCCTGCACCCGGGCCATCCGGTCGCTCTGGCGGGCCTGCATCTGGGCCGGCGACCAGTAGACCGGGTAGATCTCAGGCTTGGACCCCACGCTGCCGAAGAAGTCGTCGCCGGGCCCTAGGTACGCCTCGAAGAAGCCGTTGCCGTCCACGTAGTCGACGATGTCGCGGTCCCAGTCGAGGGCCTGCTGGCGGTCGAAGTGCCCGCGTACGACGAGGCAGCCCCGCTCGCGCAGCTTCTCCACCGCTTCGGCTGACACCGTGCCGGCCTCGATGTCCGCGTACTCGATGACCGGCCAGATCGTCTCGCCGCGCTCCCTGGCGGCGGTGATGTCGTCGACCTTCGCCTGGACCCGCTGTTCGACGACCGCGAACACCTCCTCGACGGTGCGGCCGGAGGCCTCGATTCGGGCCCGCAGCGCGGCCTTGATCTCGCTGATCGCGGCGGAAAGGTCGTCCGGCGGCGACTCCCAGTGCGGCAGGGGCGGGAGCGGTGCGGCGGCCAGAGCGGGCTGGGCGTTCACGGCGCGACTCCTTCTAGTTAGGGCTCCTTCTTGGAAAGACTGTAGGAGGCGGGCACCCTTCTAGGCAAGGCTCCTGCCTAGAATCGATGGGTGACCACCGTCAAGCCCTCGCTGGAGCTACTCCGCTCGTTGACCGACGAGCACGTGCTACGGGAGCTGATGCAGGCACGGCGGCTGACCCGGGCCGACCTGGCGACCCGCAGCGGCCTGTCCAAGCCCACCGTTGGCGAGAGCGTGCGCCGACTGGCCGAAGCCGGCCTGGTCGTGGACACCGGGGAACGGACGCCCGGCGGGCGCGGCCGGGGCCGCGTCGGCTCGTACTACGCCCTCGCCGACACGGCCGGCACCGCCCTGGCCATCAGCATCGCGCCCGACGGAGTGGTCGTCGAGCGGGTCGACGCCCACGGCGACATCCTCGGGCGGACCCGCCACGACATCAGCCGGCCGGCACGGGCCGAGCAGGTCGCGGCGGCCCTGGGCACCGCCGCCGCACAGGCACGGGAGAGCGCCGGAGGAGCGATCCGACTGGCGGTCGTCAGCGCCGCCGACCCGGTGGAACGCGCCAGCGGTCGACTGGTCCGACTGCCCGACGCACCGTTCCTGCTCGGCGACCTCGACCCGGTCGATGTGCTGGCGTCACAGGTCGGCGGCCCGGTCATCGTCGACAACGACGTCAACTGGGCGGCACAGGCCGAACGAGACAACGATCCGACCCGCTTGAGCGACTTCGCCTACGTCTTCCTCGGCGAGGGGCTGGGCTGCGCGGTCGTCAGTGACGGCGAGGTACGCCGAGGCCACACCGGGCTGGCCGGCGAGATCGCCCACCTGCTGACCATCGGCCCACACGGCCAGGCAACCCGGTTCATCGACGTGTTCGCCGACCTCGATCTGCGCCGCGCCGGCACGACGGCCATCGACGCGGATCGCGTCCGTCAGACCGACATGGCCACGCGTGAAGCGCTGGGGCGCGCCGTCAGCGGCGTTCTCGCCGCCATCGTCGCGCTCACCGACCCGCGACTGGTTATCCTCGGCGGGCCCTGGGGCAGCCATCCGGCGGTCCTCGATGCCATCACCACGGCGTTCACCCAGATGCCCCGCCATGTCGAGGTCCGTCGGGCACTGCTGACGGAGGAACCGTCGCTGACCGGCGCTCGTGCGGAAGCCCTCAACCGCCTCCGCTCCACCATCGTCGCCCTCCCCCAGCGGGCGGCACCCCCGGTGACCCGCAGCTCCTGATCAGCCGAGCGGAAGGCCGGGGCGCGGATTCGGCCGATGACCCGAGACGAACAAACGATGCCCGCTATGTTCGGATTCGCCCAGTAATTCCGGCATCACCGGGAGTGAACCTATGTCGCACCACCTCGACACCCCCCTCGCCGCCCAGAACGGCCAGCTCTACATCAACGACCTGTACGTCTTCAACGGAGAGCGCGCCACCGTGTTCGTCATGGACGTCAACAGCTCGGTGACGAAGGCCGACATCCAGCGCGGCTTCCATGCCGAGGCGCGCTACGAAATCAAAATTCACGTCGATGGCGGCGAGTTCGAGGAGTTGACCTACCGGGTGGCCTTCGGCGAACCGGACGGCGCCGGGAAGCAGACGCTGATGGTGTACGAGCTCACCGGAGCGGATGCCCGTGACGACGCCGCGATGGGTACTCCCGTCGTCGAGGGCCGGACCGGCGAGGTGTCGAGCGGCGGAAACGTCCGGATCTGGGCCGGGCGGATCACCGACCCGTTCTACATCGACCTCGGCCAGCTCGCGACCGTCAACGCCGCGTTCAAGAACGGCGCGAAGCTGGACCGCGCGGCGTGGAAGGCCGACCAGGCCACAAACAGCTTCGCCGGCACCACCGTCGAGTCGATCGTCCTCGAGGTCTCCCAGGACGAGCCGCTGCTGCGCGACGGCACGCAGATCGGCGTCTGGTGCACCACCAAGCTGGCGACCGACGCCGGGGGGTGGCGGCCGATCAACCGTGGCGGCCACCCGATGATGTGGCCGACCTTCTGGCCGACCGACACCGACTTCTCCAACCCGGCCAACGCGCGACACCCCAGCAAGGACCTCACCGAGGACGGCGAGGAGATCGCGTCAGCGGTCGCGCGGGTGGTCGCCGCGAACGGGACCGCGCCGGATCCCCAGGCGTACGGCTGGAGCGTGGTCCGGCAGGTGTATCCCGATGTGCTGCCGTACCAGGTCGGGACGGCGGCCAACTACGGCTTCGCGGTCCGCAACGGTCGCACCATGGCCGACAACGCGCCCGAGGTGATGTTCTCCCTGGTGCTGAACACCGGGATGACGTCCGGCCTCACCCCGGACGTGACCAAGGCCGCCCGCGCCGACGCCTTCCCGTACGTGGTGCCGGCCTGACCCGGGCCGCCTCGGCCCCTGTCCGACGGGGCGGGTCAGGCCCCAGTAGCCCACGCTCGGCCGTATGACGCACGCACAGTTCGCGGACGAAGATGAAGCACAGTGCTGACGGGTCACGCAGTCGCTGAACGCGGACTGACCTCCTCGGCCGCGCCGAAGAGGTCAGTCCGCAGGAGGCTGGAGGCGGTCAGCCCTCAATGTCTCGCGGGTCGCGGCTGCGTGGGTAGGTGTTTTTCTCCCCGATCGTGCCGTCCTGCTTCTTAATCACGTGCTCGACGCCACGGTCGGCAGCCATCTCGCGACCCTGGGCCTGCGCGTCGGCCTTGGAGTCATGCGTACTGCTGGCCCGCTCATTGCCCTCGGGCCGGTTCTTCCACTGCCCGTCCTCGTGGTACGTGTCGACGTCACCCTTGGTCATCGTCGGCTCCTCCCTGCGGCTGAACTGTCACCTCATCAGTTGCCCGGAGCCGTTCTGGGCAAACGTGGGTCGCGCGGTCCTCAGCGGACGGTGGCGCCGACCGTCACTCCGGGCGGCAGTTGTTGCTCGTCCGCTTGACGATGTGTTCGCGCTCGTCGGTGGTGATACCCGACGGCTCCCCGTCGAAGTGCGTCTCGACCTTGTCCCAGCCGCGGCGCTGCTCGTAGTGCAGGTGCGGGGCCCCGGAGTTGCCGGTGCTGCCGAGGCGGCCGATCTGGTCGCCCTGGGCGACCCGCTGCCCCTCCCGGACCAGCGGCGGTTCGAGCAGGTGAAGGTACTGGGTCTCCCACTTGCCGCCGTGGTCGATCTTCACCCAGTAACCGCCACCGCGACCGCGCGGGCCCTCCGGATTCTCCGGGTTACGCCCGCCCAGCGATCCGTTGACGCCCGCCACAGTGACCGTGCCGGCGTAGGACGCGAGCACCGGCCGTCCCCACGCCTCACCCTCGGTCGGAAACAGGTCGACGTCGTAGTCGTCGTGGCCGGGATAGGTGCTGAGCTGCCACGTCTCGCCGCAGGAGACGGGAAGTTGGAAGAGCGGACGCGGGCCCGGCGGTCGCAGCATCGGCACGACGACCACGGCTACGCCAATGAGGGCTCCGAGCGCGACGAGCGCGACGAGAACCCGGACGGTGGTGCGGCTGCGGACGCGGCGGTGGGTGCGGACTCTGGTGGGGTGGCCGGTCGTCACCGCACCGAGCATGGCAGATCCCGGCAACGCCTCAGCTCCGGGTCACGGCTGCCGTCCGGCCGCCGCCCGACGTGACATTGCAGTCGTATCGCGAACCGGGTACGGTGGGATGCAATGCAGTTGCATTGCATCGAAAAGGGGCCCAGATGCACGTGATCGCGCTGTCCGAGGCAACCGCCGACATGGTCGACCTGGTGGGTGGCAAGGCGGCCGGGCTGGGCGAGCTGATCCGGCTGGGCGAACGGGTCCCCGAGGGGTTCTGCGTCACCGCCGAGTCTCACCGGCTCGGTGTCATCCCGCAGGCCGAGATCCTCGCCGCGTACCAGCGACTCGGCGCGGGCCCCGTGGCGGTGCGCTCCAGCGCCACGGCGGAGGACCTGCCCGACGCGAGTTTCGCCGGGCAGCAGGACACGGTCCTGAACGTCACGGGCGCCACCGAGCTGATCGCCGCGATCAGGAAGTGCTGGGATTCGCTGCACACCGCCCGCGCGACGGCCTACCGCGACGCCCGTGCCATCGATCATCAGGCGGTGCGGATGGCCGTCGTCGTGCAACACATGATCACCCCTGTGGTGGCGGGAGTGCTGTTCACCGCGAACCCACTGACCGGCCGCCGCGACGAGATGGCGGTCGACGCGGCGCCGGGGCTCGGCACCACCGTGGTGGAAGGTGCGACGACCGTGGACCACTACGTCCTCGACGGCGTCACCCGGGACGACACGGGATGCCTGACATCGGCGCACCTGGCGGAGCTGCGGACCACGGGTGCGCGGCTGCAGGGTCACTTCGGCTCCCCGCAGGACGTGGAATGGGCCATCGACGGGGACGGCCTGCTGTGGTTGCTACAGTCCCGGCCGATCACCAGCTTGTTTCTCCTCCCTCCGGAGACCGGCAAGCCCCTCCCCCGGGTCTATCTGGAGTTCGGTCACGTTCAGGGCATGCTGCAACCGGTCACACCGATGGGCATGTCCACGCTGCGGTCACAGATCGCGGCGATGCTCGCCGCGCTCGGCGTCCGGGTCGAGATCGTCGACATCGGCGGTCGCCTCTACGGTGACCTGACCGAGCTGGCCCGGAGCAGGTCGTCCCGCAAGCGGCTGGTCAAGCTCATGGCGGTCGACTTCGGCCCGCGGGCACAGGCGGTGATGGAGCACGTCCTGGCGGATCCGCGGTTCGCGCCGACCACGGGCAGCACCGAGCGCGGCGCGGCGGCCGGGGCGTCCCTGCGCACGGCCGGCCGTGCGGTGGTGGGAATCCTGCGCGCGCTGGCCCGTCCCGACGCGGCGCGGATCCGGATGTTCCAGGCGGTCGAGCGGATGGAAGTGCGGTCGGCGGCGCCCGACGACCTGCGGACCTCCACCGACCGGCTGCGCTTCCTTCGCGCGCAGGACGGCGAGAACAGTGCGGACGACATCATGTGGCCCATCGTGACGGGCATGCTCGCCGCCGCGTTGCCGGCCTCGTTGCTCAAGGGCGTCGCCCGCCCGGACGAGATCCACACCGTGCTGGGCGGGATGCCGCACAACGTCACCATCGAGATGGACCTGGCGCTCTGGCGACTCGCCCGGGACGCGGACGAGCACCGCCAACTCCTGCTCGACACCCCGCCGGACGAGTTGGCCGCGCGTTATCTGCGCGGCACGCTGCCCGACATCGGAATGGCCGCGTTCCTGGACGCCTACGGTCATCGCGGCGTCGCTGAGGTCGACCTCGGCGTGCCGCGCTGGGCGGAGGATCCGGCACCGGTCTTCGCGGCGATCGCCAACTACCTGCGGGTCACCGACCCGCAGCAGGGGCCCGATCAACGCTTCCAACGGGCCGCCGCGGCAGCCGAGACCGCGCTGGACGAACTGGCCGCGCGGGCCCGCCGTCGCCGGCCGGTACGCGGCACCATCGCCGGGTTCCTGCTACGCCGGGCCCGGTCGTTGGCCGGCCTGCGGGAGGCCGGCAAGTTCGCCGGGCTGTACCCGTTGCGGGAGAACCGCCGGCAACTGCTGCTCATCGGCGCCGACCTCACCGCCGCCGGTCTGCTGGAGCAGCCCGACGACATCATGTTCCTGACCCTGGACGAGGCGGAGGCTGCGGTCCACCGCAGCACCGATCACCGGGCCACGGTCACCTCCCGCCGGGCGGTGCACCACCGGGAGTTGCGCCGCAGGTCGGTACCGGTGGCCCTGCTGTCCGACGGCACCGACGTCGAGACCATCCTGCCCTCGGAACCCGCCCGCGACGGCACCCTCACCGGTGTGGGGGCGTCGGCGGGCCGGGTGACCGGCTCCGCCCGGGTCGTCCACGACCCGGCAACCGCCCACATCGAGCCCGGCGAGGTCCTGGTCGCCGCGACCACCGACCCCGGCTGGACGCCGTTGTTCCTCACCGCCTCGGCGCTGGTCACCGAGACCGGCGCGATCATGGCGCACGGCCCCACCGTGGCCCGGGAGTACGGCATCCCCGCCGTCATCTGCGTGTCTGACGCCACCCGGACCATCTCCACCGGCCAACTCGTCACCGTCGACGGCGGCGCCGGAACCGTCACCGTCCACTGACCGCCAGCCCACGAGCGAGGACGAGGAATGACCGACATGAAGGCCCCGACCAGGGCGAGGGTGGCTCCACTGCTCCGCCGGGCCGCAGCGACGGAGGGCGCCATGTGGCGCAGCCTCTACGTGTGGGCACGGCGTAAGCCGCTGCCGCTGGCCCAGGGCGACGATCCGTTCGGCTACCTCGGCGTGGTCAAGCCGATCCTCGGCATCTTCATCGCCCTGTCGATCGTCGAGATTCCGGTCTTCGACCTCATCGTCACCCACGTGGTGCCGTGGCGGCCGGCCCGCTGGATCGTGCTCGGCCTCGGCATCTGGGGTCTGCTCTGGATGGCCGGTCTCTACGCGAGCATGCGGATCCACCCACACCTCGTCGGTGACCGGGGCCTGCGGGTGCGGCTGAGTTCGGGAATCGACATCTGGATCCCGTGGACGGACATCGAGGCCCTGCGCAAGCGTCACCGCTCGCTGCCCTCCAGCAGGTCGGTGCAGGTCGAGCAGGAGGGCGAACGACGGGTCCTGAACATCTCGGTCGGCGCTCAGACCAGCATCGACGTTCTGCTGCGCCGACCGACGACCTTCGACCTGCCCAAGGGTCGGACCGAGCCGATGGACGAGCTGCGGCTGTACGCCGACGATCCGGACGGCCTCCTGCGCAGCGCTCGCGGCACCCCCGCGACCGGCGCCGTCAGCCGGTAGCCGCCGCCCGTCGGCGGCGTGTCCGCGCCATCCACTCTGAGATGATCGAGGTCATGCCCAAGAAGGTCGATCACCAGGAGCGACGCACCCTCATCGCTGACGCGCTGATGCGGGTCGCCGCGGATCAGGGCCTGGAGGCCGTCAGCCTCCGTCACGTGGCTGCCGAGGCCGGCGTGTCCGCCGGCATGGTTCAGCACTACTTCCGCACCAAGGACGAGATGATGGCGTTCGCGCTGGCCGTGGTCCGCGAGCGCAGCCAGATCCGGGTCACCGAGGCGATGGACCGGCTGGGCCCGGACCCAGCCCCTCGGCTGCTGCTCCGCACGATGATCGCCGCCCTGCTGCCACTCGACGAGCGGACCCGCGACGACGGCCGGGTGGCGCTGGCGTTCCTCGCCTACACCGCGGTGCGGCCGGCAGCCGCGTCCAGCCTGCGCGAGGACACCGGGCAGCTGACCGGGTTCATCGCCGGCCTGCTGCCCCTTCGGAACGCCGACGCCGCCGCGGCCGGCCTGCTGGCGCTGATGGAAGGGCTGGGCATCTATCTGCTGGGCGGGCAGTACACCGCCGAGCAGGCCTTGGTGGCGCTGGATGCCCACCTCGACCTGATCTTCGGCTCGACGACGGGTGCCTGAGCGAGGATGAGCTGATGAGCCGCGTCCTTCGGACCCGACCGGTGCTCCTGGAGGAGTCACACCGGGCGACCACCTTCGAGATCTTCTTCGACCTGGTTCTGGTACGCCTGGAGCTGCTACACCTGGCTGAGCAACCAGGTCCGCGCCGACGTCGGCCTGGTGCGGGCCGGGATGATCGTGGCGATGGCCGCCATCTTCGTGGCCACACTGGTGATCCCCGACGCGTGGCAGCACGAGGACGGGGCGGTGAGCCATCGTGTTGTACGGCGGCGCCGCGGTCTACCTGATCGGCCGGTTCCTGTTCCTCCGGCTGACCGTCCGCACCTCGCCGAGCCAGTTCGTCGCCATCGGCGTGACACTGCTGCTGGTGCCGGTCGCCGGGGTCCTGCCCGCACTGGCCGCCCTCGGGCTGCTCACCGTCTTCCTCACCATCCTCGTCCTGTACGAGAGGTTCACCGCGCCGGTTCAGTGACGACGTTCTCGACGGCGGCGCGACGAATCGACGGATTGTGCCGCCCCCGCTCGCCATGGCACTGTGCGAATCCTCGGGGAGGGGCGGTTGCAGATGTTGACCATCCAAAGGATGACGCTCGGGTACGGCGACGCGCCACCCGTCCTCACGGACGTCTCGGTGACGGTCCGGCCGGGTCGGGTGCTGGCGTTGACCGGCTCGTCGGGCGCGGGCAAGACCACCCTGCTCAACGCCATGGCGGGGCTGCTGCGGCCGCGCGACGGGGCGGTGACCGTTGACGGGCAGCCGCTCCGCGACCGTGATCACGCGGTGGACCACCGGATCGTCCTCATCCCCCAGGACAACGGGCTGGCCCCGATCCTGACCGCCGCGGAGAACGTGCAGGTGACTCTCGTCGCCGGCGGCGTGGCACCGCCCGAGGCGCGCCGGCAGACCGCCACGGCGCTGGCTCAGCTGGGCCTCGCCGGGCAGGCCGACCAGCTGGTCGAGGAGCTGTCGGGCGGCCAGCAGCAGCGTACGGCCATCGCCCGCGGCCTGGCCCTGGGCGGCGGTGTGCTGCTGGCCGACGAGGTGACCAGTGAGCTGGACGCGGGCAACCGGCAACGGGTGCTGGATCTGTTGCACGACGAGGCCCGGCGGGGCGCGGCCGTCGTGTTCGCCACCCACGACGCGGAGGTCGCCGCCGCCTGCGCGGCGGAGCTGCACCTCGTCGACGGGCGAGCGGAGATCGTGCGCGATTGAGGTAGCTTGCGGTAGGTAACCGGTCCGTATCGATCCGCGTACGCGGGGCGGTGCGCGGGCCGGCTCGTCGGTAGCGTCACCGTCCATGTTGGCCGTCATCGGGGGCGCGCTCGCGGCCCGCCGGGCGCAAGCCCTGGCGGTGCTCCTGCTCGCGGTGCTCGCCAGTGCCGCCGCCGCGGCCGCACCCGGCTACGTGGCCGCCGCCGGGCGGGCCCTCGCCAGCAACGAGTTCTCCACCGCCGACCCGAACGAACTGCGGCTGCGGCTCACCGACCCCACGGAGTACCCGGGGATGCCGGGCGACCCGACCGGGAGTGTGTTCGCCGCCAAGGTCGAGCGACTCGCGCCGGCCGGGTTCGTGGTCGTCCTCGGCGCGCAGAGCGGCGGCGTCGCCGCCGGCCCAGCCGGGCGCGTGACCTCGAACCTGATCTACCGAGCGGGGGTGTGCGAACGGGTCGTGATTGTCGGCGCCTGCCCCCGGTCCACCTCCAAGGGGCAGCTGCCCGAGGTGCTGGTCAGCACGAATACCGCAGCGCATCTGGGTGTCGCCACCGGCGGCCAGTTCACGTTCGGCGCGGTGCCGGTGCGGGTGGCCGGCGTCTACCGGCCGCTGGACGCGACCGACCCGTTCTGGCTCGGCGGCGAATATCTCCGGCCACCCGCACCGGGTTCGGCGCCCCCGTCGGCCGTGGGCAGCGCACCTGACGCCATCTTCACCTCCGAGTCCTCGCCCTTGGCCGACGACGACGCCATCCTGTACCGATCGATTGCTGACCTGTACGTGACCGAGCAGGCGGTGTCGACCCGGTCGGGGCAGGACCTGCGGGACACCGCCGCGGCGGTGACGCGCGACGGAAGCCGCGAGGGTTTCGGTGCCGGCACCTCGCTGCCGAGCCTGCTCGATCGCGTCACCCTCCAACGTGGGCAGCTGGCCGCGGGCGTGACACTGGGTGCCGGCCTGCTCGTCCTGCTCTGCTGGCTGGTGCTCTTCGTGGCGGTCAGCTCGGCGGCCGACGAGCGCCGACCGGAACAGGGCCTGCTCCTGCTCCGCGGGGTGCAGCGCCGACGGCTGTGGGCACTGGCGATCGGCGAGCACGCCGTACCCGTGCTGGTCGCGATCCCCCTGGGCTGCCTGGGTGGCCTCGCCGCCGCCAGACTGCTCGCCGCGCACACCCTGCCCGCCCGTGCCGACGTCATGGTGGACACGACCGTGATCGGCTACGCCGCCGTCGGCGCCGCCGGGGCGCTCACCGCGGTGCTGCTGGCCCAGGCGCGGACCCTGTCCGCACCGGTCGTCGACCTGCTGCGCCGGGTGCCAGCGCGGATGCGGGGGTGGCGGGCGACCGTCGGCGACATCGTGGCGGTGTCCATCGCGGTGGCCGCCCTGGTGCAGTTGCGCTCCGGCGGGTCGCCCTCGGGGTTGGCCCTGTTGGCTCCGGTGGCCGGCGCGCTCGCCGCGGGCCTCCTGCTGGCGCGGGTCGCCATGATCGCCGGGGCGGCGGTGGGGGCGGCGCTGCTGGCACGGGGCCGGACAACCGCTGGCCTCGCTCTCGTTCAGGTGACCCGCCAACCACGATTCCGACCACTGATCGCGCTGCTCACCGTGGTCGTCGCGATGCTCGCCTTCACCGCCGCGACGAGCGAGGTCGCGTCGGCCGCCTACACGGATCGGGCGACCGTCGAGGTCGGGGCACCCCGCGTGGTCGGCGTCGACGCGCTGTCGCACCGGCACCTGCTGGAGTCCGTCCGAGCCGTCGACCCCGAGGGTCGCTTCGCGATGGCCGCGGTGGTGAAGGAGGCAGCCACCGGGGTCGGCACGCCGGTGCTCGCCGTGGACTCGGACCGGCTGGCGACGGTGGCCGCGCCGCACTCGTCGTACGGCGTGGCCCTGGCGGACGTCGCACGAAAGATCCGCCCCGAGGCGCCGGGAGCACCGTTCCTGCTGCGGGGGCGTGAACTCACCGTGGTCCTCTCCGCCAGCTACGACGAGGACGCCTTCGGCGGGAACCGTGTCCGCCTCTTCGTCTCGGTCGCCAGCAGGACCGGCACCCGCCGGATCACCGCCCACAAGGACATCAGTCCCGACCTTCGCGAATACCGCGTGCAGGTGCCCGAGTGCGCGCAGGAATGCCGGTTGGTCAACATGGAGATCGTCGCCCCGGTCGTCTCCCGGCCGCTGAAGATCCGCTTCGAGGAGTTGCGCACCGGCGACAGCGACGCGGAGCGGCTGACCGGAGCGGAGTTGGCCGACCTGCGACGGTGGCGGCAATCCGACCCGACGGACACCTTCCTGACCGCCACGAGTGGCCGGGATGCCGCTCTGGTCTTCGATGTGGCCGAGAACCGTCGGTCCACGCCGGCCGGCATCGCCGTCATCGATTCGCCGTTCCCGTTACCCGGTTGGTTGACCCGGTCCAAGGCGGCATCCCTGCAACGGGGATACCCGTACGAGGGGATCGACGGGTCGCCGACGCAGGCGACGGTTGAGGGCCTGGCGGACCGACTGCCCCGACTCGGGGGATCCGGCATGATCGTCGACCTGGAGTACGCCGACCGGCTCTCCGTCGCCGGCCAGACCGGTGTCAAGGAGGTCTGGTTGGCGCCGACCGCGCCCGCCGACATCGTCGACCGGCTGCGGGCACAGGGTCTGGTCATCCAATACGACCGGACGACCGCCAGTATGCGGCAGGGCTTCGACCGGCAGGGGCCGGCGTTGGCGTTGCGCTTCAACCTGTTCGCCGCGTTGGCCGGGGTCCTGATCGGGGCGGCCGGTCTCATCGCGGCGGCAGCCGCCGAACAGCGCAACCGGGTCGCCATGCTGGTGGCGCTCCGGCGGCAGGGGCTGCCCCCACGCGCCGTCCGCGGCGGCTACGGATGGCCGGTCGCGGTCGCCACCGTGGCGGGCGGCCTCGCCACCCTCGTGATCTGGATCCTCATGCGGAGTGGGCAGCGCCTGTTCGGTGACGGCCGGTCGCCGGTCCCGTTGCCCGACTGGCCGGACGTTGGCCGACTGCTGTTGTTCGTGGTGCCCACGGTCGTTCTCTTCGCCCTCACCGCGGCGGTGCTCGGCCGGTTCGTCGCCGCCTCGGTCCGCCGCCGGACCGGCCGATGACCGCCGCACCGCCCTCCGAGGGCGTCCCCGTCACCTGCCACCGGCTGATCCACATCTACTCCACCGGGACCGGCGACGTGGTCGCGCTCTCCGGCGTGGACCTGTCCATCTCCGCCGGCGAGATGCTGGCGCTGGTCGGGCCGTCCGGCTCGGGCAAGTCCACCCTGGTCTCCATTCTCGGCGGGCTCATGCGGCCCAGCGCCGGCCGGGCGTACGTGGGCGAGCACGACCTGTCCCGGCTGTCCCCGACCGGTCTGGCCGCCCTCCGCGGGCCCACGGTCGGGACGGTGTTGCAGGGCGCCGAACGCAACCTGCTGCCGTACGTGTCGCTGTCGCGCAACATCTGGTTGGCCCAGCGGCCGGCGGCGCGGCTCGCCGGGCG
Source organism: Micromonospora sp. NPDC005087 (assembly GCF_042872965.1). NCBI lineage: Bacteria > Bacillati > Actinomycetota > Actinomycetes > Micromonosporales > Micromonosporaceae > Micromonospora > Micromonospora sp. NPDC005087. The sequence goes on along the minus strand of NZ_JBIALB010000011.1, from coordinate 84,647 downwards.
CCGGCTGGATCCGCCGGAGGCGATCCTGGAGCTCGTCGGTCTCGCCGGCGCCGGCGCGCGCCGCTTGAGGGACCTGACCCCGGGGCAGCGTCAGCGGGCCGCACTGGCACAGGGGCTCGCCGCCGGGCCCGGCCTGCTCCTGGTCGACGAGCCGACCAGTCAGCTCGACGGGGCCGGTCGCGACGAGGTGCTCGCCGCGCTGGCCACCATCAACTCCGAGCGGGGGACGACGGTGGTCGTGGTGACCCACGACGGTGACGTCGGTGCCCAGCTGGGTCGAGCCGTCACCATCCGCGACGGCCGGGTGGGCGCGGAGGGACGGGACGGTCGGGACTTCGCCGTGGTGGCCGGGGACGGCACTATCCAGCTTCCGCCGGAGACGTTGGCGACCTTCCCGGCCGGGACGCTCTTCGAGGTCGACCACACCGGCGAGTCGATCACCCTGCGCGCCACCGTGAACCCGTCGACCTCCCGCAACGGCGAGGTGACGAGCGGCGAGCGCGGCCCCGCCGCCGGTTGACGAGCCGGCGTTAGAGGCCGAACATCGGCCGGCAGGCCGCCACCCCGTCGACGCGCACCGCGGGCCGCTGCTGCCGCGTCCACGTCTGCCTGGTGAGCCTCAGCCGGTCAGAGACCAGGGCCTCGTCGCCACGAGCGTCGACGGAGATGCCGTCGTGCTCGTAGCCGAGCTTGCGGGACACGCCCTGGGAGGCGTGGTTGTCCTGGAACACTTCGGTGCGGGCGGCCCGCGCGCCCAGGTGGTCGAAGGCCAGCGTGAGCAGACCCACGCGGGCCTCGGTCCCGTAGCCCCTGCCCTGGTGGTCGAGTCCCAGCCAGGCCGATGTCGTGACCTCCCGGACGACCGCGAAGTCGTTCGCTCGCAGGGTGACCACGCCGAGCGGGCGCCCGTGGTGGAACACTCCGAGCCCGAGCCGCCACCGTGCCGCGCTCCACCCCGCGAGCTGGTCCCAGTGTCCCTGCAACACGGACCGCGCCCGATCCTCCGGGCTGCCGTCGGTCCACGGGGTCAGGAACGGACGCTCATCCGCTCGGTGCACGCCGTCGCCGGCAAGCTGGGCCAACGCCGCCAACTCCTCGTCCCGGGGCAGGCGCAGTTCGAGTCGTGACGTCGAGATGATCAGGCCGTACTGGGGCCACAGGTCGGCGAGCATACGCTGATCATGATGCCGGCCGTTCGGCTCCGCCACCGGTTTGTGGAGCCAGCTCCGCCGGCCGCGCTCGCCATCAGGTGACCGGGGACGGGGACTCGGCGCCGGGCAGCATCAGTGTCGGCGCACCGGACCCGTCGGCCGGGACGGTCCAGACGTCGGGACGGCCGTCGCTCTGGCGCAGCGTGTAGGCCAGCGTGACGCCGTCCAGCCAGGCCGCTTGGTCGTCGACGCTGGCCGTCTCCGCCGTCGCGGTCACCCGCATGGTCGACAGGTCGAGGACCGACAGCCGCCAGCCCTTCGCCGGGTCGGCGTCGACGGCCTCCTTGAAGGCGATCCGCGTGCCGTCTTGCGACAGCGACGGGCACTCGACGTTCTCCTTCATCGTCTCGAGGGTGCGGGCGGCGACGTCGCCTCGGACCAGGTACCGCTTTCCGTCGGTGGACATGGTCGCGTAGAAGCGGTTGTCGTCGGCGGTGAAGGTGACGCCCCAGAAGTTGACGTCGGGATTGCGGTAATCGCGGCCGTCCCGGGTGACCGCGAACTCCTCCAGTGACATCACCGTGGCGCCGGTGGTGGTGTCGAGGATGCCCGTGCGCGTGTAGAACCCGCTGCTGGTGTAGGAGTCACCGCCGACGAATGTCGTCCAGGAGACCATCCGGCCGGAGGACGAGACCCGGGCCCGGTTCGGCAGGCCGGGCACGGGAACGGACCGCGTCGGTCGCAGCGCGGCGTCGAGCACGACGACCTGGTACGTCCACGGCGTCTCCGGCTTCAGGCAGACGCCGGTGCCGGCCGCCGCGTACACCCGAAGGCACTCCAGGTTGGTCACGGTGCGCGGCCCGGCGGGGTCGGCCACGGCGACCGACGAGACGTGCCGGTCGGTGATCGCGAGCAGGCGCGGCCCGGGCGTCAGGGTGACCGCCTGATCCGCGCCGGCGGCGGGTGGTGGGGTCCGGTCCCGTCGCGCGGCCGTGGCGGTGTATCCGACCGCCACGGTGCCCAGCAACACCGTCGAGACGGCCACCACACCGAGTTTCGTTCGGGTCGACAACGTCATCGGGGCACCTTCCGGGTGAGCAGGCGGGACGGGGTGGCCAGCAGGAGCACCTTGACGACGAGGACACCGCCGACGGCCAGGGCCGCGAGCCGGATCGCGGTCTCCGGTCCCCACGCATGCCAGGTGAGACCGAACAGGACCGAGGAGACGAGGTACGCCAACGCCTGCCCGGTCTGCACGAGCGCGATGCCGGTGGTCCGCAGCCGTGGTGGCAGCACCGGGCCGGCGAGCGCGATGAGCACGCCGTCAGTGGCCGCGTAGAACGTGCCGTACAGCGCCAGGGTCAGCACGAGCACCGGCCAGCCGTGGACCGGGCCGGCCAGCAGCAGGTACGTCACGCCGAGGGTCGCGTAGCCGCCCACCACCACCGGCAGCCGGCCGATCCGGTCGGCGAGCACACCGAGTGGGGCGGCGAGAACCAGGTACGCCAGGCTGGTCCCCACCGCGAGCAGCGGAAACCACCGCAGGCCGAGGTCCTCGCGGCGCTGGAGCAGCAGATAGACGAAGCCGTCGCCGATCGTGGCCAGCCCGAGCAGTGCCGCCGCCAGCAGCAGGCGGCGGGCGGGGCGGCTGCGCAGCAGACCGAGCGCCTCGCGTACGGAGACCTTTGGGTCGTCCGGGCCGTCCGTCGGCTCGCCGTGCGGACGCTCCCGGACGAAGAGCACGAGCACGACGACGGCCAGCACGGCGACGCAGAAGCTGGTGACGAAGACCGCGTCGTACGACTGCCCGACGGCCAGCAGCACCGCGAACGCGGCCAGCGGCCTGAGGAACGCGCCGACACTGTCCATCGCCCGGTGCACACCGAACGCCCGGCCCAGCGCCTCGGGTGGTGTGGAGAGCGTGATGAGCGCGTCGCGCGGTGCGCTGCGGATGCCCTTGCCGAGCCGGTCGACGGCGATGACGGCGCCGATGGCCGGCACGGACCGGCCGGCGAACAGCAGGCCGAGCTTGGCGGCCGCCGAGAGCGCGTAGCCGACGCCGGCCACCAGCTTGTGCCGACGGAAACGATCGGCGGCGAAGCCACCGACGACTCGCAGCAGCGCGCTCGCTCCGGTGTGGACGCCGTCGAGCACGCCGAAGGCCAGTGGGCTGAGTTGCAGACCCAGCACCAGGTAGAGCGGCAGGACGGCGGTCACCATCTCGGCGGAGACGTCGGTGATCAGGCTGACCGTGCCCAGGGCCACGACGTTGCCGCCGACCAGGGCCAGCCGGCGGCGGGGCCGTCCGGAGGCGGGCGGGTCGGAGGGGGGCGGGTCGGCGCCCGGTCGGGAGACGGTCGACAGGTACACGAGCATCTCCTCGAATCGGCGGCCTGACGGTCAGCCATCCTGCGAACTAATCGGAGGGGTTACAAGGAGCCGTCGGGAGCGAGCAGACGAGCGTCGGGTGAACACGTCACCAACATCGAAATGTTTCGCTGTTTGAGCGTACTGTTCATCTGGCCGTAGTCCGCCGGTCCGGCGACCTTCCTACGTTCCTTGCGCTCGACACACGCAGAGAAGGGGTCCTGGATGGACATTCGATTTCCCCGCCCACCGGTGGCGCTGGGGGCGATCGCGGTGCTGGTCGCCGCCACCGCCGCGGTCGTCGTGACCGGCGCAGGTGCGGCGTCGGCGGCGACCGTGACGTACGCGCCGGTCGCCGACACCTACGTCCAGAGCGACACGGCGTCCACCAACTACGGCACGTCCACGCAGATCGTGGCCGACAACTCCCCCGTCCGACGGTCGTTCCTGCGCTTCACCGTGAGCGGCGTCAGCGGCACGGTGACCACCGCGAAGCTGCGGCTGCGCACGATCAGCGGCAACAGCGGCAGCGACGCCGGTGGCACGTTCCGGAGGATGTCCAACACGAGCTGGTCGGAGACCGGCACCACCTGGAACAACCAGCCGGCCATCGACGGGGCCACGCTCGGCTCGATCGGGGCGGTCAGCGGCGACACCTGGTACGAGCTGGACGTCCGGGCGGCGGTCACCGGCAACGGCACGTACAGCTTCGGGGTGACCTCCGCCAGCGGTGACGGCGTCTACTACGACTCGCGGGAGAGCGGAGCCGACGCACCGCAGTTGGTGGTCACGACCGGGACCACGCCGCCACCCTCCGGCGACCCGGTCCTGGTCGGCGCCGGTGACATCGCCAACTCCGGCTCGGGCGACACCGCCACCGCTGCCCTGCTCGACAACATTCCCGGAACGGTCTTCACCACCGGCGACAACGTCTACAGCAACGGCACCGCCGCCGAGTTCAACAGCTACTACGCCCCCACCTGGGGCCGGCACAAGGCGCGCACCCGCCCGGCGCCGGGCAACCACGACTACAACACCTCGGGAGCCACCCCCTACTACAACTACTTCGGTACGCAGGCCGGCCCCAGCGGGCGCGGCTACTACTCCTACGACCTCGGCAACTGGCACGTCGTGTCGCTGAACTCGAACATCAGCATGTCGGCGGGCTCCACCCAGGAGCAGTGGCTACGGGCCGACCTCGCGGCCAGCAGCAAGCCGTGCACGCTGGCCTACTGGCACCACCCGCTGTTCACGTCGAGCTCGAACCACGCGCCGTCGACGTCGACGCGGCCGCTGTACCAGGCGCTCTACGACTACAACGCCGACGTGGTCGTCTGGGGGCACAACCACGTGTACGAACGGTTCGGCCCGATGAACCCGGCCGGTGGCTACGACGCCAGCCGGGGCATGCGCAGCTTCGTCGCCGGGATGGGCGGTGCGGACCACTACAGCTTCGGCACCATCCAGCCCAACAGCGAGGCCCGCAACAGCTCGGCGTTCGGGGTACTGAAGTTCACCCTGCACGCCGGCAGCTACGACTGGCAGTTCGTGCCGGTCGCCGGGCAGACCTACAACGACAGCGGCACCGGCAACTGCCACTGATCCGTCGACCCCGCTGCGCTGCTCGCGGCGCAGCGGGATCGCCGGCGGTGGTCAGGGGCCAGGCCGGGCGACGCGGCGTCAGCGGGTTCCGGCGGCGCGTCGCTTGTTATAGACGTCGAAGGCCACGGCCACCAGCAGAACGAGCCCCTTCACCACCGACTGTGTCGACTGGTCGACGCCCATCAGCTGCATGCCGTTGCTCATCACCGCCATGATCAGACCACCGACCATCGCGCCCACCACGGTGCCCACGCCGCCGGTGACCGCCGCGCCACCGATGAACGCCGCAGCGATCGCGTCCAGCTCGAACATGTTGCCGGCGGCGGGCTGGGCGCCGTTGGACCGCGAGGAGTAGATGACGCCGGCCACCGCCGCCAGGAAGCCCATGTTGACGAACATCCAGAAGTTGACGGTGCGGACCTTCACCCCGGACAGCGCCGCGGCCGAGAGGTTGCCGCCGATCGCGTAGACCTGACGACCGAACACGGTACGCCGGGTCAGCAGGCCGTAGACCAGGACGAGGACCGCCAGCACGATCAGCACGATCGGGAGGCCGCGGGCGTGCGCCAACTGCCAGGCGAAGTACATGATGACCGCGCCGACCGCGGCGACCCGGGCGACGAACAGCGGGAACGACTCGACGGGCTGCTGGTAGCGGATGCGCGCGACGCGGGTGCGGAAACCGCTCACCGCGTACCCGGCCACGGCGACGGCTCCGATCAGCAGCGTGAAGGCGTCGAAGCCCTGCCCGCCGAACAGTCCGTTGAGGAATCCCGCCGCGACGCGCTGGTACTCGGCCGGGAACGGCGACAGCGAGATGTTGTCGAGCACCCGCAGGGTGAGACCCCGGAACAGCAGCATCCCGGCCAGGGTCACGATGAACGCCGGGATCCCGGCGTACGCCACCCAGAAGCCGTGCCAGGCGCCCACCGCGACGCCGACGACGAGCGCGGCCAGGATGCCGACCCACCACGGGTAGCCCTGCTGGATCACCAGGACCGCGGAGACCGCTCCGGTCAGCGCGACCACCGAACCCACCGACAGGTCGATGTGCCCACCGATGATCAGGATGACCATCCCGATCGCGAGCACCAGGATGTACGAGTACTGCAGGACGATGTTGGTGATGTTGCCGGGGCTCAGCGACACCCCGTCGGTCAGGATCGCGAAGAGCGCGACGATGACGACCAGGGCGACGTAGATCCCGCTCTGCCGCAGGTTGTTCAGCACCAGGGCCCGAAGGTCGCTCGTCCCGGTGTGCAGGGCGGCGGCCGGCGCGCTGTCCGGGGGCGTCGGGCGCTCCGTCGAGGGGGTCTTGATGCTGGTCATCCGACGAGCTCCTTGTCCTTGGTCATCAGCTCCATGAGGCTCTCCTGGGTCGCCTCGCCGACCGGCTTCTCACCGGTGATCCGGCCGGCGGCGAGGGTGTAGATGCGGTCACACATCCCGAGCAGCTCCGGCAGCTCGGAGGAGATGATGATCACCGCCTTGCCCTCGCCCACGAGCCGGTTGATGATCGTGTAGATCTCGTACTTGGCCCCGACGTCGATCCCGCGGGTGGGCTCGTCCAGGATCAGCACGTCGGGGTCGGTGAAAAGCCACTTCGACAGGACGACCTTCTGCTGGTTGCCGCCGGAGAGCTTGCCGACCACCGCCATGACGCTGGGCGCCTTGATGTTCATCTCCCGCCGGCTCGCCTCGGCGACCTTGATCTCCTCGTTGCCGTTCACCCAGCCCAGCCGGGCCAGCCTGGCCAACGCGGCGGCGGAGACGTTGCGGCGGACGTCGTCGATGAGGTTCAGGCCGAACCGCTTGCGGTCCTCCGTGACGTAGGCGATGCCGTTGTCGATCGCCTCCGCGACCGTACGGGCCTTCGCCTCCCGCCCGTGCACGAACAGCCGACCACTGATGTCGCGGCCGTAGGACCGGCCGAACACGCTCATCGCCAGCTCGGTGCGCCCGGCCCCCATCAGCCCCGCGATACCGACGACCTCACCGGCCCGCACGGACAGGCCGACGCCCTCGACGACCAGCCGGTCCTGGGTCGGGTGCCGTACCGTCCAGTCCTCGATCCGGAGCACCTCCTCGCCGGGGGACGACACCCGGTCCGGATAGAAGCTGTCCAGGTCGCGCCCGACCATGCCCCGGATGATCCGCTGCTGGGTCACGTCGTCGGCCCTCATGTCGAGGGTCTCCACCGCGCGCCCGTCCCGGATGACCGTGGTGGAGTCGGCGATCGCGGTGATCTCGTTGAGCTTGTGCGAGATCATGATGCAGGTGATTCCCTGCTCCTTGAGCTGCCGCAACAGGTCGAGCAGGTGAGCCGAGTCGACGTCGTTGAGGGCGGCGGTCGGCTCGTCCAGGATGAGCAGGCGCACCTTTTTCGACAGCGCCTTGGCGATCTCCACCAGCTGCTGCTTGCCCACCCCGAGCTGGATGACGGGAGTGACCGGATTCTCGTGCAACCCGACGGACGCCAGCAGCTCCGCCGCGTCGGCGTTGGCCCGGTTCCAGTCGATGAGCCCACTGCGGCCGCGGCGCTCGTTGCCGAGGAAGAGGTTCTCGGCGATCGACAGGTACGGCACCAGGGCGAGTTCCTGATGGATGATGACGATGCCGTTGGCCTCGCTGTCCCGGATACCGCGAAACTGCATCGGTTTGCCGTCGAACAGGATCTCGCCGTCGTACGAGCCGGACGGGTGCACCCCGGAGAGCACCTTCATCAGCGTGGACTTGCCGGCGCCGTTCTCGCCGCAGATGGCGTGGATCTCGCCCCGGCGCACCGCGAGGGTGACGTCCTCCAGCGCGGTCACCCCGGGGAAGGTCTTCGTGATGCGACGCATCTCGAGGATGGTGTCGTCCATGGTCACTGTCCTCAGTCGGATCGGGACGCGGTACGCCATGATGCCGGGCCCGGCGGTGAACGCCGAGCCCGGCAGGCAGATTACTTCTTGGCCTGACCGGCGGCGACCTCTTCCGCCGTCCAGTAGCCCGAGTCGATCAGCGCCGTCTTGATGTCGTCCTTGTAGACGGTCACGATCGGCAGCAGGTACGACGGCACGACCTTCACGCCGTTGTTGTACGTCTGCGTGTCGTTGGCCTGCGGCTGCTTGTCCTGCAGGAACGCCTCGGCGGCGTTCACGGCCTGCTCGGCCAGCAGCCGGGTGTCCTTGAAGACCGTGCAGGTCTGCACGCCGTCGTTGATCAGCTTGATCGAGGCGATCTCGGCGTCCTGACCCGTCACCGCCGGGAGCTTCTTACCCGCCTTGCCGTAGCCGGCGTTCTGCAGGGCGGTGATGATGCCCCGGGAGATGCCGTCGTACGGCGACAGGACCCCGTCGACCCGCGCGCCGTCGTTGTAGCTGGAGGTGAGCAGGTCCTCCATCCGCTTCTGCGCGGTCTCCTGCTGCCACCGCAGGATGGCCACCTGCTCGATGGTGGTCTGTCGCGACTTCACCTTCAGCGTGCCGGCGTCGATGAACGGCTTCAGCGTGTCCATCGCGCCGCCGAAGAAGTACTGGGTGTTGTTGTCGTCCAACGACCCGGCGAACAGCTCGACGTTGAACGGACCCTTCGCCGTACCCTTCGAGCCGTCCTTGTTCTGCAGGCCGAGGCCGACCAGCAGCCCGGTGGCCTGGGCGACGCCCACCTTGTAGTTGTCGAAGCTGACGTAGAAGTCGACGTTCTTGCTGCCGCGGATCAGCCGGTCGTACGCGATCACCGGGATCTTCGCGTCGGCGGCGGCCTGCAACTGGCCGCTGAGCGCCGTGCCGTCGATCGCCGCGATGACCAGAACGTCCGCACCCTGGGTGATCATCTGGTCGACCTGCTGCGACTGGGTGGGGATGTCGTCGCCCGCGTACTGGAGGTCGACCTTGTAGCCCTTGGCCTCCAGCTTCTGCTTCACCGCGTTGCCGTCGGCGATCCACCGCTCGGAGGTCTGCGTCGGCATCGAGACGCCGATGGTCAGGTCGCCGGGTTTCTTCGCGCTGGTGTCACCGCCGCTGCCAGCACCCTCGCCACTGCACGCCGCCAGGCTCAGCGCCAGCACCGCGCCGCCGAGAGCAACCAGGAACTTCCTGCCCACGGGCCTCTCCTCTCTGGACTCCCCAGCCGACCGCCGGGGCCACCTGTCATCTTCCCGGGTAGTGTTAGCGCTCACATAGACCACGTCAACACTTAATCCGAAATGCCGGCGTCACGGTCTCGTAACGGCGGCCACCCGGCAAGCCGGCCTGCGCGGCTTCGGCCTCGCCGACGCGGCCCGCGACTGGCCGACGCGGCCCGCGACTGGCCGGCGCGACCTCAGCTGGCCAGCGCGGCCTCAGCTGGCCGGCGCGGCCTCAGCTGGCCGGCGCGGACTTGCCGACCGCCCTGACAGCGACCCTGCGAATCTGCGCCCGAGAGCGGCCGGTGATCGACTCGTCTTCGTTGATGTCGGGGCCTCCCCGACGCCCGGACGCCCCGACATCAACGAAACCGAGTCGATCAAGCGGCATGGAGCCGCTGCGGCGGACCGACGGCGGACCGATCCGACCGCGGCCCGGTCCAGGCACCTCCCTGCCCCACATCTGGAGCAGGTCGACAGGAAGCAGGTGTGAGGTCGGCCGGCCAGCGACCAGACAGCGACCGGCCAGACAGCCGCCCCTGAGGACCTCCGCCTGAGGTTCCGCCGGTGATCGACTCGTCATCACTGATACCGGGGCATCCCCGATGCCTGGACACCCCGACATCAAGGAAAACGAGACGATCAAGCGGCAACAAGCCGCGCTCGGCCGGTCTGAATCGGAGGTGGCATGGGCCTGGGCGCTGCCAGCCGGCCGCCAGCGACCAGACAGTGTCAGCGGGCCGGGGGTGGGGCGACGCTGTCGCGGGCGACCAGGGTCGGTGCGATGGTCTGCCGCAGCGCCCCTCCGGTGCCCGATTCGATCTGGGCCAGCAACAGCTGGATGCTCGCCCGCGCAACGGCGCCGAAGTCCGGCCGGACGGTGGTCAGCGGCGGAATGAAGTACGCCGCCTCCGGCACGTCGTCGAAGCCGACCACGCTGATCTCGTCCGGCACCCGTCGACCGAACTCGTGCAACGCCCGCAGCACGCCGAGCGCGAGATGATCGTTGGCGGTGAAGATCGCGGTGACCTCCGGCATCCGCGCCAGCAGCTGCCCGGACCGGTAACCCGAGGCCGCGGACCAGTCCCCCTGCATCAACGGTGGCGGGTCGACCCCCGCGGCCAGCAGCGCCTCCCGCCAGCCTTCGATACGCCCAACGCTGTCGAACCAGTCGGACGGCCCCGACACGTGCCAGACCGTGCGGTGCCCGGCGTCGAGCAGATGCTGGGTCGCCGCCCGGGCACCCGCCACCTGGTCGACCGTCACCAACGGCACCGGACGGCGGGGGTCACCGTCGACGGTCACCAGCGGGACGTCCTTGGGCAGGCGTTCCAGCGCCTCACCGGCCGACTCCACCGGCGCGATGACGACGATGCCGGCTACCCGGTGCGACAGGTGCCGCTCGACCGCGTCCGAGATGGAACGGTGGTCCAGGTCCCGCACGCTGCCCACACTCACCGCGAAACCCTCCTCCGCGGCGGTCTGCTCCAGCGCGGCCAGCAACGACGCCGGCCCGTACAACGTCGTGTTCTGCGCGACCACGCCGATCACCTGCGATCGGCCGGTCACCAATGCACGCGCAGCACCGTTGGGTCGATAGCCCAGTTCCTCGATCGCCGCCCGCACCCGCAGCCGGGTCTGCTCACGGACGTTGGGGTGCCCGTTCAGCACCCGCGACACCGTCTGGTGGGAGACACCGGCCAGACGGGCGACGTCCGTCATCGCCGGACCATGCACGGCCATGTCACTTCCCCCGTCTGCGTACCCGAAGTCGCGGCCCGCCGACGTCGACTGGAGCGGTCGGCCGATCCCGGCGCTCAGCCACCACGCCGATGCCAAACCCCCGCTGACCAGCGCTGGATAGCCGCCAGTCTACGCCAGCCACAGCCCTGACCAGGCGTGCGGCTGGCCAGGGGTGACGTCCCGGGCGGCGTGGGCGTCTCCTGCCGGGGCAGGGCATCCTGCCGCCCACGCCGCCTGTCACGGTCACTGCCTCGTGATCATGTTAGAAACCGCGGGCCAGCCGGTAGTAGGCCTGGTTCCAGCGGATCTCGTCGGCGAAGCGGCGGGGCTCGGTGTCGGCGTCGATGACGACCAGTTCGGTTCGGCTCATCTCCGCCAGGTCGTGCAACTCCTCCACGCCCACCGCCTGCGACAGCACGGTGTGGTGCGGGGCGCCGGCGGTGATCCACGCCTCGGCCGAACCGGGCAGGTGCGGTCGCGGACGCCAGACCGCCCGGGCCACCGGCAGTCGCCGCAGCGGCTGCGGCGGAGACACCACGTCGATCTCGTTGGCCACGAGCCGGAAGCGCTCACCCATGTCGGCCAGCCCCAGCACCACCGCCGGTCCGGGTGCGGCGTCGAACACGAGCCGGACCGGATCCTCGCGGCCGCCGATGCTCAGCGGATGGACCTCCACGTTCGGGACGCCGCCCGCGATGGTCGGGCAGACCTCCAGCATGTGCGCGCCGAGCACCAGTTCCTCGCCCGGGGTGAGGTCGTAGGTGTAGTCCTCCATGAACGATGTGCCGCCGTCCACGCCCACCGACATCGCCTTGAGGGTGTGGACCAGCACGGAGGTCTTCCAGTCGCCCTCGCCACCGAACCCGTAGCCGTCCGCCATCAACCGCTGCACGGCGATGCCGGGCAGCTGACGCAGCCCACCGAGGTCCTCGAAGTTCGTGGTGAACGCCCGGAACCCGCCCGAGTCCAGGAAGGCGCGCATGCCGAGCTCCAGGCGGGCGGCGTAGCGCAACGAGTCGTGCCGCTCTCCCCCGGAACGCAGCGCCGGGACGATCCGGTAGCTGTCGTCGTACTCCTTGACCAGATCGTCCACCTGCGCGTCGGCGACCTCGTCGACCACCTGGACAAGGTCGTTGACGCCGTAGGTGTTGACCGACACCCCGAAGCGCAGCTCCGCCTCGACCTTGTCGCCCTCGGTCACGGCGACATCGCGCATGTTGTCGCCGAAGCGGGCCAGCCGCAGCGACCGCATCGCCGACCAGCCGAGCGCCGCGCGGGCCCACGCCCCGACACGGGCGGTCACCCGCGGATCGCTGACGTGCCCGGCCACGGTCTTGCGGGCCACACCGAGCCGGGTCTGGATGTACCCGAACTCACGGTCGCCGTGGGCGGCCTGGTTCAGGTTCATGAAGTCCATGTCGATGTCGTCCCACGGCAGCAGGACGTTGGCCTGGGTGTGCAGGTGCAGCAGCGGCGTCTGCAGGGCGTCCAGCCCGGCGATCCACATCTTCGCCGGAGAGAAGGTGTGCATCCACGCGACGACCCCGATCGCCCCCTGGGCGGCAGCCTCGCGGCAGACCCGCAGGATCTCACCGCTGTTGGTCAGGACCGGCTTCCAGACCACCCGGGCCGGAATCTGCGGCGAGCCGTCGAGCGCGGCCGCGATCAGGCGGGACTGCTCGGCCACCTGCCGGAGAGTCTCCTCGCCGTACATTCCCTGGCTGCCGGTGAGGAACCAGATCTCGGGTGCGGTGTGTGGTGCCATGGGGTTGCCTTCCGCGAGAGGGGCGTCACTTGTAACGGATTCCGATGAGGCGCTGGAGGAGGATGAACGCGAAGAGCAGGCCGCCGATCACGATCTTGGTCCACCAGGAGTTGAGGCTTCCGTCGAAGGTGATGAGGGTCTGGATCACGCCCAGGACCAGGACGCCGAGCACCGTGCCGAAGACGTATCCCGAGCCACCGGTGAGCACGGTGCCGCCGATGACGACCGCCGCGATGACATCCAACTCCATGCCGACGGCGATCAATGGCGCGCCGGAGAGGGTGTAGAAGGACAACAGGATCCCGCCGATCGCGGAGCACAGGCCGCTGATCGTGTAGACGGCGATCCGGGTACGCCCCACCGGCAGGCCCATCAGCAGCGCCGACTGCGGGTTACCGCCGACGGCGTGCACGTTGCGGCCGAGACGGGTGTAGGCCAGCGTGTACGCGGCGACGACGACCACGGCGAACGCGATGAGCACGCTGATCGAGACGAAGTTGCCCCGGGGATCTCCGATCCGCTCCTGGGACATCCTGGTCCAGAACCCGTCGGTGATCGGGATGGACGAGCCGGAGATGAACGTGCACATCCCCCGGGCGAAGAACATCCCGGCGAGCGTGACGATGAACGGCTGGATGTCGAAGAAGTGGATGGCGCAGCCCATCAGCAGGCCGAGCGTCGGGCCGATGAGCAGGGCGATGACGAGCACGAGCGCCGCCGGCAGGCCCTGCTGGAGCAGCGAGGCCGACACCATCGCCGTCATGGCGACGACGGAGCCGACGGACAGATCGATGCCGCCGGTGAGGATCACGAAGGTCATCCCCACCGCGACGACGAGCAGGAAGCCGTTGTCGATGAAGACGTTGAAGATGACCTGCACGTTGGAGAACGCCTGGTACTGGGACACGCCGATGCCGTACATGACCAGGAGCAGGACGAGCGTGGCCAGGACCGGTATCTGCCGCCTCGGCAGCCGGAACCGGGTACGGCCAGCGGTGAGCGATCCAGTGGTCATGCCGGCACCTGCTCCTTCGGCGAGTCGGTGACGGTGCTGGGCGGCGTGGCACTGCTCCTGCGACGGGTGAACCGCGCCCGGAACGCCGGCGCCTGGATGAGGCAGACGGTGATGACGACGACCGCTTTGAACAGCAGCGACGTCTGCGGTGAGATGTTCATGGCGTACACCGTGGTGGTCAGGGTCTGGATGATCAGCGCGCCGAGGATGGTGCCGCTGAGGAAGAACCGCCCGCCCGCGAGGGACGTGCCGCCGATGACGACCGCGAGGATGGCGTCGAGTTCCACCCAGAGGCCCGCGGCGTTGCCGTCGGCGCTGGAGACGTTGGCGGTCATCATGAACCCGGCGACCGCGGCGCAGACGGCGCTGAGGACGTACGCGAGGAAGATGACCCGGCCGGAGCGGATGCCGGCCAGTCGGCTCGCCTCGGCGTTGCCACCCACCGACTCGATGATCATGCCGAGCGCGGTACGGCGGGTGAACGCGGCGACGAGCAGCGCCGCGGCGAGCGCGATGAGGATGGCCAGTGGCAGCGTCAGCACGTGGCCCAGCCCGATCGCCCGGTACGGGCCGGAGTTGATCGTGATGATCTGGCCCTCGGTGATCAGCTGCGCCAGGCCTCGGCCGGCCACCATCAGGATCAGGGTGGCGATGATCGGCTGGATGCCGATCACGGCGACCAGCACCCCGTTCCAGGCGCCGAGCACGAGCGCGACCCCGAGCGCCATCGCGAGGGCGGTCAGCACCACGGGAAGGCTGTTCTGGTCGGGCTGCTGGCTGATGTACAGGCAGGCGGTCGCGCCACTGATCGCGCACATCGACCCGACCGACAGGTCGATTCCGCCGGTCGAGATGACCACGGTCATGCCCAGCGCGACGAGGATCAGCGGCGCGCTCAGCCGCAGGATGTCGATCGGCGTGCCGTACAGGTGCCCGTCCTTGAGCTCGACGGACAGGAACCCGGGCCGGTAGACCGTGTTCGCGGCGAGCATGACGACGAGCACGGCGGCGGGCCAGAACAGCCGGTGACCGGTGATCGCCCGGTAGCGGCCCACGGTGTCGTTCATCGGTCTGCCTCCTCCCGGTGGGTTCCACTGGCGATGGTCTGCATGACGCGGTCGGCGTCGAGGCTCTCGTCGTTGGCGAGCTGCGCGACCATCTGCCGGTCCCGCATCACGGCGACCTTGTGACTGAGGCGCAGCACCTCCTCCAGTTCGGCGGAGATGAACAGCACGGCCATGCCGCCGTCGGACAGCTGCGTCACGAGTTTCTGGATCTCGGTCTTCGCGCCGATGTCGATGCCCCGGGTGGGTTCGTCGAGGATCAGCAGCCGCGGCTCGGTGATCAGCCACCGGGCCAGGAGCACCTTCTGCTGGTTGCCGCCGGAGAGATTGCGGACCGGCACCTCCGGGTCGGCGGGCCGGATGCTGAGGGCCTTGATGTACCTCTCGACCAGCTCGTCCTGGCGTCGACGTGGGATGGGCCGAAGCCAGCCCCGGGCGGCCTGCATGGCGAGGAGCAGGTTCTCGCGGACCGACAGGTCGGCGACGATGCCCTCCGCGCGACGGTTCTCCGAGCAGAAGCCGATGCCCCGGTCGATGGCCTGCGCCGGGGTGCGTAGGCCGCTCGGCTCGCCGTCGACCGCGACCTGACCGCCGTCCGCCCGGTCGGCACCGAACAGCAACCTCGCCACCTCGGTACGCCCGGAACCCAGCAGACCGGCCAGGCCCACCACCTCGCCGGCGTGGATGGTCAGGCTGAACGGCTCGACCGCGCCTGCCCGCCCGAGGTTCGACACCGCCACCAGCGGGCGGCCCTCCTCCACGGCGGCCAGGTCCCGTCGCGAGTGCTCCTCGATGCCCTCGAGGACATCGAGTTCCTTGCCGATCATCTTCTCGACGAGGCTGAGCTGGGGCAGCTCGGCGGTCGGGTACTCGCCGACGAGCCCGCCGTTGCGCAGCACGGTGATCCGGTCGGCGATCTCGTAGACCTGGTCGAGGAAGTGGGTCACGAACAGGATCGCGATGCCCTCGTCGCGCAGTTGCCGCATGATGCGGAACAGCTGCGCGACCTCGCCCGCGTCGAGACTGGACGTCGGTTCGTCGAGGATCAGCACCCGGGCCTGGATGTCGATGGCGCGCGCGATGGCGACCATCTGCTGGATGGCCAGGGAGTACGAGCCGAGCGGCGCGCTGACGTCGAGGTCGAGGTCGAGGCGGGCCAGGAGCGTACGGGCACGACGGCGGACCTCGCCCCAGCGGACGGCGCCGAGCAGCCGGGGCTCGCGTCCGATGAAGAAGTTCTCCGCCACCGAGAGGTTGGTGCAGAGGTTGACCTCCTGGTAGACGGTGCTCACCCCGGCGGCCGTGGCCTGCATCGGCCCGCTGAAGGACACCGGCGCACCGTCGAGGGTGATCGCACCCTCATCGGTGTCGTAGACGCCGGTCAGCACCTTGATCAGGGTCGACTTGCCGGCCCCGTTCTCGCCCATCAGGGCGTGCACCTCGCCGGGGAGGAGCCGGAAGTTGACATCGTGGAGTGCGCGCACCCCGGGGAAGGTCTTGCTGATCCCGGTCATCGTCACGACCGGACGGTTATCCGTCATCCGATCAAGCCTCATCTGGAGGTTGGACACGGGGGCCGCCGCGCGAGCGCGGCGACCCCCCGGCGTCGGTCAGTACTTGCGGTTGGGCAGGGCCTCCTTGGCCTGCTCCTGCGTGAAGGTGGTCTCCTCGGTCTCGATCCGAGCAGGCACCTCCTCCCCGGCGGTGACCTTCTTGGCCAGGTCCATCAGCTGCGGGCCGAGCAGCGGGCTGCACTCGGCGATGAAGTTGAACTTGCCGTCGGCGAGGGCCTGCATGCCGTCCTTGACGGCGTCGACCGTGATGATGGTGATGTCCTTGCCGGGCACCTTGCCGGCCGCGGTGATCGCCTCGAGCGCGCCCAGGCCCATGTCGTCGTTGTGCGCGAACAGCACGTCGATCTTCGGGTTGGCCTTGAGGAACTGCTCCATGACCTGCTTGCCGCCGGCCCGGGTGAAGTCACCGGTCTGCGAAGCGATGATCTTCAGGTTCGGGTTGGCGGCGATCGCCTCGGCGAAGCCCTTCTTGCGGTCGTTGGCCGGGGCGGCGCCCGCGCTGCCCTGCAACTCGACGATGTTCACCGGCCCTGACGCGGTCTTCTTCTGCTCGACCAGCCACTCGCCGGCGAGCCGGCCTTCCTTGATGAAGTCCGAGCCGAGGAAGGTCTTGTAGAGGCTCTTGTCGGCCGAGTCGACCGAGCGGTCGGTCAGGATGACCGGGATGCCGGCATCCTTCGCCTCCTTGAGCACGGTGTCCCAACCGGACTCCACCACCGGCGAGAAGGCGATCACGTCGACCTTCTGCTGGATGTAGTTGCGGATCGCCTTGATCTGGTTTTCCTGCTTCTGCTGCGCGTCGTCGAACTTCAGCTCGACGCCCGCGGCGGCGGCCGAATCCTTGATCGAGGTGGTGTTCGCGGTACGCCAGCCGCTCTCCGCGCCGACCTGGGAGAAGCCCAGCGTGATCTTGCCGTCGTCGGCGGCGCCACCGCCGGTGTCGCTGTTGCCGCAGGCCGCCACGCTGCCGACGAGCAGCACGGTGGCGAGGACCGCGGCGGCGCGCCACGGAGCGGAGTGCGTTCGCATCTTTCTCATCGGATCTCCTTGGCTCGGGGGTTCTGGGCGCCCGCGTGACCGCCGACGTGGGGGCGGGCGGCGTACGCGGGTGGTGCAGGCTGTGCCGTCGGTGGTGCAGCCCGGCGGGCTGTGCCGGGGTCGCCGGTCAGGAACTCGCCGGTGCGGTCGGTTGCTGGCCGTAGACGTTCTGGTAGCGGTGGTAGAGCGCGTCGATGTCCGCCTGCGCGATCGGCAACGGCTGCCCGAGTGCGCGGGTGAGGTGCGCGGTGCGGGCCACGTCCTCGCACATGACCGCCGCCTTGACCGCCGCGCGGGCGTCACGGCCGATGGTGAAGACGCCGTGGTTACGCATGAGCACCGCGGGTGAGCGGTGCCCGGCAAGCGTGGTGACGATGCCCTTGCCGATGTCGTCCCCGCCGATCAGCGCGAACGGGCCCACCGGGATCTCCCCGCCGAACTCGTCGGCCTGCGCCGTGAGGTGGCAGGGAATCGCCTCCCCGCGAGCCGCCCAGGAGGTGGCGTACGAGCTGTGCGTGTGCACCACCCCGCCGACCTCCGGCATGGCGCGGTAGACGTAGGCGTGGGCGGCGGTGTCGCTGGACGGGGCGAAGTCTCCCTCGACGAGGACGCCGTCGAGGTCGCAGACCACCATGGTGTCCGCCGAGAGGTCGTCGTAGCCGATGCCACTCGGCTTGATGACCATGAGGTCCCGGCCGGGAACCCGCGCGGAGATGTTGCCGGACGTCCAGGCCACCAGGCGGTACCGGGTCAGTTCGCCGTGCAGGCGGGCCACCGTCTCGCGCAGCTCGCCAATCTGTCGCTTCACCTCGGCGTTCATGCGACCACCTCCAGCGCGGTCTCTTGCGTGGCTGCGCCGGCCTCGACCGCCGCGTTGCGGATCGCGCGCAGACGGAGCATCACGTCGTTGCCTCCACGACCGAAGTGGTCGTGCAGTGTCCGGTACTCGGCGTAGAGGGCGTCGTACGCGCGGGCCCGGTCCGGATCCGGTCGGTAGACCGCCTCGTGCACCCGACCCATCGCCTGCGACGCCTCGTGGATCGACGGGTACTCGCCGGCGGCGACGGCGGCATGGATCGCCGATCCGAGCGCCGGCCCCTGCGCGGAGCCGATGATGTTCAGCGGCCGGTTGGTCACGTCGGCGTAGATCTGCATCAGCAGCTCGTTGGAGGTGAGACCACCGGCGATCACCAGGTCGTTCACCGCCACCCCGGCCTCGACGAACGCGTCAATGATCATTCGCGTGCCGTACGCCGTGGACTCCAGCAGCGCCCGGTAGACGTCCTGCGGCCGGGTGGCCAGGGTCATCCCGACGATCATCCCGCTGAGGTCGTGGTTGACCAGCGGTGACCGGTTGCCGTTCCACCAGTCCAGCGCGACGAGGCCGTGCGCGCCGACCGGCTGGCTGGCGGCCAGCTCGGTGAGGCGTTCGTGCGAGGCGACCCCGGCCGGGGCGGCGTGCTCGACGAACCAGCCGAAGATGTCGCCGACTCCGCTCTGCCCGGCCTCGTAGCCCCACGCGCCGGCGCTGATGCCGCCGTCGACGACGCCGCACATCCCGGCCACCTCGGCGAGGTGCGAACTGTTGACCACGTGACAGGTGGAGGTGCCCATGATCGCCACGAGTCGACCTGGCTCCACGGCCTGCGCGGACGCCGCGGTGACGTGCGCGTCGACGTTGCCGGCGGCAACCGCGATCCCCTCCGGCAGGCCGGTCCATGCGGCGGCACGGGCGGTGAGCGTGCCGGCCCGGGCGCCCAGCGGCAGCAGCGGACCGTCCAGTTTGGCGATGAAGTCACCGAAGGCCGGGTTGAGCGCGGTCAGGAAGCTCTGCGACGGGTGCCGGCCATCCTGCAGGATGCCCTTGTAACCGGCCGTGCAGACGTTGCGGGTCTCGGCGCCGCTCAGCTGCCAGACGATCCAGTCCGCGGCTTCGATGAAGCGCTCGGCGCGGTGGTAGACCTCGGGGTCCTCCTCGAGGATCTGGAGGCCCTTGGCGAACTGCCACTCGGCGGAGATCTTTCCGCCGTACCGGCCGATCCACGGCTCCGCCCGCTCGTGGGCGAGGGCGTTGATCCGGTCGGCGTGCGGCTGGGCCGCGTGGTGCTTCCACAGCTTGACCCAGGAGTGCGGGCGGTCGCGCAGCTCCGGCGCCTCGCAGAGGGGCGTGCCGTCGGCGAGCGTCGGCAGCACCGTGCAGGCGGTGAAGTCGATGCCGATGCCGACGATCGCGGCGGGGTCCACCCCCGCGGCGGACACGGCGGCCGGGACGGCGTACCGCAGGACGTCGCGGTAGTCGTCCGGATTCTGCAGAGCCCAGTCCGGCGGCAGCGGCCGACCTGAAGGGAGGGCCGCGCTGATGACTCCGTCGCCGTACTCGTGCACCGCGGTCCCCAGCTCGGCGCCGTCGCCGACCCGGACCACCAGGGCTCGCCCGGACAGGGTGCCGAAGTCGACACCGACGACGTAGCGTTCGCCAGCTCCGTCCACAGGATTCATGTCCACCTCCACCGTCAACGCGCCCAGTGTTAACGCTCACATCTATCCTCGTCAAGACACCCGCCGGCAACAGCTCCGTAACGTCAGCCGGGAGCCCGACAGCGGGACGGCACGCCGATGGCCCGGCCTGTCGGCCGGGCCATCGGGATCTCGCGGCTGTTGAACCGCGAGCGGGCGCTGCGCTCAGCGGGCGGGGTTGCGGTTGTACAACGCCCTGGCCCAGAAGAAGCAGAGCACGGTGATGACGGCACACCAGGCGACCGCGAGGATCCCGTTGGCGCCGATCCCGGTGCCGAGCAGCAGGCCACGGAGGGTCTCCATCACCGGGGTGAAGGGCTGGTAGTCGGCGAACAGGCGCACCGCCGTCGGCATCGAGTCGGTGGGGACGAACCCGCTGCCGAGGAACGGCAGCAGCACCAGCGGCATCGGCAGGTTGCTGGCCGTCTCGACACTCTCGCTGACCAGCCCGAGGGCCACCGACAGCCAGGTGAGCGCGAGAGTAATCATCGCGAGGACGCCGATCACGGCGAGCCACTCGACCGGGTTGGCGTTCGGCCGGAAGCCGACGAGCAGTGCCACGCCGGTCACGACCGCGAGACTGAGCAGCGTCTGGATCAGGCTGCCCAGCACGTGGCCGGTGAGGACCGACGGTCGGAAGATCGCCATGGTGCGGAACCGGGCGATGATGCCCTCGGTCATGTCCATGGCAACCGAGATGGCGGTGCCCTGCGCCGCGCTGACAACCGTGATGAGCAGGATGCCGGGGGTGACGTAGTTGGCGTACTGGGCCCGGTCGCCGGAGGGCCCGAGGCCGGCGCCGAGCGTGCCGCCGAACACGTAGACGAAGAGCAGCAGGATGATGACCGGGATGCCGATGAGCAGGAGCGTCATCGACGGATAGCGCCGCATGTGCAGGAGGTTGCGCCGCAGCATCGTGCTCGAGTCGCGGGCAGCGAGGGTGAGGGTGCTCATCGCGCCATGGCCCTTTCGTTGTCGGGTCGGCCGGTCAGGGTGAGGAAGACGTCGTCCAGGTCGGGGCCGTGCACGGTGAGACCGGCCACGCCCACCGAGGCGCGGTCGAGCTGGTCGAGCAGGGCTCGGAGCGACCCGACCCCACCGTCGCTCGGGACCTGCAGGGTCAGTGCCGCGTCGTCCCGGGTGCCCGACGCCAGCAGGCCAGTGGCCGCGTCGAGCCCCGCCTGGTCGGCGAACTGCAACACGACGTGACCGCCGGGGATGAGCCGTTTCAGCTCGTGCGGGCTGCCCTCGGCGATCAGGCGGCCGTGGTCGAGGAAGGCGATCCGGCTGGCGAGTTGATCGGCCTCCTCCAGGTACTGGGTGGTCAGGAGGATGGTGACGCCGTCGGCGACGAGATCACGGATGATCTGCCACATCGCGCGGCGGCTGCGCGGGTCCAGGCCGGTCGTCGGCTCGTCGAGGAAGATGACGCGCGGATCGCCGACCAGGGTCATCGCGAGGTCGAGCCGACGGCGCATCCCGCCGGAGTACGTCGCCACCGGCTTGTCCGCCGCCTCCGTCAGGTCGAACTGCGCCAGCAGCTCGACGACGCGTCGTCGGCCGGACGCCCTGCCGAGGTGGCGCAGGTCGGCCATCAGGCTCAGGTTCTCCCGACCGGTGAGCAGGTTGTCGACGGCGGAGAACTGGCCGGTGACGCCGATCAGTGCGCGTACCGCGTCGGGCTCCCGGGTCAGGTCGTGGCCGCCGACGCGGGCGTCGCCGTCGTCGGCATCGATCAGGGTGGACAGGATCTGCACGGTGGTGGTCTTGCCGGCGCCGTTGGGGCCGAGTAGCGCGAAGATCGTTCCTTCGGCGATCTCCAGATCGACGCCGTCGAGCACGACCTTGTCGCCGTAGGACTTGCGCAGGCCGGTCGCGACTATCGCGGGTCGGGAAGGGCTGGCCATGGTCTCCTCGATTCGTGTACGGGGTGTCGTCGTGCGATCCATCAGGCGCGCCGGATCGTGATGTCGCCGTAGGAGGTGTTCGCCCGGACCTCGACCGTGTCGTCGGTCTGCGCCGGGCTGTCGGTCGTTTCGAGCGCGTTGTGCACCCGGCCGTGCCTGGAGCTGACGTCGAGCCAGGCGGCGGTCCCGCGGCGGACGCCAACCTCGATGGCCCCGTAGGAGGTCTGCAACTCGATCGACCCCCGCACGACCTCGCCGAGCCGAACGTTGCCGTAGGCGGTGCGTGCCGTCACTGAGGCCATCGGCCCGTCGAGGGTGATGTCGCCGTAGGCGGTGTTGACCCGGACGTCGCCGTCGCTCCGGCCGATCCAGCAGTCCCCGGACGAGTTCTTGATCTCGGCGGCACCGTCGACCGCACCGATGCGCACCTTGCCGGAGGACGCCTTCACCCGGGCTGATCCGGCGACGTGCTCCACGGCCACCTCGCCGTGACTGGTGTCGATCTCCAGCGGCCCGGTCCGGTCGAGTCGGATCGCGCCGCCGGTCTTGACGTAACACTCGCCGAGCCGCCCCTCGCAGCGGAACGCCGCCCAGGATGCCGTGGCGTGCATCCGTGACCCGCTCGGCACCTCGATCAGGAGGTCGACCGAGGGTCCAGCGCCGGGGCCGAAGCGACGCCAACTCTTCGGCGCTCTGATCATCAGTTGGCCGGCGGCGTACTCGACGGTGGTCTGCTCGGCGGCGCTCACGTCGGCCTTGCTCGACGGGTCACGGGGCCGCACCTGCACGACCGTGTCGGTGCGGTCGGTCGCGGCGATCCACGCGTCCCCGACGGGCAGCTCGATCTGGACGGAGATGGGCTCTGGCGTATCGAAAACAGGCATGGTGGTCTCCCGGAATGTGGGCAGCGGGCATCGCCGCAGGTGAGTGGGGGGAAAGAAAGAAGGGGTACGCGGTCAGCGCGCCCAGCCGGTGAAGTGCTGGCCGGACCGCGGCTCCACCCGGCGCGGCGGGCGGCGGTCCGGCTCGCCAGCCCCGACGGCGCCGGCGACGGCTCGCACCAGCCAGGCGTTGACCGACAGTCCGGCCCGGCCGGCGGCCTCCTCGACGCTGGTCTTCAGGTGGTCCGGGAGGCGGAGATTGATCCGCGACGTGCCGCCGTCGTCACCGTCCGGCGCGGGCACCGGCGTCGGCAGCACCGGCGGGCCGGCTTCCTCGACCGGCTCGGCCGGGGTGCTGGCCGGCGTCACCACGAAGTCGGGCTCGCGACCGCGCAGCCGGACGTGCACCGAGCCCGGCGCGAGCTCGCGGGTGATCTCGTCGGCCGCGTCGGACAGCGCGTCGAGCAGCATGAGACGGGTCGCCGCCTCCAGTTGGGTGAAGAGCCGCTCGGCCAGGGCCCGGCCGTCCGGGTCGACCCCCTCCGCGGCCACGGCGTACTCGTTACGCAGGTTCTCGACGTACGGCCTCAATTCCATGGCACCATCATGGCACCACTTTGGCTCATCACGCAACACCTTTGGCTCACAGTGATGCCATCGCCCTGGGGTGGGTGTCATTCCGCTCGGAAATGCGCTGCTCACCCACGGACCCGGGTGGACGTCCTCAGCTCACCGAAGGCGCGTCGGACCATGCGGTTCGCGGCCTCCTGGGCGACCCCGGTGGCCACCAGCAGATCACTGACGGTCGTACGGACCTGGGCGACCACGACCGCACCGGAGAAGCCGACCCCCTCCCGGTAGGCGTCGCCGGCCGCGCAGACCGCCCGCAGCGCCTGCTCCCGCGCCCGCTTGGGTTCGTCGCCGGCGGCGAACTGCCGCTTCATCAGCCGGACCGCCTCGGCCAGGTCGGTGACCGCCCTCGGCATCGGCTCCGGTATCGGCTCGCCGTCCTCGATCAGGCTCACCGACCGGCGGATCAACGTCCCGCTGTTGCGCATCGCCCGGTCGATCGGCTCCGCCGCCTGCGCGTACCGGCCCACCGGTCCGTGCCGTTCGTGCCAGTGCACCGGCGACAGGGTGCTGGCCTCCCGTGCGCCCTGGGTCGCCTCGACGAGTGCGCTCAGCTCGTCCTTGTTCTGCCGCAGCTTGACCATGGCGGCACGTGCCGGGGCGGCATCGTGCCGGGCCAACGCGCCGGCCGTGGCGTCGAGCTGTGTGCTCAGGAGGTCCAGAGCCGGCCGTGCGGCCCGGTTGAGCACCCGCAGCGGGTTCAGCGGCAGCAGTACGGCGGTGACCACCAACGCCACCGCTCCACCGACGAGGGCGTCCACGAACCGGGGGATCTCCAGGTCCCGCACGGACGGACTGAGCGTGGCGATGAGCACCGCTGTCGCCCCGGCCTGGATCACCACCGCCGCACTGCCAACGAGAAACAACGCGACGACGATCGCCAGCACGACGATCAGGGCGAGTTGCCACCAGCCGGTACCGGTCACCGCGAGCAGCAGGTCACCGATCAGCACCCCGACCGTGACGCCCAGGACCAGGTCGATCGTGCGGCGCAGCCGTTGGCCGACCGACGCGGCGAGGGTCGACACCGCGGAGATCGGCGCGAACACCGGCTGCGAGATGTGCAGCACCTCGTGCACCACCAGCCAGGACAGCGACGCGGCCAGGCCCGCCTGCACGGCGAGCCCGCTGATGGCGCGTGCCCGAAGCAGGCGGTCCCGCAGAGTGGCCACCGTACGGCCGCGAAGCCGGGCGGCGATCGCCGCCAGACCGGCATGGTCGGTGCCGTCGGCGCGGGTCGGCGCACTCCCGTCATCTCCGTGCCGATTGGCGTCGACCATGGCGGCACCTACCCCACCAAGACCGGATCAATCCTGACCGCCGGCGCCGCGGGACCGGCGCACCCGGCGGTCCGCCGCGCGGGTGACCGGCGTCAGGTGAGCGGCAGCGCGTCCGCTGTTGCCACGGTTGGGTCGGTGTGGGTGGGGTAGACGCCGGTCTGTCACCGCGATGGCCGTCCTGCCGAATCGCGTGGCCAGGGCTGCCGGGCGCATCGGGGGGCGATGTCGGATGGATCAGCGGGGTTGAGCCGGCCGGAGATACCCGACGGCGGCATCGTGGAGCTGCGGGTGCACGGGGTGTCCGGCGCGAGTGCCGCCGACGTGTTGGACCTGCGGCAGGTGGCGCAGGTGGCGGGGGACCGCAACGGGGGCTTCTACCGGCCCCGCCCGCGCTGCTCGGAGACCGACGGCGTGCGAGGGATCACGCTGGAGGCGTACCGCTGGGGTGACCTGCCCTCCGGGACCGTGGCCCGCACGATGGCGCTGGTGTTCCTGGCGCCGTTCATGCTGGCCAACGTGGCCATCTGGATGCGCCCGGCCAACCCTGGATCCGCGGCGTTGGTCAAATCCCTGTGCCGGGTGCTGGCGCTCACGCTCACCGCGTTCTACGTGCTCGCCATTGCCGGCGTCGCCCTGGACCTGATCGCCTGGAGGTGTATGGCCTCGCCCCGCTGCCTGGCCGGACGTAGCTGGTTGTCCTGGCTGGGAGGGCACCCGACCGGACTGCGGCTGGCGGTGCTCGCGCTGGTCCCGGCCGCTGCCATCGGCGTGATCTGGCGCGTCAGCAACCGCCCGGGGAGGACCTTCGACGCGTTTCACGCACCCGAGAAGGCGGTCTCCGACCATCCGCTCGGCGCGGTCGGTCAGTGGGACGCCGAGCCGCTGGTGGGTCGGCTGCGTTCCATCCACGTGGCGGCGGCGTTCGCGACACTCGACCTCACTCTGCTCGCCGCCCGAGCCGCGACCGGCGCCTCGGGCGTCACGGTCGCGCTGGCCATGGTCACCGGGGCGGTCCTGGTCGCCTGCGTGGCGCTGCTCTGCACGCCCCCGCTCATCGACCGTGGCACCGCCGACCGGCGGCTCGACGGGGTCACCCGCACGCTGCGGACGACCGCCATCATCCTGACCGTCGTCGTCGTGACCCACGTGCTGGCCAGCCGTGCGTCGTGGCGTGCGGGGGGCGGCCTGCCCGGCTACGACGCGACCCTGGCCTGGCTGTTCGTCACCCAGACGACGCTGCTGGCCGCGCTGGGCGTGGTGCTGCTCTGGCGCCGGGACCGGCGACGGGACGTCACCCCGCTGTTCGGGCTGGGAGCGCTGGTGATCGCGGCCACCGCGGTCAGCCTCGCGGTGGCGTACTCCGCCGAGCTGGTCTACCGGGTGTCGGACTTCCTGGACCGCGATCTGTCGACCGGCCTGGGCATCGCCACCGGCGCGCCCCGGGCGTACACCTGGGCGATCTACGGCTTCTTCCGCGCGGTGCTGATCACGCTGATCGTCGCGGGCCTGATGATCCTGATCTCCCGCCGCGGCCGGTACCGTGCCGCGTCGGCGATCGTCGCGGGCGACTACCCCGACGCGCCCCCGCAGACCGAACCCCGGCTGCGGCAGGTGCGGCAGGCGATAGCCCGGGCCCGGTTCACCGAGGACCTGGTGCCGTTGGCCGTGGTCTACGGCTGCCTCGCCGGACTCGGCACGGCCACCACCTCCATCGGCCTGCTGGAGCTGTTCCCGAGCGACGTCATCGAGCGGCACGTGGGGGTGCCCGCCGGCGTGGTCACCTTCGGCATCGCGTTCGGCAGCTGGCTGATCGCGGCGATCATCGTCAGTCTGATCATCGCCGGGGTCTTCGCCTACCGGACCGTCCCGTTCCGGCGCCACGTCGGCGTCCTCTGGGACCTCGGAACCTTCTGGCCCCGCGCCGCCCACCCGTTCGCGCCACCCTGCTACTCCGAACGGGCCGTGCCGGAGTTGGCCCGCCGGATCACGTACCTGGTCTCCCAGGGCAACGCGGTGCTGCTCACCGGGCACAGCCACGGCTCGGTCCTGCTCGCCGCCACGGTGCTCCAGCTGCCACCGCAGGTCGGCAACCGGGTCGCGCTGCTCACCCACGGGTCGCCGCTGCGCCGGCTCTACGGTCGGCTCTTCCCCGCCTACATCGACGACGCGGTACTGCGCGAGATCGGGGACCGGGTCGGCTGGCGGTGGGTGAACCTGTGGCGCGACACCGACCCCATCGGCGGCTGGCTCTTCTCCGCCCACCGGCCGGGTGCGCCGGCCACCGTGGAAGGCCCGCCGGCCGCGGTGGACCGTCGACTGCGAGATCCCAGCGATGTGGTGACGCCACCCAGCGACAGTGTCCCCCCACCGATCGAGGGGCACTGCCCGGAGGAATCGAGCGAGTCGCTGACCGCCGCGGTGGGTGAGCTGGTGCGGCGCCTCGGAGGGCCGGCGGACCCGCCCGCCACGGCGACGTAGTGCCGACGCTAGGCCGCCTGCGTGCGCCAGTCGTCGAGGCGCGTGCCGGCGAGGCGGGCGCCATCGGCGGGGACGAGGGAGCGTTCGCCCAGCGTGGTTCCGAAGTACTGGGCGGCGGGGTCGGTCACCACCGAGCGGGAGTCGTGACGCGCCGCGAGAGTGGATCGGCCCAGCTCGTCGAGGCGGAACTGCTCCGGCCCGGCGATCTCGACCACGGCGTTCGTCGGTGCGCCGACCGTGACCTCGGCGACGGCGGTCGCGACGTCGTCAGCCGCCATCGGCTGGATGAGCGCCGGCGCGAGGCGGACGGTGTCGCCGTCCGTGGCGGCGTCGATGATGCCCTGGACGAACTCGAAGAACTGCGTGGCGTGCACCAGCGAGTACGGCAGCCCGGACGCGGCGATGAGCTTCTCCTGGGCGACCTTGGCCCGCATGTACCCGCTGTCCGGAAGCCGGTCCGAGCCCACGATCGAGAGGGCCACGTAGTGCCCCACCCCGGCTTCCGCCGCGGCGGCGAGGAGGTTCCGGGTGGACGTCTGGAAGAACTCCAGCACGGCGGCAGCCTCGAACGAGGGGGAGTTCGACACGTCGACCACGATGTCGGCGCCGTCGAGCACCGCACCCACCCCTTCGCCGGTCAACGTGTTCACGCCGGTCTTCGGCGACGCCGGGACGGCCTCATGGCCCTGCGCGCCGAGCTTGCCCACGAGCTTGGAGCCGATGAGGCCGCTGCCGCCGATAACGACGATCTTCATGGACCAGCCTTCCTGCTGTCAGCTGACGGATGACCCCCGGAGCGGACGGGGTCACGACGACATCAGGCTACGTACCTGCGGATACCTCGCGTGGAGACATCGCCCCTCATGACTGGGTACGGCCACCGGCCGCACCACGACAGCGCAGCTCGGCGGGGCGGCGGGGCGGCGAAAGTCGGTTGCCGGGCGCGGCGGGCTCCGAAAGAGTGGCGTCCATGACGTACTGACGGACAACGCCTCCTGCTCCGAGCACCGGTGACAACATCCCGGTGCCGTGATGCCGTCCGTCCCTGCGTTTCCCTCAGAAGCGAGCGTCTCTTGTCTGAGCACCACTCCCGTCGGGAGTCACTGCCCCCGTCCACTCCAGCGACCCTCTCGGTGGTCGCCTCACCCGTCGGCGCCGCCATGACGTCGACCGTGCGGTACCCGTTTCTGGTGGGCTCCGACATCGGGGGCGGCGTCGCCGTTCTCCCCATCCGGCTCACGGGCGTCGTACCCGAGTGCCTGGCCGGGCGGTTCCCCGACCTCGACCATGCGCTGGATCGAGCGGGACGCCGAGGACCCGACCCGGGCCGTCGTGCCGGGCGACAGTCCGGCCGGCGACCTGGAGGGCCTCGGGGCGGTCGGCCGGGGCAACCACTTCGAACGTACGCGCGTCGACACCTTCTTCGACCCCAGTTGCGCGGGCCGTCCCGGGCTCGGCGCCGGTGACCTCCGTGCTCATCGCCGAGAACGGGCGTGTCGGCTCGGGCGCGGGCGGCCTCGTAGGGTGATGGCATGGCTGAGCGATCTCTGACCTTGATGGCGGTGCACGCGCACCCCGACGACGAGGCGACGAGCACCGGTGGTGTCCTTGCGCGCTACGCGGCGGAGGGGATCACGACCGTGCTCGTGACCTGCACCGACGGGCGCTGTGGCGACGGCCCCGGCGGGGTCAAGCCCGGCGACCCGGGGCACGACGCGGCCGCGGTCGCGGCGATGCGCGAGGCCGAGCTGGAGGTCAGTTGCGCGGCGTTGAAGGTCACCCACCTGGAGACGCTCGGCTATGCCGATTCCGGGATGATGGGCTGGGCGACCAATGACCTGCCCGGCGCGTTCTGGGCCACGCCGGTCGACGAGGCCGCGGACCGGCTGGCGGAACTGATCCGCCGGTACCGGCCGGACGTCGTCGTCACCTACGACGAGAACGGCTTCTACGGCCACCCGGACCACATTCAGGCCCACCGGATCACCATGGCCGCTGTCGCGAAGACGGACGTTCCCGCAAAGGTGTACTGGACCACGGTGCCTCGTACGGCGTTCGCGGAATTCGGCCGGATCATGCGGGAGCTCGGCGTCGATTGGGCCGATCCGGACGCGTCGTCGGCCGAACCGGCGCCGGAGCTCGGCCTGCCCGACGAGGAGATCACCACCTGGGTGGACACGCGCAGCTATGGCGAGCAGAAGTTTGACGCGTTGGCCGCGCACGCCAGCCAGACCGAGAACATCTTCTTCCTGCAACTGGGCCGGGAGCGGTTCACCGAGCTGATGGGCCTGGAGACCTTCGTCCGGGTCCGGGACACCACCGGCGCGCCGGTTCCCGAGGACGACCTCTTCGCCGGACTGCGCTGACGCGTCGACGCGGCGCACAGGCCGCAGAGCTGAAACAGCGCGCAGGCTACCGTTGCCCGGTGCGAGCGGTGGTGGCGGAAGATCTCGTGTTGCTCCGGGACGGGCTGATCCGGCTGTTGGAGGCACACGGCTTCCAGGTGGTCGCCGCCGTGGGCAGCGGGCCGGATCTGCTGCGGGAACTGCTCGCGCAGCGTCCCGACGTGGCGGTGGTCGACGTGCGGCTACCGCCGACGTACACCGATGAGGGGCTGCGGGCCGCGCTCGCGGCCCGCAGCGAGGTGCCGGGGCTGCCGGTGCTGGTGCTCTCCCAGTACGTGGAGCGGTTGTACGCGCGGGAGCTGCTCGCCGACGGCCACGGCGGGATCGGCTACCTGCTCAAGGATCGAATCTCCGACATCGGCGAGTTCGTGGACGCGGTCCGCCGGGTCGCCGGCGGCGGCACCGCGCTCGATCCCACCGTGGTGGCGAAGCTGCTCGACAGCCGTCAGCGGGTGCTGCCGCTGGACCGGCTGACGACCCGTGAGCGGGAGGTGCTCGCGCAGATGGCACAGGGCCGGTCCAACGCGGCGATCGGGACCGCTCTCTTCATCACCGAGAAGGCGGTCGCGAAGCACACCAACAGCATCTTCGCCAAGCTCGGGTTGCAGTCGTCCGAGGACGACAACCGGCGGGTCCTCGCCGTCCTCGCCCACCTCGACGCATAGGGGTACTGGTACCACCACGGGAGGGGTTCCAGGCTCCTCGAAACGCGCCGCGCGAACGGCGAGCCTGGAGCCATGACCGCAACCCCCAGCACCGTGACCCCGCAGGCGGGTCCCGTCCCCCGCGCCGAACGCGCGCTCGCCCCGGACCTCGCCCGCGGCGCGATGCTGCTGTTCATCGCCCTCGCCAACGCCGCGAACTTCGCGTTCGCCGGCCAGCCGGGCCTCGACGGCACACCGCACGGCATGCAGCGCGCCATCAACTTCGTCCTGGCCACACTCGTCGACAGCCGCGCCTACCCGGTCTTCGGCGTCATGTTCGGCTACGGCCTGGTGCAGATCACCCGACGGCAGGGCATCGCGGCGCGTCGGATCCTGCTGCGCCGCAACGCCGCCCTGATCGGCTTCGGCCTGGTCCACGCGACACTGCTGTACTTCGGGGACTTCCTCGGCGCCTACGGCATCGTCGGTATCGCCGCCACCCTGCTGTTGCTGGGCAGGAGCGACCGCTTCCACCGCATTGTGCTGTGGCTGTGGGGCGTCCAGACGGTGTACGCCGGGTTCCTGGCGGTGCTGGCGCTCACCAGCGCGCGTGGCGGGGAGGCGGTGCTCACCAACACGCCCAACCCGTCGCTGGCCGCCGCCTCGTACGGCCAGTCGCTCCTGGACCGGCTCGCCGAGTGGCCGGTGCACACCGCCACCGTCCTCCCGTTCATCGTCATCGTGTGGCTGGGGATCTGGGCCGCCCGTCACCGCGTCCTGGAGGACCCCGCCACGCACCGCACGCTGCTGCGCCGTGTCGCCGTCGGCTGCCTCGGCATCTCCGTCGTCGGCGCGCTCCCCTACGCGCTCATCGCCGCTGGTGCCGTACACGTCGACGCGGCTACCGTCGAGTCCATGGCACTCCTGCACGCGGTGAGCGGCGAGTACGGAGGCCCGGGCTATGTCGCGTTGTTCGGACTGTTCGCGCTCCGACTCAGCGGCGCCCGTCGCGGCCGGGCGCTGCTCGCCCCGGTGATCGCGCTCGGGCAGCGGTCGCTGAGCGGGTACCTGCTGCAGTCCGTGGCCTGGCTGGCGCTGTTCTCGCCGTGGGCGCTGCACCTGACCGGCACGTACACCGCCGCCGGGGCCGCGGTCGCGATCTGGCTGGTCTCCGTCGCCGCGGCGCAGGCCATGAGCGCCACCGGCAACCGTGGGCCCGCCGAGACGCTGCTGCGGCGGATCACCTACCGTCCGGGCCGATGACCGCCGCCACCCGCAGGACCGTGGCCGGGACGCTCTGCGTCGCGGCCACGGTCGCCTGGCTGGTCACCGGCCGCGGCGAGTTCTGGCCACGCTGGGTGTACTTCGGCATCGGCACCGTGCTGCTCGGCCGTCTCCTGCTGCGCCGAGCGCTGCGGGTGCCGACCGGCCGGCGTCGCTGGCTCGCCCTCGACGTCGCCGCCTGCACGTTGCTCATGGCCGTGGACCTCAGCGTCTGGGTTCTCAGCGGTGGCGGGTACTTCTGGCCGATCTGGACCCTCCTCGGCGTGGCGCTGATCCTCGGACTGCACGCGTGGGTCGTCAGCCGCCCACCGGGCGCCCGCGAACGGGAACTCGCCGAGCGGATCGCCACCCTGACCCGTTCCCGGCGCGGTGCCGTGGATCGCCAGGCGGCCGAGCTCAAACGGGTGGAACGCGACCTGCACGACGGCGCCCAGGCCCGGCTGGTCTCCCTGGCGCTGACCCTCGGTCTGGCCGGTGACCTGGTACGCCGCGACGCCGACGGCGCCGAGCGCCTGCTGGAGGAGGCCCGCGCCACCGCGGTCGCGGCCCTCGACGACCTCCGCACGGTCACCCAGAGCATCCACCCGGCCGTCCTCGCCGACCGCGGCCTCGGTGACGCGGTCCGAGCGCTGGCCCTCGACCTTGCCGTGCCAGTCAGGGTGAGCGGCGACCCACCCGAGGACCTCCCACCTGCCGTGCAGACCGCGGCGTACTTCGCGGTGGCCGAGGCCCTGGCCAACGTGGCGAAGCACAGTGGCGCCACGCAGGCGTCCGTGGTGTTCGACCAGACCGGCGACACGCTGCGGATCGTTGTCACCGACAACGGCACCGGCGGTGCCGACCCGTCCCGTGGCACCGGCCTGCGCGGCATCATCGAGCGGCTCGACGCCATCGACGCCCGCCTGCGGGTGAGCAGCCCCGCCGCCGGCCCGACCCGGGTCACGATCACGATCCCGGTCGACCCGTCGCTAGGGTAGGCACATGTCCGACATCGACCCCTGCGAACTGCCAGCCGACCGCCAGCGCGGTTCGAACTTCGGGTGGTCGCTCGGCATGGTGCTGCGGCGCTGGCACGAGTACGTCGAGGAGGCTCTGATGGACCTGCCCCACGGCAGCCGCGGCTACCACATCCTGGCCGTGGTCGTCCACGAGGAGGTGCCGACACAGGTCGCCCTGGCGTCCCGCCTGGTGATCGACCGCAGTGTCCTCACGTACGTGATCGACGACCTGGAGAACGCCGGCCTGATCGAGCGGCAGCTGGACCCGCGCGACCGCCGTGCCCGCCGGATCGTGGCCACCGAGCACGGGAGGCTGGCCCTCGCCGACGCCGAGAAGCGGGTCGCGCACGCCGAGGACCACGTGCTGGCCGGGCTGCCCGAGGAGCAGCGGGCGAGTTTCCGCGACTTCGCCGACCGCGCCGCCGAGGCGATCCAGGCCGCCGCGCCCGGCACCGATCCCTGCGTCGCGGTCACCAGTGTCATGGGGCCGACGGACCAGTCCCCGCGCTGACCCGGGCCCGACGGTCTCACGCGGCATTGTCGGTCTCCTCTCCGCCCTGCCGGGCAGGCGCCGGTGGGATGGGGAAGTTGCGGTTGAAGACGTTGTCCGGGTCGTACGTCGCCTTGACGGCGCGCAGCCGGCTGAGGGTGGGCTCGGGGAAGGCGTCCAGGAGCCGCTCCGGGCTCGTGTCGGACTCGAAGCTGAGGTACATGCCGTCGAGGTGCTCGTCCAGGTCCGCCCAGAGCTTGTCGAGTCGGGACCGACGCTCCGGCACGGTGGCGGCGAGCACGGAGAAGTTCTGGTCCCGGTGCGCGTACGCGGTGGTTTCCCGGGCGAGGTCGTTGACCGCTGCCCCGACGGACCGGAACTGCATGACCATCACGTCACCGGAGCCGATCATCGTCGCCATGACCTCCGCGGCCTGCGGTGTGATGTGATGCAGCAGGCCGCTGTGGCTGTCCGACAGTCCCTGGCCCCGATGCTGGTTGCCGGGCGGCGCGACGAGCGCCGGATACGGCGCGAGCTGCGCCTGCTGGTCGAGGATCGGCCCGATCTCCAGGAACGGGCTCAGCGCGGACTGCGCCGCTTCGATGTCGTCTCCGGCGTACACCAGGGTGACCTGGGCCGTCGGCGGGTCGCCGCGGCGTCCGGGGAACAGGGAGAGGAAGCTGGTCAACTCCCGCGGCGCGTCCTCGACGAGCCGACCCCAGCGACCGAGAACGTCGGCCGTGTCGCTCGCGTCGACCACGAGCCGGGCGAAGACGACCTTGTCGACCTCGTACGCCTCCAGCTCGAGCGCGGTGACGACACCGAAGTTGCCGCCCGCGCCGCGGATCGCCCAGAACAGGTCGGGGTGCTGGTGTTCGTCGACCCGGAGCAGGCTGCCGTCCGCGGTGACGATCTCGGCGGCGACGATGTGGTCGATGGTCAGGCCGTACTTGCGCACCAGGTATCCGACGCCGGCGGTGGTGGCGAGGCCGCCGACACCCACGTCGCCGTAGTCCCCCGAGCTCATCGCCAGCCCGTACGGGGCGAGCGCCTGCGCGACGTTTCCCCAGCGGGCTCCCGGCTCCAGCCGGATCCGGCGGGTGGCCCGGTCGAGCACCTCGACCTTGTCCATCGTGGACATGTCGATGACGAGTCCGCCGTCGTTCGTCGACCGTCCGCTGATGCCGTGCCCGCCGCTGCGGACGGCGAGTGGAAGCTGCTGCGTGCGCGCGTAGGCCACGGCGTCGACCACCTCGGCGGCGTTCCGGGGGCGGATCACCAGGGCCGGTGAGCCCGGCCAGCTGTAGCTGTGCCGCACCCGCTCGTACTCCGGGTCGCCGGGCTCGACGGACGTGCTGGCCAGCGACGCGGGCAGAGCGTCGTAGTCGACGCCGGGCTGGCGCTTGGCCAGGGCGACGCTCGACCGGACCCGGCCGGTCGTGGTTCCGCTGCCGGCGCGCGCCTTGGCCACGGCCTCCCGCAGCGCGGGGGCGATCTCCTGCCCGAACGCCTCGATGAGGCGTGGGTCGTCACGGCCGATCAGGAAGGTGCTGAACCCCTCCTCGAGGACCAGTGGGAGGAGCTGATCGATCCACTGCTCGGCCGGCCCTTGGAGGAAGCCACGGCTACGCGACGACACGTCGACCGTGAACAGGTTGAGCAGGCGGCGGATCTGTCGCGGGTCGCGTCCGGCGGTCACCGCCGCCTCGTCGATGAGTCGGTTGGCGGTGGCCCGGTCCGGTGACCGGAGGTACTCCAGTGTCGGCAACCAACCGTCGGCCTTCTGGCCGGTCAACGCCAGCATCCGGGGCTGGTAGGCGCCGAGCCAGATGTTGATGTCGTGCTCCGGTGCCGGGCCGCGCCGCATGCCCGGAATCGGGTAGTACTTTCCCTCGCGCTGGAGCGGTCCGGCGGGGCCGTCGTCCCAGACGCCACGCAGCACGTCGATCGCCTCGCGCAGCGCCTCGACGCCCTGCCCCGCGGTCAGCCGGCGTACGCCCATCCCCTCGATCCCGTCCCAGGAGGCACCGGCGCCGAGACCGAGTTCGAACCGGCCGTGCGACAGCCGGTCCAGGCTCACCGCGGCCCGGGCCAGGACGGCCGGCGGGCGCAGCGGCAGGTTCAGGACGTTCGCGGAGACCCGGAGCCGCTCGGTGCGGGCGGCGACCCAGCTCAGCAGAGTCCAGGTGTCCAGGAAGTCGGCGTTGTAGGGATGGTCCTGGAAGGTGGCGAGATCCAGCCCCGTCGCCTCGGTCAGCTCAGCCAACGCCACCACCCGGTCCGGGTCGTGCGCGGTCGGCGTGAGGAACGTCCCGAACAGGAGGTCGTGTCCGTAATCGGGCATTGCCGTACCCACCAATCTGCTCCTCGTCAGGTATCTGTTGATCCACAACTTATTTACCCGCCCGCACATTCCGTCCAGGGCGAGGTGTGTTGGTCACAACATGAGTTGTCGAACAAACGGTGAGCATCGGACGCGTTCGGCCGGAGGTCAGGAGCGGTTGCTCTACGCTCACCACCGGGTTCTTGCCAACCGACGAAAGATCGACTCATGGCCACCACGGACACCCCCGCCGCCATCCGCGCCTTCATCGACGCGACCAACAGCGGCGACTCAGAGGCCTTCGCCGCCGCCTTCACCGACGACGCCTACCTCAACGACTGGGGCCGCGAGTATCGGGGCCGTGACGGCGTACGCGACTGGGACGGCACGGACAACATCGGCAAGCAGTCGCACTTCGAGATCGTCGCGATCGAGCCCGGGTCCGATCCCGACAGCTACGTCGTCACCCTCACGGTGACCGGAAACGGCTACAACGGCACCGGCCCGATGACCTTCCACCTGCGCGGCAAACTCATCGCGAGCCTGCGGATCAGCTGACGGCCGCGCCACCTCGGGGCGCCCGGAACCGCGCCGACCCGCCACTCCCGTGGACGTGCGTCCACGATTGACAGCACATCGACGCGCAGCTATTTGTTAACAGAGTTTCCTGATGCTTGCGGCGCCCACGGGGTCGATCCGCCGCACGGGGGCCACCGACCCGCCGGCGGCACGCCACCCCGTCCCCGAGGAGCACCATGCTTCGCAAGAGGTCAGCCGCCTACGTCGTGGGCGCGCTGCTCGGCGGCACCGCGGCGGTCGGGTACGGCCTGCCGTCGGCCAGCGCGGCGGCCGCCGGCCCGATCACCGGCCTCGGCGGCAGGTGCGTCGACGTCGCCGGAGCCAACCCGGCCAACGGCACCGCCGTCCAGCTCTACGACTGCAACGGCAGCGCGGCCCAGACGTGGACGGTCGGCAACGCCGACAACTCGGTCCGGGCGCTGGGCAAGTGTCTGGACGTCACCGCCGCGTCGACCGCCAACGGCGCCAAGGTGCAGATGTACGACTGCAACAACACCGGCGCCCAGAAGTGGACGGCCAACAACGGCGCGCTGGTCAACACGGGCTCCGGCAAGTGCCTCGACGTCACGGATCGGAGCACCGCGAACGGCGCCCGGTTGCAGATCTGGAGCTGCTCCGGCGCCACCAACCAACGGTGGACCCTGCCCGGTGGTGGCACCCCCACCCCGACCGTCCCGGCCGGGCGCAACCTCGACGACCCGGCGAAGAAGGACGTCGCCATGCAGCTCGTCTCGGCAGCGGAGAACTCGTCGCTCGACTGGCGCGCGCAGTTCTCCTACATCGAGGACATCGGCGACGGGCGGGGCTACACCGCCGGCATCATCGGCTTCTGCTCCGGCACCGGCGACATGCTCGAACTGGTCGAGGCGTACACCCGCACCAAGCCGGGCAACGTGCTGGCCTCGTACCTGCCGGCGCTGCGCGCGGTCAACGGCACCCCCTCGCACGCCGGTCTCGACCCCAACTTCCCCCGCGACTGGCGGGCCGCGTCCACCGACACCGTCTTCCGGGCCGCGCAGGAGGCCGAGCGGGACCGGGTGTACTTCAACCCGTCGGTACGCGACGGCAAGGCCGACCAGGTCCGGGCGCTCGGCCAGTTCGCCTACTACGACGCGGCCGTCATGCACGGGTACGAGGGCATGCGGGCGATCCGCAACCGCGCACTGGCCCGGGCGAAGCCTCCGGCGCAGGGCGGCGACGAGCGCACCTGGCTCCACGCCTTCCTCGACGAGCGGGTCATCGAAATGAGGAAGGAGGCGGCCCACTCGGACACGTCCCGCGTCGACACGGCTCAGCGGGTGTTCCTCAACAACGGCAACTTCGACCTGAACACGCCACTGGTGTTCGCCGTCTACGGGGAGCAGTTCCGCATCGGCTAGGTGCCCTTGCCTTGACGTCGGCGACAAGGTTTAGCGTGGTCGTGACGGGCTGGCGGAGGGGGTCGGATGCTGATCGGTGAGCTGGCGGAACGGGCTGGCACAAGCACCCGCGCCCTGCGCTACTACGAGGCGCACGGCTTGGTACGCCCAGAGCGCTCCGCCAACGGCTACCGGGTCTACGACGAGGCGGAACTCCGGGTCGTACGGGAGATCCGGGCGCTGCTCGACGTCGGCTTCGGCCTCGACGACGTCCGTCCGTTCGTCGCCTGTCTTCGGGCTGGCAACGCGTCCGGCGGCGTCTGCCCGGACTCGGTGGTGGTGCTGCGACGCAAGCTCACCGAGGTCGACGCCTACCTCGACCAGCTCGGCGCGGTCCGCCAGCAGCTCCACACCCAGCTCACCCACGCCATCGCGCACCGGGAGGAAACATGCCCCAGGAAACGACAGTCGGCTCACTAGTCACCGTCACCGACGACACGTTCGCCGAGCTGGTGCTGGCCAGCGATCGACCCGTGGTGGTCGACTTCTGGGCGGAGTGGTGCCCGCCCTGCAGGGCGATCGAGAAAAGCCTGGCCGAGCTGGCCGGGGAGTTCGGCGAGCGGATGGTCGTGGCCAAGCTCAACTCCGACGAGAACCCGGAGGCCACCCGGCGCTACGGCGTCATGTCCCTGCCGACGCTGCTGGTGTTCCGCCAGGGCGAGGTCGTCGGCTCGACCGTGGGGTCCAGGCCGAAGACACACCTCCGGCAGATCCTGACCACACAGGCCGACCTGTGAGGGTCAGCGGCGGCTGAGCTCCGCCTCGAGTCGCTGGATGAGCGTCTTGCGGGCTTTTCCATCGCGCTCCCGCCGCAGGGCCGACTTGAGCTGTCGCGTGTCGAGGCCACGGACCAGCTTGACGGCCTCGGCGACCGACATCTCCGGCATCCGTCCGGCCGTCGTGGCGTCCCGGCGGGCCCGACTGGCCGGCCCCGTGTTGGCCACGAACTGTCTGCCGGTTCGCGACGCCTTCCGTTTCTTGGTGTCGGTGGCGCGCTTCTCGTCCTCCGACAGCTCCTCCCAGGCCTTCTTCGGCAGGTAGCGACTGGTTGTGTCGCCGTGCCGGGCCCGGGTGTCGCCCTCCCTGGTCTGCCAGTCCTCCGCGCCCCACCGTTGCAGGGACTTCTGCCGCTCGTCCTTGGGGCCCAGGAATCCCCCGCCGCGCCTCTTGTACTCCTGGGTGACCAGTTGTGACTTCCGCGCCGACCACTGTCCCGGTCTGCCACCCTTGTCGGAGGACTTGATCTCTTCCTTGATCTGCTCTCTGAGCTCGGGCTTCGTGTACCGCGCCATGGATCGCAGCTACCCGGGACCACACCGTCCATGCCTCCCGCGCGGCGGCTTGACCTCAACCTCACACGAGGTTCTAGCCTTCTTCGCGGAGGTACGGCATGAGCATGGAAGTTACCGCGTGGACGTCCCTGCACCACGCGATGAACGCGCAGGACGAACGACCACTGTCCCGGGCGACCCTGAAGCGCATCGCGCGGTTCGCGCGGCCGCACCGAGCTTTGATCATCAGGTTCCTGCTGTTGAGTGTGGTGACAGCGGCCCTCACGGTGGCGGCACCGGTCCTCGCCGGACGGGTCGTGGACGCGATCGTCGACGGCGCCGACAGCGGCATCGTGATCCGGTTGGCCGTGCTGATCGCCGTGATCGCCCTGGCCGAAGCCGGCCTGGGCCTGGTGACGCGGTTCCTGTCCGCCAGCATCGGCGAGGGGCTGATCGTCCAGCTGCGGACAGCCGTCTTCGATCACGTCCAGCGCATGCCGGTGGCGTTCTTCACCCGGACCCGCACCGGTGCGCTGGTCAGCCGTCTGAACAACGACGTGATCGGCGCGCAGCGGGCCTTCAGCAACACCCTGTCGGGTGTGGTCGGCAACGCCGTGACACTGCTCCTGACGCTGGCGGTGATGCTCAGCTTCTCGTGGCAGATCACGCTGCTGGCGCTCGTCCTGCTGCCCATCTTCGTCCTCCCGGCCCGGCGGATGGGTTCGCGGCTCGCCCGGTTGCAGCGCGAGGCGGCGGAGCACAACGCGGCCATGAGCACCCGGATGACCGAGCGCTTCTCGGCACCCGGCGCGACACTGGTCAAGCTGTACGGACGTCCGGCCGAGGAGTCGGCCGAGTTCGCGGCGCGGGCGCGGCGGGTGCGCGACATCGGCATCCGTGCCGCCATGCTCCAGTGGGTCTTCATCACCGCGCTCACCGTTGTCGGCTCGTTGGCG
The DNA here is from genome assembly GCF_042872965.1 of Micromonospora sp. NPDC005087. NCBI lineage: Bacteria > Bacillati > Actinomycetota > Actinomycetes > Micromonosporales > Micromonosporaceae > Micromonospora > Micromonospora sp. NPDC005087. Next base: position 45,159 of record NZ_JBIALB010000011.1, on the reverse strand, counting down.
CTGGCACTGGTCTACGGGCTGGGGGGTCTCCACGCCCTTCGGGGCAGCCTCGACGCCGGCACCGTGGTCGCGCTCGCGCTGCTGCTGTCGCGCCTCTACGCGCCGTTGACGTCGCTGGCCAGCGCCCGGGTCGAGGTGATGAGCGCCCTGGTGAGCTTCGAGCGGGTGTTCGAGATCCTCGATCTCAAGCCGCTGATCCTCGACAGGTCCGACGCCCGGCCGCTCCCGGACGGGCCGGTCGCGGTCGAATTCGACGCGGTACGGTTCGGCTACCCCTCGGCCGACAAGGTGTCCCTCGCCTCCCTTGAGGACGTGACGAAGCTCGATACGCGCGGCGGTGAGGAGGTGCTGCACGGCGTGTCGTTCCGCGCCGAAGCGGGGCAGATGGTGGCCCTCGTCGGCTCCTCCGGAGCGGGCAAGTCGACGATCGCCCAACTCGTGCCGCGCCTGTACGACGTCGAGGGTGGCACGGTGAAGCTCGGCGACGTCGACGTACGCGACCTGTCGGCCGAGTCGATCCGAACGGCACTCGGCGTGGTGACCCAGGACGGGCACCTGTTCCACGAGAGCATCCGCGCCAACCTGGTTTTCGCCCGGCCGGATGCGACCGAGGAGGAGATGTGGGAGGTACTGGGACGGGCCCGGCTCGACACCCTGATCCGCTCACTTCCGGATGGGCTCGACACCGTCGTCGGTGAACGGGGGTACCGCCTGTCGGGCGGGGAACGGCAACGCCTCACCATCGCGCGGCTACTGCTGGCCCGTCCCCGTGTGGTCATCCTCGACGAGGCCACGGCGCATCTGGACTCCACGTCGGAAGCCGCCGTACAGGACGCCCTCGCCGAGGCCCTGACCGGCCGGACCAGTGTGGTCATCGCGCACCGGCTGTCCACCATCCGTGCGGCCGACCAGATCCTCGTCGTCGAGGACGGACGCATCGTGGAACGCGGGCGCCACAGCGAGCTGCTCGCCGCCGGTGGCCGGTACCAGGACCTGTACCGCACCCAGTTCGACCAGGACGGGCCGGCGGCCCAGGAGGAGCGCGTCGCGGCCGTCTGAGAAATGCCTTCGTACCGCCGCCCGCCACGGTGCGTCCGTAGCGGGCGGCGGCAACCCGGCGTCAGTCGTCGTCGCCGGCCCTGTCGTCATCGTCATCGTCGTTCCGGTCGTCGCCGTCGTCGTCACCCTCGTCGACGGACTCCTGTTCGGCCTTGACCACCGTGCCGTTGTCCCGGTCGACGTCCACCTCGTGCTCGATGTCGCCGGCGATGATCTCGACGCTCCAGACTGGTCGGCCGTGCTCCTGCTCGGCCTCCACCTCGGTGATCCGGCCGCCGCCGGCCCTGGCGAGCGCGATCTCGCCGGCGCGCTGCTCGTTGACCGCCGCGCCCGCCGGCGAACCACCTCCCGACGGCGTACCGCTGGTGCTCGGCGCGGCGGTCGTACCGCTGGTGCTCGGCGCGGCGGTCGTGCCGCTGGTACCCGGCGCGGGCGTCGTGCCGCGGGTGGCGCTGTCGTCCGGCGCGTCCGTGGCCGTCGGACCGACGGTGGCGGCGGCGAGTGTCGTGCCGCTGGCCCGTGGGTCGCCGGCGGCGCTCACGCCGACGGCGACCCCGGCCACGGCCAGCACCGCCGCTCCGCCGACCGACGCCAGGAGCAGAGAGCTGCGCTTCATCGTGATGCCCACCTTTCCTCGGTTGTCGACTTCGAGGATCGGTTGGATCGGGATAGCGCCGCGCTGTCCGGACGCTAAGGCCGGGTTAAGCCGTTCCCGGCGGGCCTGGGCCCGCCGTCCACCGCTGGTCGCCCGGGCGTCGGCGGCCCGAGCCGGAGCAGCACCTGCGCCCCGCCCTCCGGACCGGTACGCAGCTCCAGCCGACCGCCGCCGGCCTGCGCGGCACGGCGGGCGATGTCTAGGCCGAGGCCGGTCGACCCGGCCGGGCTGGCACCCCGCCGCACCGCCCCGGCCGGCATCCCCGGGCCATCGTCGGTGATCGTGAGCAGCGCCTGGCCCTCTTCCCAGGCGAGCCGGACGGCGAACGGCGTGCCGTCGGGGGTGTGCGCGAAGACGTTGCCGAGCAGGGCGTCCACGGCCGCCGCCAGATCGTCGGCGGGCACACCGACCGGAAGCGGGCCGGGCGCCAGGTCGAGGGTGACGGTCCGGCCGGTGTCCTCGGCCAGCACCGACCAGAACGCGACCCGGTCGGCGACGATCGTCGCGGCGTCCGAGGTGGCCGCTCCCGTCGCCGGTGACCGGCGCCAGCGGGCCTGCCGGATCAGGCCGGTGACCGCCCGTTCCAGCCCGTCGGCGGCGGCGGTGATCCGTGCCGCGTCGTCCGGGTCGCGCAGCGACTCCGCCTCCAGCCGCAGCGCCGTCAGCGGCGTCCGCAGCCGGTGCGACAGGTCGGCGACCTGCTCGCGCTCCTGGAGCAGGAGCACCTGGATCCGCCCGGCCAGGTGGTTGAGGGCCCCGGCCACCTCACGCAGCTCCGCCGGGCCGGCCGGCACAACCCGGGCGTCCAGCTCGGCGTTCGCGAGCCGGTGGGACACGGCGGAGAGGTCGCTGATCGGCCGGACCAGGGTGCGCGCCAGCCGGTCGGCGACCACCAGCCCGATCACCACCAGCACCACTCCGAGCAGGGCCAGCACCAGCCAGGCCCGGGTCACCCCGGCGGTCAACTCGTGCGGGGGCACCAGGATCCGGATCACTCCGGTGCCGTCGGCCCGGCCCTGCACCGCGATGACCACCTCCCGGCCGGCCGCCGACTCCCCCGTGAGGCTCTGCCCGCGCGCGGCCAGGGCCACCGCGGGCGTACGGGGCACCGGGGCGCCGAGCACCGTGCCGTCCGGCAGGAAGACGCTCACCGGTCGACCGGACTCCGCGGCGAGCTGCTCGACGGTGAGCCGGATGGTCGCCGCGTCGGCGGTGCCGACCACCGGTGCCAGGCTCTGCGCGTCAGCGGTGGCCCGGACCGTGGCCCGGTCCTCGGCGACGGTGCGGACCAGCAGCGCCAGCGGCACGAGGAACGCGATCAGGGTGAGGACGCTGACCGCGGCGACCAGCAGCGCGAGCCGGGCCCTCACCGCTGTGCCCCCGGTGCCTCCAGCCGCACCCCGACGCCGCGCACGGTGTGCAGGTAGCGGGGTTCCAGAGCGCTCTCACCCAACTTGCGGCGCAACCAGGACAGGTGCACGTCGACGGTCTTGTCGGCGCCGCCGTACGGGATCTGCCAGACCTCGGTGAGCAGCTCGCGCTTGGTGACCACCTGACCCGGCCGGCCGGCGAGGTGGTGCAGCAGATCGAACTCGCGGGGCGTCAGCTCGACCGTCGTGCCGTCCAGGGTGACCTGTCGGGCCCGGGGGTCGATCCGCAGCCCGCCGACGGTGAGTGCAGGGTCCTGCGCGCCGGCGCCGGAGGTGCCCCGCCGGAGCACGGCCCGCGCGCGGGCGTCGAGCTGGGCCGCGGTGAACGGCTTGACCACGTAGTCGTCGGCCCCCGCGTCGAGGACCCGGACGATTTCGGCCTCGTCGTCGCGGGCGGTGGCCACGATGACCGGCACCGAGCTGACCGCCCGCAGCATCCGCAGCAGCTCACGGCCGTCCAGGTCGGGCAGCCCCAGGTCGAGCACGACGAGGTCGGGCCGGTCGTCCAGCGCGTCGCGGAGCCCGGCCATCGCGGTCGAGGCGGCGGCCACCGCGTGGCCGCGTTCCCGCAACGCCCGGATCAGCGGTGTACGGATCGTCAGGTCGTCCTCGATGAGCAGCAGGCGGGCCACAGCTGGCAGGCTAGCCGCTGCGGCGGGGAGCGAGGCGCACGTTAACCGTGCCTTAGCCTCCGGATATGCCGACGACAACGATGGATCGGGGATAGTCGGGTGATGGGCCGTCGTCCGATCCTCGTCGCCACCGGGTGGGTGGCCACCGCCGCCGTGGCCACCCTGATCGGGTTGGGCGCGATCCGGCTGGTGGGCGAGAGCATCACCGGCACCCCGGGCGGGATACGCAGCGAGGCGGACATCGAACGCGCGCTCGCCTCGCCGGAGCCGGCGCCCGCCGGCACGACGGGCGCCTCACCGACCACGGCGAGCGCGGCGCCGACCGCGAGCTCCGGGGTCCGTCGGGGTTTCGCCACCGCGGGCGGCACGGCCGTGGCCGAGTGCGGCGCCGACGGGGTACGCCTCGTCTCCTGGGCTCCTGCCCAGGGCTACCGGGTCCGCGACGTGGATCGGGGGCCGGACGACGACGTCGAGGTCAAGTTCGAGGGGTCGGCCGGCGAGTACGAGCTGAAGGTGCGCTGCATCGGCTCGGAGCCGGTGGCCGTCGCCGACGACTAGCCCGCTGGCCGCTCACGATCCGCGGCCCTGCCGATGGCGACCATGCGCAGCGTCTCCTCCCGGCGACGGACGAGCAGGGCCCCGGCCAGGAACGTCACCGGTGGGACGAGAACCAGCATCGCCCACTGCACGGGCACCAGGCCAATGGTGTGTCCCATGTGCATCGTGGAGGTGGCCCAGCCGGCGAGGGCACTGTCGATCACGAGGGCGAGCGCGGCCACCGGCAGGAGCATGACGACGATCCGCCGACGTACCCCGGGGTCGAGCGTGGCCAGCGCGACCAGCATGGCCAGCGCGGCGGCCACCAGACCGGCGACGTAGAGCCAGAGGACCAGCTCACTGCTGGCCTCAAGGCCGTAGAAGATTTGGTAACTGACCCCGCCGTCAGGGTCGAACCCGGGCCTGTTCACCCGGTTGACCTCCAGCAGCGCGACCGCGGTGGCCGGCGCGAGCAGCAGCGCCACCAACCGGCGTACGCCCAGCAGCGCGAGCAGCCGGTGCCGCGGAGCCGGCACCGTCAGTGCGGCGGCCGCCACCACGGCGAGCGCGAACTGCGGCAGGGTGTCCACCACGTACGTCAGGTTGTCGCCGGCCTGCGGGGCGACCAGCGCGCCCCAGCCGATCACGCCGGCCCAGGCCAGACCGGCGGCCACCCAGCGCCACCCGGCCAGAGCGGCCGCGCAGACGCCCGCCCAGCCGGCCACGCGCAGCCAGTCGACGAGGTCGGGGCCTCCCGGCCCGAATCCCGGCGGCAGACCCGGGTTCCGGATGAGCTGGTCGAGCAGCGACTTCCCGGCGAGGGCGAGCAGAACGAGGCCGACCAGCAGGCCGGTCACCGCCGCCGCGTCCGCCCAGGTCGACTCGGTGAACCCCCGTGCGCTCACCCGCAGCCGGGCCCGCAGCCCGGCACCGACCAGATTCAGCACGTCACCGGCGACGGGTCGCCGCTGGCCCGGCCGCGCGCCGGCGACGAGCACGGCCAGCATCTCGTCCTCGTACGCCCGGCGGTGCTCCCACGGGTAGACGGCCAGCAGCCGCCGGTAGCGGCGCTCCAGGTCGTCGCTGCTCACGCCGCACCCCCGTCGGTCAGCAGGCCGCCGCGGCGCAGCCGTACGCGAGCCGCGTCGGCGTTGTGCCGCAGGCGGGCCGCCTCCTCGGCGAGTCGACGCGCGCCGAGGGCGGTGAGTCGGTAGTAGCGGCGCAACCGCGACTGCACCACCTCCTCGCGCTCGACCTCGATGAGGCCGTCGGCGCGGAGCCGGTCGAGAACGGCGTAGAGGGTGCCCGCGCGAAGGCGCACCCGGCCGTCGGAGATGCGCAGCACGTCCTCGATGACGGCATAGCCGTGCCTGGGTGCCTCGGCCAACGCGGTGAGCACCAGGAACGTCGGCTCCCGAAGTGGACTCTCGGTCATACCGAAAAGCATATACCGATAGCCGGCATATGCAATGGAAGTCCAACACGGACGTGGCCAGCACGGGTTTCCCCGTGCCGGCCACGTCATCGGTGATGGTTCAGCTCGCGTACGCCTCCAGCTCCCAGAGCGAGTGGCCCCACGGCGTGCCCCGGGCGGTGCCGTAGATCCGCAGGTAGCGACCGTTGGCGCCGAGCGCGGTGTGCTCGTCCACACCGCCGTCGGCGCCGGTCACCGTCTTCACGGTGGTCCAGGTGGTGCCGTCGTTCGAGGTCTGGATGACGTACGCGCTGCTGTACGCCGCCTCCCAGCTCAGCTTCACCCGGCCGATCGCGGTCGGGCTGCCGAGGTCGACCCGGATCCACTGCGGGTCGGAGAACGCGCTCGACCACCGGGTGGTGAGGCTGCCGTCCACCGCCTGGGCGCCGGACACGTCGGCCCCCTCGTTGCTGGACGTCAGAGTCGGCTTGTTCAACAGCAGGTTGGGGCCGGGGCCGGTCGGGCCGCCGGTGCCGCCGTACACCTCGAACTCGAACAGCGAGTAGCCCCAGGCGGTGCCCCGGGTGGTGCCGGTGAGCCGGATGTACCGGCCGGAGCCGGTGAGCCCGGTCAGGTCGTCCACCCCGCCGTCACCGCCGGTCACCGTCCGGATCGTGGTGAAGTTGACCCCGTCCGGTGAGGTCTGGATCTGGTATCCACTGCCGTACGCCGCCTCCCAGGTCAGCTTGACCCGGTTGATGCTGCAGCTCGCGCCCAGGTCGACGTCGATCCACTGCGGGTCGCTGAACGCGCTGCCCCAACGGGTGCCGAGCGCCCCGTCGAACGCGTTGGCCGCGACGTAGGCGCCCTCGAAACTGGATGCCCGCGCCGGCTTGCCCCGGGCCAGGTTGGCCCCCGGCTCGGGGTCCGGGTCGGGTCCGGGACCGCCGGGGCTGGTGGAGAGGGTGAACTCGTCGACGTCATACATCCCGCCGCCGCCCTTGAACACCAGGAACAGGGTGCGCGTACCGGTCGGGGCGGTGACCCCGCCGGTGAACGAGGCGAACGTGCCGTGCCCGCCGGTGGGTGTCACGGTGGTCGAGCCGACCAGCGGCCCGGTGGGCGAGTCGACCCGTAGCTCCAGCGTGCCGCCGGCACCGGCCGGGGCTCCTGCCCGGACGCTGAACGACTGGACGCCGGTCAGGTTGTACGGGCGGAACGAGATCCAGTCGTTGTTGTCGATGTACCCGACCGCGGCGCCACCGTGGGCCGCACCCGGCGCGACGACCTGGACGCCGGACGAGTCACCGAAGTGCTCGGCCTGCCGTACCCGTGGCTGCAGGACCGCCTGGGTGTGCGTGGTCAGCGGCGGCTGGCCGCCCCCGCCCAGGTCGGTGTACTCGGCGTCGATGATGCCGAAGATGTTCGCCGCGGTGTCGTGCTCGCCGTCGGCCGAGGTCTGGATGACCCCGGTGCAGCCCTGCACACTGCTGAGCTGGTGGCCGTGCGAGTCGTGACCGAGGACGTAGTTCACCTTCACCCGGGCGCAGTCGATCGCACCGTCCTGCGCGTCGGTGACGGTGACGGTGAACGGCACGGCGTCCCCGAAGGCGAACGTCCGCCCGTTCAACGGGGTGTTCACGGTGACCACCGGCGCGCTGTTGCCGACCGTGATGACCACGCTCGCGGTGGCCGTCTTGCCGGTGGTGTCCCGGACCGTCAACGTCGGGCTGCGGGTCCCGTTCGTGGTGTACGTGAAGCTCGGGTTCGCCGCCGTCGAGTCGGTGGTGCCGTTGTTGTCGAAGTCCCAGGCGTAGGTGAACGGGTCACCGTCCGGGTCGAGGGTGCCGGCCGAGGAGAAGGCCACGGTCAACGGCGCCGTACCGCTGGTCGGGGTGGCCGAGACCACCGGACGTGGCGCCCTGCCCGTGCGGGCGTACTCGATCCGGTAGAGCGCCGAGTTGGCGTCGCCGTTGAACCAGCCGGTGCCGTAGTCGAGCACGTAGAGCGCGCCGTCCGGGCCGAACTCCATGTCCATGACCTGGTTGCCGGTCCACGGGAACGGATTGATCTTCAACGGTTGGCCGGCCGGGTCGAGCTTGATGTTCTTGATCCAGCGACGGCCGAACTCACCGGCGAAGTAGGTCCCGTCGTAGTACGCCGGGAACGCCACGTCGGAGGGGTTGTTCGGGTTGTACCGGTATACCGGGCCACCCATCGGGGACAGCCCGCCCCCGGTGAACTCCGGCGGGGAGCCGGAGCCGCCGTAGGGCAGCCACGCCGGGACCGCCGGCGGCAGCTGGGTGACGCCGGTGTTGTTGGGCGAGTTGTTCACCGGTCCGCCCGCGCAGTCGAACTTCGGCCCGGACGGGCCGGACGGGAAGGTGTAGTCGTTGTAGGCGTCGTTCCGGGCCGTGCAGTACGGCCAGCCGTAGAACCCGGGCCGGTCGATCCGGGCGAACTCCACGTTGCCCGCCGGCCCTCGGTTCGGGTCGGCGGTGCCCGCGTCCGGACCGTAGTCACCGAGGTAGACGATGCCGGTGGCCCTGTCCACGCTCATCCGGAACGGGTTGCGGAAGCCCATCGCGTAGATCTCCGGACGGGTCCATGCGGTGCCCGGGGCGAACATGTTGCCGGCCGGGATGGTGTACCCGCCCGCCGCGCCGGGCTTGATCCGGAGGACCTTGCCGCGCAGGTCGTTGCTGTTCGCCGAGGTGCGCTGCGCGTCGAAGGCCGGGTTACGGCCGGCCCGCTCGTCGATCGGGGTGAACCCGGCCGAGTCGAACGGGTTGGTGTCGTCGCCGGTGGACAGGTACAGGTTGCCGGCCGCGTCGAAGTCCATGTCACCGCCGACGTGACAGCACATGCCCCGGCTCGTCGGCACGTTCAGGATCAGCGTCTCGCTTGCCAGGTTGAGGGTGTTGTCCGCGTTGACCGTGAACCGGGTCAGCCGGTTGACGCCGTCCCAGCGGGCGAAGTCGGCCGGGGTGCCGGTGGCCGGTGCGCCGCCAACGGGGGTGTCCAGTGGTGGCGCGTAGTACGCGTACACCCAGCGGTTGGTGGCGAAGTTCGGGTCGGCCTTGATGCCCTGCAGGCCCTCCTCGTCCCCGGTGTAGACCGGCAGGGTGGCGGCGACCTTGGTGTTGCCCGCCGCGTCGGTGTGCCGGATCACGCCGTTGCGCGAGGTGTGCAGCACACCCCGGTCGGGCAGGACGGTCAGGCTCATCGGCTCGCCGGTCTCGGCCGCGCCCTTGGCCAGCTCCACCTGCTGGAAGCTGCTGGTGACGGTGGCGCCGCAGTCCGCGCCGACCGTCCCGGACGCCGTCATGATGCCGCCGAGCAGGTGCTGACGGAAGTTCGCGTCGGTGTACGACGCGTCGGTGTGGCCGAGGCCGGTGTACCAGGACCGCCCTCCGGAGTAGTTCTGGCACCAGGAGATCGGGTGGTCGGGGCCCATGCTCCCGCCGCTGTAGGTGCTCTCGTCCAGGGTCGCCAGCACGTGCACGTTGCCGCGTGGGTTGGCGCGGTAGTTGTACAGCTCGTCGAACCGGCTCCACCGCTGCGGCAGCGTCGCGGTGGACGGGTGCACCTGGTCGGCGACCTTGACGGTGGCGGTCTGCTCGGCCGGGTGCGAGGCGAAGTACGCCCCGACCAGCCCGCCGTACCAGGGCCAGTCGTACTCGGTGTCGGAGGCGGCGTGCACACCCACGTACCCACCGCCGCCCTGGATGTAGCGCTCGAACGCGGCTTGCTGGGCGGCGTTGAGCACATCGCCGGTGGTGGACAGCCAGATCACCGCGGCGAACCGGTCCAGGTTGGCGTCGGTGAACTGGGCCGCGTCCTCGGTGGTCTCGACGGTGAACCCGTTGGCGGCGCCGAGCTGCTGGATGGCGGTGATGCCCGGGGTGATGGAGCCGTGCCGGAATCCGGCGGTCTTGGTGAACACCAGCACGGTGAACGGTGCGGCGCTGGCCACGGGTGGCACGGCCGCGATGCCGCCCACGACGAGGATCGCGCTCAGCACGGCGCCGAGCCACGATCTCAGGGATCTGCGCACGGTAGGTCCTTTCCCGGTGCGGGGGGCGTGCGCCGATCACGCCTGGGTGGTGGGCAGGGTGGTGCCGAGCCTGGTTGCGGTCGCCGGAGGTGCCGTTCGCCGCCACGAGCGCGACACATGTAAATGCATCGTTGCGGCTGGGTCACCGGCGCGTCAAGCGCTCTCCCACCATTCGTGAGAGCGTTATCTCCGCACGTCAGCCGCGACTCCAGCAGGCGAGATCAGATTACGGTTTTTCATCCGGGCGTCCGCCCGGACTCAGATCCTCGGGCTGGCGGCGCGTAGCCTGGGCGGATGGCGATTCTGCGCTTCGCGAGGGGTCTCGGTGGCTGACGCGGACGATGTTCGCCGTCTGGCGCTGGCCCTGCCGCAGGCGGTCGAGATCGACAGCGAGGGCTTCGACTTCCGCGTGGGTGGCAGGGGTTTCGTCTGGTCCTACCCGGAGCGCAGTCCGGGCAAGCCGCGCCAGATCCGAACCGATGTCGCGGTGGTGTTCGTCGGCGACGAGGCCGAGAAGCAGGCTCTGCTGCTCGGGGAGCCCGACCTCTTCTTCACCACGCCCGGCTACGACGGCCTGCCACTGGTGATGCTGCGCCTGGCGGAGGTGGGCGTCGATCGCCTGACGGAGCTCGTGACCGACGCGTGGCGGATGCGTGCGCCGCAGGCGCTCCTCGACGACCTCGGGGAAGGAAGCCTTCGCCTGGGCTGATCCGTCCGCCCCGGCGAGGGCGGCGGACTCAGTCGCGAGGGTTGCCCCGGTCCTCGAACTCGTACGTCGTGGTCAGGGCCTCCGGCAGATCGGGGACCAGGGCGTTGGTGCCGTCGACGACCTGGACGTAACGCTTGCCCTGGAAGATCGAGTAACTGCCGTCGGCGACCTGCTCGATCGTGAAGAGCTGCGTCTGCGCGGTCGTGTCACACACCCGACCGCGGACGCTTCCCGGCACGGCGTCGTGCACCACGGTCATGCAGACCCGGCTGGCGCCGCTTGCCGCGGCCAGCATGATCCGGAATCTGTTTCCTTCGGGGCGCAGGACCCAGAGCGCGCGGTCGTCGATGCCCTGCTCGGTGCTGGCCCGCACCCGGTCGTCGTCACGGCCGATCGCCAGCGCCGCCCGACCGATGCCGGGCACCACGATGAGAACCTGCCGCCGGCCGCCGAGGATCTCCTGCGGTCCGGCCGGGGCGGTCACGGACGGGACGACCGACGGCGAGACCGTGGCCGTGGCCGTGGCCGCAGGCCCGACAGCCCGATCCGGCGTCTGGTCCCGTGCCGGCAGGAGGGCGGCGCCAGCGGCCACGACCAGCACGGCCAGCCCCGCCCCGTAGACGGCCGCGCGGCGCCGCCGGCGCTGCTCGCCACGGCGGCGCAGCGTCCCCGCTGCGGGCAGCGTCGTGACTCGTCGGACCGCGTCCGCGATAGCCGTCAGGTCGTGGTGCGGATCAGTCATGGGAGGTTTCCTCCTGCCGAGCCTCGTTCAGCATTCCGGCCATGGCCCGCCGGCCACGGGCGAGGTACGTCTTGACGGTCCCGACGGGCGCCTGCATCTCGGCTGCCACCTCGGCGACGCTGAGATCGTTCAGGTGGTGCAGCACGACGGCGCGACGCTGGTTGGCGGTCAGCCGTTGCAGCGCCTGCAGCAGGGCGACGTGGTCCTCGTTGAGTCCGGGCACGCTCTGGTCGACGGCGGCCCGGCGGTGTGCGCGCAACCGGTTGAACGTCTTGCGCCAACTGCTCACCGCGATTCGGGAGGCGACCCGGCGGACCCACGCCTCCGGGCTGTCCGCCTCGCGGACGGTCGACCAGCGCTGCCACGCCCGGGTGAAGGCCTCGGCGACGGCGTCCTCCGCCTCGCTGCGGTTGCCGGTGAGGGCATAGACGTGACCCACGATCCGGCCGGCGCAGGCCGCGTAGAGGGCGTCGAACTCCTCGGCGTCACGCATCTGACCTGCGCTCTCCGACGTCTCGTCCCGTGGTCACCGGCGCATGTAACCGGGAGGGGCACCCGGGCGCGCCCGCGCGGTGGGTGATTGTGGCGATCGTCACACCCCTGAAGATCAACCCGCCGGCCGTGCCAGGCGTCATCGTGCCGTCCCGGGAGACGCCCGTGGCGGAGAGGACGATGTGCGACGACGGCAACGACGCGCCCTGACAGCCGGAGTGCTCGCGACCGCGCTGGCAGCGGCGGGCCTCACGGCTTCCCCGGCCGGCGCGCAGGAGAAGCCTGCGGCAACGGTCTCCGGACCGCGCGGCACCTTCACTTTGATCACCGGGGACCGGGTGTCGCTGGACGCGGACGGCCACCCGCGGATCGAGCGGGGACCGGGACGGGCCGGCATGCGGTTCGTGAGCAGCCGAGAGGGTGGCCACCAGTACGTCATCCCGGTCGACGCGGTGCCGATGCTGCGTGACGGGCGGCTCGACCGGCGGCTGTTCGACCTCACCGCGCTCGGCGACTTCGGCTACGACGACCGGAGGGCCGAGCTTCCGCTGCTGGTCACGTACCCGGAGAACATGGCGACGCGGGCGCGGTCCGCCGCCGGAGCCGCGCGGGTGCGGGCCGACCTGCCCGCCGCCAACGCGCTGGCCGTGCGGGCGGGCCTGGACGACCGGGTCGAGCTGTGGTCGTCACTCACCCGCGGCACGTCGTCGGCGCGCGCGCTCGCCGCCGGGATCACCCACGTCTGGCTGGACGGCAAGCGCCACGTCTCCCTCGATCGCAGCGTGCCGCAGATCGGCGCCCCGACGGCCTGGCAGGCGGGCTTCGACGGCGACGGCGTGACGGTCGGGGTGCTGGACACCGGCATCGACGCCAGCCACCCCGACTTCGCCGGGCAGATCGCCGCGATCCACGACTTCACCGGCGGCAACGACCCCGGCGACACGGTCGGCCACGGCACCCACGTGGCGTCGACGATCGTGGGCAGCGGCGCCGCCTCCGGCGGCAGGTACCGGGGCGTGGCACCGGGCGCGAAGCTGGTCGTCGGCAAGGTCTGCGCCACCACGGAGTGCCAGGACTCGGACATCATCGCCGGGATGCAGTGGGCGGCGCCGCAGGCCCGGGTGATCAACCTGAGCCTCGGTGACACGGACACGCCGGCTCTCGACCCGCTGGAGACCGCGGTACAGGACCTCAGCCAGCGGTACGGCACCCTCTTCGTGGTCGCCGCGGGCAACGAGGGTAAGCCGAAGTCGGTCTCGACGCCGGCCTCCGCTGACGACGCCCTCGCCGTCGCCGCGGTCGACGCCGACGACGAGCGGGCCTACTTCTCGAGCCGGGGCCCCCGCGTCGGCGACAACCACATCAAGCCCGAGATCAGCGCGCCCGGCGTCGACATCGTGGCGGCCGCCCCCGGTGGCGGTTACGCCCCCATGTCGGGCACGTCGATGGCGACCCCGCACGTGGCGGGCTCGGCCGCGATCCTCGCCGGGCGCCACCCCGACTGGTCCGGCGCCCAGCTCAAGGCTGCTCTGATGGGCTCGGCCAAGCCGGCCGGCGCCGACAGCCTCTACGACCAGGGCGCCGGGCGGGTCGACATCGGTCGTGCCGTCGCACAGCCCGTCGCCGCTGAGGTCGCCGCGATCGACTTCCCGGTCCAGCGCTGGCCCCACGCCGACGACACCCCGTTCACCCGTGTCATCGGTTACCGCAACACCGGCACCGCACCGGTCAGCCTCTCGCTCACCATCACCCCGGCTCCCACCGGCATGATCACTGTCAGCCCGGCCACGCTGATGGTGCCGGCCGGCGGCCGCGCCGAGGCCACGATCACCGTGGACACCCGGGTGGACGCCCCCGACGGCCTCTACCCGGGCGCGCTGACCGCGACCGGCGCCGGGGACCTGCGGGTGCGGACGCCGTTCGCGCTCAACCGGGAGATCGAGAGCTACGACGTCCGGCTCGACCACACCGGGCGCGACGGCAGACCGGCCACGGAGTACGACACCGTGGCGGCGAACCTGAGCACCGGTGAGTTCACCACCCTCGCCGGGCAACCCGGCGGTGGCACGATGCGGCTGCCCAAGGGCCGCTACGCGCTGTACAGCACGATCCACGAGGGCGACGTGTCGACGCTGCTCGTGCAGCCGGTCCTGGACGTACGGGGCCCGGTCACCGAGGCGCTCGACGCCCGCACCGCCCGGCCGGTCTCGCTGACCGTGCCCCAGCGGGACGCCGCAGCGCTCTCGATCAACGTGAGCGCGAACTGGAACGACAACTTCCGCTACCCGGGCGTCCAGCTCAGCGGGACGTCGTTCGCGGACGTCTTCTTCGGCCGGATCGGGCCCGCCGTCGCGGCCCCCGAGTTCGCGGTCACACTGGGCGTCGGGCTCGGCCGCCCGGGCCGGGACGGGACGTTCCGGAACAGCCCCTACACGTACGACCTCGCGTACGTGAGCAAGGGCGACATGTTCACGGGCCTGACCAGGAAGCTCTCCCCGAAGAACCTCGCCACCGTCAAGACGACCTACCGCAGCCAGTCCAGCATCGCGACCGCGACCCGCTTCCACCGTGCGGCGTCCCCCGGGGGCCCGGGCCCGATCGGTTCGAGCACCTCGTTCGACCTGCCGTTCCACGCCACCGAGTACTACAACACCGACGGCGGACTCGTCTGGACGTCCACGTTCGTCGAGGGCGACAACCTCACCACGCAGGAGTCCACCTTCCGGGCGGGCAGGACCTACCACCAGACCTGGAACGCGGCGCCCTTCGGGCCCACCGTGGCGCAGCCTCCGGCCTGGTCGCCGCTCGGTTACGTGGGCCGCGACGGGGACACCATCTCGGTCGCGTCGCCGCCGCTGTTCGCCGACGCCTCCGGCCGCCCCGCCAGCCGTGACGACCTGCAGGTCCACTACCGGTTGTCCAGAAACGGCAAGGAGATCGCCACCGCCGACGGCTCGTACGCGGACTTCCCGGTGCCCGCCGACAAGGCCACCTACCGCCTGGAAGCGACCGTCACCCGCGGTGCTCCGGACACCCTGTCGACGTCGGTCTCGGTGGCCTGGACCTTCACCTCGGCACACACGTCGAAGCCGGAGCCGCTGCCCCTGACGACGGCCCGGGCGACGCCCGCGTTGGACGACACCAACACGGCCCGGGCGGGCCGGGCGATGACCATCCCCGTGGCACTGGACCGGCATCCGGGGTCGACGGCCGCGCCCAACCGGACGCTCGGCGTCTCCGCGTCGTTCGACGATGGCAGGACGTGGGTGGCGTTGCCGGTCCACCACGGCGTCGCCCTGATCAAGCATCCGCGCCGGCCCGGCTTCGTGTCGCTGCGCATGACGGCCACCGACACCGCTGGCAACACGGTGGCGCAGACGATCCAGCGGGCCTACCGGATCGCCTGACCCAGGCCCCGGTCCGGGGTGGGCGGCGGCGTTTCGCCGTCCACCCCGGACCAGTGCCATCGGGGGCGTCGGAGCAGCCGGTTCCGGTGCGGCCACGACCGGCAGGGCCGTGACTACCCTCGGCGGAGCAGTCCGGCGATGAGCAGCTCGACCAGGCGCCGGGCGTCGTAGTTGGGGTCGCTGTCGGCGCCGATGCAGAGATTGCCGACCCCGCGCATCAGTTCGTACGCATCCATGCCGGGGCGTATTTCGCCGGCCTCCGCTGCCGCGTCGAGCAGTTGGTTGCACACAGGCACGAGGCGGTCGAGGAAGTAGCCGTGCAGCGTGTCGAAGCCGGCGTTGTCCGGCTGCAGCACGCCGGCAAGTCCGCGCTTGGTGACCAGGAAGTCAACGAAGAGGTCGATCCATCGCCCGAGGGCGGCGTGCGGAGTCGCACTGCTCGCGAGCAGAGCCGGACCGGCCTCGGCGCAGGCGTCGACCTGGTGCCGGTAGACGGCGATGATCAGATCAGCGCGCGTCGGGAAGTGCCGGTAGATCGTGCCCGTCCCGACGCCGGCTCTGGCCGCGATGTCTCGTACCGGCGCTTCCACGCCCGAGTTCACGAAGACGGCGGCGGCCGCGTCGAGCAGGGCCTTCTCGTTGCGTACGGCATCGGCCCGCTTGCGCGGGGACACTCCCGCCACAATCCCGTCGCCCTGGGTCACCGCGCTGTTCCCTCCGTCACCGGCCTTGGCAAACGGAACACTGTTCCGTATGGTTCTAACGGAACGAGGTTCCGCTTGCTCATGATGCCAGAGCAGAGGACCGACAACCAACCGACCAGTGGAGGAAACACGTCATGCAGTACCGCACCTTGGGCCGCACCGGTGTGCAGGTCAGTTCTCTCGCGCTCGGAGCGATGAACTTCGGCAAGATCGGCCAGACGACCCAGGACGAGGCCACGGCCATCGTCGACGTCGCCCTCGAAGCCGGGATCAACCTCATCGACACCGCCGACATGTACAGCCAGGGCGAGTCGGAGGAGATGGTCTGCAAGGCGATCGCCGGCCGCCGCGACGACATCGTGCTGGCCACGAAGGCGAACATGCCCATGGGCGACGAGCGCAACCATCAGGGCAGCTCGCGCCGCTGGCTGGTCACCGAGTTGGACAACAGCCTGCGCCGCCTGGGCGTCGACCACGTCGACCTCTACCAGATCCACCGGTGGGACCCGCGGACCAGCGACGAGGAGACGCTGTCGGCCCTGACCGACCTGCAGCGCGCCGGAAAGATCCGCTACTTCGGCTCCTCGACCTTCCCCGCGTACCGCATCGTGCAGGCCGAGTGGGCCGCCCGGGAAAACCACCTGAGCCGCTACGTCACCGAACAGCCCGCCTACTCGATCCTGCAGCGCGGGATCGAGACCCACGTCCTGCCCGTGACCGAGCAGTACGGGCTCGGCGTGCTGGCGTGGAGCCCCCTGGCCTCCGGCTGGCTATCCGGCGCGATCCGCGAGGGCCAGGAGATCGCCACCAACCGCTCCGCGTTCATGCCGCAGCGCTTCGACACGACCATCCCCGCCAACCGGGCCAAGCTCGACGCCGTCGAGCGGTTGGCCAAGGTCGCCGACGAGGCCGGCCTGACCATGATCCAGCTCGCGCTCGGGTTCGTCACCGCGCACCCCGCCGTCACCAGCGCGATCATCGGCCCCCGCACCATGGACCACCTGCGCTCTCAGCTCGCCGCGGCGGACACCGTGCTCACCGCTGACGTGCTCGACGCGATCGACGCGATCGTCCCGCCCGGCGTCGACCTTGCCGCGCACGAGAAGTTCGACACCCCGCCCGCCCTGCTCGACCCGTCATTGCGGCGCCGGCGACCGCTCCCGTGACGCTCGGCCGTCCACGATCGCGTCGTGCGACCGTCAGGCCTGCCGGCGGACGAACGGCGCGGTCTGGTCGGCGACGTCGCCGTACTCCGCCGGCAACTGGGTGACCACCTGTTCATAGCCGGCGGGGTCGAGGGCGTCCCGGAGGACGTCGAAGACCGCCGTGACTCCGTCCCTCGCCGCGTCCGCGTCGACGTCCGCGCGGCCGCTGACCCGGTCGACGAAGGCGTCGAGGCCGAACCGTTCCGCGGTCTCACTGCCGCCGAAGGCGTACGCCCGCAGCCCGTCGGGAAGCTGGCCGGCCAGATCACGCGCCTCTCCGCCATCGATCCGTTCGGCCAGGGTGGTCAAGGTGGCCTGCGTGACGGCAGTCGCCTGCTCCGACGACATCCCGGATCGCGTCGCCACCAGGTCGAGGAACTCGTTGTCGTTCACCGTGCGGCCCTCCTCTCGCCGTTGAAGCAGTCGAGTTCCCAGGCTCCATGTCGACAAACGAGGTCACACGACGGCGCGGGGCACGGCGTACCCGATCCGTCTGCTCATCCGGATTATGCGGTTCGGGCCGGTCCGGGCTTCTTGTCGGGTTCGATGTGACGGTGAACATGCGTCCGCTGTATTTGCTTGACGAAGCAAGCTGTTGACGTACCGTTGCGTCGCCACGCAAGGACACCGCTCGGGTGCCCCGTACAAGGAGGAACCGCACATGACCAGGATCGGCATCATCATCGGCAGCACCCGGCCGGGACGAAACGGCGCGGCCGTCGGGCAGTGGGTGTACGACGTCGCCAGGCAGCGCACGGACGTCGAGTACGAGCTCGTGGACCTGCTCGACTACAAGCTGCCGCACCTCGACGAGGTGTACCCGCCGGCGATGGGCCAGTACCAGCAACCGCACACGCTGGAGTGGGCCCGAAAGATCGCGTCGTTCGACGGCTTCGTGATGGTGACGCCGGAGTACAACCACTCGACGTCCGGCGCGCTGAAGAACGCGATCGACTTCCTCTACAGCGAGTGGAACAACAAGGCCGTCGGGTTCGTCAGCTACGGCTCGGTGGGCGGCGCGCGGGCGGTGGAGCACCTGCGGCTGATCTCTGCTGAGTTGCAGCTGGCCGACGTGCGGTCCCAGGTGGCGCTCTCGCTCTTCACCGACTTCGAGAACTTCAGCGTCTTCAAGCCCAACGACTTCCAGCGGGACGCGCTGAACGCCACCCTCGACCAGGTCGTGGCCTGGAGCCAGGCCCTCGCTCCCCTGCGCGCCGCGTAGGGCTCGACCGGACCGATCAACGCCACCCCCCGGAAAGCGTGGAAGGAAACTGCGCGATGCGTGGACTCAAGGACAAGGTCGCCCTCGTCGCCGGTGCGGCGCCGGGCAATATCGGCGGCGCGACGGCGATCCGCCTCGCCGAGGAAGGCATGCTGGTCGTCGCGGCGGATCTGAACCAGGCCGCCGCCCAGACCGTGGTCGACGACATCACCGCCGCCGGCGGAACAGCCGTGGCGCGAGGCTTCGACATCACGAACGAGGAGTCCTACCGGGACGTCATCACCTTCACCGTCGACCGGTTCGATGGCCTGCACGGCCTGTTCAACGTGGCCGCGGATCTGTCGCCACGAAACCTCGGCCGGGACGCCGACGTCACCTCGGTACCGTTCGACGTCTGGCAGCACACCATCGACGTCACCCTCACCGGCTACATGTACGGCATCCGGCACGCCCTGCCGATCATGATGAGGAACGGCGGCGGCTCGATCGTCAACACCATGTCGAGCGCGGTGTGGCTGGGCGAGCCCGAACGCGTCGCCTACCAGGCGGCCAAGAGCGGACTGATCGGCCTCACCCGGCACACCGCGAGCCTCGGCGGCAAGCACGGCGTCCGTACCAACCTTCTGTCGCCGGGCGTGGTTCTCACCGGCGCCGCGCTCGAGTCCACCACCGAGGAGTTCCGCGCGCAGATGCTCGCGACGGTACGTTCGCCGCGGCTGGGTCGGCCGGAGGACCTCGCCGCCATGGTGGCGTTCCTCTTCTCCGACGACGGCGCCTACGTCAACGGCCAGTCACTGCTCGTCGACGGCGGCGCCAGCTTCACCTGATCCGCACCGGGCGTGCGCTCGCACGCGGGGCCAGCTACCGGCGTGGGCCGGCGAGCTTTCGCGGACGCCGACTCATTCCTCGTCGCGCGGGTCGAGATTCGCGCGAAGCGCCTCCGCGATCTCGCCCGCCGCGACGAGTTGCTCCGGCGTGAGAGCGTCGACGAAGAGCTCGCGAATGGCGCGCAGGTGCGGAACGGTGGACCCCTGGAACGCCTCGGCGCCGGCCGGCGTGAGCAGCACCTCCGCCCCTCGGGGGACGGTGGGGCACGCCTGGCGGCGGATGAGTCCGCGCCGCTCCATGCGCCCGAGGTGGTGGGAGAGTCGGCTCCGCTCCCAACCGATGTGTGTCGCGAGTTCGGACGAGCGCATCTGACGGTCCTGCGCCTCGCTCAGGGCGAGCAGCACGGCGTAGTCCGCCGGCGAGAGCGCGGACTCGATCTGGAGGCGGGACGCGAGCTGCGCCTTGAGTTCTCCGGTCGTCTCGATGAAGTCCCGCCAGACCCGTAGCTCCTCCGCGGTCGGCAGTTGGCGTCCTCTCCGCCGCTCGGGTGTGGCCCTTGTCATCCGATTCTCCTTGGTTGACGCGTCAATTGGCAGGTTAGCATCATTGACGTGTCAACCGCTAAGGCCCCTTTCCGGGGTGTCGGCGGGACCGCATGAGGAGGAGACATGACGGCTGAAGGCTTCGAACTGGGCCTCAACTCGTTCGGGGAGGTGGCCACCGATGGCGACCGGGTCCTGAGCGACGCCGAGACCGTGCGGCTGCTCGTCGACGAGGCGCGGCTCGCGGAGTCGGTCGGGCTCGACGTGTTCAGCCTGGGTGAGCACTACCGGGAGGGCCACAACGACTCGGCCACCCCCGTGCTGCTCGCGGCGATCGCCACGGCGACGCATCGGATCCGCCTCGGCACCTCGGTCACGGTGCTCAGCACGAACGACCCGGTGCGGCTCTACCACGAGTTCTCCACCCTCGACGCGGTGTCCAACGGCAGGGCCCAGCTTGTTCTCGGGCGCGCGTCGGCGACCGAATCGTTTCCCCTGTTCGGCTACGACCTGGCGGACTACGAGCGGTTGTTCGAGGAGAAGCTCGACCTCTTCGTACGGCTCCAGCGCGACGAACCGGTCACCTGGTCCGGCACCGTGCGCAGCCCACTGACCGCGCAGCGGCTGCATCCGCGGATGCGGGCAGGCGGCATCCCGACCTGGATCGGCGTCGGCGGGAGCCCGAACTCGGTGGTCCGCGCCGCCCGCTACGGGCTTCCGCTCATGCTCGCGATCATCGGCGGACGTCCCCAGCGGTTCGCCGGCCACGTCGACCTCTACCTCCGGGCGCTCAAACAGGCCGGGCATACTGTGCGGCCGATCGGGCAACACTCGCTCGGCCTCGTCGCGGACACCGACGAGGAGGCGGTGGAGACGTGGTGGCGGTACTGGCAGCCGGTCGTGGCGGCGCTCGCCGAGGAGCGCGGCTTCTACAAACCGGACCGCGCGCGCTACGAGGCCGAAATCGACCACGGAGCGCTGTTCGTCGGGTCGCCGGAGACGGTCGCGCGGAAGATCGCCACGGTGGCCCGCGATCTGCGGCTGAGCCGCTTCGACCTCAAATACGACATCATGCACCTGCCCCGCGAGGCACGCGCGCGCACCATCGAGCTGCTGGGCAGCGAGGTCGCGCCGCGGGTCCGGGAGCTGCTGGCGAAGGAGCCCACCAATGTCTGACCTCGAGTTCGGCCTCGACACCTTCGGCGACGTACCGCAGGACGACTCAGGCAAGCCGATCTCCTACGCGGCGGCCATCCGGCAGGTCGTCGACGAGGCGGTGCTGGCCGACCAGCTCGGCGTGGACGTCATCGCCCTCGGCGAGCACCACCGGCCCGAATATTCGGTCTCGACGCCGGAGACCGTGCTGGCCGGTATCGCCACCCGCACCTCGCGGATCCGGCTCGCCTCCGGAGTGACCGTGCTGAGTTCGGACGACCCGGTCCGGGTGTTCCAGCGCTTCGCGACGGTCGACGCGCTGTCGCACGGCCGGGCCGAGGTCATCCTCGGCCGTGGCTCGTTCACCGAGTCCTTCCCCCTGTTCGGTTACGACCTGCGCGACTACGACGTGCTGTTCGAGGAGAAGATCGAACTGTTCGCCAAGCTGCTGGACGAGCAGCCGGTCACCTGGAGCGGCACGATGCGGGCTCCGCTGGAGAACGCGGACGTCTTCCCGAAGACGGAGTCGGGGCGCCTCACCACCTGGGTTGGCGTCGGCGGGTCGCCGCAGTCGGTCGTGCGTACCGCCCGGTACGGCCTCCCGCTCATGCTCGCGATCATCGGCGGGGCTCCCGACCGCTTCGCGCCCTACATCGACCTCTACCGGCGGGCCGCCGAGCAGCTCGGCACGACCGCGCACCCGGTCGGGATGCACTCCCCCGGCTTCATCGCCGACACCGACGAGGAGGCGAAGGAGCTGTACTGGCCGCACTACCGGGTCATGCGGGACCGGATCGGCAGGCTGCGGGGCTGGCCGCCGATCCGTCGCCAGGAGTTCGACGCCGAGGTGGAGCACGGTTCCCTCTACATCGGCTCACCGGAGACCGTGGCCCGCCGCATCGCTGGGGCGATCCGCAGCGTCGGTGTCGGCCGCTTCGACCTCATCTACACGGCGGGAGCGCAGCCGGTCAGTGCCCGGATGCGCGCCGTGGAGCTGTACGGCAGCAAGGTGATCCCCCTGGTCCGCGACATCCTGGCCAGCTGACCCGTTCCACCGCCCGCATCGGCCCCCGGAAGGAAGACATGAACGGCAACGGCCGGAACATTGCACAGACCCTCGCCGTCCTCGGCGCCGGCAAGGTGGGCACCGTGCTCGCCCGGCTCGCCCTCGCCGCCGGCTACCGGGTGCTCGTCGCCGGCTCCGGCGACCGGGAGAAGATCGCCCTCACCGTCGAGGTGCTCACGCCCGGAGCGGTCGCCACCACCGCGGCCGACGCCGCGGCCGGCGCTGACATCGTGATCCTCGCCCTTCCGCTGGGCAAGTACCGCAGCGTCCCCGCCGAGGCACTGCGCGGCAAGCTCGTCGTCGACGCCATGAACTACTGGTGGGAGATCGACGGCATCCGCGACGACCTCACCAACCCGCGCACCTCGTCGAGCGAGACCGTCCAGGAGTTCCTGTCCGGCTCCCGGGTCGTCAAGGCCTTCAACCACATGGGTTACCACGATCTTGAGGACGAGGCGCGGCCCGCCGAAGCAGCCGGCCGCAAGGCCATCGCGATTGCTGGCGACGACTCCGCCGATCTCGCGGTGGTCGCGTCCCTTGTCGACGCGCTCGGCTTCGATCCGGTCGTCGCCGGTCCCCTCGCCGAGGGCGTACGGCTCGAACCGGGCAGCGAGTTGTTCGGCGCCAACGTCACTGCCGACGAGGTGCGGGCCATGCTCGACCGCTTTCCCGGATCCGAACGTGGACGGACCATTGCCGCTGCGCGATCCGCGCCGTCGCCGGATGCGGCGTAGCCGATCAGCGGCCGGCGCGTACGGCTTCCCGCGCCGCCCGGGCAAGTTGCTCGTCGTGCGGCCGGCGCAGCTCACGCGCGAGTTCGATGGTCCGGTCGAGCAGCGCCAGCGCCTCGTCACGGCGACCCGCCACACGGCACGTCTCGGCGTAGGTGTGCAGGAAGTCGATCTCCATCTGCACCTCGGCGAGCGGTTCCAGCAGCTCGAAGGCGCGCCGGTGATGTTCGAGAGCCTTCTCGGGTGAGCCCATGACCCGCAGCGCCACGCCGAGATAGTTGTGGCACCACGCCTGGTTGTGTTGGAGGTTGTTTTGCTCGGAGAGCCGCAACGCGTCGTGCAGCGCCCGCAGTGACTCTGCCGGGTCGCTCGACGCCAGTGCGACGCCGAGGGTGACCAGCCCGGTGATCTGGGCGGGCCCGTCGGCCAGGGCGACGGATGCCCGGGCGAGTTCGACGGCTTCGCCGTGCCGCCCGAGGTGCAGTGTCACCCAGCCGTCGAAGGCCAGCGCCTGGGACTGCCCGGCGCGGCGCCCGATCTTCTCGAACAGCTCGCGCGCCCGCCGGAAGTGCGGTTGCGCCCCTTCGAAATCGCCGAGATCCCGGCGGACCAGGCCGATGCGCAGCGCCAGACCGGCTGCCAGGTCGTCGTCGTCGGGCCCGGACCGCTCCGCCAGCTCGTAGGCGGAGACCGCCTCGGTGAGACGTCCGGCGGCGGCACGGGCGTAGCCGAGGTCCGCCAGCAGCGAAGCGCGCTGCTGGTCGCGGCCCAGACGTGCCGCTGCCTCGGCGGCAGCTTCCAGCAGGCGTGCCTGGTCGTCGGTGCCGCGGTGCCGGAAGAACCAGACCCGCATGGCCTGCGGCAGTTCGGCAACCACCTCGTCCATGCCGAGGCGCACGGCGGCGTCGAAGCAGGCGATCAGGTTGACGTACTCGAGGTCGAACCAGGCCATGGCCTTCGCCGGATCGCCCGGCGCGGGTTCGCTGCGGTACGGCGAGGGCAGCGTCCGATCGTGGGCGACCGCCTGCGCCAGATAGTGCGTCAGGACCCGGCGCAGGGCTGCTTCGGCCTGCGGCTCCTCGTCGGCGGCGAGGTCCGCCGCGTACTGCCGGATCAGGTCGTGCGTCCGGTACCGTCCGGGCGAGATTTCCTGGATCAGGTGGGCGTCGACCAGCTCCTCCAGAACCACGTCGAGCCGGTCGGGCGGCAGGTCGACGAGCGCGCCCGCCACCGCCGCGTCGAAGTCGGCGCCCGGCAGCAGGCCCAGTAGCCGGAACACGCGCCGCTGGACCGCGTCGAGCTGCTGGAGCGACATGCCGAACACGGCATCGAAACGGCTGGCCGTATCGCGCAGTCGCTCGGCCAGCACCGCTACCGTCCAGCCTGGACGGTGACGGAGCCGTGCGCCCGCCATCCGTAGTGCCAGCGGAAGCCCGCCGCACTGCCGCAGCACCTGGCCGACCGCCTCCTCCTCGGGCAGTGCGAGGCCGGCCGCCCGGCCGAACAGGGTCGCCGCGTCGCCGTCGGCCAGTGGCTCCAGGGACACCGGCGGCACCCCGTCCAGAGTTACCAGCCGGTGCCGGCTGGTAACCAGGACCGTCGACTTGCCCGCGCCGGGCAGCAGTGGGCGCACCTGGTCCGCGTCGACCGCGTTGTCGAGCACGACGAGCGCCCGCCGGCGGGACAACTCCGACCGCCAGAGCGCCGCCCGTTCGGCGGCGCCGGCCGGAGGGTGCGTGACGTCCAACGCGCTCAGCAGCCGGCCCAGCGCGATCTGCGGATCCAGCGGCTCCTGGCCCGGGGTGAAGCCGTGCAGGTCGAGGTAGAGCCCGCCGTCCGGATACGAAGGGGCGAGCCGATGGGCCACGTGCACGGCCAGGCTGGTCTTGCCCACGCCCGCCATGCCGTCGATGGCAACCGCGCCAGCGGTACGCAGCAGCTCTTCGACCAGCCCGGACTCCGCCTCCCGGCCGGTGAAGTCGAACAGGTCGGCCGGCAGGTCGTTGCGGCGTGGGACGGGTGCGGGGCCGGCCTGAGCCGCCTCGGCCCACACCGCACGCAGTGGCCGGGGGTCACGCCCCACGGCCCGGCACAGCGTCACGACGGCGTCCCACGGCGGCACCAGCCGACCGGTCAGGTACCGGGACAGCGAGGAGCTGCTCAGACCGGACTCGCGGGCGAGGGCGCGCAGGCTGAGCCCGCTCAGCTCCTTGATCCGGGCCAGCTGAGCCACCAGTCGCTCCTGGGGGCTGGACACCTGCAACACCGTACCGTCCCGGCCCGCGCAAGCGGATCGGCGCTGCGTTTGCGCTGCTGGACAGGGGTCTCCGTGTCCCACGGTGTCCCACGGACCGCGCATGCCCCGGCACGCCGATGGTCGGATGACTCCCGTCAGAGACACCGACGACGAGGACGAAGGAGAAGCCATGTCGACCGAGCGCATGCCGAACCCGGCGGTTCTGCTCCCCGACGCGATGGAGGCCCTGATGGCCGTCAACCGGGCCGTCGCGGGCGGCGGGCTGGACGGCAGGCTGCTGGCGCTGAGCCACCTGCGGGCCAGCCAGATCAACGGCTGCGGCCCGTGTGTGGCCGGGGGCGCCCACCAGGCCCGCCAGCATGGTGCGACCGCGGACCAGGTGCACGCCGTCGCCGCGTGGCGGGAGACGCCCTGGTTCAGCGACGAGGAGCGGGTCGCGCTGGCGCTGACCGAGGCCGTGACCCGGCTCGCCGACCGACCGGACCCGGTGCCGGACCAGCTCTGGGACCTGGCCGCCAAGCACTTCGACCAGAAGGAGCTGGCCGCACTGCTGCTCAACATCGCGATGACCAACGCCTTCAACCGGCTCAACGCGCCCACCTGCCAGCAGGCGGGCACATGGTGACCTGTTCCTGATCGAACCGGCAGTACCGCACCGACCCGTACCACCCGAAGCCACACTCACCGATGGAGTTGTCATGTCGACCACCACGAAGACCACCACCGCCGACCGCGAGCAGCACGGCGGTTTCACCGACGAGGAGCGCGGCGCGATGAAGGAGCGCGCCAACGAGCTGAAGACGGGCGCCCGGCGGGGTGCCAAGGCCGACCCGGAGAAAGACGTACTCGCGAAGATCGCCGAGATGTCGGAGTCGGACCGCGTGATCGCCGAGCGGCTGCACGCCGTGATCAAGGCCAACGCGCCGGTCCTCACGTCGAAGCTCTGGTACGGGATGCCCGCGTACGCCCGCGACGGCAAGGTGGTCTGCTTCTTCCAGAGCGCGGCGAAGTTCAAGACGCGGTACGCGACGCTCGGCTTCAGTGACCAGGCGAACCTCGACGAGGGCAGCATGTGGTCGTGCTACTTCGCGCTGACCGAGCTGACGGCCGACGACGAGGCGAGGATCGGCGCCCTCGTGAGGCAGGCGGTGAGCTGAGGACAGGGTGCTTCTCGGCGGGAGGTCGGAGGTGCTCACGCCGACCTCCCGCCGAGGCGTTTCACTCCTTCGTGGCGTCTCTGAGTGCGTCGATCAGTGCGCCCAGTGCGGGCTGCGTCAGCGAGGCCTCCCGGACCGCGGCGTAGATCGTCCTGATCGGCTCCGGGCGACGGACCCGGCGGATGGTGACGCCACGATGGCGGGTGCCCAGCCCCAGTCGGGGGATGAGGCTGATGCCGAGGCCGGCCGCGACGAAGCCCTGAGCCGTGGCGTAGTCCTCCGACGTCGCCACGATGTTCGGGCTGAAGCCCGCCGCGGCGCAGGCGTCGATGATGGGCTCCAGGCAGGGACCGGGGGGTTCGCTGCCGACCCAGGGCTCGCCCGCGAGGTCGGCCAGGTCGATCACCCGTTGCGCAGCGAGCGGGTGCCCGGTGGGCAGCACGGCCTGGTACGCGTCGTCGAGCAGATGCACCACGCGGATGCCCTGGTGGCTGTCGTCGCTCGGTCGGCGTACCACGATGGCCAGGTCGGCACTGCCCTGCTCGACGTTCGGCAGCGGATCATCGGGATCGGTCACCTTTGCATCGATCGTCACGCCGGGGTGCTCACGCCGGAGTCTGGCGAGGGCGGGCGCCAGCAGGCTCGGGCCGATCGACGCGAAGTAGCGGATCGTCAGCCGGCCGGTACGGCCGGCGCGCAGGTCGGCCAGCGCGGTCTCGGCCTCGGCGACGTGCTGGCTGATGATGGCGGCGTGCCTGGTGAGCAGTCTGCCCGCCGCCGTGGGTTGCACACCTCGGCCGATTCGTTCGAGCAGTGCGATGCCGGCCTCCTTTTCCAGCGCCGCCACCTGCTGGCTGACGGCGGAGGGGGTGTAGCCGAGGTGCGCCGCCGCCGCAGTCACCGACCCGCTGGTGACCACCGCCCGCAGCACCTGCATGCGTCGCACATCAATCATGTAGCAGAGCTTAACGCTCATACAGAACTCTTTGCTTTTCCTTTCGAGTCGGGCACGGCACTGTTCGTGGGGACGAATCGAGGAGGTCCGGGTGAACGGTGCTGTGGGCAGGACGTGGGCGTGGATGCGGGTGGGGGTGCTCGCCCTGTTGTGGGGCTCCACCTTCCTCTGGATCGAGCTGGCCCTGGACGCCCTGACTCCGGTCCAGGTCACCCTCAGTCGTTGCGTACTCGGATCGGCCGCTCTGCTGGTGGTGTGCCTCGGCTCGGGTCGACGGCTTCCTCGGAGTGGGGCGGTCTGGGTTCACATCGTCGTGGCGGCCTTCTTCTGCAACGCCCTGCCGTTCGCCATGTTCAGCATCGGCCAGCAGACCATCGACTCCGGGGTCGCCGGGGTACTGAACGCGACGACCCCGCTGTGGTCGGTGCTGATCGGCATCGTGATCGGCTCGGAGCGCGGGCTCCGGCCGCTCCGGCTGGGCGGACTCCTGCTCGGGTTCGCCGGAGTTGTGCTGATCTTCGGGCCGTGGCAGACGACCGGGCCGGTCGGGTGGGGTGCCCTTGCCATCGTCGTCGCGGCGGCTAGTTACGCCGTCGGCTTCACCTACATGGGCCGCAACCTGGTCGGCAGGGGCATCCCCACCATCTCGCTGTCCGCGGCGCAGCTCGTCGCGGCGACCGGCCTGACCGCGCTGACCCTGCCGGCCGGTGGCCTGACCTTGATCGAGATCGACCCGAAGACCCTGGTCGCCGTCGTGATCCTGGGCGTCGTCGCCACCGGGATCACCTTCCACCTCACCTACCGGGTCATCTCCGCCGAGGGGGCCACCAACGCCGCGACGGTCGGCTACCTGCTGCCGGTGGTCTCGGTAGCGCTGGGGGCCATCGTGCTCGACGAGGGTCTCAGCCTTCGGATCGTCATCGGAATGGTGGTCGTGCTCGTCGGGGTCGGCCTGGTTCGCCGCGGAAAGCCAACGCCGCCGACGCCGGCCCCCGGAAGAGGCCCCGGCGGCGCTGGCCGCGCCGAGAACCTGACCGTCGCCTTCCGCAGAGAACAGGACGTACGACAGTGACCGCACTATCGACAAGCACGATCCCCCTGGCGCTGCTGCCCGCGGACTGCGTCGTGATCGGCACCGCCAAGGGCCCCCGGGGCCCGGTGCTGGCGCCCGGCGCGGCGGCGGTGGCCAAGGCGTTCGACGGCACACTGGACGAGCTCTTCAACGCCCTGGGTGCAACCGGTGCCGAGGGCGAAGCGGTCAGGCTCCCCGCACCCGCCGGCATCCAGGCTGGGCTGGTCCTCGCGGTCGGCCTCGGCGACGCCGCCAACAACAACGAGGAGTACGACGTCGAGGCTCTGCGCCGAGCCGCAGGGGTGGCCGCCCGGGCGTTGGCTGGCGCCGGAACGATCGCGCTGGCGCTGCCGACCGGCACCGCCGAGGCCGTGGAGGCGGTGGCACTGGGTGGCCTACTCGGCACCTACGCCTTCACCGCCTACCGCACCACCGACCACGCCGCGCCCCCGGTCCGCGAGCTGACGATCTGCGTGAACCGCGACGACCGGACGGACGCCGAGGGCGCCGTGCGACGCGCCGCCGTGCTCGGCCAGGAGGTCAACCGAGCCCGGTGACCGCCGACGCCGTCGCCTGGCGATCCCATGACCGTTGAGGATCCGGACGTGCGGGCCCGGCAGAATTCAGTGAAAGTGACTCAAGTCACTCGGAGTGAACTTTCACCCGCCGGTCACGTCCGGAACACCTGGATACCTCTCGAGTTCATCCAGGGAGAATGATGCGTTCAGTTCGCAAGTTATCGGCGCTGGCACTGCTGGTGCTGGGCGTCTCGGCGGTGGCCCCGGGTGGTGTGCCGGCATCGGCGCAGCCCCGGGCCGCGAAGCCGGCGGCCACACCCCCGGTCGCGTCCAAGCCCCGGACGGTCACTCTGCTCACCGGCGACACCGTCCATCTCAGCACCGTGGACGGCCAGACGGCGGTCGACGTCGTTCCGGGCAAGGGACGGGAACGGATCCCATTTATCACCCACAGCGCCGGCGAGGACGTGCGGGTCATCCCCGCCGACGCCGTCGGCCTGCTCAACCGGGGCAAGCTCGACGAGCGGCTCTTCGACATCTCGACGCTGGTCCGCTTCGGCTACGACGACACCCGGGCAACCCTGCCGCTCATCGTCCAGCACGGCAGCGCCACCCCCGCCGGCCTCTCCGGCGCCCGGACCACCCGGGAGCTTCCCGGGGCGAGCGCCGTCGCGGAGAGCCGCGCGGACGCGGTGGCCTTCTGGAACAACCTCACCTCGGCCGCGAGTGGCACCAACCGGCAACTGCGGCCCGGGTTCGACAAGATCTGGCTCGACGGGCTGCGCCAGCCCACCCTGGACGTCAGCGTCCCGTTGACCGGCGCGCCGGAGGCCTGGAAAGCCGGCTGGACGGGCACCGGGGTGAAGGTCGGCGTGATCGACACCGGCGTCGACCAGACCCACCCCGACCTGGCTGACCGGGTCGTCGCCGCGGAGAACTTCACCGCCGACCCGGACACCCTCGACCGCATTGGCCACGGCACCCACGTCGCCTCGACCATCGCCGGCACCGCCGCCGCCTCCGAAGGCCGGTACAAGGGCATGGCGCCCGGCGCGAGCCTCTACAGCGCCAAGGTCTGCGTCGAAGAGGGCTGCCCGGAGTCGGCGATCCTGGCCGGCATGACCTGGGTGGCGCAGCAGGGCGTCAAGGTCGCCAACATGAGCCTCGGCGGCCCGGACAGCCCGGAGACCGACCCGATCGAGGCAGCCCTGGCCGACCTCACCCACCGCTACGGCGTGCTCTTCGTCGTCGCCGCGGGCAACAGCGGCGAGGCCGGCGAGTCCACGGTGAACTCGCCCGGCAGCGTGGCCGAGGCACTGACCGTGGGCGCCGTGACCAAGACGGGCTACCTGGCCTCGTTCTCGAGCCGCGGTCCGCGCGCGGCCGACGCCGGTATCAAGCCGGACGTCACCGCGCCAGGCGTCGGCATCGTCGCCGCCCGCAGTTCGACCTCCGGCATGCAGCCGGTTGACGAGAACCCGCAGTACACCAGCCTCAACGGCACTTCAATGGCGACTCCGCACGTGGCCGGCGCGGGGGCGATCCTGGCTCAGCAGCACCCGGACTGGGGGCCTGAGCGGATCAAGTCCACGCTGATGGCGGCCGCGCAGCCGAACGCCGCCGTCGGCGTCTACGAGCAGGGCGCCGGCTTCCTCAACGTCGGCCGGGCCATCCAGCAGACCGTCACGGCGAGCCCGGTCAGCGTCGCGTTTGAGCGGACCACCACTGCGCAGCAGAACACGATCACGTACGCGAACAGCGGCTCCTCCGCCCTCACCCTGGCTGTTCGTTTCGACGCCAAGGACGCCGACGGCGGCCCGGCGCCGGCCGGCCTGTTCAGCCTCAGCGCCTCCTCGGTGACGGTCCCGGCCGGCGGCACGGCCACAGTGACCGTCAACGTGCAGGCCGGCACCGACCTGCCCGACCGCTACTTCGGCGGTGAGGTGACCGCCACCGGCGGCAGTGCGCAGGTGCAGACGCCGGTCGCGCTCGACATCACCCGCCACCAGCTGGCCCTCAAGCTCATCGGGCCAGACGGCGGTGCGCCCACGCCCGATCAGGGCTGGGTGACCGCCCTGACCGACCTGGACCAGAAGTCCATTCTGGTGTTCGACAACCCCGCGGTCACCACGTACCGGATCCGCCCGGGCCGCTACCTCGTCCAGACCTACATGTTGACCGGTGACCCGTACCTCCCGTACATCAGGTCGCTGGTGCGCCCGGTCCTCGACCTGACCAGGGACCAGGCACTCACCGTGGACACCCGCCTGGCCAAGCCGATCACGGTGTCGGTGCCGAATCCGAAGGCCACCGCCGTCCACCAGGAGTCCGGCTGGACGATCCGGACGGAGGAGCCGCAGATCTACGGCAGCAATGACGCGTACGGCCTGCTGATGAACCTCCCCTTCGACCACCTGCGGACCGCGCAGATCGGGGCCGGCAAGACGCCCGGTTTCGTCTCCTATGTCAACGGGATGTGGGGCCAACTGGATCAGGACGGCGCCACCCACAACAGCCCTTACGTCTACCGGGCCTACTTCTACGAGCCGGAGAAGATGATGACCGGGCTGACCCGCAAGCTGCGCGCGGGCGACTTCGCCACGGTCCGCTCCCGGATCAGCGCGGACGTGGCCGACGTACCGGTCTGGCGGCTCGCGGTCGCGCACGCGCCCGGCAACTCGCCGCTCTTCCGGGGAGGCGACGGGCAGGTCCCGCGGGGCTTCACCTACGACGTGCCGAACACCATCACCGAGTACTACAACCACGACAAGCAGGCGGTGTGGCAGTCGATCTCGGGCCAGTCGGGCTACACGCGCTACCAGTCGGCGTGGACCAGCTTCCGGCCTGGGCGCACGTACACGGTCAAGTGGGCCAACGGGGTGGTCGGGCCGGTCTTCCCGGAGCCGGATTTCGCCCAACAGTTCGCCACCCGCTACTGGGGCGACACCATGGAAGGACCGGGGCCACTGCACGGTGACGGCGCCGGGCACATGGGTTTCCGGCACGTCGTCGGTGGCAGCGCACAGCTGAACCTCTATCGCAACGGGGTCAAGATCGCCGAAACGATCAACAAGGTGCCCGAGGCATGGCAGGTGCCTGCGGCGGCGGGTGACTACCGGCTGACCGCGACGTTCCACAGCGACCCGGCGTTCACCCTGTCGACCCTGGTCGACGCGGAGTGGACCTTCAAGTCCGCCCACGTGGCCGACGGCGATCTGGTGAAGCTGCCGATGACGGCGATCCGGTACACCCCGGAGCTGGACATCGAGAACCGGGCACCGGCCGGTCGGCTCTTCGCGATCCCGGTCTCGCTCGACCGTCAGGTCGGGGCGGCGAAGGGCCGGACCAGGACCCTGACCGTCGAGGCGTCCTTCGACGACGGCAAGACCTGGCGGCAGCTGCCCGTGCAGCGGTCGGGCGAGAAGGCGGTCGCCTGGGTGCGCAACCCGACTGGCACCGGTTTCGTCTCGCTGCGCTCCGCCGCGACGGACACCGGCGGCAACACGGTCAAGCAGACCGTGATCCGCGCCTACCGGTACTGAAGGTGGGACCCGGACGCGGTGCCCACCGGCGCCGCGTCCGGGTCACCGGTGCCAGAGCAGCCGGTCGCGGATCCGCCGGGCCAACGGCGAGTCCGTCCCGTCGAGCTCGGCGAGGGCCTCGCTCCACGCCTGCCCGGCCAGGGCCGGGTCGCCGTTGGCGGAGTGGAAGTCGCCGATGGCGACCAGCACCTCTGCGGTGTGGTGGGGGGCCCGGGCGCCGCGGAAGGTGGCGATCGCCTGCTGCCAGGTCGCCATCGCGTGTGGCAGGTCGTCGATCATCGAGTACGTGTGCGCCAGCCAGGCCTGGGTGGTGCCCACCCCGTGCAGATCGCCGAGGGCCTCGAACTGCCGCCGCGCCTCGACGAACATGCCCAGCGCCTCGGCGTGCCGGCCGAGCCAGCCCTGTGCCCGCGCGATGACCAGCAGGGCGTTGGTGGCGCCCCGCACGTTGCCCTCGGTGTGAAAGAGCGCCCGCGCGGCCTCGGCATGGCGGATCGCCTCGTCGTAGCGCCTCTGGTCCAGCCGGATCTCGGCGATGTTGTTCTCCACGTGGCCCTGCTCGGTCCGCCGGCCGAGCCGGTCGAAGAGCATCCGGGCGTGCTGAAGGTGCGACAGCCCATGGTCCAGGTCGGCCAGGAAGTAGCAGGCGCCAGCGAGGCTGCGGTGTAGCAGGGCCTGAGCGGCGGGGTCGTCCCCAGCCGTCGCGAGGCCCGCGCCGACCACTTCCGCCCACTGCTTGAACTGCGCGGTGTCCTGGAAGAAGTTCTGCATGGCCAACGCGATCCGCCAGGTCCCGGGAGGCCGGCCGCGCTCCCTGGCCCGCGCGACGATGTCGGTCAGCACCCGCTGCTCGGCGGCGAACCAGGCCATCGCGTCCGCGCGGTCGGTGAACCCACGCCCGGTGGCCCCGCGCTCGGACGGCTCCGGCTGCGGCAGCGGCACCTGCGGCAGCAGAGGCAGATGCGCCGCGTACGCGCTGAGCTGGTAGTAGTCGTGGACCCGGTCGATGGCGGCGTCCCGCTCGGCCGCGTCGTCGTGCTCCTCCCCGAGCTCCACGGCGTAGGCGCGCAGCAGATCATGCATTCGCCACCGACCGTCGGCGGCCTGGACCAGCAGCTGCGCCCCCAGCTCGGCGAGCAGGCCGCGGGCGGCGCGCACGGACAGGCCGCCCAGGGCGGCGGCCGCTTCCGTGCTCAGTCCCCCGGCGGGGTGCAACGGCAGCAGCCGGAAGAGCCGGCCCGCCTCGGGAGTCAGTGCCCGGTAGGACCAGGAGAAGATCGACTCCAGATCGGCGTGCCCGTCCCCGAAGCCGGTCAGCCGGCCGTCAGCCTCGGCCAGCTCACCGGCGACCGCGGGCAGGCTGAGCCCCGGCCGGCCGACGCTGCGGGTGGCGACGAGCGCCAGGGCCAGCGGCAGGCGTCCGCACCGCGCGATGATCTCGTTGACGGCGTCCGGGTCGGCGGCGGCCGCGTCGCCGAGCCGGCGGGTGAGCAGCTCGCGGGCCTCGGCATCGGTCAGCAGGTCGAGGTGCAGCGGGTGGGCGCCCGCCGGGCCGACGACACCGGTGATCCGGCGGCGGCTGGTGGCGATGACGAGGCTGCCGCCGGCGCCGGGAAGCAGGTGCCGGATCTGGTCCCAGTCGCGGCAGTTGTCGAGCAGGATCAGCATCCGGCGCTCGGCCAGGATGCTGCGGTACAGGCCCGCCTGGGCGTGCAGTTCGGCCGGTATGGCGGTCGGCGCGACCCCGAGGGACCACAGGAAGCCACGCAACGCCTCCGCCGGTGTCATCACCGAATCGCCGGCGTCGAAACCACGCAGGTCCGCGTGCAACTGCCCATCGGGGTAGCGGGCGGCCAGCTGATGGGCCAGGTGCACGGCGAGGGTCGTCTTCCCGACCCCGGGCATTCCGTCGATGACCAGCGCCGTCGTCCGCCCGTGTCCGACCAGCAACTCCTTCGCGGCGGCCACGACGCCGCGACGACCAGTGAAGTAGGGATGGTCGGCCGGCAACTGCGCCGGCGGCTCGGCCCGGGTCGACCGCGACAATTCCAGCTCGGCTGGCGGCCATGATTCGGCCTCCGCGCCGCCAGCCGGCGCTGCGGGCCGGATGAAGGCCGGTCTGACGCCGCGCCGCGACCTGGAGCCGTCGGCCGGCGCGTCGTGGTCGAACAGGCTGTCCCGGGCTTCGCGCAGGTCGCTGCCCGGCTGGATGCCGAGCTCGTCGGCGAGCCGGTGCTCGATGTTGGCGTACGCCGCGAGAGCCTCGGCCCGCCGGCCGTCCGCGGCGAGCGCGAGCAGCAGGCGCGCCTGCAGCGCCTCGTCCAGCGGCTCGTCTTCGGCGGCGAGCCGGATCGCGGGCAGCACCGTGTGGACGCATCCGGCCCGCAGAGCGACGTCGGTCGCCGCCCGGACCGCCGCGAACCGCTCGCCGTCGACCGCGACGAACTCCGGATGGGCCCGGCCGTCGGCCTGCAGGCCCGAGGCGCACCGATCGCGCCACAGCGCCAGTGCCTCCCGGTAGAGCTCGACGGCCGGCTCTCCGGAGCTGGCATCGGCCTGGGCGACCAGGCGCCGGAAACGCAGCAGGTCGAGCGACTCCCCGTCGATCCGTAGCCGGTATTCGGCGCCGTCACGGATCAGCACCGAGCCCGCTGCCCGGGTCGGCAGGCCCGGCTCGAAGCACCGCCGGAGCATCCCGACGTGCCGGTGCAGCACATTGACCGCGCTGGGTGGCGGGTCGGATTCCCAGAGCAGGTCGACGAGCTCGGCAACGCTGACCGCCCCGCTGGCGCGGGCGAGCAGCAACGCCAGGATCAGCCGCTGCTGTCGGGTGCCCAGGTCAATTTCGGACTGGCCACGCCAGGCCCGCACCGGGCCGAGAACGGCGAAGGAGAGCGGGCTGGTCATGGTGATGCGATCCGTAGGGGGCTGGTTGCCACGATCGCCAGAGCATGGCAGGGCTCGCCCCGCGAGATGGGCACGTGTTGCGGCAGTGTGAGCTTCCGCTCAGCGGTCGGCTCGCCCGTCGGTGGAATCGCCCCTGCTCAGGCCGCATCCAGACCGGTGCGCAGGGCCCGCAGCGCGTAGTGGGTCCGTGATTTCACCGTGCCGATCGGCACTCCCAACCGGCCCGCGACCTCCTCCGGTGACCGCCCGACGAGGTACACCTCGGAGAGCAGACTGCGCTGCGCCGGGCTCAGCCGGCGGAGCGCGCGCCGGATGGCGTACGACGCGAGCGCAGTGCCGGTCGTGTCGTCGCGAGCGGGAATCCAGGTCATGTCGACGAGATGGACCTCGGCAGGGCGGCCCGTGCGCAGCCGGACGCCGTCGATGACGAGCCGCCGTGCGACGGTGACGAGCCACCGCCGAGCGGCGGCAGGTTCGGCCGGCACCGAGTCGAGGTGCCGCCAGGCCCGCAGCATGGTGTCCTGGAGCAGATCCTCGGCGGTTTGCCGCTGGTTGCGGGTCAGCACGAGCAGGAGACGCAGTACGGCGCGGGCGTGGTCGGCGTGCAGCGCGGTCATGCGCTCGGCCCGGCCGGCCGGTGATTCGTCGGATGCCCGGAGCACGGTCCACCCCCAGAGGCAGAAGCAACGGCGAGTGCGGCACGAGCCTAGGGACGAGCGATGCGAATGGACTGACGTGGAAGTGTGAATCGAGTGCCGTCGCCGATCGCAGTCGGTCACGGACGCGACGTGACCGCCGCGAGCAGGCCGGCCAGCCGCTGCCCGGTGGGCGTCTGCGCGTACGGGATCAGGGCCCGTGCCTCCTGCCATGCCCGCACCGCGGTGTCCTGTTCGCCGGCGGCGGCGAGGGCGTCGCCGAGCAGCGCCAACACCTCCGCGGCCGGCGCCGGCGCCGAGGCCTCCTGGTAGGCGACGGCCGCCTCGCGCCAGCAACCGGCCGCCGTGTCGAGCTCCTGACGAGCGAAATGGGCCCGGCCGAGCACCTCCCACGCCTCGGCGACGCCCAGCCTGTACTGCGCTCCGCGCGACAGCGCCATCGCCTGCTCGGCGCAGCGCACGGCCTCTTCCGCCCGGCGCAGCTCGGCGTTGCTCGCCGCCATGATCACCAGGACGTCCGCGAGCAGCCTGTCGTCTCCAACCGCGCGGGCCGGCCCCAGCGCCGCGGATAGCGTCCGGACGACCTCCTCGTGTCGCCCCTGGGCGCCCAGGATCATCGCCCGGTTGATCCTTGCCCGGGTCAGCTCTCCGGGCAGGCCGAGCCGGGCGAGCAGCTCGACAGCCCGGTCGAGATGCCCGATCGCGGTGTCGTGCTCGTGTCGGAAATAGGCCGCCCCGGCCAGGCTGCGGTGCATCCGGGCCTGCCCGACCAGGTCGCCGCCGGCCCGGGCGGCGTCGAGGGCCACCTCGCCGGTCGTCGTCCAGTCGACCCACCGGCCGCTGCGGTCGAAGAAGTGCTGCATACCCAGAGCGAGCTGCCAGGCCTCAGTGTGCCGGCCCTGCCGGGCGGCCCGATCGACCAGCGCGATCAGTACCTGCCGCTCGGCGGCGAACCAACGCATGGCGTCGTCGTCACCGGCGAAGCGCAGCGGTGTCTCGCCCACCCCCGGCTCGATCATCGGGTGATACTCGGAGGTCAGCAGCCGCTGGTCCGCCTGATAGCTGGTGGCCCGGTAGAACTGCACGCAGCGCAGCTCCGCGGCGGCGCGCTCGGCTGGGCTGTCGTGCTCCTCGCCGAGCTCCGTGGCGTAGGCCAGCAGCAGGTCGTGGGTGCGGTAGCGGCCCGACCGGTCCTCGCTGATCAGGTGCGCGCGGCTCAGCTCACCGATCAACGCCCGACCGGTCCGCAGCGAGACGCCGGCCAGGCCCGCCGCCGCGGCGATCGAGATGTCGGGGCCGGGGTGGATCGGCATCAGCCGGAATAGCCGGGCGGCCGGGGCGGAGAGCGCCTGGTAGGACCAGGAGAAGACGGCACGCAGCCCGGTCTGCGGGTCGTCGCCGTCGAAGCCGTCCAGGCTCCCGGGCGACTGGGCCAGCTCGGCGGCGATCTGCCCCGGTGGTGTCCGCGGCAGGCTCGCGGCGCGGGCGGCCACCACGGCCAGCGCGAGCGGCAGCCGCCCGCAGCTGGCGATGATGGCGTCGATCGCGGCCCGGTCCGCCGCGACGGGGCCGACGCCGAGCGGCCGCAGGAGCGCCGCGCGTGCCTCGTCGACACTCGGCAGGCCGACCGGCAGCGGGTGGGCGCCAGCCGTGGTCAGCAGGGTGCTGAGCCGGCTGCGACTGGTGACGATCACCAGACAGCCGGGGGTGCCCGGCAGCAGGTGCCGGATCTGCTCGACGTCCCGGCAGTTGTCGAGCAGGATCAGCAGGCGTCGGCCGGCAAGGCTGCTGCGGTACATGCCGGCTTGGGCGTGCAGCTCAGCGGGGATGCCCTCCTGAGGCACCCCGAGCGAGCCGAGGAAGCCACGCAGCGCCTCGGCCGGACTCATCGCCGGCTCCCGTCCGTCGTATCCGCGCAGGTCGACATACAGCTGCCCGTCCGGGTAGCCGACGACGAACTCGTGGGCGAGGTGGACGGCGAGGGCGGTCTTGCCGATCCCGGGCATGCCGTCGATCGCGAGGACCGCCGGCCCGTCCGGGCGCGAGATCACCGCGCGGGCCTCGGCGAGGAGGTCGTCCCGGCCGACGAAGAAGGCCAGGTCCGGGGGCAGCTGCGCAGGCCGGGGCAGTGGCGGGGGTAAATCGGCACGTGCCGGCCGGGTGCGCTGGTGCAGCAGCCGGTCGTACGCCTCCCGCAGCTCCTCGCCCGGATCGATGCCCAGGTCGTCGGCGAGCCGGCGGCGAATTACCCGGTACATCTCGACGGCTTCCGCCTGGCGGCCGTCGGCGGCGAGCGCCAGCAGCAACCAGCTCTGCAACGACTCGTCGAGCGGGTGCTGCTCGGCAGCCTGCCGCAGCGGCGCGAGTACGTCGCTCATCCGGCCGCAGCGCTCGGCGGCGTCGGCGGCTTCGCGCACCGCTTGGGCGCGTTCGGCCTCCACGGCGAGGAACGTGGGATGCCGGCGGGAGGCTGGCTCCAGGCCCGCCGCGCACCGGCCGCGCCACAGCCGCAGCCCTTCGAGGGAATGCCGCAGCGCCGACTCCGGGTCGCCGTCCTGCAGGCTCCGGCCCGCCAGCCGGCTCAGCGACCGGAACTTCAGCAGGTCAAGGGACTCTTCGTCGGCGCGCAGCCGATAGCCCGACAGGTCCCGGAGGATGTGCCGGCCCGCAGAGCGGTTCGGCAGGCCGGGTTCGAGCAGGCGTCGGAGCAACCCGACGTGGCGGTGCACGACGTTCGCGGCGCTGGGCGGGGGCTCCTCGTCCCAGAGCAGGTCGACCAGTTCGGCCAGGGAGACCGGTGCACCGGCCCGGGCCAGCAGCAACGCGAGCACGAGGCGCTGCTGTCGCGCGCCCAGGTGCAGCTCGGCGCCGGCGCGGACGACCCTGATCGAGCCGAGCACCGAGAACCCGATCGTCTCGCCCGCCTCCGCTCGCACGCCGGCAACGGTAACCACCCGGACGTCGCGGTCGCGGATGGGGACGCTGTGCGCGTTTCGCGGCGACGGCTCAGCGACGCAGGGCGGTCGCACGCTCCATGTGTGACAGCTTCTCGGGGTTGCGCACGGCGTACAGCCCACTGATGAGGCCGTCGTCGATGCGCAGCGCGATGACCGTGTCGATCTCGCCGTCGAGCCGGAGAACCAGCGCGGGGTAGCCGTTGACCTGGGCCGGGTGCAGCGACGTGGCGGCGATCCTGACCTGCTTGGAGGCCATCAGCCGCGCTACCTTGCCAGCCCCGGCGATGGGCCGCAGCACGGCCTGCCTGACTCCGCCGCCGTCACCCAGGAGCACGACGTCCGGCGCGAGGATGTCGAGCAGGCCCTGCACGTCGCCGGTCTCGACCGCCCGCTGGAACGCCTCGATCGCGCCTTTGGACTCGGCCGGAGAAACCACCCCGCGGGGCCGGCGCGCGGCCACGTGTGCGCGCGCCCGGTGAGCGATCTGGCGGACCGCGGCCGGGCTCTTGTCGACGGCTTCGGCGATCTCGTCGTAGGCCAGATCGAACACCTCGCGCAGTACGAACACCGCCCGCTCGGTCGGAGCGAGCGTCTCCAGCACCAGCAGCATCGCCATCGAGACGCTCTCGGCCAGCTCGACGTCCTCGGCGACGTCGGGCGTGGTCAGCAGGGGCTCGGGGAGCCAGGAGCCGACGTAGGACTCCTTGCGGCGGCCGAGCGTACGCAGCCGGCTGAGTGACTGGCGGGTGGCGATCCGGACCAGGTATGCGCGCTGGTCCCGCACGGTGTCGAGGTCGACGTCCGCCCACCGCAGCCAGGTCTCCTGGAGGACGTCCTCGGCGTCGGCGGCGGAGCCGAGCATCTCGTAGGCGACCGTGAAGAGCAGGTTGCGGTGGGTGACGAACGCGTCGGTGGCGGGGTCCGTGCGGCGACCCTCCCTCGTGGCGGCGCCTGCAGCGTCCGGAATTGCGCTGGCCATGGGTCGCTCCTGTCGCTTCGATCCCGACTGCGTCGCCCACAAGACGCTGATCCATCACATGCTGTGACACCCAGCGTTCGTGACGGGCGTCACCCGCACCGGCTGACCGGGCCGGCTCGGCGTCATGGCTCACTCGGGCAGCTTGGCCCCTGACTGCTCGCTCGCCATGTACGACGCGTACCAGTCGGGCCAGTTCTCGTCCGCCTTGCCGGTGCGCTTCTCGTGCTCGCCATGGGCGGCGGCCGCGCGCCGGAGCGCGCTCGCCAGGTCGCTCGCGGAGCCGAACGACGTCACGCCACCCTCGACACGCCCGGGAAGCCTGGTCGTGATCTCCTGCATCAACCAGGTGTTGCCGTCCGGGTCGCGGAACGTGGCACGCGAGAAGTAGCTGCGCCGCTCGGGATCCAGCCCGTCGACCGGGCCGTCCGCGGTGGCGTGGACGATGCCGCTTACCTCGACACCGGCGGAGACCAGGGCGCTGCGGGCCGCCTCGACGTCCGACACGATCAGGTACGCCTTGGCCGAACCGGGCGCCGCCGAGGTGAGCTCCGGGCCGAACTGCACGGAGCACCCGGAGCCGTGCGGGGTGAACTGGACCACGCCCGGCGGTGTCTGGTCGAGCCGCCACCCGAGGCGCCCGTAGAACTCCTTCGCCCGGTCGACATCCGACACCGGCACGACGATCACCTCGAGCTTCAGGTCGAGGTTCTCGACGCTGGACGTCCCACTCGCGTCGCTCTGGGATTCCCTCGGGCTCATCGCGGCCTCCCTGGATGAGTGCGGCGCCAGCGCGAGCCACCGCACCGCCGGGCGACGCCGGCTCGATCACCACGCTACTGCCTGCGCCCCGCCCGGATGCCCGTTCCCAACATCAGCCGGGCGCCATCCTCGTCGCCCTGCGCACCCCGAGCAGTGCGACGAGGGCGAGGAGGATGACGGCGATGGAGTACTCGTCGGCGGTCCGAGGGACGCCGCCGGCGTAGACCACGAGGAAGCCGGCGATCACGGTGGGGAGGCCGAAGCCGATGTAGCAGACGAGGTAGAGCAGGGACAGCACGCTGGAGCGTTCGTGCGCCTCGACCAGTGGCATGATCGTCTTGAGGCTGCCCTGGAAACCGCCGCCGAAGCCGACCCCTCCGAGCGCGAGGCCGACGAAGAATCCGGGGACGGACTCGGCCATGATCGCCACCAACGTGACGACCATGCCCAGGATGAGCGCGGCGATCCCGATCAGGATCACGGTCCGCGCGGCGGTGTTCCGCAGCAACAGGACGGCGATCGACCCGAAGAGGGCGAAGACGAAGAGGACCAGACCGCCAACCACGATCGACGTGTTCATGAG
This sequence comes from Micromonospora sp. NPDC005087, assembly GCF_042872965.1. Lineage (NCBI taxonomy): Bacteria > Bacillati > Actinomycetota > Actinomycetes > Micromonosporales > Micromonosporaceae > Micromonospora > Micromonospora sp. NPDC005087. The sequence continues at coordinate 4,230 of NZ_JBIALB010000011.1, read as the reverse complement.
GGCGCGCACCAGCGCCGGGCCGAGCGCCCCGAAGAAACCGGCCAGGGCCCAGACCGCGAACAGCACCGGAACGACGACCAGGATCGGCTCGCGTACGGAGCGGGGCAGCTTGATGTCCGGCCGCAGGCTTTGTCGCGCTCCCGCCATCCTCGTGACCGTCTCCGGCATCAGCGCGATCCCGACGGCCTGGATCAGCAGGATGACGAGTAGGACGACGTACACCAGCCGCGTCGGCGCGGGCAGGAACTGGATGAGCAGCGCCGAGAGCAGGGCGCCGCTGCCGGTCCCGATACCCGGGGCGATCGAGTTCGCGAGCGTGCCACGGGCGCGGTCGATGTCGAGCATGGCGGCACCGATGGCGCCGGTGGCGGCGCCGGCCGCGAGCCCCTGCACGAGACGGGCGGCCAGCAGCGCGGGTACGCCGTTGGCGAAGACGAAGACGACCAGCGAGACCATCTGCACCGCGATCGCGACGGCCAGGACCGGACGACGGCCGACATGATCGGACAACTTGCCGAACGTGAGCAGCGACGCCAGCACCGCGAGCGCGTAGACGGCGAACACCACGGTGGTCGTGACCGGCGAGAAGTGCCAGCGCTCCTGGTAGATCCCGTAGAGCGGCGTCGGGGCCGCCGACGCGGCCAGGAACGACACGAGAATCGACGCGAGCAGCACCAGTGAGACCCTCGGCGAGAGTCGTGCCTGCCCCGCGATACTCATGTCGGTGCTCCTCGGCGGCGCTGGAAGCGGTCAGACCTGGACGCCCCGCTGGCGGTAGGGCCGCAGCGGCGTACCCGGTGTGCTCTGCCGCATGCACGCGCCTTCATCCGCTGGCGGATGGGCGGATGGGCGACGCCGGTCCGGCGAGTCGTCGTACGGTCGGGGCATGGGTGCGCCGACCAGGTCGGGCTACGCCTTCCGGGAGGACGTGTGTTCGCCAATTCCGAGGAACTGCTGCGGTACCTCAAGAACGAGGACGTGAAGTTCGTCGACGTTCGTTTCTGTGACCTGCCCGGCGTGATGCAGCACTTCAACCTGCCGGTCGAGTCCGTCAACGACGACCTGTTCACCGACGGCCTCGCGTTCGACGGCTCATCGATCCGCGGTTTCCAGGCCATCCACGAGTCGGACATGCTCCTGCTCCCGGACGTCGCCACCGCGTTCATCGACCCGTTCCGGGCGCAGAAAACCCTCGCGTTGAACTTCTTCATCCACGACCCGTTCACCCGCGAGGCCTACAGCCGCGACCCCCGCAACGTCGCCAAGAAAGCCGAGGCGTACCTCGCCGCCAGCGGCATCGCCGACACCGCCTACTTCGGCGCCGAAGCCGAGTTCTACATCTTCGACTCCATCCGCCACGAAACCTCCGCGCACCAGTCGTTCTACTACATCGACTCCATCGAAGGCGCCTGGAACACCGGGCGTGAGGAGCCGGGCGGTAACCGCGGCTACAAGACCGCCTACAAGGGCGGCTACTTCCCCGTCCCCCCGGTCGACCACTACGCCGACCTACGCGACTCCATCGTGCGCCGCCTCGTCGACGGCGGCTTCACCGTGGAGCGTTCGCACCACGAAGTCGGCACCGCCGGCCAGTCTGAGATCAACTACCGGTTCTCGACGCTGCTGCACGCCGCCGACCAACTCCAACTGTTCAAGTACATCGTCAAGAACGAAGCCTGGGCCAACGGCAAAACCGCCACCTTCATGCCCAAGCCCCTGTTCGGCGACAACGGCTCGGGCATGCACACCCACCAAAGCCTCTGGCTCAACGGCGAACCACTCTTCTACGACGAGACCGGCTACGCCGGCCTGTCCGACATGGCCCGCTGGTACATCGGCGGCCTGCTACACCACGCCCCCTCACTGCTGGCGTTCACCAACCCCACCGTCAACTCCTACCGCCGACTCGTGCCCGGCTTCGAAGCACCCTGTCAAGCCCCGGGTTTGATGGAGAGTTGGTTAGCTGGTTTTCAGGGGTGCGGTGACCGGGTGGGTCATCGCGTGTAGTGCTTCGTGTTCGGCGGGTGGTACGTGCCCGAGTTCGCCGTGTAGGCGTCGGTTGTTGTACCAGTTGATGTACTCGACGGTGGCCATCTCGAGGTCGTCGAGTCCGCGCCAGGGTCCCTTGTTGCGGACGAGTTCGGCCTTGTACAGCGAGTTGAACGCCTCGGCCATGGCGTTGTCGTACGAGTCGCCGACCGAGCCGACCGACGCGACCGCGCCGGCGTCAGCGAGCCGCTGGGTGTAGCGAATCGCCCGATATTGGACTCCCCTGTCGGAGTGGTGAATCAGCCCTTGCAGGTGAGCGCCCTGGTTCTCGCGGCGCCAGACCGCCATCTTCAGCGCGTCGAGAGCCAGATCTGTGTAGAGGCTGGTGGCGACCTACCAGCCGACGATCATGCGGGAGTACACGTCGAGAATGAACGCGGCGTACACCCAGCCCACGCTGGTGCGCACGTAGGTCAGATCGGCGACCCACAGCTGGTTCGGGCCCGTTGCGGTGAAGTCCCGTCTGACCAGGTCAGCAGGGCGGCTGGTCTCGGCCGCGGGTCGGGTCGTGCGCGGCGACTTGTCGCGCAGCAGCCCGCGCAGCCCAGACTCACGCATCAGCCGCTCGACGGTGCACCGGGCCACCCGCACGCCGCGTCGGTGCAGTTCGTGCCAGATCTTGCGGGCGCCGTAGACGCCGTAGTTCTCCTGGTGGATCCGCTCGATGATCGCGGTCAGCTCCTCGTCGCGCCGTGAGCGGGCGCAGGCGGGGCGGGTCTTGGCGGCGTAGTAGGTCGACGGTGCGATCTGTGCCGGCGTTTCTTCGAGCGCCTGCAGGACCGGCTGGACACCGTGTTCGGCCTTTTGGGAGTCGACGAAGTCGACCTTCATCGCGACGGACGGTCCAGCTCCGCCGCGAAGAAACTCGCCGCGGACTTCAGGATCTGGTTGGCCCGCCGCAGCTCACGCACTTCCCGTTCCAGGGCCGCGAGGCGTTCCGCGTCGCTGCTGGTGGTGCCCGGCCGGTCACCGGCGTCGGTCTCGGCCTTCTTCACCCACGTACGCAACGCCTCCGGATGGATCCCAAGCTGGCCAGCGATCCGGCGGATCGCCCCTACCGCCGACGCCGGATCCCGGCGGGCCTCGACCGCCAACCGGGTAGCACGCTCACGCAGCTCGTCGGGGTACTTCTTCGGTGCGGGCATCGCTGGTGTTCCTCCCAGGTTTCGATGTCTCCATCAAACCCGGTGCGGAACACCCGTCAACCTGGTCTACTCCCAGCGCAACCGCTCCGCCTGCACCCGCATCCCCGTCACCGGCGCCAACCCCAAGGCCAAGCGCGTCGAGTTCCGCGTCCCGGACCCGTCGGCCAACGTCTACCTCGCCTTCTCCGCCATGATGATGGCCGGCCTGGACGGCATCAAAAGCAAAATCGAGCCGCCCACGCCGATCGACAAGGACCTCTACGACCTCCCGCCCGAGGAGTGGGGCGACGTCAAGCAGGTCCCGGGCTCACTGCCGGCCGTGCTCGACTCCCTGGAGGCCGACCACGACTACCTGCTCGACGGGGGTGTCTTCACCCCCGACCTGATCTCCACCTGGGTCGAATGGAAGCGCACGAACGAGGTTCAGCCCATGGTGCTGCGCCCAACACCGCATGAGTTCGCCCTCTACTTCGACTGCTGATTCGACCGGACGTGGCGCAGCCGCAGCGGGTCACGCTTCCCTGCTGGACCGCGTGACCAAATGGAAGGCTGGCGAGTTGAGCCTCCGGGATCCGTAGGCAGGGTGGAGGCCGCGTGCAGGAGTACCTGTCTCTTGAGGACCACGGACTCATCGGCGACTTGCAGACTGCCGCACTGGTCGCCCGCGATGGCACGATCGACTGGTTCTGCGCGCCGCGTTTCGACTCCCCCAGCATCTTCGCGGCCTTGCTCGACCGGCGTCGCGGCGGATACTTCCGCATTTCCCCCGACGGCATCAACTACGTGAGCAAACAGCTGTACCTGCCCGACACGCCTATCCTGATCACCCGATTCATCAGCCCAGACGGGGTCGGCGAGCTCATCGACTTCATGCCGGTCGCTGGCGACCAGGTCACCGATCAGCACAGGCTGGTGCGGATGCTCAGGGTGATTCGGGGCAGTGAGGTGATCTCAACAAGGGTCGGGGCGCCGATCGGGGTGACACGGGCATTGCGTCCATAGCGGACAGTGGTGGATATGGGCGTGGAGCCATCGG
>NZ_JBIALB010000010.1:0-268878 GCF_042872965.1 Micromonospora sp. NPDC005087 | reverse complement strand
CGGCTGCCGGAGGCAGTGGCTCGTGGTGTCCTGGCTGAGGCCGGGCCTGGCTGATCACTGCGAGCAGGTCGGCGGCAGCCGCCGCGTTGAGGACGATGCCGGAAGCAGCGTCGGTCAATGTGTGGGCGGCGCGACGGTAGTCGCGGAGGATCTTGAAGCACTTCATCCTGGCCAGGGCGTGTTCCACCTGTGCTCGGACGGTGCGGTGCTGTCTGCTCAGGTCGTCCTTCCACTCGGGTAGCTCGCTGCCGTCGGCTGGCTTGCGGTACGGGATGATCACCTCTGGGTTGCCGCGGTAGGCGCCGTCGGCCATCACCGGCCGTCCGGCCAGCTTCTGGTCGATGCCGCTGGTGCGGTAGACGATGGTGTCGTTGCGGTTGCCGGGTTGTGGGTCGCCGAGGGCCACCACGAGGCGGGTGTGGGCGTCGATGGCGACCTGCAGGTTCGTTGAGTAGCGGTAGTTCTTGCTCGGGGCGGCCAGGCGGTGGTCCCGGGTCGGGATGAGGGTGCCGTCGACGATCGCGATCTGGTCGACCCGGCGCCGACGAACCGGGGCCAGTGCGAGGAGCGGGCCGAGGGTGTCGATGACCCGGTGAGCGGCGGAGTGCGACACCCCGAACAACGGGCCGATCTGGTGCATCGTCAGGTTCGTCCGCCAGTACGCGGCGACCAGCAGCACCCGGTCAGAGAGGTCGAGAGACCACTGCCGGCCCGGCCGGCCGTCAGCGATCGCGTCACCGCCACGCTCGGCGACCAGGCGGACCAGCCGGCGGAACTGGGCGGCTACCGCCAAGCCGAGACCGACGTCACCGGCACCGACGACACCGGCACTGTCGTGGCCGGCGGCACGCGACGCGCGGCCGTAGGCTGATTGTCGTGCCGACTGTCAGCGGGGGTGCGCCGGCCCATCGACCGGCCCGCACCACGGCGCCGCCCACCTGGCGGCGATGAGCGGGCCTGCCCGGGGCACCCGGGCCACCCACCAGGAGCTGCCGCCAGCGCTGCGCGACGCGGTGGACGATTTCGCCGACTACCTGTCCCGGGTCCGCAACCGGTCGACGCACACCGTCCGCGCGTACGTCACCGACCTGGTCTCGCTGCTCGACCACGCCGTTCGGATGGGCTGTGTCGAGCTGGCCGAGCTGGACCTGTCGGTGCTGCGCAGCTGGCTGGCCCGGCAACGGACGACCGGTGCCGCCCGCACGTCCCTGGCCCGGCGGGCCGCGTCGGCGCGGGCGTTCAGCGCCTGGGCACACCGTGCCGGGTTGCTCCCCGCCGACGTGGGCGCCGCGCTCGCCAGCCCTCGCGCGCACCGGGAACTTCCCACCGTCCTGCGCGCCGACCAGGCCGCCGCCCTGGTCGAGGCACCAACCCGGCTGACCCCCGCCTCCACACCGACCGGGCCGACAACGGCTGAGCCGCCGGACGAGGCGAAGCCCGGCCCGGCGGAAGGGACGGCGGTCGAGGCGGTACGGCTTCGCGACCGGGTGCTGCTGGAACTGCTCTACGCCACCGGCGTGCGGATCAGCGAGGCCTGCGGGTTGGACGTCGGGGACGTCGACCACGGCCGCCGGGTGATCCGGGTGTTCGGCAAGGGCGGTCGGGAGCGCTCGGTGCCGTACGGGGTGCCCGCGCAGCGAGCACTCGACGACTGGCTGCGGCGGGGCCGCCCGGCGCTGGTTGGCGCCCGCTCGGGCGACGCGCTGCTGCTCGGTGCCCGGGGCGGCCGACTCAACCCGACCACCGCACGCCAGATCGTCGGCGGGTACGCCGAGGCCACCGGCCTCCCCCGGACCAGCCCGCACGGGCTGCGCCACTCCGCCGCCACCCACCTCCTCGAGGGCGGCGCCGACCTGCGCGCGGTGCAGGAACTGCTGGGCCACTCGTCGCTGGCCAGCACACAGATCTACACGCACGTCTCGGTGGATCGGCTGCGCGCCGCCTACCGCCAGGCCCACCCGCGCGCCTGACCCCGACGAGCGAACCGCTCGGCGGTGATCGACCGGCGGTTACGATCATCAGGTGAGCGTCCCGCAGCCCCCCGAGCCGATCCCGGGCGCCCGCCTGCTCTTCTCCCTCGACCCGGCGGTCAGCCACCTCAACCACGGTTCGTTCGGCGCGGTGCCGATCGGCGTGCAGCGAGCCCAACAGCGGCTGCGCGACGAGATGGAGGCCAACCCGCTGCGCTTCTTCACCCAGGGGCTCGTCGACCGGATCGGGCACACCCGCCGGCACCTCGCCAGTTTCCTGGGCGCCGACCCGGAGGGCAGCGCCCTGGTCGGCAACACCACCACCGGCGTCGCCGTGGTGCTCCAGTCGCTGGGGCTGCAGCCCGGTGACGAGGTGCTCAGCACCGACCACGGGTACGGGGCGGTGAGCCTGGCCATCCAGCGGGAGTGCCGCCGGACCGGAGCGGTTGGCCGGGTGCTGCCGATCCCGCTGGCGGCCACCGACGAGCAGATCGTGCAGACCGTCCGCGCCGGCCTACGCCCGGGGCGGACCCGGCTCCTCGTCGTCGATCAGCTCACCTCGGCCACCGCCCGGCTCTTCCCGACCGCCGCCATCGTCGGGGTGGCCCGCGAACACGGCGTTCCGGTCCTGGTGGACGCCGCGCACGCGCCGGGCATGCTGCCGACCCCGGTCACCAGCATCGGCGCCGACTTCTGGGTGGGCAACCTGCACAAGTGGGGGTACGCCCCACGCGGCACCGCCCTGCTCGCGGTGAGCGCGCCGTGGCGGGACCGGATCGAGCCGCTGGTGGTCTCGTGGGAGCAGGACACCGGTTTCCCGGCCCGGATCGAATGGCAGGCCACCCTGGACTACACCTCGTGGCTGGCCGCCCCGGCGGGCCTCTTCACGCTGCGCAGCCTGGGCGTCGACCGGGTCCGGGAGCACAACGCCGCGCTCGCCGCGTACGGCCAGCGGGTGGTGGGGGACGCGCTGGGGGTGCCTCCCGCCCACCTGCCCGACCCCGGCGGGCCCGCGGTGGCTCTGCGGATCATCCCGCTGCCGGCCGGCACGGCCACCACCATCGACGCGGCGCGGGCCCTGCAGACGCGCATCGGCGAGCGGCTCGCCGCCGAGGTGGCGGTGATGAGCTGGAACGGCCGGGGGTGGCTGCGGCTCACCGGTCAGGTCTACAACGCCGCCGGCGAGTACGAACGGCTGGCCGTGCGGCTGCCGGCGCTGCTCGCCCAGCGCTGACCCCGCCGACCGGGAGCAGGCGTACCGGGCCGAGGCCGAGCAGGGCCAGCGGGTCGAGGTATTCCGCGCCCCGGCGCAGGCCCCAGTGCAGGCAGGCGACGGCGGGGCAGCCCGGATGCCCGGGCAGCAGTTCACCCAGCGGCGCACCGGCGGCGAGCGGCTGGCCGGGGCGTACCGACGGTCGCACCGGCTCGTGGGTGGTGCGCGGCCCGCCGGCGTGCCCCACGGTGACCACCGGTCGACCGGCCACCAGGCCCGCGAAGAGCACCGTGCCCCGCCCGGCGCTGCGGATCACCGCGCCGGCCGGGGCGGCCAGGTCCACTCCCCGGTGCCCGGCCAGCCACGGCTGGGGCGGCGGGTCGAATCGGCGCACCGGGCGGGGCTGCCCGTCGACCGGCCAGCGGAACCGCCCCGGGCCGGTGTCCGTCGGGTCGGGCGCCACGACCGCGACCGGCACGACCAGCGTCGGCGGGCGGCCGGGCAGTGCCGCGACCAGCAGCGCCAGGCAGCTGAGCTGGGCGGTCAGCGCGAGCGGGAACGCGGCGCAGAGCAGCACGGTGCGGCGGATCGGGACGGTGCGCGGGGCGGGTGGCGGTCGCATGACGGCAGCCTGCGACCGGGCGGGGCCGCCTGCCACCCCCGAGCAGCCGGGCTGTGGACAAATAGGGCTGCTGTGGACGACCACTCAAGGCCCTCGATGATCTGCTATGTCGCGGGCCGGCGGACGCTGCCTATGCTGGGCCGATGGCTCGGGACTGGCTTGCCTGGCATGACGACTACGACCAGCCGGGTTCGGCGCTGGCCGCCCGGCTGGTTGAGGTGCGGGAGCAGGTTCGGGCGGCACTGGACGGGGCGCCGGCTGGGCCGCTCCGGGTGATCAGCGCGTGCGCCGGTCAGGGCCGGGACCTGATCCCGGTGCTCGCCACCCACCCGCGCCGCCACGACGTGACCGCCCGCCTGGTCGAGCTGGACCCGCGCAACGCCGCCGTGGCCGAGGACGCCGCCCGGACGGCTGGTCTCAGCGGCGTACAGGTGGTGGTCGGCGACGCGGCGGTGACCGACGCGTACGCCGATCTGGTCCCGGCCGACCTCGTGCTGCTTTGCGGGGTGTTCGGCAACGTGTCGGACGCCGACGTTCGGGCCACCGTGGGGCACTCTGCCGCGCTCTGCGCGAGGGGCGGCACGGTGATCTGGACCCGGCATCGGCGCGAGCCGGATCTGGTGCCCGCCGTCTGTGACTGGTTCGCGCAGGAGGGATTCGCACCGGTCGCGGTAGGTCGCCCGGCGGACCGGGTCGGCGTCGGCGTGCACCGCCACCTCAACCGTCCCCGGCCTCTGCCGCCCGGGTTGACGATGTTCCGCTTCCTCCCCCGATGACCCTGCCACCCCGCACCGGAGGCGTCGCGCGCACCGGGCCGCGCTCGGGCCGTCGCAGAGGGCCTAGGCTGGTCCGAGTGCGAGCGCAGTGCCGCCGTCCGAGCCGGGGAGGCCCCTATGACCACTGTCGATGACCGGACGTCGGGGTCTCAGCAGGACGTCCCGACTCCGCACCTCGGGGCGGCCGACGCGCCGACGGTCGCCGAGGTGAGCGGCCCGTCCCGGCTCGCTGAGCCGGGCGAGGCGATCAGCGCCGAGGAGTTGCAGCTCGCCGCCCGCAACCACGGCATCCCGCTGGAGGCGCTGCGCTACGACGTCACCCCGGCGGGGTTGCACTACCTGCTCATCCACTACGACATCCCGGAGCTGGACCCGGCCACGCACGCGCTGACCGTCGGCGGTGCGGTGGACCGGCCGCTGACCGTCAGCCTGGCGGAGCTTCGTGAACGGCCCCGGGTCACCCACCGGGTCACCCTGGAGTGCGCCGGCAACGGCCGGGTCCTGCTGGACCCCCGGCCGGTCAGCCAGCCCTGGCTGGTCGAGGCGGTCGGCAACGCCGAATGGACCGGCACCCCGCTGGCGCCGCTGCTGCGCGAGGCGGGTCTCGACCCGGCCGCGGTCGACGTGGTCTTCACCGGCGCCGATCACGGCGTCGAGCGCGGGGTCGAGCAGGACTACCAGCGCGGGCTGCCCGTCGCCGACGCGCTGCGCGAGGAGGTGCTGCTGGCGTACGAGATGAACGGTGCTCCCCTGCTGCCGCAGCACGGTGCGCCGCTGCGGCTGATCGTGCCGGGCTGGTACGGCATGGCGCACGTGAAGTGGCTCCACTCGATCGACGTCCGGACGGAACCGTTCGAGGGCTACCAGAACGCGGTCGCCTACCGGCTGCGCCGCGACGCCGACGACCCGGGCGTTCCGGTCACCCGGATCGAGCCACGCGCGCTGGTCCGCCCGCCCGGCTTCCCCGACTTCATGTCCCGCCGCCGCGTGCTCCGGCCGGGGCCGTGCACTCTGGACGGTCGGGCCTGGTCGGGGCACGCGCCGGTGGTCTCCGTGGAGGTGACCACTGACGGCGGGACGACCTGGGTGCCGGCGGAGCTGGACGCCGCGGAGGGCGGCGACTTCGCCTGGCGACGGTGGCGGCACGAGTGGACGGCGACGCCGGGCCGGTACGTGCTCGGCGCGCGGGCGACGGACGCCTCCGGGCGGACCCAGCCGGTTGAGCAGCCGTGGAACCGGGGCGGCTTCGCCAACAACCTGGTGCAGCGGGTTGAGGTCGTGGTGCCGGCCGAATGACCGGCGGCGTGGGCTACGCCACGGGTGGGGGGCCCGTGGTGGCGCCGGACGGTACGGGAGCGGTCAGCCGCCGAAGCCGGAGTCGGCGGGGAGCGAGATGTCCGGCTTCTCCAGCTCCTCGACGTTGACGTCCTTGAAAGTCATCACTCGGACGTTCTTCACGAAGCGGGCAGGACGGTACATGTCCCACACCCAGGCGTCGTGCATCTCAACCTCGAAGTAGACCTCGCCGTCGGAGTTGCGCACGTGCAGGTCGACCTGGTTGGCCAGGTAGAACCGGCGTTCCGTCTCCACCACGTAGGAGAACTGGCGGACAATGTCGCGGTACTCCCGGTAGAGCTGCAGCTCCATCTCGGTCTCGTACTTCTCGAGATCTTCCGCGCTCATCGCACTCCGCCTTCCATGACCACATCTTCCCCCACCGGCGCCGGAGGCCGAAGCTGCTCGCCCAACGCCACGCCGACGGTACTCCCTGACGCCCAGGAGCGCTCCATCGGCTCATCCGGGCCCGGTTGGACGGGCCGACGGGCGCGCGGCGGCCGGCCGTCGCGACCGGAGACCGCGGCGACGTTGACGTACGAGAACCGGTGCTCCCGGCACGGCCCGTGCTCCCGCAGCGCCGCGGAGTGCTCCGGGGTGATGTAGCCCTTGTGCTCGGCGAAGCCGTACGCCGGGAACACCCCGTCCAACTCCACCATGATCCGATCCCGGGTGACCTTGGCGAGCACGCTGGCCGCCGCCACGCAGGCCGCCACGCGGTCGCCCTTCCACACCGCCAGCCCCGGCACCCCCAGGCCGTCCACGCCGAAGCCGTCGGTCAGCACGTACTCCGGCCGGGTGGTGAGCGAGGCGAGCGCCCGGCGCATCGCGGACAGGTTGCACACGTGCAGCCCCCTGGCGTCGACCTCCTCGGCCGGGATGACCACCACGGCGTACGCCAGCGCGCGGTCCACGACCTCCGCGTACACCCGCTCCCGGCTCGCCGGGGTGAGCAGCTTGGAGTCGGCCAGCCCGTCGATCTCGCCCCGTCGCCCCTCGGGCAGCACCGCCGCGGCGGCGACCAGCGGACCGGCGCACGCGCCCCGACCGGCCTCGTCGGCACCAGCGACCTGCCGGAAGCCGCGCCGCTGCAACGCCCGCTCCAGCGCGTACAGCCCGGCCTCCCGGCGCACGACGGTGCGCGGCGGGGTCAGCACGAGCCCTCGTCCCGGCCGACGCCGACCGTCGGTCGCAGGAGCGTGGTCAGCAGGGCGGGCAGCTCGACCGGGTAGTACCGCTCATCGCTGGCCGCCAGCTCGTCCGGCGACCACCAGCGGTGACCGGCGATGCTGCGCTGCTCGACGTCGTCGAAGCCCGCGGTGTCCACCTGCCACGACGACACCTGGACCAGGAAGAACACCTGCTGCTGGCGATACCACACACCGTCGAACGGGAACTCGGTCATCTCGGACCAGACCGGCTCGCCCAGCTCGGCGGGGTCGAGTCGCAACCCGGTCTCCTCGGCCAACTCCCGGGCCGCGCCCGCCGCCGGTGACTCCGTCGGATCCAGCCCACCGCCCGGGGTGAACCAGTAGCGGTGCCCGGGGCGGGCCGGGTCGAAGCCGTCGAAGAGCAGAACCCGGCCGGCCGCGTCGACGAGCAGCACGCGGGCGGCGCGTCGAGGGGTGTAGACGGTCACGCCCCCAGCCTGCCAGACCGGCGGCGGATCGCCCACGCCCCCGTCGGGCCTACGGCTTCGGAATGCCGTCGTACTGATCCGGCACGGTCAGCCAGGTGGCCCGGTTGACCGGCCAGAACACGGTGAACGCCCGCCCGACCACCTCGCCCTCCGGGATCGTGGCCTCGGTGATGTTCTGCCCGGACTGCTGCCAGTGCTCCAGCGAGTCGCCCGAGGCCGACCGGTGGTCGCCCATCACCCACAGCCGCCCCTTCGGCACGGTGATGTCGAATTCCTGGTCCGCCGGCTTGTCGCGGACCCCGTCCATCGAGAAGATGTACGGCTCGTCGAGCGACTTGCCGTTGATCACCAGCCGCTCCTGCGGGTCGCAGCAGACCACGTGGTCACCACCGACGCCGATCACCCGCTTGATGAAGTCCTCACCGTCGGGGTTGCCGCTCCACTCGATCGGCGCCTTGAACACGATCACCTCGCCGCGGTGCGGTGACCGGAAGTCGTAGACCAGCTTGTTGACCAGCACCCGGTCATCGATCTTGAGGGTGTTTTCCATGGACGGGGAGGGGATGAAGAAGGTCTGCAGCACGAAGGCGCGGACCAGCACCGCTACCAGGATCGCCACACCCAGCAGGATCGGCAGCTCCTTCCAGAAGGAACTACGGGGCTTGTCGGTCTGCTCGTCAATCACGCCAAGGAGCCTACGTTGCCGGGCCAGACGTCACCGTCCGGAACGCGCGGGAACCCCGCAGCGCGGCTACCAGGGGAAGAAGCAGCAGCACACCGCCCTGCGGGGTCGGACGGACCGGGGGCGCGCCCGAGGACGCCGCAGCCGGCCCGGACACGTCGTCGAACGTCGACGGCACCGACAGCGGATTCCACCGGGAGGACGGCCAGACCACCATGAAGGCACGGCCGACCACGTTGTCGATCGGCACCGGGCCCTGGCAGCGCGCGTCCTGGGACACCAGCCGGTGGTCGCCCATCACGAAGATCTGGCCGGGCGGCACGACGACCTCGTCGAAACGCCGGGAGCGGCACTCCCCCGGGTTGGGTGGCAGGTCCAGCGGGGAGTCGCGCACCACGTACGGCTCGTCGAGTGGAGTGCCGTTGACGGTGACCCGGCCCTGGCTGTCGCAGCACTTGACCCGGTCGCCGGGGAGACCGATCACCCGCTTGATGAAGTCCTTCTCGCCGGGGCGGCTCACCCCCACCAGGTCACCGACGGTCCGGGTGAGCTTGCCGGCGAAGCCCGGCGCCGGCTGCTCGTCGACCTGCGGTGCCCAGCGGTCGGTGCCCCGGAAGACCACCACCTCGCCGCGTACCGGGTCGCGGACGTCGTAGACGACCTTGTTGACCAGCACGCGGTCGCCGATCAGGAGCGTGTCCTCCATCGAACCGGACGGGATGAAGAACGCCTGGAGCAGGAAGGTGCGGATCAGCACCGCGAGGCAGAACGCGACGACCAGCAGCAGCGGGAGCTCCTGCCAGAGCGGCATCTGCCGGCGGGTGCGGCGGGCCCGCCGGCGCCACGGATCGACGGTGCCGTCCTCGTCAAGCGTCTGCACCACGCCACTCCCCGGTCCGCAGAAACACCACCGCCCGGGAGCCTCGTCGAGGCCCCACGGGCGGTTGTGGACGGCTGCCCGCCACATGGGCGGGGCCGCCGCCTCGCTGCGCCCGTACGACCAGGGTAGTGCGGTCCGGTCGGTACGGCATACGCGCAGCTCAGGCGGCGTGGCGAGCGGGAAGTCAGCTGGGCTGCTTCTCCCGCTTCTCCTTGATCTTGGCCTTCTTGCCGCGCAGCTCGCGCAGGTAGTACAGCTTGGCGCGGCGCACGGCACCGCGGGTCACGATCTCGATCCGGTCGATGCCCGGGCCGTTGATCGGATAGGTCCGCTCGACGCCGACACCGAAGCTGACCTTGCGGACCGAGAAGGTCTCGCGCAGACCGTCACCCTGGCGGCGGATCACGACGCCCTGGAAGATCTGGACACGGGACCGGGCGCCCTCAACGACGCGGGCGTGCACCTTGACGGTGTCACCGGCACGGAAGTCGGGAAGATCGGTCCGCTTCGACTGGGCGTCAAGGGCGTCCAGGATGTTCATCGCTGCGTCCTCGTGAGGCTCACGGCGCACCGTCACTCGGTGCGCGGGTGGGTGGTTCTGATCCCCGGGTGGTGGTCGGCGTGCCGACCCCGGTCGAGGATCCTCGCAGCCGCCCGCGGGCGCGGACGGATGCGGCAACCCCTCTACTTTGCCACATCCCCCGGCGGCGGCTGAAATCCGGCCCGGTCCAGCGCCGCGATGTCCCGTTTGTCGAGCTGATCGGCGGGCAGCGCGGCGAGCAGGTCCGGGCGCCGGGCGGCGGTGCGCAGCAGACCCTCCTCGCGCCGCCAGCGGGCGATCTTGCCGTGATCGCCGGAGCGGAGCACCTCCGGCACGTCGTGCCCGCGCCAGCTCGGCGGCTTGGTGTAGATCGGCGCTTCGAGCAGCCCGTGCGCGTGCGACTCCTCGTCCAGCGAGCCGGCGTTGCCCAGCACACCGGGCAGCAGCCGGGTGACCGCCTCCAGGACGACCAGCACCGCCACCTCGCCGCCGAAGAGCACGTAGTCGCCGAGCGACACCTCGGTGACCGGCATCCGGGTCGCGGCGTGCGCCAGTACCCGCTGGTCGATCCCCTCGTACCGACCGCAGGCGAAGAGCAGGTGCGGCTCGGCGGCCAGCTCGTGCGCCATGGCCTGGGTGAACGGGACACCGGCCGGCGAGGGCACCAGCAGCCGGGGCGGCGGGGCTTCGGCCGGCGCGAGCGCGTCCAGCGCGCCGCCCCACGGCTCCGGGCGCATCACCATGCCCGGACCGCCGCCGTAGGGGGTGTCGTCGACCGTGCGGTGCACGTCGTGGGTCCAGGTCCGCAGGTCGTGCACGGCCAACTGGAGTACGCCATTGGCCCGGGCCCGGCCGATCAGCGACAGGTCGAGAGGGGCGAAGTACTCCGGGAAGATCGACACGATGTCGACGCGCATGCGGGTGGTCCTAAAGGTCGAGCAGTCCGGCGGGTGGGTCGACGATCACGCGTCCACCGGCCAGGTCGACCTCCGGAACGATCGCCCGGACGAACGGGATCAACGCGACACGCCCCTCGGGGCGTCGCAGCACCAGCAGGTCGGAGGAGGGGGCGTGGTCGATCCGGGCCACCTCGCCCAGCCGCTCGCCGCCCGGCGTGACCACGGCCAGCCCGACGAGCTGGTGGTCGTGGAACTCCTCCGGGTCCTCCGGGGGCTCCACGTCGGCGCTGTCCACCACGAGCAGGGTCCCGCGCAGCGCCTCGGCGCCGTCGCGATCCAGTATCCCGGCGAACGCGACCAGCATCCGGCCCTGATGGAAGCGGGATTCCTCGATGGTCAGCTCGGCCGGGACCCGGAACAGCACCCCGGGCCCGTCCGTGGCCGGGGGCGGCGGAACCGCCCCAGGCTCGGTGCGCAGCACGCCGCTGCTGCGCGGGGACACAGTCTGGGGCGTCGCCCCAGGCTCGGTGCGCAGCACCGTGCCTGGGGCGAACCGTGCTTCGGGCTCGTCGGTCCGCACCTCCACGGTGACCTCACCGCGGACACCGTGCGGCTTGCCGATCCTGCCGACGACGAGCTGCATCAGTACGAGTCGACGATGTCGACGCGTACCCCGCGCCCGCCGATGGAGCCGATCACCTGGCGCAGCGCCTTGGCGGTCCGGCCGGACCGCCCGATCACAGTGCCGAGGTCCTCGGGGTGCACGCGGACTTCCAGCCGCTTGCCCCGACGGGAATCGACCATCCGCACCCGGACATCGTCCGGGTGGTCGACGATGCCCTTGACCAGGTGCTCCAACGCCGGACGCAGAGGCATATCAGGCCTGCTCACCGGCGTCGGCAGCGGCAGCCGGGGCCTCGGCCGGAGCCTCGGTCTTCGGCGCCTCAGCCGGAGCCTCGGCCTTCGGAGCCTCAGCCGGAGCCTCGGCCTTCGGAGCCTCAGCGGCCTTGGCGGCCTTCTTGGCCGGCTTGGCCGGGGTCTCCGGGGCGAGCCCGGCGGCGGCCTTCGCCTCAGCCTCGTACGCCGCCTTGCGGTCGGCCCGCTCGGGGGCGACCTTCAGCGGCGGCGGGGCCGGCAGGCCCTTGTACTTCTGCCAGTCACCGGTCAGCTCCAGCAGCCGCTGCACCGCCTCGCTCGGCTGAGCGCCGACGGACAGCCAGTACTGGACCCGCTCCGACTTGACCTCGATGATCGAAGGGTCTTCCTTCGGCTGGTACACCCCGACGAACTCGATCGCCCGGCCGTCACGCTTGGTGCGCGAGTCGGCGATGACAATGCGGTACTGCGGGTTGCGGATCTTACCCATCCGCAGGAGCCGGATCTTTACGGCCACAGTTGTTTCGCTCCTGTTGCGATCTCACCAGCCCGGTACGGGCGGTGTGTATGGGTGAGCGCCGACGGCACAGTGGGGTTGGGCCGGAGACTACTCGGTGGACTGGCGACGCGCCTGGGTTAGAGGGCGCCGGACGCGCGCCGGATACCAGCGACCCATTCTGCCAGATCCGCCGCCGATCTCTCGCACCGGACCCGGACACCGCGCCCGGCTCGCCCGGACCGGTGACCCGGAACACCCCTCAGCGCACCGGCGGACGGTCCCAGCCCGGCGGAAGTTCGTCCGGTACGTCCCAGTCGGCGGGAGGCGCGAAGTCGCACCAGGTGCCGTCGAACGGGAACTCTCCGGCCTCGGCGAGCGCGATCACCCGCTCCCCCTCGGCCCGAACCGCCTTCTCGTCGGCCACCCAGTAGTCGTCCGGGAAGGCGAGGCGCTCGACGAACTCCTCCTCGTCCTTCCACTGCCAGCTGCGGTCCGGGTGCACCACCACGTCGAGGTCCTGGTCCACCACGTCGACGCCGGCCACCGGGCCGTCGTCCCAGCGCACGCCGGGCTCCTCCAGGTTGACGTACCAGTGGGCGAACCGGCCCTGCGCGTCCCGGAACCACCAGACGGAGTGCGCCGCACCGGTGGGCAGGAACTTCAGCAGCGGCGGCCCGTTCCAGCGCCCGTGCTCCAGCCGGTACGCCGACGAGATCCACTGGGCGAACGGCATCGCCCGCATCCCCAGCCCCGCCTCGCTCACCTCGTGGGCGACCGGCGAGTCCCGGGCGATCCAGACCAGCAGGCCCCGCTCGTCGTCGCTGACCACCCGGCCCGGCCGGACCCATCCGATCCGGCCGCGTCGCACGCTGCGGTGCATGATCAGCCGACCCGACTCGAAGCGCACCGCACCACCTCCGGGGCTGTTAACAGGGGGCCCTTCCTCTACCGCAGGCGTTAAGAAGGTGCCCTTCCTTCCGCCTCAGTAGGCGCGGGCGAGGATGGCGATCAGGTCGGGTTCGTCCTCGGAGTCCGGCACCGAGCCGTCGGCGCGAAGCAGGCAGCGCACCGTGACGCCCTGGCCGTTCGCCTCGGCCTCGCCGGCCACGCCGACCGCCGACCACGGCACCCGGGCCCAGCCGTTCGCGGCGGCCTCGATCGCCTCGGCGAGGGTGGCCACCTCCACCGTGAGCGACTCGCGGTTGGCCAGCGCCTGGTCGTGCAGCACCTGCTGGTCGGTCTCCAGCGCGGCCAGCACCACGCCGACCACGTCGGCCACCGGCGTCGGGGACTTCGACCCGTCGGTACGGCGCACCACCACGGCGTTGCCGGCGGCCAGGTCGCGGGGGCCGACCTCGACGCGTACCGGATAGCCGCGCAGCTCGGCGTCGACGGCCCGGCGGCCGAACGCGGTGTCCGTGCGGTCGTCGAGCGCGACCCGGACACCGGCGTCACGCAGGCCGTCGCGCAGCTTGGCCGCCGCCTCGGCGACGCCCTCGCCGTCCTTGACGATCATGACGTACGCCTGGATCGGGGCCAGCCTCGGCGGCACCCGCAGGCCGTTGTCGTCGCCGTGCGCCATGATCAG
The DNA here is from genome assembly GCF_042872965.1 of Micromonospora sp. NPDC005087. Lineage (NCBI taxonomy): Bacteria > Bacillati > Actinomycetota > Actinomycetes > Micromonosporales > Micromonosporaceae > Micromonospora > Micromonospora sp. NPDC005087. Next base: position 255,358 of record NZ_JBIALB010000010.1, on the reverse strand, counting down.
CCCGCCGAGCATCCGGGTCGAGGTGCCCCAGGAGGTCGTCCAGGCGTGCTCCCGGCCACCCTCGGCCGACGAGTAGCTGATGTCGAACGCCTTGGCGAAGTTCTGGCCCAGCTCGTGGCTGGTGCCCAGCTGAAGCGCCTTGCCGTCGCCCATCATGCCTTCACAGGTGTACGTGGCGGTCGCACCGGCGAACCGCTCGCGGGCCGTCTTCAGACCCACCACCACGGGGATGCCGATCACGTTGACCATCAGGTCCTCGTACGCCTCGTGCAGGATCCGCCGGGCGTAGGCCCGGGCGTCCTCGCGGGTGGCGTGCGCGGTGTGCCCCTCCTGCCAGAGGAACTCGCTGGTACGCAGGAAGATCCGCGGGCGCAGCTCCCACCGGACCACGTTGGCCCACTGGTTGAGCAGCAGCGGCAGGTCCCGGTACGAGTCGATCCACTTGGCCATGAACTCGCCGATGACCGTCTCGCTGGTGGGGCGCACCACCACCGGTTCGGCGAGCTGCTTGCCGCCACCGTGAGTGACCACCGCCAGCTCCGGCGAGAAGCCCTCGACGTGCTGGGCCTCGCGCTTGAGGTAGCTCTCCGGAATGAACAGCGGGAAGTACGCGTTCTCCGCGCCCGCCGCCTTGATCCGGGCGTCCATCTCGGCCTGCATCCGTTCCCAGATGGCATAGCCGGCCGGGCGGATGACCATGGTGCCGCGGACCGGGCCGTTGTCGGCCAGCTTCGCCTTGGCGATCAGGTCCTGGTACCAGCGGGGGAAGTCCTCCGCACGGGGAGTGAGCACGCGTGCCATGACCGCACATCCTATGCGCCACACGGGGGGACACCGCGTCCGGGAGTGGCCGTGCCGTGTCGCGCCCGCCCGTCGTGCGGTGTCACGCCCGGCTTGTCGTCGTCGTGGCAGCTCTGGGCGTGGCGACGGTGCCCCCGTAGAATTCGACCACCATGACTGCATCGACCGGCTCGCCGCGCCAGCAACTGCGGGACACGATCGTGGACGCCGCCCGTACGCGGACCATCGCCGGCGGCTGGGACGCGGTCCGGATGGGTGGGGTGGCCACCACGGCCGGGGTGAGCCGGCAGACCGTCTACAACGAGTTCGGCAGCAAGGCGGGGCTGGCCGAGGCGCTGGCCCGGCGCGAGGTGGACCGGTTCGTCGGCGACGTCCGTGCCGCACTTGTCGCGAACGGCGACGACGTGCGGGCCGGGGCATACGCGGCCATCGCGCGCACCCTCGCCACGGCAGCGGACAACCCGCTGGTCAAGGCCATCCTGACCAGTGCCCGGGGTGGCTCGGACGAGCTGCTGCCATATCTGACCACCCGGGCCGAGGTGGTGCTCACCGAGGCTTCCGGCGCGCTGATCGAGTGGGCCGGAGACCACCTGCCGGGAGCCGACCCGGCCGCGCTGGCCTTCGCCGCCGACAGCATCGTCCGCCTGGTGGTGAGCCACATCGTGCTTCCCCGCTCCCCGATCGACCAGACCGCCTCAGCCCTGACCGACCTGGCGATACGCCTCTTCGCGGCGACGGCCCGCCCAACCCACTAACCCCACGGGCCGCGCGCGGGGCGTCAGCGGATGACGCGGCCCCGGAGGATGGTGCGGGACGGGGCACGGACGACGCGCAGGTCGTGGCGTGGGTCCTCGGGGTAGACCGTCAGGTCGGCGAGGCCGCCCTCGACCAGGCCGGGAAAACCGAGCCACTCCCGGGCGCCCCAGGAGGCTGCGGCCAGCACGTCGATCGGCGCCATCCCGGCCCGCTCGTGCAGCAGCAGCATCTCCTCGGCGGCCAGCCCGTGGTCGATGCCGCCGCCCGCGTCGGTGCCCACGTAGATCGGCACGCCCGCCTCGTGTGCGGCCCGCACCACCTCCGGGAATCCGTCCCGCAGTGCCAGCATGTGCTCGGCATACCCGGGGAACTTGGCCCGCGCCTGCTCTGCGATGCCGTCGAAGGTGGCAATGTTGATCATCGTGGGGACCAGCGCGGTGCCCTGGCGGGCCATCTCGTCGATCAGGTCGAGGCTCAGCCCGGTGCCGTGCTCGACCGAGTCCACCCCGGCCCGCACCATGATCTCCACCGCCGACTCGGAGAAGGTGTGCACCGCTGCGCGTACCCCGGCGTCGTGCGCGGCCCGCACGGCGGCGGTGAGGGTGTCCGCGTCCCAGGCCGGCGCCAGGTCACCCACGCCGCGGTCGATCCAGTCGCCGACCAGCTTGACCCAGCCGTTGCCGGCCCGCGCCTGAGCCGCCACCGTGGCGGCCACCTCGGCCGCGCCGACCTCCACGCCGATGTCGCGCAGGTAGCGCTTCGGCGGCGCGACATGCCGGCCCGCCCGGGCCAGTCGCGGCAGGTCCGGTTCGTCGTCGAGTTCGGGGTACGGGTACGGCGAGCCGGCGTCGCGGATCGCCAGCACGCCAGCGTCCCGGTCGACGTGGGCCAGCTCGCGGGCCTGATCGAGGGAGGTGATCGGGGCACCGCCACGGGCGATGCCGATGTGGCAGTGCGCGTCGACCAGCCCAGGCAGGACGAAACCGCCGTCGACCACCGTCTCCACGTCGGGCACCGGGGTGAAGGTCACCCGGTCGCCGACCAGCCAGAGATCCCGGACCTCGTCGTCGGGGAGCAGCACACCGCGCACATGAAGAGCCATGCGCACAGTCCTACCCGATCAGCCCGGCGTCTGCGGAATCAGCGGGGGCCCTTGTCGCCACCCTTGCCGAGCTTGTTGAAGTCGATCTTCGGGAGCTTGAAGCCGGGCGGCAGCCCCTGGCCCCCGGCGAGGTCGTTCGGGTCCATCCCCGGCGGGAGCTGCGGCATACCGCCCGGGAAGCCGCCCGGCATCCCGGCACCGGCGCCGGTACGCGGCCGACCGCCACCCTTGGTGCCCTTCCGCTTGTTCTTCGGCGACTTGGTCGCCTTGCGCCGGCCACCGCCGGGCAGGCCCATCATGCCGCCCATCTGCTTCATCATCTTCTGCGCGTCGGCGAAGCGGTTGAGCAGCTGGTTGACGTCCATCACGGTGACTCCGGAGCCGTTGGCGATGCGCGCCCGGCGGGAGCCGTTGATGATCTTCGGGTTGGTCCGCTCGCCCGGGGTCATCGACCGGATGATCGCGGTGACCCGGTCGAAGTGGGTGTCGTCCAGATCGGCCAGCTGGTCCTTCATCTGCCCCATGCCGGGCATCATGGCCAGCACGTTGGCGATCGGACCCATCCGCCGCACGGCGATGAGCTGGTCGAGGAAGTCCTCCAGGGTGAACTGCTCGCCGCCCATCAGCTTGGCGGTCATCTTCTCCTTCTGATCGGAGTCGAAGGCCTGCTCGGCCTGCTCGATCAGAGTGAGGACGTCGCCCATGCCGAGGATCCGGCTGGCCATCCGGTCGGGGTGGAAGACGTCGAAGTCCTCCAGCTTCTCGCCGGTGGAGGCGAACAGGATCGGCTGCCCGGTCACCTCGCGCACCGACAGCGCGGCGCCACCACGGGCGTCGCCGTCGAGCTTGGAGAGCACCACACCGGTGATGCCGACACCGTCGCGGAACGCCTCGGCAGTGCGGACGGCGTCCTGACCGACCATCGCGTCGATGACGAAGATGACCTCGTCCGGCTGGACCGCGTCGCGGATGTCGGCGGCCTGCTGCATCATCTCGGCGTCGATGCCGAGCCGGCCGGCGGTGTCGACGATGACGATGTCCCGGGCCGCCCGCTTCGCGTGCTCGATCGACGCGCGGGCCACCTGGACCGGGTCGCCGACGCCGTTGCCGGGCTCCGGGGCGTACACCTCGACGCCGGCCCGGCCACCGAGCACCTGGAGCTGCCCGACGGCGTTGGGACGCTGGAGGTCCGCGGCGACCAGCAGCGGCTGGTGCCCCTGGCCCTTGAGCCAGCGGGCCAGCTTGCCGGCGAGGGTGGTCTTACCGGAGCCCTGGAGGCCGGCCAGCATGATCACGGTCGGGGACTGCTTGGCGAACTGGAGCCGCCGGCCCTCGCCGCCGAGCACGTTGATCAGCTCATCGTTGACGATCTTGATGATCTGCTGGGCCGGGTTCAGCGCCTGGGAGACCTCGGAGCTGCGGGCCCGCTCCTTGACGGCCGCGATGAAGCCCTTGACGACCGGCAGCGCGACGTCCGCCTCCAGCAGCGCGAGGCGGATCTCGCGCGCGGTGGCGTCGATGTCGGCGTCGGTGAGCCGCCCCTTGCCGCGGAGCTTGGTGAAGATCCCGGACAGGCGGTCACTCAAGGTGTCAAACACGCGAACATCCCGTTTGTCAGTGTTCCGGCGGGCACAACGTGGCCGGCAGTGCGGAGTCCGACCACCGCAAGGGTAGCGGGCCGGCTGCACGGCCGCTGTCGCCCGGCCCGGGCCGCGTCCCGGCCGCCCCGCCGCGCCCGGCCGCCGCCGTTTATCCGGACACCAACCCCGACTGGTACGCGAAGACGACGAGCTGCGCCCGGTCCCGAGCGCCCAGCTTGCCCATCGCCCTGCTGACGTGGGTACGCGCGGTCGCCGGGCTGACCACCAGCCGGGCGGCGATCTCCTCGTTGTTCAGCCCCTCACCGACCAGGCCGACCACCTGGCGCTCCCGGTCGGTGAGCGCGTCGAGCCGCGGGTGCGGGCGGGGCGCCCGGGACGGGCGGGTGGCGAACTCCCGCACCACCCGCCGGGTCACCGACGGCGACAGCAGCGCCTCCCCCTCGGCGACCAGCCGGACAGCCCGCAGCAGCTCGGCCGGCCGGGTGTCCTTGGTGAGGAACCCGCTCGCCCCGTACCGCAGCGCGTCGAAGACGTACTCGTCCAGCTCGAAGGTGGTGAGCACCACGACCCGTGTGCCGACCAGGTCGGGGTCGGCGACGATCCGACGGGTGGCCTCGATCCCGTCGATGCCCGGCATCCGGATGTCCATCAGCACCACGTCCGGCCGTTCCCGGCGGGCCAGCTCCACCGCCCGCAGTCCGTCGGCCGCCTCACCGGCGAGCGCCAGGTCGTCCTCGCTCTCCACCAGCGCGCGCAGCCCGAGCCGGACCAGGTCCTGGTCGTCGGCGATCAGCACCCGGATCACGCGGACGGCTCCACCGGCAGCCGGGCGTACACCCGGAAACCGCCGTCGGGGCGCGGCCCGACGAGCAGCCGCCCACCGAGCGCGTCGACCCGCTCCCGCATCCCGGCCAGACCGTGCCCGCCGTCGCCGGCGGGATCCAACACGTCGCCGGCCGCGCCCGCGCCCCGGTCGGTGACCTCGACGGTCAACTCGTCGACGCGGTAGCCGACCGTCACGTCCGCGTTGGCCACCCCGGCGTGGCGCAGGACGTTGGTCAACGCCTCCTGCACCACCCGGTACGCGGCCAGGTCCACCGGGTTCGGCAGCTCCCGGGGATCACCGACCACCCGCAGCTCGACGGCGAGACCAGCCCCGGCGAGCCGGTCGCGCAGCGCCGGGAGTCGGGCCAGGCCGGGCACCGGCCCACGCTCCGCGCCCCGCCGCACGGCCCCCAGAGTGACCCGCAGCTCGTCGAGTGCCTCCCGGCTGGTCCGGCTGATCGCGGTCAGCGCGGTCTCCGCCTGCTCCGGCCGTTTCGGCAGCAGGTGCAGGGCGATCTCCGCCTGCATGCTGATCGCGGCCAGCCCGTGCCCCACCACGTCATGCACCTCCTGAGCGATGCGCAGCCGCTCCTCGTCGGCCTGTCGCCGGGCCTGCTCGGCGCGGCTGCGAGCCTGCTCGGCACGACTGCGGGCCGTCGCCTCGCGGTTGACCCGCACCACCGTCCCCGCCGCGAACGGTACGACCGCCCACGCCGACGCGGGCAGCACCGCGGCCCAGCCCGGAGCCGGACCCCGGGACCAGAAGACGTGTGTCAGCAGCAGCACGAACGCGCCGCCGGTGGCAAGCGCCGCAAGCCGCACCGGCAGTCGCGCCGCCACGGTGTACACCGCGATCAGGAAAGTGAGCAGAATCGGACCGTACGGGTAGCCGAGCACGAGGTACGCCGTGGTTGCCACGGTGACCACGGCCAGGGTGGCGACCGGGGCGCGGCGTCGGGCCAGCAGGGCCAGCGCGGCGACCGCGATCAGCACCCGGCAGGCGGCGTCCACCGGCCTCGACCCCGGCTGGTTGTTCCCGGCCAGGCCGGTCGCGAGCAGCGCGAATCCGAGCAGCACCAGGGCGAGCGCCGCGTCAACGGCCGTCTCCTGCCACCCTCGCTGCCCGCTCCCTCGCATGGCCGTCATTCTGCCCGCGCCGAAGCCGCCCGGCGTGCGTCCACGAGCGGCACCGCAGCTACGCCCCCGGACGTACCCGCCGCCCCAGGGCCCCCGCCCCTGTCCGCCTCGCCGCACGCCGCCCTGCCACACGCCGCCCTGCCCCAAAAGCCCTGCCACACGCCGCTCTGCCGCACGCCGCTCTGCCGCTCCCGCCCGCTGCCGGTGGCCGCGCCACCCGCCGGCCCGCGCCTCTCACCGGCCGCCGTTCCCCGGCACACCCCCAGAAGGCACACCCCCGGACGGCGCCCTTCCGGACAGGGCCCTTCCGGACAAGGCCCCCTCCGGACGGCGCCACAGCGCTCCCGCTGGGCGGTGAGACCCGCCGGACGGCTCGAGCGCGCCCGGGCCGGCGGCGGACACCTCCGCGAGCGTTATACCTCTGAGGCATAAATATGACTCTGAGGTATAACGCTTGTGAGCGAGATGGGCTGGCACGAGGGTTGGGCCGCCGAAGACGCAGGCGCGCGTGGCAGCCGGACAGCGGCGGCGGCCGCGGTACCGACAGCAGGGACCACGTCCGGTGGGCGGCGTCCCCCCGCCCGGGGGTGTGCTGGGCCTAGCAGAGCAATGAGGTGCCGCGTCGGCTAGGCGGACGCCGCAGCGCCGGGCGTCGGACGGCGCAGCGCCGCGCGTCGGACAGCGCAGCGCGGGCACCGGCCGGGGCTTCGGGGCGGATCCGATCGCGGGTCAGACGGCGGCAAGGACTGCGGTCTCCAGGCGGGCTCGGGTGGCGTCGTCCGGCCAGCCGCCGACCAGGTAGAAGGCGTCGACCACGTCGGCGCCGAGGGTGGAGATGCGGGCCGCGCGGACCAGGGCACCCGCCTCGTCGAGCGCACAGGTGACGCGGTAGAGCAGCCCGGCGGCGTCGGCGGCGCGCAGTTCCAGCAGCACCGCGTCGGTGGCCGCCTCGCGGTGCCAAACCACCCGGGGGGCCGCGCCGCCGCCCCGGGCGGCGAGCGCACGGCCGCGCAGCCGCTGGGTGACCGACACGTCGCCGGATACCGCTCGCCGCAGGTCGGCGCGGAGCGGGACCGGGTCCGGCGGCAGGCCGTAGCGCGGCTGCACCCGGCACTCGACCAGGGCCCGGCCGTCGACCACGGAGGCGTCCGCGGAGATCACTTCCAACCGGTGCAGCGCCAGGCAGCCGGCCACCGTGGCGAGCAGGCCGCGCCGGTCCGCCGCCGCCACCGCTACTCGGTCCCCGGTCAGGTGGACGACCGGCAGAGGCCCGGCCAGCAGCGCCGGGTCGGGGGTCGGCGGCTCGGGCAGCACGCCGGTGTCCAGCGCGGTGCGGACCCGGGCGACCAGTTCGGCGACCAGCCGGCCCTTCCAGTCCGACCAGGCCGCCGGTCCGGTGGCCGCCGCGTCCGCCCGGACCAGCGCGTGCAGCAGGTCGAGTGTGCCGGTGTCGCCGACCGCCTCGGCCACCGATGCGATGGTCACCGGGTCGGCCAGGTCCCGGCGGGTGGCCACGTCGGGCAGCAGCAGGTGCAGCCGGACCAGCGTGCCGATCAGCTCGACCTCGCCGGTGGGCAGGCCGATCCGGGTCGCCACCGCCTCGGCCAGCGGCACACCGACCGTGCTGTGATCTCCGGGCAACCCCTTGCCGATGTCGTGCAGCAGGGCGCCGAGGAGCAGCAGGTCCGGACGGTCCACCTCGCGGGAGTGTCGGCTGGCCTCGTGCGCGGTCTGCACCAGGTGCCGGTCGAGGGTGTACCGGTGCACGGGGTTGTGCTGGGGCAGGCTGCGCAGCCGGGCCCACTCGGGAAGCCAGCCGTCGACCAGCCCGTACCGGTCACAGGTCTCCCAGGCCGGCACCAGGCCGGGACCGGCGCCGAGCAGGGTGGTCAGCGCGGCCCGGGCCCCGGCCGGCCAGGGCGCGGGCAGCGGCGGACAGTACGCCGCCAGCCACTCGCAGGTGGCGCGGGCTATCGGCAGCCGAGTGGCGGCCGCGGCGGCGGCCACCCGCAGTGACAGGCTCGGGTCGGGGCGTGCTCCGATCGCCGTGCGGGCGAGCACCAGTTCGCCGTCGTGCTCCACCACGTCCCGGGCCACCGGTCGGCGCACCGGGCGTCCGTTCCCGCCCCGGGAGCGGCCGGAGCGCAGCCGGTCGGCGGCGCGGAAGGCGTCGTCCAGGGCGTGGCTGACCGTGCGCGCGTCCCCGGCGACCCGGCGCAGGAGGGCATCGCCGTCCTCTACGACGGCTCCAGGGCGCCGCGCGGCGTCAGACGCGCCGAGCTGGAGTTGTCGGAGGCCGAGGAGCGTGGCCACCCCGTCACGCTCCTGGGCGACCAGCCGGTCGACCCGGCGGCCGACCTGCTGGTGCAGGGCGTCCCGGGTGTCCAGCAGGCGCAGGTGTGCGGCGCGCACGGCGGGACGTAGTGCGTCGGTGATCCCCGCGGCGGAGATCGCCCGCAGCAGCCCCACGTCGCGCAGCCCGCCGGCGGCCTCCTTGAGGTCGCCCTCCAACAGGAAGGCCAGCTCGCCGTGGGCCTGCCAGCGGGCGGCGGTGACCTCCCGCAGGCCGGGCAGCTGGCGGACGGCGGTCCGCCGCCAGTGGTCGGCGGCGGCACGGACCAGCGCGTCGGCCAGGGCGCGGTCGCCGGCCACCAGCCGGGCATCGAGCAACCCGAGGGCGACCTTGACGTCGTCCCGGGCCACCGAGAGCGCCTCGGCGACGGTCCGCACCGAGTGGTCCAGCCGCAGGCCGGCGTCCCAGATCGGGTACCAGACCGCGGCGGCCAGCTCGTCCGTGCCGGGTACACCGGCGTGCAGCAGCACCAGGTCGAGGTCACCGTACGGGGCGCACTGCCGCCGGCCCAGCCCACCGACAGCGAGCAGCGCCACGCCCGCACGCGCGGGCAGCAAACCCCGCAGGAAGTCGTCGTACGCTGCCGCCCGGGCCAGCCGGGCCGGCTCGCCGATCCCCCCGGGTAGGCCGACGACCTCGTTGATCAAGCGGCCCGCGTCGCCGTCGCCGGCGTGCCCTGACGCGTTCCCCTTGATCAACGAGGTCATGTCGGTCGTGGCCCGGTCAGAGCGCGTCGAGGCCGCGTTCGCCGGTACGAACCCGGACGACCTCCTCGACACCGGTGACCCAGACCTTGCCGTCGCCGATCTTGCCCGTGCGGGCTGCACCGACGATGGCGTCCACGATCTTTTCCACGTCGATCTCGTCGGTGAGCACCTCGACCCGGATCTTGGGCAGGAACTCGACCGTGTACTCGGCACCCCGGTAGACCTCGGTGTGCCCCTTCTGCCGCCCGTACCCCTGAACCTCGCTGACGGTCAGCCCGGCCACCCCGAGGGCGTGCAGAGCCTCCTTCACCGCGTCCAGCTGGTACGGCTTGATGACCGCGGTCACCAGCTTCATGTCCAACCCCTCCATCCCAGGAACGTTAACCGGCGACCTTCTCGCTGACCGGCTCGGCGGGATCCGCCTCCGGCTTGGCACCGCTCGTCACGCCGCCACCGGGGGTGCCGATGCCGGCCATCGCGAACGCGCTGCCCGTGCCGCCGCCCGCCGGGGACAGGTCGTAGCTGCTCTCGGCGTGCTCGGCGATGTCGATCCCCTCGACCTCAGCCTCGGCCCGCACCCGGAAGCCGATCGTCTTCTCGATGACGAAGGCGAGCACCCAGGCGATGCCGAACGACCAGACCGAGACGATCAGGCCGGCGAGCGCCTGCCGTCCGAGCTGGGTGACGCCGCCGCCGTAGAAAAGGCCGTCGGAGGCGCCCACCACGTCACTGATCGCGGCGTTGACCGAGTTGGTGGCGAAGAGGCCGAGCCAGAGCGAGCCGATCCAGCCGCCGACGAAGTGCACGCCGACCACGTCGAGGGAGTCGTCGTAGCCGAACCGGTACTTGAGACTGACGGCGAGCGCGCACACCACCCCGGCGACGATGCCGAGCAGAACGGCCGCCCAGGGGGCGATGAACCCGCAGGCCGGGGTGATGGCGACCAGGCCGGCGACGGCGCCGGACGAGGCGCCGACCATGGTCGGCTTCCGGTCCTTGATCCATTCGACCGCGATCCAACCGAGCACGGCGGCCGCCGTGGCGAGCTGGGTGTTGATGAAGGCGAGGCCGGCGACCGAGTCGACGGTCAGCTCCGAGCCGGCGTTGAACCCGAACCACCCGAACCACAGCAGGCCGGCACCGAGCGCGACCAGGGGAATGTTGTGCGGCTTCATGCCCTCGCGCGGCCAGCCGAGCCGCTTGCCGAGCACCAGAGCCACGGCCAGGGCCGCCGCGCCGGCGTTGATGTGCACCGCGGTGCCACCGGCGAAGTCCAGCGCGTGGATGTCGCCGCCGATGATCCCGCCGCCCCAGACCCAGTGGGCGACCGGGAAGTAGACCAGGGTGGCCCAGCCGAAGGCGAACAGCAGCCAGCCGGCGAACTTGGCCCGGTCGGCGATGGCACCGCTGATCAGCGCGACGGTGATCACCGCGAAGACCATCTGGAAGGCCATGAACACGTAGAGCGGAACCCCGATGCCGCTCGGGTTCTCCGCCGTGGCGCCCCACAGGTCGGTCTCGGCGAGGAAGGTCTTGGTGCCGAGGTACGCGCCCGGGTCGCCCCAGAAACCGTTCACGTCGGTCCCGAAGGCGACGCTGAAGCCGTAGAACCACCACAGAACAGAGATGAGCCCGATGGCGGAGAAGCTCATCATCATCATGTTGAGCACGCCCTTGGCCCGGTTGAGCCCGCCGTAGAACAGCGCCAGTCCCGGGGTCATGAGCAGCACGAGCGCGGTCGAAACCAGCAGCCAAACGGTATTGCCGCCGTCGATCGTGGGTGCTTCAGGCACGCTGGCCTCCTAAAGGTGAAGTTCCCTCCTTCGCGGCTTTCCGGGGCAGCGTCGCCCGTCGGCCGGTTGGGCGGAAGCTTCGCGGCCGGCTGTTTCACCCATGGTCCCGTGCCGGTTTCCGTTTCGTGACGGGTTGTTTCGTACGTGTCACGAACTTCGCACGGTCAGCGGAATGCGCTCAACGGAGGGCGTTCTCCAGGGCGTGCCGCTCGTAGTCGAGCAGCCGCAGATCGCGCATCGGCCGGCGCAGGTGCCCCTTGTGCACGATCCGGACGAACGCCGGCTCCCCGGCGGCGGCCATCCGACGGATTCCCTCGACGTGATCCACGATCCGCTTGCGGATGGTCCGGATCAGCCGGTGCCGGTCCCGGGGGATCAGCCCGTACGCGTCGGCGAAGAGCCGCAGCCGGCGCGGCCGGTCCGGGCGCTTCCAGCCGAGGGTGATCGAATCCCGGTCCGCGAAGATCGGCACCCAGGTCCAGGCCGCGTACGCCACGTCGTAGATCCGGGAGCCTGGCGACGCCAGATCGAAGTCGATCAGCCCGAGCGTGCCGTCCGGCCGCCAGATCACGTTGTGCGGCGCCGCGTCGTGGTGGCAGATCACCTCCGTGTCCGGTGGCGGCGGCCCGAACGAGCGCCAGACCGCCCCGGGCGGCGGGGTGAAGCCGTACTGCGCGTCGTGGAACATCCGCAGCATGGTGGCCACGGTGACCAGCGCCTCGTCGGTCACCCAGTGCGGGGCGAGCGGGTACTCCCCGCACTCCCCCTCCAGGTACGACAGCACCTCGCGGTTGCGCTCGTCCATGCCCAGGGCCCGGGGTGCGCCGGTGAACCCGACGTACTCCAGGTGCCTCAGCAGGGCGTGCACGGACGGGGTCCAGGGCCCGGCGTTGCGGCGGACCGTGTCACCGACCCGGACCACGGTGCTCACGTTGCCGCCGTGCAGCGGGATCTCCTGCGAAGTCACGTACGGTCTCCCGAGGCGCTGCGAGGGGTGGCCGGGGTCGCGCCAGCCCGCGTACGCGCGATCGTCAGTGGTCACCCGAGACTACGCGTCCCGTCCGGCGGCCTCGGTGCCCAACAGCGCGTCGACGAACTGCGCCGGGTCGAACGGGGCCAGATCGTCCTTGCCCTCACCGAGGCCGACGAGCTTCACCGGGATGCCCAGCTTGCGCTGCACGGCGATCACGATGCCGCCCTTCGCGGTGCCGTCGAGCTTGGTCAGGACCACGCCCGTCACGTTGACCACCTCGGTGAAGACCCGGGCCTGCTCCAGACCGTTCTGCCCTGTTGTGGCGTCCAGGATGAGCAGTGTCTCATCGATCGGGCCCTGTTTCTCCACCACCCGCTTGACCTTGCCCAGCTCGTCCATCAGGCCGACCTTGTTCTGCAGCCGGCCGGCGGTGTCGATGAGCACGGTGTCCACGCCGGTGTCGATGCCGCGCTTGACCGCGTCGAAGGCGACGCTGGCCGGGTCCGCGGCCTCCGGGCCGCGGACGGTCTCCGCCCCGACCCGTGACCCCCAGGTCTCCAGCTGGTCGGCGGCGGCGGCCCGGAAGGTGTCCGCCGCGCCGAGCAGGACGCTGCGGCCGTCGGCCACCAGCACCCGGGCGATCTTGCCGCAGGTGGTGGTCTTGCCGGCGCCGTTGACGCCGACGACCAGCAGCACCGCCGGGACGCCGTCCTTCGGGGCGGTGCGCAGCGACCGGTCCAGGCTCGGGTCGAGGGCGTTGACCAACTCGGCGGCGAGCAGTGCGCGCAGCTCGGAGGCCGAGCGGGTGCCCAGCACCCGGGTGCGCTCGCGCAGCCGGTCGACGATGTCGCGGGTGGCGTCGACGCCGACGTCGGCGGTGATCAGGCTGTCCTCGATCTCCTCCCAGACGTCCTCGTCGAGGTGGTCGCGGGCGAGCAGGCCGAGCAGCCCCTTGCCGAAGACGTTCTGCGAGCGGGACAGCCGCGAGCGGAGCCGGACCAGCCGCCCGGCGGTCGGCTCGGGCACCTCGACGGTCGGCGCGGGCACCTCGAGCACCGGTGGCGGCTCGACCAGGACACCGGTGGACAGATCGGACTCCGGCGCCTCGACCGGCGGGCCGGCGAGATCCTCCTCGGCCCGGGTGTCGACCTCGGTGCGCGGCAGTGGGGGCTCGGGCCGCCGCCGCAATCGCGGCACGACCAGCCCGACTGTGCCGGCGATCAGCACACCGAGCAGGACCAGAGCGAGGACGAGATATTCGGCCATGCCGGAATCCTGTCAGATGCCGGGCGCGGCGTCCCAGCCACCGCACCCCGGCCGGTGCGGGAACCGGCGGTAGGCTCGCCGCATGCCCGCCGCCCACCTCCTCATCGGCCCCCTTCTGCGGCGAGTGGTGGACACCCGGGCGACCATCTGGGTGGAGACGGCGGCGCCCGCCGTGGTCACCGTCCGCACCGCGGACGGCGCCACCGGCACCGAAGCCACCTTCTCGGCGTACGACCATCACTACGCGCTCGTGGTGGTGCAGGGGCTCACCCCGGACAGCGCGACCACGTACGAGGTGCTGGTCGACGACGAGGTGGTCTGGCCGGTGCCGAGCAGCGGCTTCCCGCCGAGTGTGATCCGCACCCGGGCGGCCGACGACCGGGACCAGCCGGTGAGCCTGCTCTTCGGCTCATGCCGGGAAACCACCCAGCACGCCACCACGCGCAAGCTCCCGCCGGACGCGCTGGACGCGTACGCCCGGCGGTTGATGGCCGACCCCGAGGCGAACGCGCTGCCGGACCTGCTGGTGCTGCTCGGCGACCAGGTCTACGCCGACGTCACGTCGCCGACGGTGCGCCGGTTGCTGCGTCGGCGCCGGCGGCGACCGAAGGGCGCCCCGGCCGACCAGGTGGTGAGCTTCGACGAGTACACCAAGCTCTACCTGGAGTCCTGGCGGGATCCGGAGATCCGCTGGCTGCTCTCCACCGTGCCGAGCGTGATGATCTTCGACGACCACGAGATCATCGACGACTGGAACACCTCGGCGTCCTGGCGGGCCGAGGTCCGCGAGCAGCCGTGGTGGTCCGAGCGGATCGGCAGCGGTCTCGCCTCCTACTGGGTCTACCAGCACCTGGGCAACCTCTCCCCGGACGACATCGCCGCCGACCCGGTGTTCGCGAAGGTCACCGCCGCGGAGGACGCCACCGGCGTGCTGCGCGAGTTCGGCCACCGGGTCGACCAGGAGTCCGACCTGGCGCACGACACCGAGCGTTGGCGTGCGGTGCAGTACCAGTGGAGTTACGCGCTGGACCTGGGCCGGACCCGGCTGGTGATGCTGGACAACCGGTGCAGTCGGGTGCTCGAGCGGGGCAACCGGGCGATGCTGCCGCCGGGTGAGTGGGCCTGGTTCCTCGACCAGGCGCACGGGGTTTACGACCACCTGGTGGTCGGCGCCTCGCTGCCCTGGCTGCTGCCGCAGGGCATCCACCATGTCGAGGCGTGGAACGAGAAGCTCGCCGACTCACGCCGGCCCTGGGTGGCGCGCGGGGCGGAGAAGCTGCGCCGGGCACTGGACCTGGAGCACTGGGCTGCCTTCCGCCGCTCCTTCGAGGCGCTCGCGGAAACCTTCGCCCGGATCGGCACCGGCACCCCGAGCCGGTCCGGCGCGCGGGTCGGCGCAGGCCCGGCGTACGCCCCGCCGGCGTCGATCAGCGTGCTGTCCGGGGACGTGCACCACTCGTACGTGGCCCAGGCCCGGTTCGCCGACCCGGCGGTGGTGACCCCGGTGCACCAGCTCACCTGTTCGCCGATCCACAACCAGGTGCCGGCCGGTATCCGTCCGCTGATGCGGCTCGCCTGGTCGGCCGGCCCGGCGGGGGCGACCCGGGCGTTGGCCCGCTCGGCGGGTGTCCGCCGCCCGGGGGTGCGCTGGCGCAAGCTGGCCGGCCCCTACTTCGGCAACGCGGTGTCCACCCTGACCCACCGGGGGCGCGCGGCTGAGGTGACCGTCGAGGGCACCACGAAGGATGGGCGGCTACGCCCGGTGATGCGCCACCGGCTCTCCGGCAACGGCTGAGCTGACCCCGCCGTAGTCTCTACGCCGTGGACGACGAGCACCTGCCGAAGCCGATCCGGGCGGTCGAGCACGAACTGACGGCCCTGCTGCGTCGTGGCCGGGCGGTCTCCTGGGAGATCGCCCGGGAGGTGCACCCGAACCTCGAACCGAACACCTACGGCCTGCTGCTCTGGCTGCGCCGCAGTGGCTCGATCCGGTTGACCGAGCTGGCGGGGCGGCTGGGGGTGGGCAAGGGGACGTTGAGCCGGCAGATCAACGGGCTGGAAGCGCTCGGCCTGGTCAACCGCGACCCCGATCCCAGCGATCGGCGGGCCGCGCAGATCAGCCTCACCGAGGAGGGTCAGCGGCGGTTCGACGTCGCCCGGTCCGCCCGGCTGGGCGAATTCCTGCGCGCCCTGGACGGCTGGCCGGCCCGGGACGTCGAGGAGTTCGCCCGGCTGCTCGGCCGGTTCAACGACTCCTGGGTCTGACCGGCGGCGGCGGGGAATGCCGGCGCGGTCCGACGAGTTGTTGCTTGAGGCAACCAACCCCTACGGTTGCTTCAAGCAACTTCTGAGCGGCAGCGGCCTCACCGGCCCCGCCGCTCCACCTCGACTCCACGCGGAGGCAGCAACGATGAGCCAGGCGACAGCGCCCACCCGGGCGACCGGCGTCGACATGACCCACCGACAGATCCTGGAGGCCCTCTCCGGTCTGCTGCTGGGCATGTTCGTCGCGATCCTCTCCTCCACGGTCGTCTCGAACGCGCTGCCGCGGATCATCACCGAGCTGCACGGCGGCCAGTCCGCGTACACCTGGGTGGTCACCTCGGCCCTGCTCGCGACCACCGCGACCACCCCCATCTGGGGCAAGCTCGCCGACCTGACCAGCAAGAAGCTCCTGGTCCAGCTCTCCCTGGGGATCTACGTGCTGGGCTCGGTGCTGGCCGGCGCCGCGCAGGGCACCAGTGAGCTGATCGCCTGCCGGGTGCTCCAGGGCATCGGCGCCGGCGGCCTCACCGCGCTGGCCCAGGTGATCATGGCGACCATGATCGCGCCGCGCGAGCGGGGACGCTACAGCGGCTACCTCGGCGCCGTGTTGGCCGTCGGCACCATCGGCGGCCCGCTGATCGGCGGCGTGATCGTCGACACCTCGTGGTTGGGCTGGCGCTGGTGCTTCTACGTTGGGGTGCCCTTCGCCATCGCCGCGCTGGTCGTGCTCCAGAAGACCCTGCACCTGCCGGTGGTGAAGCGGAAGGCGCAGATCGACTGGTGGGGCGCCACGCTGATCACCGCGGCCGTCTCGTTGCTGCTGATCTGGGTCTCGCTCGCCGGTAACCAGTTCGACTGGACCTCCTGGCAGTCCGCCGCCATGGTGATCGGCGCGCTGGTGCTCGGCGCGTTGGCGATCCGGGTGGAGACCCGGGCCGCCGAGCCGATGATCCCGCCGCGCCTGTTCCGCAACCGCACCATCACCCTGGCCGTCGTCGCGAGCATCGCGGTCGGCGTGGGCATGTTCGGCGCCTCGGTCTTCCTCGGCCAGTACTTCCAGATCAGCCGCGGCCAGAGCCCGACGATGTCCGGCCTCATGACCCTGCCGATGATCCTCGGCCTACTGGTCGCGTCGACGCTGAGCGGTCGGATCATCACCAAGACCGGCCGCTGGAAGCGGTTCCTGGTGATCGGTACGGCGCTGCTCACAGTCGGCTTCGCGCTGATGGGCACGCTCCGGGCCGACACGAGCTTCACCCTGCTCAGCATCTACATGGCGCTGGTCGGCATCGGCCTCGGCATGACCATGCAGAACCTGGTCCTCGCCGTGCAGAACACCGTCGGCACGCACGAGCTCGGCGCGGCCAGCTCGATGGTGGCGTTCTTCCGCAGCCTGGGCGGCGCGATCGGCGTCTCCGCGCTCGGCGCGGTGCTCGGCCACAAGGTCACCGGCTACACGTCCGAGGGCCTGGCCCGGCTCGGCATCTCCGCGTCCAGCTCGGGCGGCGGTGGCGTCCTTCCCGACGTGCACACCCTGCCCGGCCCGATCCGGGCGGTGGTGGAGAGCGCGTACGGCCACGGCGCTGGCGACATCTTCGTGGCCGCTGCCCCCTTCGCGCTGATCGCGCTGATCGCTGTGAGCTTCATCAAGGAGGTGCCGCTGCGGCAGCACACCGGCTCTCCGGTCGGCGCCGAAGTCGAGCAAGAATCAACCATCGGGGCCGGCGCTGATGCCGCCGTCGTCCGTACCGGCGAGCAGAGGTGAGGTAGACAGCCATGAGCGTGGGAGCGCCTGACCGCGAGGACTACGGGCCCCGGACCCGCCCGTTGCCCTTCGAGCGAGGCACGGACGGACCCCGGGTGATCATGGTGGGTGTGGACGGCACCCGCACCTCCGAGCGGGCCGGCTCCTACGCCGCCGGCCTGGCCCGCCGGCAGGGCGCCGCGCTGGTGGTGCTCTTCGTCAGCTCGGCGAGCGGACTGACCGCCCTGGTGCCGGGGATGGACGCGGGCGCGGTGCAGCGCACCCACGACGAGTTGGCCGACGAACTGCGCCGGGAGTGCCGGCGCGGCGCCGAGGAGCTCGGCCTGCCGGTGACCTTCCTGTGCCGGCGGGGCGACGCGTACGGCGAACTGTGCGCGGCGGCCGACGAGTTCCAGGCCGACATGGTGGTGGTCGGCGCTTCCGAGCAGGCGGGTCACCGGCTGGTCGGCTCGGTCGCCACCCGCCTGGTTCGCACCGGCCGCTGGCCCGTCGTCGTGGTGCCCTGATAACCCGTCGCGTTGTGTCAGGTCCGCCGGGCAGGATGCGCGGCATGACGTGGATCGCACCGGAGATCACCCGGACACCTGAACCGTACGTCGGCGACGAGCGCACCATGCTCGACGGCTGGCTCGACTACCACCGACAGACGCTGCTGCTCAAATGCGCCGGGCTGACCGAGGCCCAGCTGCGCACGCCGAGCGTGGAGCCGTCCGGGCTGACCCTGCTCGGCCTGGTCCGGCACCTGGCCGAGGTGGAGGCCTGGTGGTTCCGGGAGAACTTCGCCGGCGAGCCGGTCGACTACCCGTACTTCACCCCGGAGACGCCGGACGCCGACCACGACGTCAGCGCCGCCGACGCCGAGGCCGACTTCGCCACCTTCCATCGGGAGGTGGCGCTGGCCCGGGAGGCTGCCTTCGGCCACTCGCTCGACGAGACCTTCACGGAGGTCGGCGCGAAGAAGCGCACCTTCAACCTGCGCTGGGTCTATGTGCACATGATCGAGGAGTACGCCCGGCACAACGGTCACGCCGACCTGATTCGCGAGCGTATCGACGGCGTCACCGGCGAGTGAGGGCCGCTCAGTAGTTCAGCGCCGCCCGCAGGTAGCGCAGGTCGGCGTGGCCGCCCCAGCGGTGTGCCGACAGGCCGGCGGCCCTGGCGCCCCGGATTGCCCAGTCCTCGTCGTCGACGAAGAGCACCCGGGCCGGCGGGGTGGCCAGTGCCACGCAGGCGGCCTGGAAGTACTCCGGGGCCGGCTTGTGCACCCCGAGCGTCGAGGAGTTCACCACCACGTCCAGCTCGCCGGTCAGGCCGAGCGTGGCCAGGTCGGCGTCGAGCAGGTCGGTGGCGTTGGTGGCCAGGCCGACCTTGATCCCTGCTGCGCGCACCTCCCGGACGAAGTCGAGCACCTCGGTGTCCACCTCGCCCCGGTAGCGCTGCCACTGCTCCACCGCCGCCCGGGCCCGGTCCGGGTCGCCGGCCGGCTCGGCCAGCGCGTCCGCCACGCTTCCCACCCAGTCGGCGTGGCTGACCTGGCCGGTGAGCACAGGCTGGAGCCGGCCCCACCGCATGGCGATCTCGGTGAGCACCCCGTCGGCGAGGCCGTACTCCCGCTCCACCCCGGCGGCCACCGCCGGGTCGAACCGGCGCAGTACGCCGTCCAGATCCAGCAGGAGCGCCGTCGCGCGTTCCCGAGCCACTACCCGTTCTCCTCGCCGCGGCTGTGCCGCTGGTCGTCCTCGTCGGCCCGGTTGAGCCGTTGGCTGATCACCTGGGTGACACCGCTGCGCATGGTCACTCCGTAGAGCGCGTCGGCGATCTCCATCGTCCGCTTCTGGTGCGTGATGACGATCAGCTGACTCTTCTCCCGCAACTGTGCCAGCAGCGTGATCAGCCGGCCCAGGTTCACGTCGTCCAGGGCGGCTTCCACCTCGTCCATGATGTAGAACGGGCTGGGCCGGGCGCGGAAGATCGCCACCAGCATGGCCACCGCGGTCAGCGACCGCTCGCCACCGGAGAGCAGCGACAGCCGCTTGATCTTCTTGCCCGGCGGGCGGGCCTCCACCTCGACGCCGGTGGTGAGCAGGTCCTCGGGGTCGGTGAGAATCAGCCGACCCTCACCGCCGGGGAAGAGCACGGTGAACACCTGCTCGAACTCCCGCGCGGTGTCCTCGAACGCGCTGGCGAAGACCTCCAGGATCCGCTCGTCCACGTCCTTGACCACGGTGAGCAGGTCCCGCCGGGTGGCCTTGAGGTCCTCCAGCTGCTCGGAGAGGAACTTGAAACGCTCCTCCAGCGCGGCGAACTCCTCCAGCGCGAGCGGGTTGACCTTGCCGAGCAGGGCCAGTTCGCGTTCGGCCTTGGCGGCCCGCTTCTCCTGCACCGGCCGCTCGTAGCGGACCGGCTCGGGCACCGGGAGCCCGTCGCGTTCGGCCGCCGCGACGTCGACCTGGGTGGGCGGTACGGGTTGGGTGGGCCCGTACTCGGCGACCAGGGTCTCCACGTCCAACCCGAAGTCCTCGGCCGCCTTCGCCTCCAACTGCTCGATGCGCAGCCGCTGCTCGGCGCGGGCCACCTCGTCCCGGTGCACCTGGCTGGTCAGCCGCTCCAGTTCCGCGCCGAACCGCTTGGCGGCTCCGCGTACCTCCTGGAGCTCCGCCTCGCGGGCGGCGCGTTCCCGGGCCACCGCGTCGCGGTGCTCCTCCGCGGCCGCGATCGAGGTGGTGAGCCGGGTGAGCGCCTCCCGGGCGCCGGCGGCGACGGCCCGGGCGATGCCCGCGCCCCGGGTGCGGGCGGCCCGCCGGGCCGCGGCGCGTTCCCGGGCGGCCCGCTCCGCGGTGGCCTGCCGGGCCAGCGAGTCGGCCCGGCCGGCGATCGAGGAGACCCGCTCCTCGGCGGTACGCACCGCGAGCCGGACCTCCATCTCGTTCTGCCGGGCCTGCGGCACCATCGCGGCGAGCTGGTCCCGCTCCTCGGCGGAGGGCTCGGCGTCGACCGGGGTCTCCTCGGCCAGCCGAAGCCGCTCCTCCAGCTCGGCGAGCGCGGCGAGGTCCCGCTGCCGGGCGGCCTCGGCACGGGCCCGGGACTCGCCGAGGCGGTCGGTCTCCGCCTTCGCCGAGCGGGCCGCCGCACCCAGCTCGGCCAGTCTGCGGGCGGCGGCGTTCCGGTGGCTCTCCGCTTCGCGCTTCTCGGCGGCGGCGTGCTGCACGGCCTCCTTGGCGACGGCCACCTCGGCACGTGCCTCGCCAAGCTGGTCGCGCAGCTCCGCGCCGGTCTGCTCGGCGGCGAGCCGGTTGCTGCGAGCCTCCTCGACGGCCGCCTGCACCTCGATGTAGCTGGGCGCCTTGGCCGACCCGCCGGCCGCCGCGTACGCCCCGACGACGTCCCCGTCCGGGGTGACCGCGCGCAGCTCGGGATTGCCGGCGACCAGGTCGGCCGCGGCGGCCAGATCATCGACGAGCACCACGTCGCGCAGTGCCCGGTGCACCGCGGGGCGCAGCTCGGCGGCGCATTCCACCAGGTCGGGAGCCCATCGAGCGCCGTCGGGCACCTTTGGACGCAGCGCGTCGGCGGAACCGGTCATGCCCGGCCCCGCCGGGCTGCCCACCAGCAGGCCGGCCCGGCCGGCGTCGGAGATCTTGAGCAGCCGCATCGCCTCGACGGCCTCGTCCACCCCGCTGACCGCGACCGCGTCGGCGAGGCCGCCGAGCGCGGCGGCCAACGCGGCCTCGTGTCCCGGGGCGACGGTGAGCAGCCCGGCGAGGCTGCCGAGCAGGCCGGGGACGTCGCCGGCCCGGGCGAGCAGCGCGCCCGCCCCGTCCTTGCGTCGCAGGCCAAGGGAGAGCGCCTCCTCCCGGGCCTTCCAGGTGGCCGCGTCCTTCTCCGCCGCCCGCTCGGCGTCGGCCAGCGACCGGACGGTGGCCTGCGCCCGCTCCTGCCCGGCGACCGCCTCGGCGTGCCGGGCGTCCAGGTCGGCGTTGTCCCGGTCCGCCTCGGTGGACTGCGCGGAGACCGCGTCCAGGTCGGCCTGCGCCGCCTCGGCACGGCTCATCGCGTCGGCGTGCGCGACGGCGAGCCGTTCGATCTCCTCGCCGGCGCTGGTGGTCCGGGCCTGGGCCGAGTTGACCTGGCCGGTGAGCCGGGCCATCCCTTCGCGCCGGTCGGCGATGGCCTTGGCGGCGACGACCAGCTCCCGTTCGGCGGCGGCGAGCTGACGCTCCAGCTCCTGGCGGTGCTCCACGGCCTCGGCCAGCCGGATCTGGTCGTCGGTGAGCGCCGCGCGCAGCTCCTCCTCCTGCTCGCGGACCCGCTCGGCCTCGGCCTCCAGCTGGTCCGGGTCGCGGCCGGGCCGCTCGTCGTCGCCGGTGGCGCTCAGGTGCCGCAGCCGTTCGCGGGCGAGCTGTTCGATCGACCGGAAGCGTTCTTGGAGGGCGGACAGCTTGTACCAGGTGTCCTGGGCGGCGGCGAGCAGCGGCGCGTCCTCGGCCAGCGCGGCCTCCAGCTCACCGAGCCGGCCCTGCACCTCGGCGTGCTCGGCCTCGACCTGCTCGCGCCGCTCCCGCAGCGCGGTCTCGTCGGCGATCTCCCGGTCGAGGGTGGTCCGCAGGGTGGCCAGGTCGTCGGCGAGCAGCCGCAGCCGGGCGTCGCGCAGGTTCGCCTGGATGGCGGCGGCCCGCCGGGCCACCTCCGCCTGCCGGCCCAGCGGCTTGAGCTGGCGGCGCAGCTCGGCCGTGAGGTCGGTGAGCCGGTTGAGATTCACCTGCATCGCGTCGAGCTTGCGCAGCGCCTTTTCCTTGCGCTTGCGGTGCTTGAGGACGCCGGCCGCCTCCTCGATGAACGCCCGGCGGTCCTCCGGCTTGGCGTGCAGCATGCCGTCGAGCCGGCCCTGGCCGACGATGATGTGCATCTCCCGGCCGATGCCGGAGTCGGAGAGCAGCTCCTGGATGTCCAGCAACCGGCACGAGTTGCCGTTGATCTCGTACTCGCTCTCGCCGGAGCGGAACATCCGGCGGGTGATGGAGACCTCGGTGTACTCGATCGGCAGCGCGCCGTCGGTGTTGTCGATGGTGAGGGTGACCTCGGCGCGACCCAGCGGCGCCCGGCCGGCGGTGCCGGCGAAGATGACGTCCTCCATCTTGCCGCCGCGTAGCGCCTTGGCGCCCTGCTCGCCGAGCACCCAGGCGATGGCGTCGACGACGTTGGACTTGCCGGAGCCGTTCGGGCCCACCACGCAGGTGATCCCGGGCTCCAGCTTCAACGTCGTGGCGGAGGCGAAGGACTTGAAGCCCTTCACCGTCAGGCTCTTGAGATACACCTTCTCGATCCTTGTCCGGTGGCCGCCGTACCGTCGCCGGCTGCGCGGACCTGGTGAACCCGCAGACTAACCCGGTGGCGGGAGCGGTCGGGCACGCGACCCGCCCCGAAGCGCGCCGGTCGGAAGCGCGGGACGCGAGTGCGAGCCGCCGGCGCTGTTGTTCGAGAGGCGGCGAGAAAGACAAACACCGTTCATGATCGGTACGCCGTCCGACGCGTTTCCGGAAACAACTGGCGCGGTTCCAGCGCCGCCCGAGACAAGATCATAAATAGCCGACCGGGAAAGGGGCCGGACAGCGTTGCGCGCCGGCACAGAGGTGTCGGCGCGCATTTTTGCGATGGTGCGATTCAGTTTTCCGACCCCGGAGATCAGGTCAGCGCCGGCTCGGCCAGACGAAGCAGGTCGTCCGCCTCCGCCGCAGCCGCCGCGAGCCGATCGTTGTCGGCGCGCAGACGCGTGATCTCGAACTCCAGTGCCTGAACCCTGGCACGCAGTCGGGTGACCTCGTCGAGCAGACGCCGGTCGGGCGCTGCACCTACGTGGCCGTAGAGGGCCTTCGCCATGCTGACTCCTTGATATGCGCTGCCGGAAAGGCCGGCCAACGCGCGCCCATTCATACGCGACTGTCATTCCAGCTGTATCTGGGCATGACCGGGCGCGACTGGCGACACCTATATATTGAGCCGCAAACCCCCCTTCGTCAAGTTCTCGCAGGCCGTAGATCATCTCTACGTCGACCTGTCCACTTGTCGGGGGGGCTGCCTCAAGGCACGGACACTCTCTGTCCGGACACCTTTACTGTACGCCCGAATTCCGGGAAGTCCGCACCTTGGCGTCCGACTTCCCCTTAACTCTTCCTTAGCCACGTTGCCGCAGGTAGTGGGCGGGTCGTAGCGTCACTCCGGCCCGCAACCGACCCCGTGGAGGCAGTGCGTGTACGGCTGGACCGACCCGATGGACCCGAACGGCGCCCCCCGGCGCGCCGAGCGGCCGACCGACGAGCCGGACTGGCTGAGGGACCGCCCGGAACCCCGCTCGGCCTACCTGTTCGGTGACGACGACCCTGACCAGCCCGGCGACGAGTGGCACCGCCCGCAGCCCACCGCCCGTTGGCAGCAGGAACCGGCGGCCCCCGCCGAGCCCGCCGACGGCCCGACCGCCGCCTGGCCCGCGTACGAGCCCGCCTACCGGCAGGACGACGAGGCGACCGGCGACTGGCGCGGCAACACCCCCGCCGAGGAGACCACCGGCGGCTGGCCGACCGACACGACCGGTGCGGGCCGTTCCAGCGAGGGCCGGCACCGCTCCCAGCGGCGCTGGCGCCGCCCCCTGGTGATCGGCGGCGCCGCCGCGGCGGCCACCCTCGTGGTGAGCCTCGGCGTCGGCGCGCTCGCCCTGCCCGGCGGAGGCGGCACGGCCAGCGAGCCGACCGCCGTCGACGACACCCTCGCCGCCGCCCCGGCGGTGCCGACCGAGGAGCCGGTGGGCGACAACCTGGTCGCGCCCTCCCCGACCACCGCGCCCAGTTCCGCCCGGCCGAGCCCGACACCTAGCAAGGTCGTCAAGCCCAGCCCGGCGTCGTCGCGCGCCACCGCCGCCTCGCGGCGCAGCACCCCGCGCACCAGCGCGCCGAGCAGCACCACCGGCACGGGCTCCGGCGGCAGCGGCACCGTCAGCGCCCAGGCCCGCGAGGTGGTCGACCTGGTCAACGCCGAACGGGCCAAGGCCGGCTGCAAGGCGCTGAGCATCGACGACAAGCTGATGACCGCCGCCCAGCGGCACAGCCAGGACCAGGCCGATCACAAGAACATGTCGCACACCGGCAGCGACGGCAGCAACGCCGGAGTCCGGCTCGACCGGGTGGGCTACGCCTGGCGCACCTACGGCGAGAACGTGGCGTGGAACCAGAAGACCCCGGCCGCCGTGATGGACGCCTGGATGAACAGCTCCGGCCACCGGGCGAACATCCTGAACTGCGCGTTCACCGAAATCGGCGTCGGCATCGCCAACAGCAACGGACCGTACTGGACGCAGGTCTTCGCGGCGCCGCGCTGACCGCGCGTCGTCCCCGCCCCCGCGCTCGTTTGACCCGGTGAGGTACGCCGGGCCGGAGCGTGGGGGCGGCGTACCGGTGAGGGCGGCGACGGGCCGCCCGGGACCCGGGAGCTGCCGATGCGGATCCGGCCGCGGCGACGCGCCGTCTTATGCCCGCTGCGCCGAATCGCGGCGGCCTGCGTCGCCCTCGTCCTGCTGGTCCCGGCGTACGGCTGCCGGGCCGAGTTCACCCCGCCCGGGGCGCCCACCCCCTGGCCGACCGACCAGGCCCGGCACTGGCAGTGGCAGTGGCAGCTCCACGGCCCGCTCGACCCGGCGGTGGACGCCGACGTCTTCCTGCTCGACCCGGTGGCCACCACCGCCGCCCAGACCGCCGAGCTGCGCTCCCGGAACCGCCGGCTGATCTGCCAGGTGCACATCGGCTCGGTCCGCTCGGACGACCCGGACGCCAGCCGGCTCCCGGCCGCCGTACAGGGCTCCACCGGCCGCCAACCCGGCAGCCGGTGGCTGGACGTCCGGCGGTGGGACGCGCTTGAGCCGGTGCTGGCCGACCGGTTCCGGCTCTGCCGGGGCAAGGGCTTCGGCGCGGTGGCGCTGGCCGACGCCGACGGGTACGCCCAGCGCAGCGGCTTCCCGCTCGACTTCGACGACCAACTGCTGTTCAACCGCCGGCTGGCCCGGCTGGCCCGGTCGCTGGACCTCTCCCCCGGGCTGGTCAACGACGTGCCACAGCTCGCCGCGCTGGCCCCGGACTTCGACTTCGCGGTCAACGAGGAATGCGTCCGGCTCGACCAGTGCGCCAAGCTGCTGCCCTTCGCCGACGCCGACAAACCGGTCTTCCATGTCGAGTACACCGGCTCGACCGACGACTTCTGCGTCACCACCGTCGGCTACGGCTTCGCGTCCATCCGCAAGGACCGGACCCTGAACGCCTGGCGAGAAGCCTGCCCCCTGCCCTGACGCAGCCCCGTCCGCGTCGATCCAGGGAGAATCGTCTGGATCGACGCGGACGGGGTGGGGTGCGGCAGGAGTCAGGACACCGGCACCAGCTCCGGGGCGGGGGCCGGTGGTTCGGTGGGGGTGGGCGCCGAGCGCGGGCGCAGGAAGCGTGGGGCCCACCAGTTGGCGTCGCCGAGCATGGTCATCAGCGCCGGCAGCACCACGCCCCGGATGATCGTGGCGTCCAGCAGGATCGCCGCCGCCAGGCCGATGCCGAGCTGCTTCATGTCGATCGTGCTCAGCGTGGCGAAGATGGAGAACACCCCGACCATCACGATCGCCGCACTGGTCACCACGCCGGCCGAGGACGTGATCCCGTACGCCACCGCGTCCCGGTTGGACATGCCCGCCCGAATGCCCTCGCGGATCCGGCTGACCACGAAGACGTGGTAGTCCATGGAGAGGCCGAAGAGCACCACGAAGAGGAACAGCGGCAGCCAGGACACGATCGCGCCCATCGAGGTGAAGCCGAGCGGCCCCGCCGCCCAGTCGCCCTGGAAGACCAGCACCAGCAGCCCGTACGCGGCGCCGGCGGAGAGCAGGTTCAACGCGATCGCGCTGGCCGCCACCACCACCGACCGGAAGGTGAGCACCATGACCAGGAAGGTGAGCACCAGGACGAAGCCCATCACCAGCGGCAGCTTGTCCCGGACGTGCTGCGCGTAGTCCTCGCTGTCGGCCACGCTGCCGCCGACCGCGTACTCGATGCCGGGGATGCCCCGCAGCTCGGCCGGGACCAGGTCCTCGCGCAGCTTCTCCAGCGACCGCACCGACCGGTCGTCACGGCTGGCATACGGGGTGGCCACGTCGAGCACCGAGACCCGCCGGTCGGCCGACACCTCGATCTTCGGGCCGTCGGCCTCGGTGGGGGCGAACAGCGGATCGCTGGCAGCCCGGGTGGCCAGGTCGGTGAGCGCCGCGCGGACCCGGTCGGCCTGCTCGGCCGGCGCCCGGACGGCCACAACGTGGTTGGTGCCGGTGCTCGGGAAGGCGGCGGTGAGGCGGTCGTACGCCTGCATTGCCGGGGTGGTGCGCGGCAGGTCCTCCATGCCGGGGAACTTCAGCTTCATGCCGAGTGCCGGCGCGGCGAGCGCGAGCAGCAACCCGACCGAGATGACCAGGGTCGGCACCGGGGCACGCAGCGCGGGCCGGAGCACCGCCGGCCAGAGCCGGGGCGAGCGGGGCTGGCCGTGCCGGCCGGCGCGTGGGGCGGTCAGTCGCCAGAGCAGCGGCACCCGGGGGCGGTCGACCCAACGACCGAGCTTGGCGAGCAGTGCGGGCAGCACGGTCAGCGAGCCGACCACCGCGACCGCGACGACCAGGATCGAGCCGACGGCCAGCGACGAGAAGACCACGTCGCCAGCGAGCAGCAGGCCGGCCATCGAGATGATCACTGCGAAGCCGGAGACCACCACGGCGTGCCCGGAGGTCTCCGCAGCGATCTCCACCGCGTCCAGCCCGGAGCGGCCCTTGGCGCGTTCCTCCCGCTCCCGCCGGACGTAGAACAGCGAGTAGTCGACCCCGACCGCCATGCCGATCAGCAGGATCACCGGGGCCGTGGTGTCGGTGGCCGGCACGAGGTGCGAGGCGAGAGTGGACAGACCCATCGCGGCGGCGACCGAGGAGAGCGCCAGCAGCACCGGCACGCTGGCCGCGATCAGTGCGCCGAACGCGACGATCAGGATCGCCAGCGTGACCGGCAGACTGAGCAGCTCGGCGCGCTTGAAGTCCTTGCCCAGGGTGTCGTCGAGGGCCTGCCCGATGGACGGGCCGCCGACCTGCTCGACGCGCAGCTGCGGGTGCGCCTCCTGGACGGTGGCGGTGGCGTCACGGAGCGGCTGCACCCGGTCGGACGCGGTACCCGGGTCGCCGGACATGGTGATCGGCAGCAGCAGCGCCGAGCCGTCCCGGGCGGTCACCGGCGGGCCGATCTCGGCGACGCCGGTGACCGTGCGCAGCCGGGCCGCCGCGTCGTCCGCCGCCACCTTCGCCGCCGCCGGGTCCAGCGCGCCGGCCCGCGACGTGATCAGGACGTTCTCCACGGCCGCGTCGTCGAAGGCGCCGGCATCCACGATCAGGCCGGCGCGCCCCGCCTCGCCGATCGCCTGGTCGCCGCTGGTGGCCTCGTTGAGGCCGGCGGCGTTGCCACCGAGGAAGCACACCGCCACGAAAACGGCCCACAGCGCTATCGCCCGCCACGGGTGCTCGGCGCTCCACCGCGCCATCCGCACCGTCACCGGTCTTGTCCCCATCTCGGGTCCCCCTGTCACGTCAACCCCCTGTCAACGGTGCTGACGTTAGGAGCGTGACGAGGCGGTCACATCGGGGATCGTCCCCCGCCGTCCCCGGAGCCGGTCCACACGGGTCGGCGGGACCGTTCGGGCGGTACGGCGGGCATCAACCCGCGATTCGGACCGCCGCCCGGGTCCAGCCCGGAAAGGTCGGCCGCGACCCGCCGGACCCGACCCCGAGCGACCTCCGGGTCATCCCCGAAGGGAACCCCGGGGCCGGGGCTGGCAGTGTGGGCAGCTGTACGAGGAGCGGTTCATGAACGCCTCCCGGCGGACCGGGGCGCCGCACCGCCGGCACGGCTCACCCTCGCGGCCGTAGACGTTCAACGCCCGGTCGAAGTAGCCGCTCTCACCGTTGACGTTGACGTAGAGGGCGTCGAAGCTGGTGCCACCCTCCTTGATCGCCTCAGCGAGCACGTCGCGGACGTGGCCGAGCAGGCGCTGCGCGGCCGGACCGGTCAGCGCGTCGGTGGGCCGGGTGCCGTGCAGCCCGGCGCGCCAGAGCGCCTCGTCGGCGTAGATGTTGCCCACCCCCGAGATCAGGGTCTGATCGAGCAGAGCCCGTTTCACCTCGGTCCGTCGGCGGCGCAGCGCGGCGACGAACGCCGCGTCGGCGAACTCCGGGTCCATCGGGTCGCGGGCGATGTGCGCGATCTCCGCGGGCAGGTCCGCGCCGCCCTCGCTGACCGAGAGCCCACCGAACGTGCGCTGGTCGACGAAGCGCAGCTCCGGCCCGCCGTCGGCGAACCGGAACCGCACCCGCAGGTGGGTCTCGTCGGGCGTGCCGGGCGGCTGGAACAGCAGCTGACCGGACATGCCGAGGTGCCCGATCACGGCGTCGCCGCTGTCCAGCGGCAACCACAGGTACTTGCCGCGGCGGCGGACGTCCAGCACGGTCCGGTCGGCGAGCACGTCGGCGAAGTGCGCTCCGCCGGGGACGTGCCGGCGGACCGCACGGGGGTGGCGGACCTCCACCGAGGCGATCCGGCGGCCGATGACCCACTGGGCCAGCCCCTGCCGGACGGTCTCCACCTCGGGCAGCTCAGGCACGTCGTAGCCCCGTCCCGCGGTCCGCGACGTCGGCCGGCATGGCCTGCGCGAGGTGGTCAGCCTGCTCGGTCTGGGCCGCCCGCTCGGCGCGTTCCATCGGCCCGGCCGGCTCATCGCGGTCGGCCGATCCGTCCCGGCCGGTGCGCCCGTTCGCTCCAGCCTGGCCGTCCCGACCAGACTGGCCGACCTGATCGTCCTGGTCGTCCTCGTCGGCGAGCGTGCGCCAGGCCGCCTCGGCGGCGCGCTGCTCGGCCTCCTTCTTGCTGCGCCCCTCGGCGCCGCCGTACCGGTTGCCGGCCACCACCACCCAGGCGGTGAACGTCTTGAGGTGGTCCGGGCCGGTGCCCTCGATCCGGTATTCCGGCACGCCGAGCCCGAGCGCCGCGGTCAGCTCCTGGAGGCTGGTCTTCCAGTCCAGGGCCGCGCCCCGGCCTGCCGACTCCGCCATCAGCGGGTCGAAGAGCCGGTGGATGACGATCCCGGCGGTGTCCAGCCCGTACTGGAGGTAGATCGCGCCGAGCAGCGCCTCCAGGGTGTCGGCCAGGATGCTCGCCTTGTCCCGACCTCCGGTGGTCTCCTCGCCCTTGCCGAGCAGCAGGTACGCGCCGAGGCCGTCCGGTCCCAGGCCACGGGCCACGTCGGCGAGCGCGCGCATGTTGACCACGCTGGCCCGCAGCTTGGCCAGCTGCCCCTCGGGCAGGTCCGGGTGGTTGTGGAAGAGCGCCGTGGTGATCACCACGCCGAGCACCGAGTCGCCGAGGAACTCCAGCCGCTCGTTGGTGGGCAGGCCGCCGTTCTCGTACGCGTACGAGCGGTGGGTCAGCGCGCGTTGCAGCAGGTCAGGGTCCAGGCTCACGCCGAACGCGGCTTCCAGGTGACCGACGGACGCCCGCCGCCGCTTGTCGTTGCTCATGATGTGCGTACCTCGGTGTCGGTGGAGCGGTCGGTGCGGTGCGTCGCGGCGTCGCCGTCGAGCAACGCGGAGACCAGGGCGGTGGCGTGCCGCCGCCACAGGTGGGCGGCGAGGGCGATGCCGGAGGCGACGTCGGCGGCGCGAGCGGAGCCGTGGCAGACGACCACCGTCCCGGCTACGCCGAGCAGGGCGGCGGCGCGGGGAGCGCCACCAACGACGGGCGGGCCGCCGGCCATGGCGTACGCGCCCTCGATCGCCTTGAGCAGCACGTTACCGGTGAAGCCGTCAGTGACCACCACATCGGCGCGCGCGCCGAGGGCGACGTCGTACCCCTCGACCAGCCCGACGTAGCGCGCCGCTGCGGGCAGCGGCTCGACGGCGAGCAGCGGATCGGTGGCCCGACGGACCCGGTCGCCCTTGCCGGCCTCGGTGCCGACCGAGAGCAGGCCGACACGGGGCTCGGCGATCGAATGCGCCACCGTCGCGTACGCGGCGCCGAGCACGGCGTGCCGGGCGAGGGTGGCCGGGCGGGGCTCCAGCGAGCCGCCGACGTCGAGCAGCACGACCGGCCCGGCGACCCCGGGCAGGGTGGCGACGAGGGCGGGTTGACGGATCTCGGGCCAGCGACCGAGGCCGAGCACGGCAGCGGTGACGGTGGCACCGGTGGCGCCTGCGGAGACCAGGGCGTCGGCGGTGCCGTCGCGGACGGCGGTGACGGCGGCCCGGACGGTGCTCTCCGCGCGGGCGGCGCTGGGATGGTCGGCCATGCCGACGGCGTCGCGGACCGGCCGCACCGTGATCCGGGCACGTTGGGCCGGATCGAGGGCAGCGATCAGCTCGTCGGCGACCTCAGCCGGGCCGACGAGAAGGAGATGCAGGTCAGGGTCGGTGCGCACGGCTCGCAGAGCGCCGTCAACCACGACGGCGGGAGAGTCGTCCCCGCCGAGGAGGTCAACGGCGATCCGCGCGGTGCCCGGCTCCACTGGAACGCCGACCGGAGTGGGCCGGCCGGCGTCGGAGGGAGCCGGGGCACCGGGCGAATGCCAGGGTGCGCGCGCCGCCCGACCTGGGATCGGGGGCGTCACTCGGCGTCCAGGTCAGACCTCGATGACCTGGCGGCCGTTGTAGGTGCCGCAGACGGAGCAGGCGGCGTGCGGCAGCTTCGGGGACTTGCACTGCGGGCACGCGACGGTCGCGACCACGGTCGCCTTCCAGTTCGCCCGGCGGGACCGGGTGTTGCTGCGCGACATCTTGCGCTTCGGGACGGCCACGGTTCTTACTCCTCTGTACGGGTCAGTTGCGACAGGCCCACCCAACGCGGGTCGATCTGCTGGTGACTGTGGTCGGCCGGCAGATCGTCCCAGTGCGTCCCGCATTCGGGGCACAGTCCTGGGCAGTCCTCCCGGCAGAGCGGGTTGGTCGGCAGCGTGAGCACCAACGCGTCCCGCAGCGCCGGCTCCAGGTCGATCAGATCGCCCTGCATCCGGCCCACCTCGTCCTCTTCGGTCGTGGCGTCCGTGGTGCTGTTCTCGTACGCGTACAGCTCCTGGATCGTCACGGCCATCGAGTCGTTGATCTCGCGCAGGCAGCGCCCGCACTCGCCCCGGACGGGACCGGTGATGGTCCCGGAGACGAGCACGCCCTCGGACACCGACTGCAACCTCAGGTCGAGGTCGAGGTCCGCGCCCTCCGGAACGCCGATCAACTCCACACCGAGGTCCGCCGGTGCCGGCACGACCCGCTGGACCGTACGCAACGCGCCAGGCCGGCGCGGCAGGTCCCTCGTGTCGAGGACCAGCGGCGACCTGGGGTCGAGTGTCGATGGCGAGTGTTTGGGCATAGTCAGACTCCGGCCGGTGTGAGGCCGACAAAAAAGGTTACCTGGACGACCGCCGGACCGTCGAACCGGGGGCGACGCCCGCCCAAGAATGTCGGCTGGTGAGGTGCCGCTCAGAAGGGTAGCGGGCGTTCCGCCTCATCCCCACCGAAGGTGCCGATCTCCCGCAGCGCGTGCATCTTGTCGCGGCCACGCTCTATCGAGGCGAGCGCCCTGGTAAGGAACTGCTCGAAGTTGGCCAGCGCGGTGTCGACGTAGTCGTCGACCTCCTCACGCAGGCGCTGCGCCTCGGCCCGGGCCTCGGCGACGATCCGGGCCCCCTCGTGCTCGGCGGAGACGGTGATCTCGTTCACCGAGACGAGGCGGGCGTGTTCCGCCTCACCCTCGCTGATGATCCGGTCCGCCTCGCGCTTGCCGGCTTCCATGATCTTGTCGCGCTCGTCGAGCAGCGCGCCCGCGCGACGCAGGTCGGCGGGGAGGTCGGCGCGCATCTCGTCGAGGGCCGCGATCATCTCGCCCCGGTCGACCATGCAGTTGTTGCGCGACATCGGGACGGAGCGGGCCTGCTCCACCATGGCGATCAGTTCGTCGATGCGATCGAGCGGGTCCACCGGTACCTCACTCCTGTCGTTCGTCGGCCGACCTCCATGATGCGGGCTACGGCCGGTTCCCCGCTCTACCAATCATGTCGTGCCCGCCCCACACCTGCCCGATCCACCCCGACCCGGCGCGTCGCGGCATCGTCACACGACGCGACCGCGCGGGAAAGGGCCCCGGCGATCCTGCACGCACCGGCCGACAACTGTCACAAAGGCCACGATTCAGGATCGCAACCGCGCCGAATGGTCAGGAGCGGGGGCCGAGGCGGGACTGAAGGGCTTCGCGGACCAGGTCGGGGACGTGGGCGGAGATGTCGCCGCCCCACTTGGCCACGTCCTTGACCAGACTGGAGGAGAGGAAGGAGTAGAGCGGGTTGGTCGGCATGAACAGCGTCTCGACGCCGGCCAGCCCGATGTTCATCTGGGCCATCTGCAGCTCGTAGTCGAAGTCGCTGACCGCCCGCAGGCCCTTGATCAGCACGCTCGCCTGCTGGGCCCGGCAGAAGTCGACCAGCAGCCCACGGAAAGACTCGACCCGCACGTTTCCGTACGAGGCGGTCACCTCGCGGAGCATGTCGATCCGCTCATCGACGGTGAAGAGGCCACTCTTCGACTGGTTTATCAGCACGCCGACGATCACCTCGTCGAAGAGCCGGCTGGCCCGTCCGATGATGTCGAGGTGTCCGTTGGTGACCGGGTCGAACGAGCCGGGGCAAACCGCGCGTCTCATGATCGGCGACCGTACCAAAGGGTGGTCTCGCCGTAACGGCGACTGCGCTCGGCCGTGATCCCGTCCACCCACTCGACCGGCCCGGTGCGGCCGGACCGCTCCACCACCACCAGCGCGTCGCTCGCCAGCCAGCCACCGTCGACCAGGGTGGTCAGCAGCGCGGTGATCTCGGCGTCCGGCACCGCGTACGGCGGGTCGGCGAAGACCACGTCGTACGGCCCGCCGTCCGGGCCGGCGGCCAGCACGGTCGCCACCCTGCCGGTCACCAGGCGGACGGCGGGGCCGGCCCGCAGGGCCGCCACGTTCTCGCGGATCACCCGGGCCGCCCGAGGGTCGGACTCGACCAGCAGCACGTGCCGGGCGCCACGGGAGAGCGCCTCCAGCCCGACCGCGCCGGAGCCGGCGTACAGGTCGGCGAAGCGGGCGCCGTCGAGATCGGCCTCGGCCTGGACGGCGCTGAACAGCGCCTCCCGGACCCGGTCGGAGGTGGGTCGGGTGCCGGCGCCGGGGGGCGCGGCGATCCGCCGGCCGCCGAGCGTCCCGGCCACGATCCGGGTCACCGTCTCCTCCTGCTCATGACCCCGACGCTACGCGAGCCGACGGAGACCGCGATCGACACCGCCCGTATCGCCCCAGCAACCACATGATCACGGTTCGTGTATCGATGATCTCATATTCATAACATCAGTCTTAGCTAATCCTGAGCGCTGTATCACGCACGGCGATCTCGCTAGGGTCTGCCGGGTGCCGGCGGGAATCCACCGGCCCACGGCTCGGGAACGCATCCCTCGATCCGGACGTGCAGTGACCGTCCACTGTCGTTCCCGTGCCACGCCCCTAACGCTTCAGCACTCCGGGAGTACCAGTGATCCGTCCGAAGTCTCCGTTCCGGCGTACCGCGGCCGTCGCCGCCGGCGCGCTGATCGGCATCGGCGCCATGACGACGTTCGCCGCGCCGGCCAGCGCCCACCACCCCGAGCCGTCCGGCACCTACTGCCTGGCCGCCGACGGCAAGGCCACGGTCACGTGGAAGGTCGGCAACAGCGAGAACATCGATGCCGAGATCACCTCGGTCAAGTCGACCATCGGCGACGAGTTCACTGATGGCGACCTGAAGGTCGGCGCCACCCTCCCGGCGAAGGGTGGGGACCTCCTCACCGGAACCCAGACCCACACCTTCACCGAGAAGAACCCGAAGATCGAGCTGACCGTCGAGGCGCGCTGGGAGCGTCCGGACCGGATCGTGACCGAGCACCGGACGGTGGCAGCCACCGAGGCCGGTACCTGCGCCGCGGAGCCCACCCCGACGCCGACCGCCACCCCGACGGAGTCCCCCAGCCCGACCCCGTCCCCCACCACCGCGTCTCCGTCGCCGAGCCAGCCGCCGGCCGAGAGCCCGAGCCCGACGCCGACCGTCACGCCGGCGCCGGCCGAGCCGGTGGGCACCGTCGAGTCGACCTGCGACAGCCTCACCTTCACGATCGAGAACCCGGCCGACGGTGAGACCGTCGTCCTGACGCTGACCTCGAACAAGGGCGATGCCAAGACGCTGACCGTCGAGCCCGGCAAGACCGGCTCCGTCTCCTTCGACGCGACCGAGGGCCTCACCGTCACGCCGGCCGCCGACGGCCTTGACGACACCGAGCCGATCGCGTGGGAGCAGCCGGCCGAGTGCGACGAGGGTGAGGGTGGCGGCCTGCCGCTCACCGGCACGAACACCACCCTGATCGCGGGCGGCGCCGTCGTCCTGCTGGCTGCCGGTGCGGGCCTGTTCCTGGTTGCTCGCCGTCGCCGGCTCCGGTTCACCGTCTGAACCGAACCGCGCTGAACCCCGAGGGCGCGTCGACCACCCGGTCGGCGCGCCCTCGGGCGTTTCATCCGCGTGCCAAGCGCCTCGTGGCGGGTCGAGACGTCAGCCCTTCTCCAGGTACTCCGCGCGGTCCTCGTCGACCAGGGCGGTGACCGACGCGGCCAGCGCCGGATGCCGGGTCAGGTCCGGGTCGTCCTCGACCAGGGCGATCGCCTCGGCGCGGGCGTCGCGGATCAGGTCGGCGTCGCGCAGCAGGGACAGCAGCCGCAGGTGTGAGCGGCGCCCGGACTGGGTGGCGCCCAGCACGTCGCCCTCACGACGCTGCTCCAGATCCAGCTCGGCGAGCTTGAAACCGTCGCTGGTGGAGGCGACGGCGTCCAGCCGTTCCCGGGCCGGCGACCCCTCAGCCGCCTCGCTGACCAGCAGGCAGAGCCCCGCCGCGGCGCCCCGGCCGACCCGACCGCGCAGCTGGTGCAGTTGGGAGACACCGAAGCGGTCGGCGTCCAGCACGATCATCACGGTCGCGTTGGGTACGTCCACACCCACCTCGACCACGGTGGTGGCCACCAGCACGTCCAGGTCGCCGGCGGCGAAGGAGCGCATCACCGCGTCCTTCTCGTCGGCCGGCAGCCGGCCGTGCAGCACCCCGATCCGCAGCCCGTGCAGCGGCCCCTCAGCCAGCAGCGGGGCCACCTCGGTCACCGCCAGCGGTGGCCGGCGGCCGTTGTCGTCCACCGGCGGCGGCTCCTCGTCGCTGACCGGCCCCTCTCCGATTCGCGGGCAGACCACGTACGCCTGATGGCTGGCGGCCACCTCCTCGCGCAGCCGGCGCCAGGCCCGGTCCAAAAAGGCCGGTTTCTCGGCGGCCGGCACCACGTGCGAGGCGATCGGCGAGCGCCCCCGGGGCAGCTGGGAGAGGGTGGAGACCTCCAGGTCGCCGTAGACCGTCATCGCCACCGTGCGCGGGATCGGGGTGGCCGTCATCACCAGCACGTGCGGCGGCTGCTCGGCCTTGGCCCGCAGCGCGTCGCGCTGCTCCACCCCGAAGCGGTGCTGCTCGTCGACCACCACCAGGCCGAGGTCGGCGAAGTCCACACCCTCGTAGAGCAGCGCGTGGGTGCCGAGCACGATGCCGGCGGCGCCGGTGGCCACCTCGCCGAGCGCCCGGCGGCGAGCGGCCGCGCCCAGCGAACCGGTGACCAGCTCCACCCGGGTGGCGTGCTCGGCGGAATCCAGTTCGCCGGCCCGCCCGAGCGGCCCGAGGAGGTCGAGCATGCCGCGGTGGTGCTGTGCGGCCAGCACCTCGGTGGGCGCCAGCAGCGCCGCCTGGCCGCCCGCGTCCACCACCTGGAGCATCGCCCGCAACGCCACCACCGTCTTGCCCGAGCCCACCTCGCCCTGCAACAACCGGTGCATCGGGTGCGGGGCGGCCAGGTCGGCGGCGATCTCCACGCCGACGTCGCGCTGGCCGGCGGTCAGCTCGTACGGCAGCCGGGCGTCGAAGGCGTCCAGCAGCCCACCCGGGTGCGCCGGGCGGGGTCGGGCCGGCCAGTCGGCGGCCCGGTGCTTGCGCTGCACCAGCGTCAGCTGGACGGCGAACGCCTCGTCCCACTTGAGCCGGTGCCGCGCCCGGTAGAGATCCTCCTTGCTGCTCGGCCGGTGGATCTCCCGCAGCGCGCTGCCCAAC
Organism: Micromonospora sp. NPDC005087; assembly: GCF_042872965.1. Lineage (NCBI taxonomy): Bacteria > Bacillati > Actinomycetota > Actinomycetes > Micromonosporales > Micromonosporaceae > Micromonospora > Micromonospora sp. NPDC005087. The sequence goes on along the minus strand of NZ_JBIALB010000010.1, from coordinate 218,729 downwards.
CCGACCAGGTTGCGGCTGGCCCGCACCGTGGCCGGCACCGGATCCTCCGGCGGGGTGAAGGTGTCCAGCACGACCCGCACACAGCGGGCGATCACCCAGGTCGGCACCGCCGCCGCGGCCGGGTAGACGGGGATCAGCGCGCCGGCGAACTCCTCGATCTCGTCGCTGACCGCCGCCTCGCCGTCGCCGCCCTCGCCGAGCAGGACGTACTCCGGGCCGTTGAGCTGGCGCTTGCCCCGGAATTCGGTGACCTTGCCGGCGAACAACCCCCACCGGCCCGGACGCAGCTCCCGCTCGCGCCACGCCTGGTTGCCGAAGAAGGTCAGCGTCAGCAACCCGCCGGAGCCGTCGCCGACGGTCACCTCCAGCAGGTTGCCCCGGCGTTGGCGCATCGGGCGCACCGCGGTGCGCTGCACCTGGGCCAGCACGGTGACCTGCTCGCCGACGTCCAGCGAACGGATGTCGGTGTGCTCGCCACGCTCGTCGTAGCGGCGCGGGAAGTGGTAGACGAGGTCACCCGCGGTGTGCAGGTCGAGGTGAGCGGCCAGCGCCTTGGCCGTCTTGTCCCCGACCAGCTTCTTCAGCGGGGTGTCCACCGTGGCCGGTTCGCTCATTCGACCCCCACCAGGAGCGGATAGTGCGGTTGCCCGCCCGGGAACGCCTGCACCTCGACGAACGGCCAGCGCCGCGCGACGTGCGCGCGGACGGCATCGGTGAGCCCGGCCGGCGCGTCCACCCCGGCCAGCAGGGTGACCAGCTCCCCGCCGCCGCCGAGCATCCGGTCGACCACCGCCGCGCAGATGTCGGTCAGGTCGGCGCCGATGAGGTGCACCTCCCCCTCCACCAGCGCCAGCACGTCCCCCGGGCGGCACGGGCCGGCGACGGTCAGCGCCTCCCGGCTGGCGTGGCAGACCTCGGCGTAGCGGCAGGCGCCCGCCGCCTCGGCCATCGCGATCACGTCGTCCTCGAAGCGGCGGGCGCCGTCACGGACCGCGAGGGCGGCCAGCGCCTGCACCGGCGAGCGCGTCGGCACCACGCTCACCTTGATGCCGTAGCGGTGTGCCTCGCGGGCCGCCGCGCTCGCCACCGCCTCGGTGTTCGGGTCGTTGGGCAGCACCACGACCCGCGCCGCGCCGGTGCTGCGCACCGCGTCCAGCAGTTCCCCCGTGGACGGGTTGCCCGGCACCACGGTGGCTCCCTCCGCGGCGAACAGCCCGGCGATCCCGACGCCGGTGGCCACCACCACGGCGGCCCGACCGTCCGTGGCCGGGCCGGGCGACGGCTCGGGCTGGTCGGCGAAACGGGTCACCGAGATCCGGTACGGGCGGCCGGCGGCGACCCCCGCCTCGACCGCCGCGCCCACGTCGTTGACGTGGACGTGGACGTTCCAGGTGCCCTCCGGCTCGCGCCCGTCGCCGACGACGACAAGCGAATCCCCCAGCGCCGCCAGCGCCCGGCGCATCCCGGCGACCGCCTCGGCCGGGGCGTCGAGCAGGAACTGCACCTCGTAGGCGTACTCCTCGGAGCCGGTCTCCCGGGCGACCGTGGCGGCGGGCCGGGCGGCGCGCGGCGCCGGCGCGGCGCGCACGGCGATCTCCCCGGTGAGCACCTCGACCAGGGTGTCGAGCAGCACGCAGAGGCCCCGGCCGCCCGCGTCGACCACACCGGCGCGGGCCAGCGCCGGCAGTTGCTCCGGCGTGCGGGCCAGCGCCTCGGCCGCCGCCCGCGCGGCGGCCCGGGCCACCACCGGCAGGTCGTCGCTGTCCGCCCGCTCGGCCGCGGCGGCGGCCGCGCCGACCACGGTGAGCAGAGTGCCCTCCACCGGCCGGGCGACCGCGGTGTACGCGGCCACGGTGGCGGCGCGCAGCGCGGCGGCCAGCTCCCGGCCGCGTACGGACGGCACGGCGGCGGCCGCGTCGGCGAAGCCGCGCAGGATCTGCGAGAGGATCACCCCGGAGTTGCCGCGCGCGCCGAGCAGCGCGCCCTGGGCCATCAGCCGCAACGCGTGCCCGTGCGCGGTCGGACCGCTGTCGGGGAGCGTGTCCAGGTCCATGGCAAGGGCCTGCTGGGCCGAGGTGAGGGTGAGCACCAGGTTGGTGCCGGTGTCGCCGTCGGGCACCGGATAGACGTTGAGCTCGTCGATCTCGCCCTGGTGGCGCTTCAGCGCGGTCAGCCCGGTCGCACACCACCGGCGGACCGCGGCGGCGTCGAGGGTGTCCAGCACGGCCAGAAGCCTACTGGCGCACGCCGACAGCCGTCGGACTCGTCCGGCGTGTCCGTTCGCCCCGGCTCCGGCGCCGATCCCGGCTCGGGCGGCCGGGACGGTGGCCTCGGGTATTGTTGCCGCCGGACCGGCCCACCACCCGGCGGACGGGCGCACCAGCACCTGCCGGCCGAGCCGCGGGCGATCGCCCGACCGGGCCGGTTGGCCGGGTCGGCGGGTCATCGGGTAACCTGACCAGGTTGCCCGGGCAGCGCCTGCCGGCGACCTCATGAACGTTTCAATCCCAGGAGTATCCCGTGGCTAGCGTGTGCGACGTCTGTGGCAAGGGACCGGGCTTCGGCCACAACGTGTCCCACTCGCACCGGCGGACCAACCGCCGCTGGAACCCGAACATCCAGTCGGTGCGTACCCCGGCCGGTGGCGGCAACACCAAGAAGTTGCAGGTCTGCACCTCGTGCATCAAGGCCGGCAAGGTCACCCGCGCCTGACGCGGTAGCACCCACCTTCTCGTACGGCTCAGCCGGCGGACCCCTACGGGTCCGCCGGCTCTGTCGTGTCCGCGCCAGGGTCGCTGACGACTACGCGACGCGGCGGCCGCCCCGGCCGCCCGCCCGGTTAGGGTCGCGCTGCGCCGGCCGTCCGGTCCGGCCCGGGTGAAGGGGTGACGGGTGCAGCTGGACCTGAGCCGGGACGAGATGGTCATGGTGGGTTTCGCGCTGGATCTGCTGCGCGGGCTCGGCGACCTGCTGCCCGCCGGCAGCGTGGTCGTGGTCGAGGAACCCGACCTCATCCGCCGCCGTGACGTTGAGCGGCGCTGCGCCGCGCTGCCGTTCGTCTCCCGGGTGGTGGCGGCCGAGTACCAGACCGGCCTTGACGCGGCGGCGCTGCTGGCCCGGGAACCGGGGCTGACCGCCGCGCGGCTGGTGGTGCCCGGTCAGGAGTACGGCGTGCTCGCCGCGGCCCGGCTGGCCGACGCCCTCGGCCTGCCCGGCGCCGGTGTGCAGGCCGCCGAGATCTTCACCGACAAGCACCGGATGCGGCTGCTCGCCGCGGCGGCCGGCCTGACCAACCCGGCGTTCGCGGTGGTCGACACGGCCGCCGAGGCGACCGGGTTCGCCCACCGGCAGGGCGGGCGCTGCGTGCTGAAGCCCACCCGCCGCGCGGGCAGCCTCGGCGTGCAGATCGTCACCGACTCGGCGCTGGTCGCCGCCGCCTGGGCCGCCAGCGCCGATCCGGAGACGCCGCCCGACGCCATCGCCGAAGGCCTGCCCACCGCGGTCCTCGCCGAGCAGGTGCTGACCGGCACCGAGCACAGCGTGGAGTTGCTCATCTCCGAGGGCGAGGTGCGCTTCTGCAACGTCACCGACAAGCGGGTGCTGGCCGGTGGGCGGCCGGTGGAGACCGGGCACACCGTGCCGTCCGCGCTGCCCGAGGACGCCCGACGGGAGCTGCTCGACGTGGCCACCCGGCTTGCCGGCGCCGCCGGCTTCCGCACCGGCGTGCTGCACAGCGAGTGGATCCGCACCGACGCCGGCCCGGCGCTGGTGGAGTGCGCCGCCCGGCTCCCCGGCGACCTGATCGCCGTACTGATCTCGGTTGCCTACGAGTGCGGTTTCGTCGCCGCGTACCTGCGCACGCTCCGGGGGGAACGCCCGGCGCTGCCGGCCGGCCCGCGCGGCGCGGCGGCCGTGGAGTTCCTGCTCGCTCCGCCCGGCGCCGTCACCGCCGTGGACGGGGTACGCGCGGCCAGCCGGGTGCCCGGCGTGCTGGACGTCGGGGTGGGCGTGACGGTGGGTGACCGGGTGGCCGAGGTCACCTCGTCGGCGCGGCGCAGCGGCCAGGTGCTGGCCTGGGGCGCCGACCCGGCCGAGGCGACCGCGGCGGCCGCCCGGGCCGCCGCCCAGATCCGGATCACCACCGGCTGAACGTCGGCCACCGGGCGCTCGGTCGGCGACCGTCCGGGTCAGAGGGTGCGGCCGAAGGAGACGCAGCCCTCCGCGTCCTTGTAGAAGCCGAAGTTCGGGATCTGCTCGTAGCCGGCGGAGTTGTACATGGCGATCGCCTCGGGCTGCCTGTCCCCGCACTCCAGGACCATCCGCTTGCGGCCCTGCTCACGGGCCGAGCGCTCGACGGCCGCCAGCACCCTCCGGGCAACGCCCCGCCCACGGGCCGCCGGGGCGGTGTACATCCGCTTCAGCTCTGCGGTGTCCGCGCCGTGGCTGCGCCAACCGCCACAGCCGACCGGCTCGCCGGCCAGGTAGGCGACGAGGAACGCGCCGTCCGGCGGCACGAACTCGGCCGCGTCCACCGGGGTGTCGTCGCCGGTACCGCCGTAGCGGGCGCCGAGGTCGGCCAGCGCGTCGCGGATCAACTGCTGCGCCACCGGCGCGTCGAACCGCACCACCCGGATCTCGATCTCACTCACGGTATCCAGGGTACGGCGGGCGCGGGACCTCACCGGAAGTGGTCCCAGCCCCTCGGCCCCTCGTAGGGGCCGCCATCGACGGTGACCCCGGCACCGGCCGTGACCAGGCCGATCGCCCGCCAGTCCGCCGGCAACGCCACCGCCGGGGGGAAGGTCGCGGCCAACGCGTGATCCTCGCCGCCGGCCAGGATCCAGGTGTACGGGTCGACGCCGAGCGCCTGCGCGGCGTCGGCCATCTGCCGGGGCACCTCGAACGCGTCCCGGCGCACGTCGATCGCCACCCCGCTGGCCGCCGCCACGTGCCCGAGGTCGGCGAGCAGCCCGTCCGACACGTCGATCATCGAGGTGGCGCCGAGCCTGGCGGCCTGCGGTCCGGCCGAGTACGGCACCTGCGGCCTCCGGTACGCCTCCACCAGCAGCCGGGGGGTGCGGAAGCCGCGGGTGAGCACGGTCAGGCCGGCCGCCGCGTACCCGGTGCGGCCGGCCAGGGCCAGCACGTCACCGGGGCGGGCGCCGGAGCGCACCACGGGCGGACGGCCGCCGAGGTCGCCCAGCGCGGTGACCGCGACGGTCAGGGTCGGGCTGGACGACATGTCCCCGCCGACCACGCTCGCGCCGACCGTGGCCGCCTCCGCGGCCAGCCCGTCGGCCAACTCCTCGGCCCAACTGGTCTCCAGGTCCGCCGGCATGCAGAGGGCGACCAGCAGGGCGGTTGGTGTGGCGCCCATCGCGGCGATGTCAGCCAGGTTGGCCGCCGCGGCCCGGTGTCCGACGTCCCGGGCGGAGCACCAGTCCCGCCGGAAGTGCCGGCCGTCGACCAGCACGTCGGTGGAGGCGGCGACCCGGGCGTCCGGGGCGGCCACCACCGCCGCGTCGTCCCCTGGGCCGAGCAGGGTCGTCGGTCCGACCGACAGGCGGGCGGTGATCCGCCCGATCAATCCGAACTCGCCGATCCCGCCCACGCTGGCGACACCGCCGGCGTTCCGTCCGTTCTGCCCGGCACCGCCGTGCTCGCTCACTGCTGCTCCTTGACCACCGATAGGGATCAGACCTGGTCCGTAAGGTAGTTTCACCCTTCGGGCCGCCCCTGGGCGGCGACGGACGGAGGTCGAGTCGTGGTACAGGCGTACATCCTCATCCAGACCGAGGTCGGCCGCGCACGTGACGTGGCCGGTCTCATCGCGGACCTTGCCGGCGTGGTACGCGTCGACGCCGTCACCGGGCCGTACGACGTGGTCGTCCTCACCGAGGCGAACACCGTCGACGAGCTCGGGAAACTCATTGTCAGCAAGGTGCAGATGGTGCCCGGCATCACTCGCACCCTCACGTGTTCGGTGGTGCGGCTGTAAGTGGACGAGATGGCTACCTCCTCCGCCGCTGAGAACGACGACCGGCTCGACGGGACGCGCGACGGTACGCCCGAGCCGGCTGACGGTATCCGCGAGCCGGCCGAGCCGGCCGGCGACGCGCCGGCTGGCCGGGACCGGACCATCCGAGGCGCGGCCCTGCTGGCCACGTTGATCGCGTTGCCGGTCACGCTGCTGGTGGCCGTGCTGGCCTTCACCAGGCTCTCCCCGGCCGAGCCGGCCGCCGCGCCGAGCCCCACCGCCGCCCGGGTGCAGTCCACCGCTCCGGTGGAGATGGCCGCCCCGGCGCTGGCCGCCCGCCCGGCCACGGTGTGCCGTGCCCTGCTCTCCCAACTGCCGCCGACCATCCGCGACCGGGCGCAGCGCCCGGTCACCGCAGGTCCGGAGCAGAACGCCGCGTACGGCGATCCCGCGATCACCGTGGCCTGCGGCGGCACCGAGCCGGCCATCCCGCCCACCGACGAGGTCTGGACGGTCAACCGGGTCTGCTGGCACTCCGTCGAGCAGGACGACGCAACCGTGCTCACCGCGGTCGACCGGGAGACGCCGGTGACGGTGCGCGTCCCACGCTCCTTCGAGCAGCCGTTGCAGTGGGTGGCGCCGGTCTCCAGCGCGATCGTCGCCTCGGTGCCCTCCGGCGGCGACGTTCCCGCCGGCTGCCGGGCCTGACCCGACGACGTTCCGCCTGAGCGGGGCGTCGCGGGCCGGCCGGCGGCCACGGCTCAGTGCAGGCCGACGCCGCGCCGCTGGGCGGTGCGGATCAGGCGGTTGACCAGCTTCGGATACTCCAGGCCGGACGCCGCCCACATGCGCGGGAACATCGACGTCGGCGTGAACCCGGGCATGGTGTTGATCTCGTTGAGGTAGACGTCCAGCTCGGGGGTGACGAAGAAGTCGGCCCGGGCCAGGCCGGCGCAGTCCAGCGCGGTGAACGCGCGGACGGCGTACTCCTGCACCTGGCGGGTCACCCTCTCCGGGAGCCCGGCCGGAATGTCGTACTCGCAGGAGTCGTCGAGGTACTTCGCCTCGAAGTCGTAGAAGTCGTGGTCGGCGACGACGCGCACCTCGGCCAGCACGGACGCCTCCGGCGAACCGCCGGCCTCCCCCTCCAGCACGCCGCACTCGATCTCGCGGCCGACGATCGCGGCCTCGATGATGACCTTCGGGTCGAACTGCCGGGCGGTGGCGACCGCCTCGTCCAGCTGCGCCCAGTCGGTGACCCGGGTGATGCCGAACGACGAGCCGGCCCGGGAGGGCTTGACGAAGACCGGCAGGCCGAGCCGCTCCCGGTCCTGGTCGCTGAGCGTCATCCCGTTGCGCAGCACCGCGTACGGGCCGACCGGGATGCCCTCGACCGCGCAGAGCTTCTTGGTGAACTCCTTGTCCATCGCGGCGGCGGAGGCGAACACGTTCGCCCCGACGTAGGGGATGCCGGCCATCTCCAGCATTCCCTGGATGGTGCCGTCCTCGCCGTACGTGCCGTGCAGCACCGGGAAGACCACGTCCACGTCGGCCAGCGCGCGAGGGCCCTCGGTCGGGTCGAGCACCATCAGCCCGTTGCCGGTCGGGTCGGCACGCAGCACGATGTCCGCTCCGGACTCGGCGGTGATCTCGGGCAGTTGGCGGGAGTTGATCGCGAGCTGCGCGGGGTCGCCGTTGGTCAGCACCCACTGGCCGGCCCGGGTGATGCCCACGGGCACCACCTCGTACTCGTCGGGGTCGAGCGCGCCGAACACGCTGCCGGCGCTGACGCAGGAGATGCCGTGCTCCGGGCTGCGGCCGCCGAAGACGATCGCCACGCGGGTCTTGCCTGGGGTGGTCACTCCGGTCACCTCTTCGTACGCGACTGCGGCTGGTCGTGCTCGCCGATGGCGCTCACCCGGTTGACCTTACTGTGCGTGGCGGTAGGGCGAGGCGATACCCGGCGAGCCGCGGCTCGACACGGCAATCGGTCAACAGAGGATATACGGTGCGTGATGGGATGTTGACCGGCGGCGCGACGCCGGCCGGTGCTGGCGCGTCAGTCCCGGGCGTGCCGGCGACCGACGGCGATCACCTTCACGCGCTGGCGGCCGGCCCGCACCATGCCCAGGGCCATGAACGCGCCGGCGATCCGGTCGGCGGCCTCCCGACTGCTGGCACCGACCACCTGCCGGCGCCGCTCGGGTGCCGTCCGCTCGTTGCGCTCGATGCCCTCGACGGCACGCACGTCGGTGAGCACCACCAGGAAGCGGGTCATTGTCGGCCGTCCGGGTGTACGGCGGGGGGCTCCGGACCGGTACGCACGTCGTCTCCTTCCGGCGGGCCGGGATGGCGGCGGCACGCGACGATCGGGTACGGCGGAGAAACCCGATCGCCGCGCGCCCCATCCCCTCCGGTCGCTCACCGCCACCGTCGCCACGACAACCGGCAGTGAGGACGCGATGACAGATTGACACGTGTAGAGCCACCACCGGGAAGCCGCCGGGCTGACGCTCGAGACCGCCGCGGATGAGATCAACAGCACCCGCAGCACCCTCTCGCGGTACGAGAACGCGCAGACACTGATCAGCCCGGCCACCGTGCGCGCCCTGCTCACCTCGTACGGGGTGGGCGCCGACGAGGTGGCCGCCGCGGTGCAGCTCGCCAAGGACGCCCGCAAGCCGGGCTGGTGGGTGTCGTACTCCTACCTGCTGGACCCGCGCACCATCGACTTCATCGCTCTGGAGGCCGAGGCCACCGCCATCGCCAACTTCGAGCCCTCGGTGGTGCCCGGCCTGCTGCAGACCGCCGACTACATCCGTGGGGTGATGCGCGGCGGCCCGCACACCCTCGGCGACGACCTGGTGGAGCAGCGGGTCAAGGTCCGCCTCGATCGGCAACAGCGGCTCACCGGCGACGACCCGCCCATCCTCGACGCGATCATCGACGAGGGCGCGCTACTCCGCCCGGTCGGCGACCAGTCCGTGATGGACGGGCAGTTGCGCCATCTGGTGAAGATGGCCGAGCTGCCGAACATCTCCGTCCAGGTGATCCCGCTCTCGGCCGGCTACCACCGGGGCACCCGGGGCTCGCTGCACATCCTGGAGTTCGCCGACCCGGAGGACCCGATCATCGCCTCGGTGGAGACCGTCGCCGGCCAGATGATCCTCGACCGTGCCGGCGAAACGCGTACCTGCACCAAGATCATGGAGCACCTAAGGAGCGTGGCGCTCAGCCCGGCGGACAGCCGCAAGCAGCTCCTGACACTCCTGAAGGGACGGTAGGACATGACACCGACGATCACAGCGGCGCTGGCCGCGGCGGCGTGGCGCAAGAGCAGCCGCAGCGGCGACCAGGGCGCCCTGCGTGGAGGTGGCCGCGATCCCGCGGCTGGTGGCCGTCCGCGACTCCAAGGACCCGACCGGCCCGGCCCTGCTCTTCCCGCCGGCCGCCTGGACCGCCTTCGCCCAGGCCCCGCCCCGGCGCTGACCGGCGGCTCACGCGACCAGCGGGCTGGACTCCGGTACGGCGCGCAGTGCCTCCAGGGCGGCGATGGCCACGCCCCGGGCGCCGGCCATGTCCCGCTCCGGCACCAGGGCGAAGGTGGCCACGGCGGCCTGCTCCTCGCGGAGCACGGTGTGCTCGCGGACGGTCGCCAGGAACCAGTCGCGGAACTCCGGCGCCGCCTCCACCACCCCACCGCCGACGAAGTACGCGTGCGGGTCGGTGAAGTTGGCCGCCACGGTGAACAGCCGACCCAGCGCCATCGCCTGCTGGGTGAAGAGGTCCCGGGCCAGCGGGTCCCCCTGCTCGCCGTAGCCGCGGACCAGCTTCGCCGCGCGGGCGACCGGCTCGGCGGCGAGCGGGTGGTCGGGGTACCGGGTCAGCCAGTACGGCAGCAGGTTGCGTTCGATGCCGGTCAGCGAGGCGACGCTCTCGACGTCCCCGGTGAAGCCGCAGGCGCAGGTGGGCTCCGGCTGCTCCGGGCCGAGCAGCCCGGTCAGCGGGATGTGCACGTGACCCAGCTCGCCGGCCATCCCGGCCGCGCCGGCGATCACGCGCCCGCCCTCGACAACGCCGCCGCCCAGGCCGGTGCCGACGATCGCGGAGACCGACGACCGGTTCATCGCCTCGGCGCCGAAGTACACGTGGTGGGCGTAGAGCGCGGCCGCGTTGCCGTCGTTGTGGTAGACCACCGGCAGGCCCAGCCGCCGCTCCAGCGCGCCCCGCACGTCAAAGCCACGCCAGGCCGGCTGGGAGAAGTTGGTCGAGCCACGCGACGAGATGACGCCGGTGGCACTGGCCGGGCCCGGAGTGTCCAGCCCCACCGCCCGGACCAGCTCGCGGGGCACGCCGGTCTGCGCCAGAGCGCCGTCCAGCGCCCGGGCCAGCGCCTCGATCGCGGCGTCCGGGCCGGCCCGCACCTCGCTGGGGATCTCCAGCAGACCGTCCACCAGGAACCGGCCGTCCACCGTCAGCACGGTGGCGTTGTTGCTGGTCCCGCCGTTGTCCAGCCCGACGACCACCGGCACCCCTGCGCTGCCCACCGAAACCGCCCTCCGCCGTCATGAGTGTGAGCCGAGGCTAGTGCCAACACCGCTCCCCCGCCACGCCCGGCCTCCCCGGCCGGGTGGGGACACCCGCTGGCATCGCTGATCGCGGCGAGGTCGCATGTCGCGGGACTTCGCCTCGGTGCCGTTCGTTGGCGGCTCCGCTGCCGGACTGCTCTGCTGCCCGCGCTGCTGTCCCGGTGCCCCCGAGGTGCTTCCGCGCATCCTTTGCTCTGCTTCAACCGGCGCGACACTGTGGGTGTCTTTCTGTTGCGCCCGTTGAAGCAGAGCAAAGGACGAACAAGGGGTACGGCCAGCCCGCGCCCTCCGACGAGGGCCGGCCGCTGCGATGGGCTGAGCGACGCCACGTGCCCGGGCCGCGGAGGCGGTCAGCGGGCCGTGGTCAGCGGGCTACGGCGGGCGGGTTCAGGCGGGGCGGCGGGCGGGTTCAGGCCGGGCGGCGGGCGGGTTCAGGCCGGGCGGCGGGCGGTCACGGCGGTGGCATCCAGGTCCTCGTCGTGCCGCACGCTCGGCTCGAGACCGAGGGCGTCGAACGCCGCGCAGAGCGTGTCCGCCTGCCCGGCGCTGACCTCCACCGCGAGGTGTCCACCGGGCGCCAGCCACCGGACCGCGCCGGCGGCCACCCGGCGCAGCACGGCGAGCCCGTCCGGCCCGCCGTCGAGGGCCACCGGGGCCTCGTGCAGCCGCGCCTCGGCGGGCATCAGCGCCACCGCGGCGGTCGGCACGTACGGGGCGTTGGCCACCACCAGGTCCAAACGGCCCCTCCAGTGCGGGGGCAACGGCGCGAACAGGTCACCCTCGAACACCTCGGCGGCCAGTCCGGCGAGGTTGCGGCGGGCGCACGCCACGGCCGCCGGGTCGATGTCGGCGGCGGCCAGCCAGCGCGGCGCGAGCCGGTGCGCCAACGCGACCGTGGTGGCCCCGGAGCCGCAGCAGAGGTCGACCACGGCCGGCGCCGGACCGGTCACCGCGGCGGCCGCCTCGACGAGCAGCGCGGTGCGCCCCCGAGGCACGAAGACGCCCGCGGCGACGGCGATCCGCAGACCGCAGAACTCCGCCCAGCCGAGCAGATGCTCCAGCGGTTCGCCGGCCACCCGACGCTCGGTCAGGTCGGCCAACGCCGCCGGGGTGTCGGCCGCAGCCAGCAGCAGGTCGGCCTCGTCCTCGGCGTAGACGCAGCCGGCGGTGCGCAGCCGGTGCACGAGGGCCGGCCGGTCGGTGGAAAACGGTGCTGCCATGGGATACCTCCGGGAAACGCTCACCGGCGCTCCCGTGGCCGCTACCGCGGCGGGGACACGGGAGGAAGCGCCGGTCCTGTCGACTGACGGATCGGACTCACCTCCTCCGGTCGCGGCCCGCCGGTGCGGGCCGCCGACACGATATCTCAGGCCCGTCCGGCGGTGTCCAGCGCGGCGGCGATGTCGGCCACCAGATCGACCGTGTCCTCCACCCCGCAGGAGAGTCGAACGAAGCCGGGGGCGGTGTCGTCGCCCCACTGCGCCCGCCGGTCCGCGGTGGTGTGCAGGCCACCGAAGCTGGTGGCCGCCACCACCAGTCGGGCAGCCTCGACGAAGCGGCTCACCCGGTCGGCGTCGCCCAGGTCGAACGAGAGCACCCCCGGCATCCGGCGCATCTGCGCCGAGGCCACCGGGTACGCCGGGTCGTCGGTACGCCCCGGCCACCGCAGGCCGGTCACGTCCGGCCGGCCGGCGAGCAGATCGGCGACCGCGGCGGCGTTCGCGCTCTGCCGGGCCAGCCGCAGGTCGAGCGTGCCCAGCGAGCGGTGGGCCAACCAGGCATCGAACGCGCCCGGCACCGAACCTGTGGTGGTACGCCAGCGCGTCACCGCCTCGATCAGTTCGGCGGACCGGCTGGCCACGTAGCCCAGCAGCAGGTCGGAGTGGCCGGTGAGCGCCTTCGTACCCGAGGCGACCACCAGGTCGGCCCCGAAGTCCAGCGGACGCTGGCCGAGCGGGGTCGCCGTGGTGTTGTCCACCGCGAGCAGTGCGCCGGCGGCGTGCGCCCGTTCGGCCAGGGCGGCCACGTCGACCACGTCCAGGCCCGGGTTGGCCGGGGTCTCCACCAGCACCAGCCGGACGCCCTCCAGCGACGGGTACGGCCCGACGGTCGGGACGAACAGCACCCGGACGCCGATCGCCTCCAGCACATCGGTGGCGAACGCCCGGACCGGGAAGTATCCGTCGGTGGGCAGCACCACGGTGTCCCCCGGGCGCAGCAGGGTCAACAGCACCCCGGTGATGGCCGCCTGACCGGTGGCGAAGACCCGGCAGTCGCCGCCTTCCAACTCACCCACGGCCGACTCCAGCAGCCGCCGGGTGGGGTTGTCGGGGCGGCCGTAGCCGTTCGGTGAGCCGGCCGGGCCCTGCCACGGGTCGAGGTGGTACGGCGCGGCGAAGACCGGCCCGGGCAGGAAGGGGTCACCTGGTGCCGGCTCGGGCAGCCCGGCGTGCACACAGCGGGTGCCGTCTCCCAGATCGCTCATCGGGTCCTCACTCGTACGACTCGGGTTTGGCTGTCCGGCTCATCAGGGTGTCCACGGCGAGGCGGGGATCCATCCCCTCGTGGCAGATCCGCTCGACCTGCTCGGTGATCGGCATCTCGACACCGTGCGCCCGCGCCAGGTCGCGGATCGCCAGGCAGCTCTTCACGCCCTCGGCGGTCTGCCGGGTGGCGGCCTGGGCCTGCTCCAGCGTCTCGCCCCGGCCCAGATGCTCCCCGAAGGTGCGGTTCCGGGCCAGCGGGGACGAGCAGGAGGCGACCAGGTCGCCCATGCCCGCCAGGCCGGCGAAGGTGATCGGGTCCGCGCCGAGCGCCACACCCAGGCGGGCCGTCTCGGCCAGCCCGCGGGTCATCAACATGGCCCGAGTGTTGTCACCGAAGCCCATCGCGGTGGCGATGCCGTACGACAGGGCGATCACGTTCTTGACCGCCCCGCCCAGCTCGCAGCCGATCACGTCGTCATTGGTGTACGGGCGCAGGTAGGGAGTCCGGATCGACGCCTGCACGAGCGTGGTGCGGTGGCTGTTCGTTCCGGCGACCACGGTGGCGGCCGGCTGCTCGGCGGCGATCTCCGGGGCCAGGTTCGGACCGGAGACCACGACCACGCGGTCCGCAGCCACACCGGCGGTCTCCACGATGACCTCGCTCATCCGGCTGGTGGTGCCCAGCTCGATGCCCTTCATCAGCGACACGAGGGTGGCGTCCGGGTGCAGGTGCCCGGCCCACTCGGCGAGGTTGCCGCGCAGGGTCTGCGACGGCACGGCCAGCACCACCAGCTCGGCGCCGGTGATCGCCTCGACCGCGTCGTGGGTGGCGGTGACCCGGGCCGGCAGCAGCAGGTCCGGCAGGTACTCCGGGTTCCGGCGCTCGGTGCGGATGCTCTGGGCCACCGGCGCGCGCCGCGCCCACACCGTCACGTCCCGCCCCGCGTCGGCGAGGATCTTGGCGAACGCGGTGCCCCAGGAGCCGGCGCCGAGCACCGCGACGTGGCCCGTGCTGTGCCCGTTCACGCAACACCACCCTGCTGGCGCTCGGCGGACGGTCGGGCCGGCCGTTCCCAGAGCGGCGGCGGGGTGCCGCCACGGATCTCGGCGAGCATGTCCCGCAGCCGCAGCATGATGGCGTCCGACATCCCCTCGAGAGTGGCTCGCGTCGGCGGGGCGTCCGCCCACCGGCTCAGGTCGACCGGTTCGCCGGCGACCACGGTCACCGGGATCCGCGGACGCAGGCTGAGCCGGGTGGTCCGCGGGTCGAAGATCCGCTCCGGCCCCCACATCACCAGTGGCACCACGGGCGCACCGGTGGCCAGCGCCAACCGGGCCGCGCCGGTCTTGGCCTTCATCGGCCACAGCTCCGGCTGCCGGGTGGTGGTGCCCTCCGGGTAGATCACCACCGCGCCGCCCTCGTCGAGCGCGGCGACCAGCGCGTCCAGCGAGCGGACCGCGTCCACGGTGCCCCGCTCGACCGGAATCTGCCGGCACCGGCGCAGGATCCAGCCGACCACCGGCACCCGGAACACGCTGGCCTTGCCCAGGTACTGCGGCCACCGCCCGGAGTCGAAGATGAAGTGCGCGGAGACCAGCGGGTCGGCGTGCGAGATGTGGTTCGCGACGATGATGACGCCGCCGTCCCGGCCGAGGTGCTCCATGCCGCGCCACGTGCGCCGGGTCCAGACGGTCATCACCGGCTTCACCAGCGCCACGGCGAACCATTGCCAGAACCCCAGCCTCCGCCGTGCCACTGTGCCTCCTCGTCCCGCCCGACCCCGCCGCGAACCCCGTTCACGACGCCCGCAGCGGAAATCATGCCTGCTCGCCCCCGGTACGGCCAGCGAGGGTCCCGCCGTCCGGCTGGCAGGATTGCCGACGTGAGTCAACCGGGGTGGGCCGTGGTCGTGCCGGTGAAGCGTCTGACCGCAGCCAAGAGCCGGCTGCGGGGCGCCCTTTCCGGCGTACCGCACGAGGAGCTGGCGCTGGCGCTGGCGGCCGACACGCTCCGCGCGGTGCTGACCTGCCCGGCGGTCGCCGAGGTTCTGGTGGTGACCGACGACGCCCGGGTGGCGGTGGCGGCGCGGACCGCCGGCGCGCGGGTGCGACCCGACGAGCCGGACGCCGGTCTGAACGCCGCGTTCCGGCACGGCGCGGCGGGCGTGCCCGCCGGGTGGGTGGCGGGGCTCACCGCCGACCTGCCGGCGCTGCGCCCGGCCGAGCTGGCCGGCGCGCTGCTCGCGGCGCGGGCCGGCCGAGCGCGGGTACGCCGGTTCGTGCCGGACGCACCGGGCGAGGGCACGGTGCTGCTCACGGCGCCGCCGGGCATCGCCCTGGACCCGCGGTTCGGAATGGGCTCGGCGGCGGCGCACACGGCCAGCGGGGCGCTGCCCCTGAACGGCGACTGGCCCAGCCTGCGCCGGGACGTGGACACCGCCGCCGACCTGGCCGCCGCCGCCCGGCTCGGGCTGGGACCGCGTACCGCCGCGCTGCTCGCCGCCGGCTGCCCGGCCCGCTCCGCGGGCTGACCCGCCGGTGTACGGTGCCAAGCATGCAAGGCACGGTGGCCAGCTACGACGCGGCGACGCGCAGCGGAGTTCTGCTGCTCGACGACGGCACCGAGCTGCGCTTTCCCGCCCGGGCCTTCGACGCCTCCGGGCTGCGGCTGCTCCGGCTCGGCCAGCGGGTTCGCGTCGACACGGATTCAGACGGCGAGGTCGTCCGGGTGACATTGCCGACGATGAGCTGAACCGGCGAGGCCAAGTTCATTTTGCGTTAACCCGGATCGGGTGATTATGAGCGGGTGAGCACCCCTCGCGAGCACCCGGCCGGCACGCCCGCCACCGACCCAGCCGTCCCCCGCAACGGCGCCCGCACACGCGGCGGCGACGGCCGATTCCGGCAGGTCCGCGCCGAGCGGGCCGGCGCCGCCCGCGCCGACGCGCACGACACCGACCCGGCCGCGGCCTCCTCCGGGCTGGACGAGGTCCTCGACTCCGCCGTCTCGTCCACCGAGACGGACGGCCCGGCGGCCGGTGGGCTGCGGCCGACCAGGCCCGAGGGACGGCCGGCCGGCGGCGAGCCGGACGAACCGCCGGTTCCCGCGCCACTGCCGGAGGACCGGTTCCTCAACCGGGAGCTGTCGTGGCTCGACTTCAACGCCCGGGTGCTCACGCTCGCCGAGGACCAGCGCACCCCGCTGCTGGAGCGGGCCAAGTTCCTCGCCATCTTCGCCAGCAACCTCGACGAGTTCTACATGGTGCGGATCGCGGGGCTGAAGCGACGGCTCTCCGCCGGCCTTCCGGTACGCGGCGGCGACCGGCTGCCCCTGCGGACCCAGCTGGAGCTGATCGCCGAGCGGACCGCCGAGCTGGTCGCCCGGCACGCCGCGTGCTTCGTCGACGACGTGCTGCCCAAGCTGGCCGACGAAAGCATCCGCATCCTGCGTTGGGGCGACCTGGGCGACGCCGAGCGGGAGCGGCTGCGCACCTACTTCCGGGAGCACATCTTCCCGGTGCTGACCCCGCTCGCGGTGGACCCGGCGCACCCGTTCCCGTACATCTCCGGGCGGTCGCTGAACCTGGCGGTGGCGGTCCGCGACCCGGACGGCGGTTCGGAGCTGTTCGCCCGGGTGAAGGTGCCCAACAACGTCCCCCGCTTCGTACGCGTGGACCGGGACCAGCCGGGCGTGCGGATGGTGCCGGTGGAGGACCTGATCTCGGTGCACCTGGGGCAGCTGTTCAGCGGCATGCAGGTGGTCGAGTGTCACCTCTTCCGGGTCACCCGCAACGCCGAGGTGGAGGTCGACGAGGACCGCGACGAGGACCTGCTCCAGGCCCTGGAACGGGAGCTGGCGCGGCGTCGGTTCGGCCCGCCGGTCCGGCTGGAGGTGGCCGCGTCGATCTCCGATCACATGCTGGACCTGCTCGTGCGGGAACTGGACATGGACGACCAGGACGTGCTGCGGGTCCCCGGGCTGCTGGACCTCTCCGCGCTCTGGCAGGTCTACGGCGAGGCGGACCGGCCGGACCTCAAGGACCCGCCGTTCGTGCCGGCCACCCATCCCCGGCTCGCCGAGGGTGAGGTGCCGCGCAGCGTCTTCGCCACCCTGCGCGACGGGGACATCCTGGTGCACCACCCGTACCACTCGTTCGCCACCAGCGTGCAGCGCTTCATCGAGCAGGCCGCCGCCGACCCGAACGTGCTGGCCATCAAGCAGACCCTGTACCGCACCAGCGGCGACTCGCCGATCGTCGACGCCCTGGTCGACGCGGCCGCCGCCGGCAAGCAGGTGGTGGTGCTGGTGGAGGTGAAGGCCCGCTTCGACGAGGTGGCCAACATCGGCTGGGCGCGCACCCTGGAACGCGCCGGGTGTCACGTCGTGTACGGCCTGGTCGGCCTGAAGACGCACTGCAAGACCGCGCTGGTGGTCCGGCAGGAGGGCAACCAGATCCGCCGCTACTGCCACATCGGCACCGGCAACTACCACCCGAAGACCGCGCGGCTGTACGAGGACTTCGGCATGCTCACCGCCGACCCGGAGGTCGGCGCCGACCTCACCGACCTGTTCAACGTGCTCACCGGCTACAGCCGGCAGACCGCGTACCGGCGGCTGCTGGTCGCCCCGCAGGGCATCCGCAGCGGCCTGATCGAGCGGATCGAGCGGGAGATCTCGCACGTCCGGCTGGGCATGCCCGGTCTCGTCCAGTTCAAGGTCAACTCGCTGGTCGACGAGGGCGTGACCGACGCGCTGTACCGGGCCTCCCAGGCCGGCGTGCACGTCGACCTGCTCATCCGGGGAATGTGCACGCTGCGTCCGGGGGTGCCGGGGCTGTCGGAGAACATCCGCGTCCGCTCGATCCTCGGCCGGTTCCTGGAGCACTCCCGCATCTTCCGGTTCGGCAACAACGGCAACGCCGAGTTCTGGATGGGCTCGGCGGATCTGATGCACCGCAACCTGGACCGGCGGGTGGAGGCGCTGGTGCAGGTGAGCGACCCGGTGGCCCGAGCCGAGCTGGACCGGGTGCTGACCATGGCGATGAGCCCCGACGTGGACGCGTTCGAGCTGGCCGGTGACGGCTGTTGGAGCCGGCGTGCCGGCGGGGACGAGGAGACCCGGGAGCATCTCCAGGAACTGCTGCTGCACCGGGTCGGTGGCACCGCCGGCTGACCGGGTCGCGGCATAGGCTGACCTGATGGTGGAGGAGGAGCAGAAGCACGAGGTGGACGACGCCTACGTGCTGCCGGACCTGTCCGCCACCTCCCCGGCCGGTGGCGAGGTCCGCGCGCTGCCGCCGGTGACGCTGGTCGCCCGCTACCTCGACACCGTCGACCTGCGGCTTGCCCGGGCCGGCGCCTCGCTGCGCCACCGCCGGGGCGACGATCTGCCCTGGACGGTGAAGCTGCCCACGTCGACGCCCGGTGTCCGGCACGAGATCTCCCGTCCCGGGCCGGTCGGACAACCGCCGCCGGAGCTGGTGGAGCTGGTCACCGCCCTGCACCGGGGCGCGCCGCTGGCGCCGGTGACGGTGGTGCGTACGGTCCGGCACGCCCACGAGGTGCGCGACGGCGCCGGCACGGTGCTCGCCGAGGTGGTGGACGACCGGGTGACCGTGCTCGACGACGCCGGCGCCACCACCGACACCTTCCGCGAGCTGGAGGCGGAGCTCAAGGCCGGCGACCGCGAACTGCTGGACCGGATCGGCGTGGTTCTGCGGGAGGCCGGCGCGCGGCACGGGGCGTTCATTCCGAAGCACGTGCGGGCGCTGGGCGCGGCGGCACAGGCCGAGCCGGACCTGGTCGCGCCGTCCGGGCTGCCGGCCGACCCGAGCGCCGGGGACGTGGTGACCGAGGCGGTCCGAAAGGAGGTACGCCGCCTGCTCGCGCACGACCCGCTGGTGCGGCTGCACGCCCCGGGCGGCGGCGGTGACAGCGCCGTCCACCAGATGCGGGTCGCCTGCCGGCGGCTCCGCACCGACCTGCGCACCTTCGCGCCGCTGGTCCGCAGGAGCTGGTCCCGCCCGCTGCGGGCTGAGCTGCGCTGGCTGGCCGGCGTGCTCGGCGCGGCCCGCGACGCCGAGGTGCTGCGCGACCGGCTGCGGCGCACCGCGACCACCGATCCGCTCAGCCCACTCGACCCGCGCGCGGTGGACCGGCTCGACGAGGCGCTCGCCGAACGGCAGCGGCAGGCCCTGGCCGCGGTCCACGAGGCGCTGCGCTCGGCGCGCTACCTGGCCCTGGTGGACGCCCTGGTGCTGGCCGCCCGCGCCCCCCGGCTCACCCGCCGGGCGGCCGCCCCGGCCGCGCGGGCGCTGCCCGGGCTGGTGGCACGCGCCTGGCGACAACTGACCGGGCCGGACGGCGTCGACGGCCTCGACCCGCTGGCGCCGGACGACCGCTGGCACGCCGTGCGCAAGGAGGGCAAACAGGCCCGGTACGCGGTCAACGCGGTCGCCCCGGCGCTCGGCAAGGATGCGCGCCGGCTGTCTCGCGCCCTTGCCGGGGTCCAGGATGTGCTGGGCGAGCACCAGGACGCCGCCGTCGCCGCGGACACCTGGCTGGCCCTCGCCGCCGACCGGCCGGACGACCACGAGCTGGCGGTCACCGCCGGTCGGCTGGCCGAACGGGAACGCGAGACGGTACGCCGGATGCGTGCCCGCTTCCCCGCCGCCTGGCACCGGGCAACCCGGCGACGGCGGACCCGATGGCTGCCGTGACCGGCATCCGGGCGGCCGGTGGGGTGGCCTGGCGACCGTCCGCCGACGGTGTGCAGGTCTGCGTCGTGCACCGCCCGCGCTACGGGGACTGGACGCTGCCGAAGGGCAAGCTGGAGCCGGGCGAGCACCCGCTGGTCGCGGCGGTACGCGAGTTGGCCGAGGAGTCCGACGTGCGGGGCGTGCCGCAGGTGCGGCTGCCGTCGGTGCGCTACCGCAGCGAGGGCCAGCCGAAGCTGGTCGACTACTGGTCGATGCTCGCGATGGGCTCCGGCGGCTTCCAGCCCGGCACCGAGGTGGACGACGTGCGCTGGCTCGCCGTGGACGACGCGATCCGGTTGGTCAGCTACCCGCACGACGCTGAGGTGCTGGGCGCGTTCGCCGCGCTGCCACCGGTGACCGGGACGATCGCGCTGATCCGGCACGGGCACGCCGGCAAGCGGGCCACCTGGACCGGCCCCGACACCGGACGGCCGCTGGACGCCGAGGGATGGGCTCAGGCGCAGGCGCTGGCCGGGCTGGTCGCCCTGGTCCGGCCGGCCCGTCTGGTGTCGGCGTCGCCGCGCCGCTGTGTGCAGACCCTGGACCCGGCCGCCGCGCTGCTCGACCTGCCGATCGAGATCTGCGGCGACCTGGACGAGCCGCAGCCGGGCCAGCAGCTCGACGAGCAGGTCCTCGCCACCGCCGCCCGGCTGCTGGAGCTGGCCGGCGGCGGGCGGGTGGCGGTGTGCGGGCAGGGCAAGGTGCTGCCGGGCGCCCTGGAGCAGCTGTCCGGCCGCGCCGACGAGGACTTCACCACGCCGAAGGGCGGCGGCTGGCTGCTCGCCTTCACCGCCGACCGGATGCTCGCTGCGGACCGCCTGTAGGCCGCGGCCGCCCTGAGCCGGCGGGTCAGCGGGCCGTGAGGGTGACGGCGACCGGCAGGTGGTCGCTGGACGTGCCACGCGGCGCGACCGGGCCGGTGGGTGCCAGGCCGGGTGAGACGAAGACGTGGTCGATCTGCTGGCGCGGATCGTCGGCCGGACTGGTCGCCAGCGGCCGGGCGGCCGCCAACGCGTCGACTAGACCGGCCGCGGTGAACTGCCCGAACGCCTCGTCACCCGGTTCGGTGTTCAGGTCGCCGGCCACCACCAGCGGCCGGCCGGCCGCGTACCGGGTGGCGAAGTCGGCGACCGCGCGGGCCTGGACCACCGGACCCCGGTGGGGCGGCGGTTGCAGGTGGGTGCTGACGACCGCGGTGCGAACGCCGGCACCGAGGTCCAGGGTGACGGCGAGGGCCTGCGCACCGGTGGGCGCCCCGACGGCGGGCAGCGGCAGGGTCCGCGGATCGGTCACCGGCCAACGGCTGAGCACCGCGTCGCCCCAGACGGGGTCGGCGGCCGGCCCGAAGAAGTACGGCATGCCGAGCTGGTCGGCCAGCAGGTCCAGGGTGTCGTGGCCGCCGTTGAGCAGCCAGCCCCGGTCCACCTCGCTGAGCAGCACCACGTCGGGCCGCTGCCGGTCGACGGCGGCGGTCAGCCCGGCCAGGTCGAACCGCCCGTCGAGCCCGAAACCCATCCGGACGTTGTACGCCACCACGGTCAGCCGCTCCGGCGGGCCGTCCCGGTTGTCGGCCACCGGCACCTCGTCGGCGAGCAGCGGCGCCAGCAGAGCCAGCGCGGTGACCGCGGCCGTGGTCCGCAACGGCGGCAACGGTGCCGGGGCCGGGCGGCCGACGGGACGGGCGGCGAGGGCGACGACGGCGACCAGCGCGGCGACCACCACCGGCACCGCGCCGTTGGGGTAGCCGAGGTCGTAGGCGGAGTAGTACCCGACCGCCCCCAGCACGAAGACGAGCATGCCGACGGCGACCGCGTATCCCCGACGGCCCGCCCACCGCACGCTGTCCTCCGCGCCCTCGACGCGGCCGGCGTCGTCGGTGTGGGCCAGGCAGGCGCCGAGACCGACGGCGGTGAGCAGGACGGCCGCGACGAGCAGATCGCCCCGGTCCAGCGCGAAGAGCAGCGCACCGGCCAGCAGTGCCGCCGGTCCGAGTGCCCGACCCCACCGCCGGGGCGCACCGACCAGTGCGGCCAGCAGGAATCCGGCGACCGCCACCGGCAGCGGGGCCAGCCCGAACAGCGGCGAGCGGGCCACGCCGTCCCCCGCGACCAGGTACGAGGTTCCGGTCCGGGCCAGCGCCGGACTGAGCGCCACCATCCCGGCCAGCAGCAGTGCCGGCCCGGCCAGCAGCCAGGCCCTGGCGCCACCGGGGCCGGCGGGCACGGACGGCAGCGCCGTGCCGAGCAGGAACACCGCCACCGCGACGGCGCTGAGCAGCCAGGCCACCCAGTCACCCCGCCAGACCAGGTCATACGTGTCCAGCACCGCGTGCGCGGCCGCGTTGGCCGCCAACCCCAGCGCCAGCCCGGGCACCGGTCGGTCGGTGGCGGCGGCGACGCCGACCAGCCAGACCAGCCCGGCCAACAGCCCGGCGGTGGCCAGCCAGAGCTGCGTACGCCCGCCCGGAGCGGCGGTGAGCGCGAGCCGGGCGGCGGCCAGCACAACGGCAGCGGCGACGGTGACCGGGCGGGCGCCCACCCGGCGGACCAGCGCCGGTGCGGCCAGCGCGAGCACGAACCAGCCGAGGGCGAACGCGCCCATCAGCTCGGCCGGGGTGGACGCGGCCTGGCCGAAGATGGTGATGATGCCGGGCAGCCACACCCGCAGCACGTCGATGAGCAGGATGACGCCCAGCGCGAGCCATCCGGTGGTGAGCTGGCGGTAGCGCACCGGCGCCCTCTTCCCGTCGGCGGGCCGGCAAAGGGGGGCCGGCACGGCGATTCTGCGCGTGCCGGCCCGTCCGGTCAACGGTCCGGGCTACGCCGAAAAGGGCGCCCACCCCACGGGTAGACGCCCTTTCCTGCGGGTCGGTCAGCGCTTGCTGGCCGCCTTCTTGGCCGGGGCCTTCTTGGCCGGGGCCTTCTTCGCCGCCGTGCTCTTGCTCGCCGCCGTGGTGGTCTTCTTCGCCGCAGCGGACCTGGTCGCCGCGGCGCTCTTCTTCGCCGGGGCGGTCTTCTTGCTGGCGGCCGCCTTGGTCGCCGTGGCGGTCTTGCTCGCCTTGGCCGGGGCGGTCTTCTTGCTGGCCGCCTTGGTGGCCGTGGCGGTCTTGCTCGCCTTGGCCGGGGCGGTCTTCTTGCTGGCCGCGGTGGTCTTCTTGCTGGCCGCCTTGGCCGCGGTGGCCTTGGTGCCCGCGGCCTTGGTGCCCGCCGCCTTGGTGCCCGCCGCCTTGGTGCCCGCCGCCTTGGTGCCGGCGGTCTTGGCCGTGGTGGTGGCGGTCTTCTTCGCCGCCGCCGTGGCCCTCGGCACCTTGCCGCTGGCCACCATCTCCTTGAATCCGGCGCCGGCGCGGAAGGTGGGGACAGATGTCTTCTTGACCTTCACCGCCTCGCCGGTACGCGGGTTGCGCGCTGTTCGCGCGCCACGCACACGCTTTTCGAATGCTCCGAATCCGGTGATCGCCACCTTCTCGCCCTTGGTGACCGCCGCCTGGACCTCAGTGAGGACCGCGTCGAGCGCGGCCGTCGCCGTTTTTCGGTCCCCCAGGCGAACAGCGAGCGCCTCGATGAGCTCGGCCTTGTTCACGACTTCCTCCCGATTGTGCAACTGACTCGACGCGAGCCATTCTGCGCGCACGGTATGCCCTGTGCTGCCGGGACACAAACATTCGGTGGAAAAAAGCCCTTGTGTCGCAACGGATTCACCCCCACCGGTTGGACCGATGGGGGCGGAATCCGGTGTGCGGTCGGGCGTACGGCTATGCCACCGAGGGCAGGAACGGCAGTCGGCCCGCCTCGTAGGAGTCGATGTCGGCGGCGTGCCGAAGGGTGAGTCCAATGTCGTCCAGGCCCTTCAGCAACCGCCACCGGCTGAAGTCGTCCAGCGGAAACGACCAGCTGGCGTCCCCGGCCCGGAGCTGGCGAGCGGTCAGGTCGACGGTCACCGGAGTGCTCGGATCCGCCTCGACGAGGCCCCACAGTTCTTCGACGGCTTTCAATGCCAACTCGACCGGCAGCAGACCCTCCTTGAGTGCGTTGCCGCGGAAGATGTCGCCGAAGCCCGGGGCCACGACTGCGCGAAAGCCCCAGTCCCGGAGAGCCCAGACTGCGTGCTCGCGGGAGGATCCGGTGCCGAACTCCGGACCGGCGATGAGGATCGACGCCCCGGAATACGAATGATCGTTGAGCACGAATGCCGGATCTTCGCGCCAGGCACTGAACAGTCCGTCGGCGAAGCCGGTCCGAGTCACCCGCTTGAGGTACACGGCCGGGATGATCTGATCGGTGTCCACGTTGGAACGCCGCAGCGGCACGGCGGTGCCGGTGTGGGTGGTGAACTTGTCCATCTCCTCGGTCCCTTCTACAGGTCGGCGGGGGCGGCCAGCCGGCCGACCACGGCGGTGGCGGCGGCGACCGGCGGGGAGACGAGGTGGGTACGCCCGCCCGGACCCTGACGGCCCTCGAAGTTGCGGTTGGAGGTGGAGGCGGAGCGCTCGCCCGGCTTCAGCGTGTCGGGGTTCATCCCCAGGCACATCGAGCAGCCGGCGAACCGCCACTCGGCGCCGGCATCGGCGAAGACCTTGTCCAGCCCTTCGGCCTCGGCGGCCTCCCGCACCGCGGCGGAGCCGGGCACCACGAGCATCCGTACCCCGTCGGCGACCGTGTGGCCGCGCAGCACGTCGGCGGCGGCCCGCAGGTCCTCCAGGCGGCCGTTGGTGCAGGAACCCACGAAGACCACGTCGATGGGCAGCTCACGCAGCGGCGTGCCGGCGCGCAGGTCCATGTACTCCAGCGCCCGGCGGGCCGCGGCACGTTCGGAGTCGGTGGCGAACTCCTCCGGGTCCGGCACCGGCGCGCTCAGTGGCGCGCCCTGACCGGGGTTGGTGCCCCAGGTGACGAACGGGGTGACCCGGCTGGCGTCCAGGGTCACCTCGGCGTCGAAGCGCGCGCCCTCGTCGGTGGGCAGCGACCGCCACCACGTGACCGCCGCGTCCCAGTCCGCGCCCTGCGGCGCGTTCGGCCGACCCTTGAGGTACGCGAAGGTGGTCTCGTCCGGCGCGATCATGCCGGCCTTGGCGCCCCACTCGATGGACATGTTGGCGATCGTCATCCGCCCCTCCATCGAGAGGGCGCGGATGGCCTCGCCGCGGTACTCGACGATGTGCCCGCGACCGCCGCCGGTGCCGACCTGGGCGATCAGCGCGAGCACCAGGTCCTTGGCGGTGACCCCCGGGGCGAGCCGGCCGATGACGTTCACGGCCATGGTCTTCGGCCGGCTCTGCGGCAGCGTCTGGGTGGCCAGCACGTGCTCCACCTCGCTGGTGCCGATGCCGAAGGCGAGCGCGCCGAACGCGCCGTGGGTGGCGGTGTGCGAGTCGCCGCAGACGATGGTCAGGCCCGGTTGGGTGAGCCCGAGCTGCGGGCCGATGACGTGCACGATGCCCTGGTTGTCGTCGCCGAGCGGGTGCAGCCGCACGCCGAACTCGGCGCAGTTGCGGCGCAGCGTCTCGATCTGCGTCCGGGACGTGGGGTCCGCGATGGTGAGCAGGTCACCACGGCGGGACCGGAACGCCGGATCGGCGTACCCGGTCGGGGTGTTGTGGTCCTCGGTCGCGAGCGTCAGGTCGGTACGGCGCACCCGGCGACCGGCGAGCCGCAGCCCGTCGAACGCCTGCGGGCTGGTCACCTCGTGCAGCAGGTGCAGGTCGATGAAGAGCAGGTCCGGCTCACCAGCGGCGGACCGTACGACGTGCGCGTCCCAGACCTTCTCGGCCAGGGTCCTCGGCTGAGGAGTGACTCCCACCATCTGGACATCCTAAATTCTGGGAGGTAAGTTTCGGCTTGTGGGACACAGTATGAGCGGTGTCGGCGTTCTCGACAAGGCGGTGGTCATCCTGGCCGCCTGTGTCGACGGCGCCAGCCTGGCCGAACTCGTTGAGCGCACGAAGCTGCCCCGGGCCACCGCGCACCGGCTGGCACAGGCACTGGAGATTCACCGGATGCTGGTCCGGGACACCCAGGGTCGCTGGCGTCCCGGCCCGCGGCTGGGCGAGCTGGCCAACGCCGCGCCGGACGTCCTGCTGACCGCCGCCGAACCGCTGCTGGCCGCGCTGCGCGACGCCACCGGCGAGAGCGCACAGCTCTACCTGCGCCGCGCCGACGAACGGATCTGCGTGGCGGCGGCCGAGCGCGCCAGCGGCCTGCGGGACACCGTTCCGGTCGGGTCGGTGCTGCCGATGACCGCCGGGTCCGCGGCCCAGATCCTGCTCGCCTGGGAGCCGCCGGAGGCGGTGATGCCGCTGCTGCCACGCAGCAAGTTCACCGGCCGCACCCTGGCCGAGGTACGGCGCCGCGGCTGGGCGCAGAGCGTGGCCGAGCGGGAGGCCGGTGTGGCGAGCGTCTCCGCCCCGATCCGCGACCGCACCGGCAGAGTGATCGCCGCCGTCAGCATCTCCGGCCCGATCGAGCGCCTCGGCCGCCGCCCCGGCGAACGCCACGCCATGGCCGTGGTGAGAGCCGGCCAACGCCTCTCCGGCCTCTAACCCCCACCCCACCCCACCCCGACCCGGGCCCCGCCTGGGCCCCACCCCCCGCCGGCGTGATCAAGAGGTTTGCGTCAGTCCACCCGGCGTGGCATGACGCAAAGCTCTTGATCACGCGGACGGGAGGGGGCGGGAGGGGGACGCGGGCGGGGGGTGGGACTGGGTATGCAGGAAGGCTCGCCTCGCGGAGCGAGACGAGCCTTCGGTTTGTAGCCCCGACCGGATTCGAACCGGCGCTACCGCCTTGAGAGGGCGGCGTCCTGGGCCACTAGACGACGGGGCCAGAACTTTCCTGCTTCACCGCCCTCGCGAGCGGTGCGGCTGTAGTCTAGCGGCACCGTATCCCGGGGGGCAGCACGGGGTGCGGGCCCGGCGGGGCGCGCGAGGTGGACACGAAACAGCCCGCCTCACCAGGTGAGACGGGCTGTGCGCTGATGTAGCCCCGACCGGATTCGAACCGGCGCTACCGCCTTGAGAGGGCGGCGTCCTGGGCCACTAGACGACGGGGCCAGAACCACTTCTGCTCCTCCACCGTCGCGGGCGGAGGAGCTGCACTCTACCAGAGACCACCCTCCGCCCCCGCGGGGGCGGAGTCGCACTCCGTCAGAATCCAGCGTCCGGGATTCTCGCGAATCCCAGCTGCGCTGGGGTACCAGGACTCGAACCTAGACTAACTGAACCAGAATCAGTCGGGCTGCCAATTACCCCATACCCCATTGGCCCCTTGCGGCGCCGGGAGTGAACATTACCCTCCCGGTGCCGGCAGGCCAAATCCGATCCCCCCGAACCGCCCGTGAGCTGCGGAAACAGGGGCATCGGACGGATCAGGCGACCGGGACCACCGGGTTGGTGAGCTCCCCGATGCCCTCGATCCGCACGGTGACCGCATCCCCCTCGACGAGCGGGCTAACCCCTGCCGGCGTGCCGGTGAGCACCACGTCGCCGGGCAGCAGCGTCATCACGTGCGAGATGTACGACACCAGGCCGGGCACGTCGAAGACCATGTCCTTCGTCCGGCCGAGCTGGCGTACCTCCATCTCCTCCGGGTTGCGGCCCACCTCGCACCGGATCTCCAGGTCGGAGACATCCAGACCGGTGGTGATCCACGGCCCGATCGGGCAGAACGAGTCGAAGCCCTTGGCCCGGGTCCACTGCCCGTCGGAGCGCTGGAGATCACGGGCGGTGACGTCGTTGGCGCAGGTGTAGCCGAAGATGGCGCGTTCGGCGGCGGCCCGGTCGGCTCGGCGCGCCCCCGGCGCCCCGATCACCACCGCCAGCTCCGCCTCGTGCTCCACCTGCTTGGAGAAGATCGGCAGCCGGATCGCGTCCCGGGGACCGATCACCGAGGTGGACGGCTTGAGGAAGAGCAACGGCTCCTTGGGCACCTCGCTGCCGTGCTCGGCGGCGTGGTCGGCGTAGTTGCGACCCACGCAGACCACCTTGCTGGGCAGGATCGGCGAGAGCAGTCGGACGTCGGAGAGGGCCCAGCGGGCCCCACTGAAGGAGAGCTTGCCGAACGGGTGGCCTTCGATCTCGGCGATGGTCAGGCCCTGCGGCCCGGCCTCCGGCTCGCCCTCGACGACCCCGAACGACATTCCCTTGGCATGAGCGAAACGAGCGATACGCACCCGGCCAATCTATCCCCGCCGCCAGGTTTACCGACCAGGACCGGCTGCCGGGTGTGCTCAAGCCGTCAGGTGGGGGCACCCTAGCCGAGGCGGCGACGGCCCGGGCCGGCTTCCCGACTTCGTACCCGCACGGAGGCAGCGCGCCCCTAGCGTCGGCTCCGGAGGTTCGTTCGTATGCCTGCATCGACACGACACCACAGAGCCCTCGCAGTGCTCGTGCACTGCCTCGGCATCCTCGCCGCCGTGCCGGCCCTGCCCACGGCGGCCCCGGAGGCGGCGGCCACGCCACGACCACCGGCCGTCACGCCACAACCAACGGCGGCCCCGCCACGACCAGCGGGGGCCCTGCCGCCACCGGTCGCCAGCACGCCGCCGCCGGTGGCGGTGGCCGCGCGGGCACCCGCCGCGGCGACCGCGGAGCCCACGCCACCGTCGGCGCCGCCAGCGATGGCGCCACCCTCGCGGAAACCGGCGAAGGCGCTCCCGCCCCCGGTCACGGTGGCGGTCGCGCCGGAGAGCAGCCCCGCCCCGCGGTACCGGATACACGTCCGCAACGTGGGCAACTCGCCGGTCGACACGACGGTGCGCCAGGAGCTGCCGCCCGGCGCCTCGGCCACCTCGATCAGTTCCGGCGGACGAGCCACCCGCGCCGGCGGGTCCGCCACCGAGGTGACCTGGCGGTTGAGGCTGCCCGCGCACAGCAGCACCACGCTCGGCACGGCGCTCGCCGCGACCGCGCCGGGCCAACCGATGACCGCGCCGGCCTGCGCGTTCACCAGCGACGGCAGCCGGCCGTACGACTGCGCCACAGCCACCTGGCAGGCGGCGGCGACGCCGGCGGCGGCCGAGGTCACCGAGGCGCCGGCCTGGCGGCGGATCCCGGTGCTGCTGGCCGGGCTGGCCGTCCTGCTGCTGCTCTGCGCCGGTGCGTTCTGGGTGTGGCGTCGCCGCCGGCGTGGGCGGCGGATGACGGCCGCCGCCCTGGCCGCCGGCGGGGCGCCCGACGACGGACGCGGGACGGTCTATCCGCGTCCGTCGTCCCCGAGCCCGGCGCGGCGTCGGCGTACCCCGCCGGTCTGGTTGCTGGTCGGCGCGGCGGTGGTCGTGCTGGCCGGCGTACTCGGTGCTGCCGGCTGGACAGCGACCCGGCGGGTGGCGGCGATCGACACCCAGAAGCAGCCGACCAGCGGCGCGTGGATGGGCACCGCGGTGTCCGGCCCGGTCGGCATGCCGCTGCGCGAGTCGGCGTTCGAGTTCACCGTGTACCGGATGTCGTGCGGTGCGGCCGGCTCCGCCGGGCCGGCCGACGGCGGCGGTACGGCGCCGGCCGCGGGTCGGCGGTGCCAGGCCACGGTCGGTGTGCGCAACGTCACCGGCGATCAGCAGCCCTGGCACGGCCAGCTGCAACGGGCCTACCTGCCGGGCGGGCGCTGGGTGAGCACCGACGAGCCGGCCACCCAGGCGGCCAACCTGGGTCGGGACGTCTTCGCCGATCCGGTGGCCGCGGGCACCCGGGTGGTGCTCCCGCTGGTGTTCACCGTCGACGGGCGGGACCCGCCCCGGCAGCTGGAGCTGCGCAGCGGGGTGTTCTCCGCCGGCGTGCGGGTGGACATGCCCTGACCGGCGGGCGGGCGGCGGTCGTACCCTGGGGTCCGTGACCGCCGCCCTCGCCCCCGCCGTGCTCGACGTGGCGGCCTGGCAGGCCCGCCGCCGGGCCCACGAGGAGCGGGTGGACGGCTGGCTGACCCCGCACCTGGCCCGCCGGCGCCGCGGCGAGCGGCACCCGGTGGCCGATTTCCTCTTCACCTACTACTCGCACCGTCCGGCCCAGCTGCGTCGCTGGCACCCGGGCGCGGGGGTCGAGCTGCGTGGCGCGGATCCGGCCGATTTCGGCCGGGACTACCGCGCCACCACCGTCGGGGTCACCCTCGACACCGAGGCGGTACGGGCGCGACGCAGCGACTCGATCGGCTGGATCCGCTCGCTGCTGGCGGCCACCGCCGGGCGGACGCCGCACTTCGGCTGCTTCGGGATGCATGAGTGGGCGATGGTCTACCGGCAGACCCGTGAGGAGCTGCGGCACAACGCCTGGCCGTTGCGGCTGGACCCGGAGCGGACCGCCGCGATCGTCGAGGAGCGGGGCGTGCGGTGCAGCCACTTCGACGCGTTCCGGTTCTTCACGCCGCCAGCCCGGCCGTTGAACGTGCTCACCCCGACCCGGGAGACCCAGCACGCGCACGAGCAGCCGGGCTGCCTGCACGCGAACATGGACCTCTACAAGTGGGCGTACAAGCTGTCGCCGCTGCTGCCCTCGGAGCTCGTCGCGGACTGCTTCGAGCTGGCCCGGGAGATCCGCACCCTGGACATGCGGGCCTCCCCGTACGACCTGGCGGCGTTGGGTCATCCGCCGGTGCGGGTGGAGACGCCGGAGGGCCGGGCGGAGTACGCCGCCGCGCAGCGCGGCTTCACCGATCGGGCCGCCGTGCTGCGCGACCGGTTGCTCGCCGCCGTGCCAGCCTGACCTGCTCGCCGCCGAGCCAGCCCGACTCAGCTCTCCGGGCGGGTACGCAGGCCGTCGATGAGCAGCGCGACCACCGCTGCCATGTCATCGTCGAGGCCCGGTTCGCTCCACTCGGTGCGGTGGGACGGGTGGTGGAAGCGGGCGGTGGCCTGCAACAGCGCCCGGCCGGCCACCGCCGGGTCGGGCACGCTGAACTCGCCGGCCGCCAGCCCGTCCGCGACGATCAGGGTGAGCTGGCCGGCGAGGACCTCAAGGTGCTTGGCGACCGCGCCCTCGGAGAGGGTGGCGAGCTGGTGGAAGTTGTCGAACAGCTCCGGGTCCTCGCGGGCGATCCGGCGCTTGGTGCCGCTCAGCTCGGCGAGCCACCGGCGCAGCCGCTGCGGGGCCGGACCGGGGCCGGTGGCCACCTCGATCAGCGGGGTGGAGACCCGCGCCAGCCAGCGGTCGGCGACCGCATCGCGCAGCGCGGCCTTGCTGGCGAAGTGCCGGTAGACGCTGCCGTGGCTGACGCCCAGCGCCCGGGCGACGTCCAGCACGGTGGCCTTGGCGGGCCCGTACCGGCGCAGCACCTCCTCGGCGGTGTCGAGGATGCGGTCGGCCGTCAGGGCGGTGGCGTCGCTCATCCCTCCAGCCTTCCTGACCGCGCGGACGGCCGTGGCGCGGCCCCCGGCCGGCGGTCGCGCCACGGCCCGGCGGTCATGCCCGCTCGCTGTCCAGGAGCGCCATCTGCGCCTCGTCGTAGCGGCTGCCGGAGGCCGCGCCGGCCGGGACGGCGGCCTCGATCGCGGCCAGGTCCGCCGCGGTCAGGGTGATCGCGGTCGCACCCAGCGCCTCGGTCAGCCGGTCCCGACGCCGGGCGCCGATCAGGGGCACGATGCTCTCGCCCCGGGCGAGCACCCAGGCGATGGCGATCTGCGCCACGGTGACGCCGCGAGCCTCGGCGATCGCGCGCAGGGCGTCCACCAGGGCGAGGTTGCGGTCCAGGTTGGCGCCTGCGAACCGGGGCAGGTGGCCTCGGAAGTCGGCGCCGACGGTCTCCCGCTGCGCCGTCCAGTGGCCGCTGATCAGGCCCCGGGACAGCACCCCGTACGCGGTGATCCCGACGCCCAGCTCGCGCGCTGTCGGCAGGATCTCGGCCTCGGGGTCGCGGGAGATCAGCGAGTATTCGATCTGGAGGTCGGTGATCGGGTGCACGGCGTGCGCCCGGCGCAGCGTCTCTGCGCTCACCTCGGACAGGCCGATGTGCCGGACGTGACCGGCCTTGACCAGCTCGGCCAGGGTGCCCACCACCTCCTCCACGGGCACGTCCGGCGTGAGCCGGGCGGGGCGGTAGATGTCGACGTGGTCGGTGCCGAGACGGCGCAGGGTGTACGCCAGGAAGTTCTTGATCGCGGCGGGTCGGACGTCGACGCCGTTCCAGCCGCCCTCGGCGTCGCGCAGCGCGCCGAACTTGACGCTGATGACGGCGTCGTCCCGGTTGCGACCGCGCAGCGCGTCGCGCAGCAGCATCTCGTTGTGCCCCATGCCGTAGAAGTCACCGGTGTCCAGCAGGGTGACGCCGGCGTCGAGCGCGGCGTGGATGGTGGCGATGCTCTCGGCCTCGTCGGCGGCGCCGTAGAGGTCGGACATGCCCATCAGGCCGAGCCCGAGTGCGGAGACGGTGGGGCCGGTGGTGCCGAGGATGCGGGTGTTCATGGGTCTTCCTCTCCTGGGTGACCCGTTGAGCGTACATCCTTTGGCTGACAGATTCCAGATTCTGTCATCCAGTAGCTGGAAGGACCCGAAGCCTGCCCAGGGAATTGGGACGAACTACTCGCCGTCGACGCGGCGGTCGCGCTTGCGCTGGGACTGACGCTTCTTCTCGGCCAGCCGGCGCTCCTTGGCTCCCCGGGACGGGCGCGTCGCCCGGCGCGGCGGAGGTGGGGGCGCCGCGGCCTCGCGCAGCAGCGCGGCCATCCGCTCACGGGCCGCCTCCCGGTTGGCCAGCTGCGCCCGGTGCTCACTGGCGGCGATCGTCAGCACCCCGTCCACCAGGCGGTTGGCCAGCCGGGCCAGCGCCCGGGACCGGACCGACTCGGGCACGGCCGGCGAGTTCGCCAGGTCATAGCTCAGCTCGACCCGGGAGTCGGCGGTGTTCACGCCCTGCCCACCGGGCCCGGACGAGCGGGAGAAGCGCTCCCGCAGCTCCCCGGCGGGGACGACCCACCGGTCGGTCACCCGCAGTCCGTCGTCCACGCCCCGAGGCTAACCCGCACCGCCGCTCCCGAGGTCACCGGTGCGGTGGTTCACTCTGCGTCGTCGACGGGCTGGGCGCCGGGCCCGCGGTCTCGTCGTCGGAGCCGACCGCGGCGTAGGCCGCCGCGCCGACCAGCAGCAGCGCGATCACCCCGGCCTTGGTGGCGACGGCCCGGATCAACAGCCACGCGCTGCGCCGGACACCCGGCACCGACTTCTTGACGGTCTGATAGTCACTCCACCCACGCCGCGCCCGGGTGTACGCCGACCCCACTGCAATTCCGATGACCAGGCCCACCAGCAGGAGGACCACGAGAAGAGGACGCTCCACCTCAGCCAGTATCCATACCGAGCGTCATATTTCCATGGCCCGATGCTCTCCGGCCGGATATCCGACAGTGGCGGCGATCCCACGGGCCCCCGAAGGGCTGTCCGGGCAGCTCAGCCGCCCTTGCCGATGATCGTGTCGGCGGTCTGCTGCACCTGCTCGATCGGAATGGCGAAGCCGATGCCGATCGAGCCATTGCCGTCGATGGTGGCTATCGCGGTGTTCACCCCGACCACCTCCCCACGGGCGTTCACCAACGGTCCACCCGAGTTGCCGGGATTGATCGACGCGTCGGTCTGCACCGCGCTGTGCCGGTTGTTGCCCAACCGCACCTGACGGTCCAACGCGCTGACGATTCCCGCGGTTACCGTCCCGGACAGACCGAGCGGCGAGCCCACCGCGAGCACCGGCTCACCGACCCGCGTGGCACCCGGCTTGGCCAGCGGCAACGGGGCGAGCCCGGCCGACGCGGGCACCTTCAGCACCGCCAGGTCGCTGCGCGGCTCCCGGCCGACCACCTCGGCGGCGTACCGGCGGCCGTCGGGCAGCTCCACCGTCACCGGTCCGCCGCCACCCTTGGCCAGGATGTGGTCGTTGGTGATGAGGTGCTGCTCGTCGTCGACGGCGAAGCCCGAACCGGTCGCGGACGAGCCGTTCGCGCCGCCGGCGAGCACCGACACCACTCCGGGTACGGTCCGCTCGGCGGCGGTGACCAGCTCCGCCGGCACCGGGGCGGCGGACGCCGCCGCCTCGCCGGGAGCGCCGTCCCGACCGGCCACCACGCCACCGGCCACGGCGCCCGAGACGGCGGAGAGCGCCACCACCGCCAGCGCGGCGAGCAGTCGGCCCGGCCGCCGTCCGCCGGGGTCCCGCCCGGTGCCGGGGGCGTCCCAGAACCCGCGGCCGTCCGGGTCGAGTTCCGGCGAGATGAACCAGGGACCGCGCGGTTCGCCCAGTCCGGTCTGCACTGCCATGCGTACTCCTCACGGTCGAAGTCCGTTGCGCGCGGCGGATCAGGGAAGTCGGGAGAACCAGCGCATCGAGCCGGCGGCGGCACCCATGGCGAAGACCAGCCCGAGGCCGATGAACCGGGCCGAGACGTCCTGCCGTTCGGTGCGGTAGCCGACCGAACTGCCGATGTCGTCGTAGACGGCGCGCAGTTCCTCGCTGGTGCTGGCCTCGTGGAACATCCCGCCGGTCTCGTCGGCGACCGCCTTGAGGGTCTGCCCGTCGACCGGCACCTGGATCGGCCGCCCGCCCCGGTCCACGAACCCGGACGGGGTGCCGAAGGAGATCGCGTGCACCGGCACCTCCGCCGCCACCGCTTCCGCCGCCGCCTCCATCGGGTCCATCCCGGAGGTGTTCGCCCCGTCGGAGAGCAGGATGATCCGGGCCGGCGGGGTCTCCGTGGCAGCCTGGCTGTCCAGGCTCTTGACCGCGCCGAGCGAGGTGTTGATGGCCTCGCCGATCGCGGTGCCCTGCACCCCGGTCACCCCCTCGGCGAGCCGGCCGATCCCCTCCTCCAGAGCCTCCCGGTCGGTGCCGGGCGGCACCAGCACGGCCGCGCTGCCGGCGAACGCGACCAGACCGACGTTGAACTCGTCGGGCAGGCCGTCGACGAAGCGCCGCGCCGCCTGCTTCGCCGCGGTCAGCCGGTCCGGGTCGACGTCGGTGGCGAGCATGGAGGTGGACACGTCCACCGCCACCATCACCGTGGCGCGTTCCCGGGGCACCTGGACCTCTGCGGTGGGCCGGGCGAAGCCGACCACGAGCAGGGCCAGCATGGCCAGGAACAGCCCGGCGGGGACGTGCCGACGCCACGCCGGCCGATCCGGAGCCACCCGGTCCAGCAGCCGCAGGTTGGTGAAGCGGACCGCGTACCGGCTGCGTCGGCGCTGCATCACCAGGTACGCGACGACCAGGGCGAGCACGCCGAGCAGCAGCCAGAGTCGCAGCGGCGACTGCCAGATCACGCGGCACCTCCCCGGACGACTCCCGCCGGCGCGGCGGCCAACCGACGCTGGGCGTGCACGTGCCGGACGATGTCCGCGCTCCAGTCCCGGTCGGTGCGCAACGCCAGGTGGGTGGCCCCACTGCGCCGCAGCGCCTGGTGGACCTGGTCACGCTGGGCGGCGGCCGCCGCGGCGTACCGCTCCCGCAGCCGACGGTCCGATGTGCACACCTCGCGTCGACGGCCGGTCTCCGGGTCGACCAGCGTGATCAGGCCGACGTCCGGCAGCTCCAGCTCACGCGGGTCGGTCACCTCGATCCCCAGCACCTGGTGCCGGACGGCCAGCCGGCGCAGGGTCCGCTCCCAGGGCGGTGGCTCGTCGGGGTCGTCGGGCAGGCCGTCGAGGAAGTCGGAGACCACCACGACCAGACCGCGTCGGTTGGCGACCCGGTGCAGGGCGTCGAGCCCGTCCGCCAGCTCGGGCGACCCGACCGGCACCCCGACCGACGGCCCGGGCCGGTCGCCGGGTGCGGTGCCGCGGGGTACGGCCAGCAGCGCGCGGAGCAGGCCGAGCAGGTGGGTACGCCCACTGCGGGCCGGGAAACGCCGGACCCCGTCGGCGCGCAGCACCTGGGCCCCGAGCCGGTTGCCGACCCCGGCGGTCAGGAAGCCGATCGCGGCGACCGCGGCCACCGCCAGCTCCCGCTTGTCCAGGTCCGCGGTGCCGAACTCCATGCTGGCGCTGGCGTCGACCAGCAGCCAGGTGGTCAGTTCCCGGTCGGCGTCGACCTGCCGGACGTGCGGCACGGCGGTCCGGGCGGTCACCGCCCAGTCCATCCGGCGGACCTCGTCCTCGCCCGGCCGGTACTCGCGACTGCCGGCCGGTTCGCTGCCCGGCCCGGGCAGCAGGCCGCGGTACTGGCCGTGCAGCAGGCCGTTCAGTCGGCGTGTGACGGTCAGCTCCAGGCGGCGCAGCCGCTGGTCCGGAGCCAGCTCGGCGAGGCCGGGATCGGCCGGCGCGACGACCGCGCGCCTCATGCCGCCGCCAGGTCGGGGGCCTGCTGCGGGTGGCTGTCGGCCAGCCGGGGCGGTGGCACGGCCTCCACCAGCCGGCGGACCACGCCTTCGGCCGAGACCCCGTCGGCCACCGCGTCGAAGGAGAGCACCAGCCGGTGCGCGAGGACGTCCACCGCCAGCTCGCGGACGTCCTCGGGCAGCACGTACTCCCGCCCGCGCAGCAGCGCCCGGGCCCGGGCGGCCGCGACCAGGCCGAGGGTGGCCCGCGGGCTGGCCCCGTACGCCAGCAGTGACGCGATCTCCGGTAGCCCGAACCGGCCCGGGTCGCGGGTGGCGAGGATGAGCCGGACCACGTACTCGGCCAACGCGTGGTGGACGAAGACCCGCTCGGCGTGGGCCTGGAGGTCTTGCAGCCGTTGCGCGTCGAGCACCTGGCGCGGGCTCGGCCGGTCGGTGCTCATCCGGTAGAGGATCGCCAGCTCGTCGGCGTCGCTCGGGTAGTCCACGACCACCTTCATCATGAACCGGTCGCGCTGCGCCTCCGGGAGCTGGTAGACCCCCTCGGACTCGATCGGGTTCTGCGTCGCCAGCACCAGGAACGGCGTCGGCACCGGCCAGCTGCGGCCACCGATGGAGACCTGCCGCTCCGCCATCGCCTCCAGGAGCGCCGACTGGACCTTGGCCGGGGCCCGGTTGATCTCGTCGGCGAGCACGAGGTTGGCCATGATCGGGCCCAGCTCGATGTCGAAGGTCTCCTTGGAGGCCCGGTAGATCCGAGTGCCGACGATGTCGGAGGGGACCAGGTCCGGAGTGAACTGGATCCGCGAGAAGGTCCCGCCGACCACGGTGGCGAGGGTCTGCGCGGCCAGCGTCTTGGCCACGCCGGGGACCCCCTCGAGGAGGCAGTGCCCGTTGGCGACCAGGGCGGTCAGCAGGCGTTCGACGAGCCGATCCTGCCCGACGATCACGCGTTTGACCTCGAAGAGGGTCTGTTCCAGCTCGACGCCGGTCGGCTCGGCTTCGACCGGGCTGGGCACGCTGGCCAGGGTGTCCGAGATGTCCGTCACGGTGCTTGCTTCCCGGGGCGGCCGCCCGGCAAACGTCGGATTATCAGCGCGCAAGTGCCCGATGGCGCCCCGACCCGGGATGAACGGTCCGGTCGGGTGACAACCGCCCCGGGACGACACGAGCCACGCGTGCGGCAGCAGACCGGGTGCAGAGCGAAGCCGCCGGGGCGGGCCGGCGGCCTCATCGGGACAACCCGGGTGCCGGCCCCTGTCCGGGGCCGGCACCCGGACCGTCAGGAAATGTGGACGACCAGGTGGAAGCCCAGGTCCGCCGCAGCCCCCGCCGAGTTGCGGGTCTGCACGAACACCCCGTTCGGCGTGCCGAGCCGAGGCGCGACCGAGACCTCGCCGGACGGCGGGACGCAGCAGGAGTCAGCGCGGCCGACGGTGGCCGCGAAGGTGCCGGTGGTGACGATGTGACCGAACTGGACCTCGTACTGGCCGACGCCGTACTTGATCACGATGCCAACGCCGCGCGCCTTGGTGCCGTTGGCGTTGACGACCACGATGCTCGTGCTGGCGGCGAGTGTGGTTGCGGCGCCGGACTTCAGTGCGGCCTTCGCCTTGCGTGCGGACTCCGCCGTCACCGGCGGCTGGGCGTTCGTGCTGCGGGCCGCCGGCTGGACGGTCTCCGCCGGCGCCTTCGCGGTCGGCTGGGCGACGGCGATCCCGCCGCCGGCCAGGCTCAACCCCAGGACAGCGAACGTGATTGCCGCCGCCTTACGTCGGAAAGATGTGCTTATGACAGGTCCCCCTTGTGTGACCGTGCGAATGCGGCCGACCCGCAGGGCGGGACGGATGACTGCCTGTAATAGGTGGACGACGACAATGAGACCGGAGGAAGTTATCTCACGCGCACCTGGTGCGGTTGATTTCTCAACGATCCACATCCGGTCTGAGCTGGGATCACTACTCAGAGTTGCGTCGTTTAGGCCAGGTGGAACGTAGCATCGGAAAAAGCCGAACGTCAATAGTTAATCTCGCTTTATCGAGCTGTCGGTCAGCCGTCAGATAATTGTGAAATGTGAGAGCATCACCATTCATGAAAATGGGATCCGGGGGTTACCGCTAGGCTCACCGCCATGATCGTCGACGCCCCGTCCGCACCGGCCCGACGCCGCGCCGACCGGATCGGTACGGTGCTCTGCTGGCTGGCGGTCGTACCGACGGCCGCCTGGGCCGCCGCCCGGCTGGCCGGCCTGGACCGGGGGCCGCTGGTGCAGGCGCTCGCCTTCACCCCGTACGTCGCGGGCTGGAGCCTGCTGGCCCTGACCCTCACCCTCGCCCTACGGCGCTGGTGGCCGGCGGCGGTCGCGGCGCTGGTCGCGGCGGCGCTGCTCAGCGTGGTCGCACCCCGGGCCCTGGCCTCTCCGCAACCCGCGACAGGCGGGCCCACCGTGCGGCTGCTCACCGCAAACCTGCTCGCCGGCTCCGCCGACGCGCGGACGCTGGTCGAGCTGGTCCGGCGGCACCGGGTGGACGTGCTCACCGTGCAGGAGTTCACCCCGGACGCGCAAGCCGCCCTCGATCGGCTCGGTCTCGACCAACTGCTGCCCCACCGGCAGCTCAACGCGCAGGTCGGCACGCCCGGCTCGGGGCTCTACTCGCGCTGGCCGATCACCGACGCCGGTGTCCGGCACAACCGCCGCGGCTGGGGCTTCAGCCAGGCGTACGGCACGCTGGCCGTCCCCGGCGCGCCCCCGGTCCGCGTCGAGTCGGCCCACCCCTCGGCGCCATACGCGCTGGACCAGGTCGGCGCCTGGCGTGACGACCTGACCGCCCAGCCACCGGCCACTCCGGACGGTGGCCTGCGGATCCTCGCGGGGGACTTCAATGCCACCCTCGACCACGGCCCGCTACGGGCCCTGCTGCGAACCGGCTACGTCGACGCCGCCGACGCCACCGGAGCGGGGCTGACCGGCACCTGGGGCCCGTACGACGGCGACCTGATCCCGCCGGTCACCATCGACCACGTGCTGATCGATCGCCGGATAGCCGCCCGGACCGTGACCGTGCACGACCTACCCGGCACCGACCACCGTCCCGTGCTGGCCACCCTCCGCCTCCCGGCCACCTGACCCCCGGCCCCCACGCCCCGCCCTGCCCCGATCCGGGCGGGGGTGGAGATCCGGGTCAGACGGGGGCGGGGGCCAGTCCGTAGGTGAGGGCGTCGACCAGGGCGTGCCAGCTGGCTTCGACCACGTTGGGATGCACGCCCACGGTGGTCCAGTCCCGGCCGCCGCTGTCGGCGGTTTCCAGCAGCACCCGGGTGACGGCGCCGGTGCCGTGGCTGCCCTCCAGGATGCGCACCTTGTAGTCGGCCAGCTCGAAGTCGCGCAGCTGCGGGTAGTGCCGGGCCAGCCCCACCCGCAGCGCCTCGTCCAGCGCGTTGACCGGACCGTTGCCCTCGGCGGTGGCGATCACCCGCTCGCCGCGTACCCGGATCTTGACGGTTGCCTCGGAGACCACCGCGCCGTCCTCGCGGTGCTCGACCAGAACCCGGTACGACTCCAGCGTGAACGGCCGGGCCGGGCCGCCCTCCGGAAGCTCCGAACGGACCAGCAGCTCGAAGGAGGCGTCCGCGGCCTCGAAGGACCAGCCGCCGGCCTCCAGTTCCTTGACCCGGTTGGTGACCCGGGTCAGCGCCTCCGGTCGGCCGGCCAGGTCCAGGCCGAGCTCACGACTCTTGAGCTCGACGCTGGCCCGGCCGGCCATCTCGGTTATCAGGATCCGCATGTCGTTGCCCACCACCGACGGGTTCACGTGGTTGTAGAGCAACGGGTCGACCTTGATCGCACTCGCGTGCAGCCCCGCCTTGTGGGCGAAGGCCGCGGCCCCGACGTACGCCTGGTGGGTGTCGGGGGCGATGTTGGCGATCTCGGCGATGGCGTGCGAGACCCGCACCATCTGCGCGAGGCAGCCCTCCGGTAGGACGGGCATGCCCAGCTTGAGTTCGAGGTTCGCGACGACCGCGAAGATGTCGGCGTTGCCGGGCCGCTCGCCGTACCCGTTGGCGGTGCCCTGGACGTGGCGGACCCCCGCCTCGACCGCGGCGATCGTGTTGGCCACCGCGCAGGCGGTGTCGTTCTGCGCGTGCATGCCGAGCAGCCCCGCGTCGATCCCGAGCCGGTCGGTCAGGTCGGCGATCACGGCGGTCACCTGGGATGGCAGCATGCCGCCGTTGGTGTCACAGAGCACCATCCGCTCGGCGCCGGCGGCCAGCGCGGTCTGCACCACGGCCGCGCCGTACGCCGGGTCGTGCCGGTAGCCGTCGAAGAAGTGTTCGCCGTCGACGAAGACCCGTCGGCCCTCGCCGACGAGGTGGCTGACGGTGTCGTGGATCATCGCCAGGTTCTCCGCGCCGGTGGTGCGCAGCGCGCGCTCGACGTGCCGGGTGTCGGCCTTGGCGACCAGGGCCACCGCCGGGGTGTGCGCGTCCAGCAGGCCGCGTACCTGGGGGTCGTCGGCGACCGCCACACCGGCCTTGCGGGTGGCGCCGAACGCGACCAGCACGCCGCGCCGCAGATCCAGCTCCGTGCGTGCCCGGCGGAAGAACTCGGTGTCCTTGGGCACCGCGCCCGGCCAGCCGCCCTCGATGAAGCCGACGCCGAACTCGTCGAGCAGCCGGGCCACCGCCAGCTTGTCGACCACCGAGTAGGTGAGCCCCTCGCGCTGGGCGCCGTCGCGCAACGTCGTGTCGTAGACCTGGAACGTCATCAGGATCCTTTCTCGGAGCAACAAAAAGACCCCCCGCGGCTGCGGGAGGTCTGCGCGCTCGGCGGAGGGAGGGCCGGCGCGCTAGGTCGCAATAATCAGGGCGGTGCTGGTCACGATCGCTACTCTGCCACCGCTCCTCTGATTTTGGGAGGAACAGTCCACATCGCGGGATGGTGACGCACCGTTGGCCGACCCGGACCCTCCTCCGGTCTCGGGCACAACCCCCCGCTCGTGATCGGCTTCACAAGTCACCTGCCCGCCCACCGGCGAAAACTCGCCTACGGAAGCATCTGGAACCGATCCAGTTATCGGGCCCAGTGCCGCTCCCAAGGAGGACCCTTGCTCACTGTCGGTGACCGCTTCCCCGAGTACGAACTCACCGCCTGTGTGTCGCTGGACGCCGACAAGGCGTTCGAGACGCTCAACCACAAGTCCCACGAGGGCAAGTGGCGGGTGGTCTTCTTCTGGCCGAAGGACTTCACCTTCATCTGCCCGACGGAGATCGCCGAGTTCGGCCGGCTCAACGGCGAGTTCGCCGACCGGGACGCGCAGGTCCTGGGGGCGTCGGTGGACAACGAGTACGTCCACTACGCGTGGCGCAAGGACCACCCGGACCTGCGGGAGCTGCCCTTCCCGATGCTCAGCGACATCAAGCGTGAGCTGGCCGCCGCCTGCGGCGTGCTCGGCGAGGACGGCGTGGCCCAGCGCGCGACGTTCATCATCGACCCGAACAACGAGATCCAGTTCGCCATGGTGACCGCCGGCTCGGTCGGCCGCAACGTCTCCGAGGTGCTGCGGGTGCTCGACGCGCTGCAGACCGACGAGCTGTGCCCGTGCAACTGGAACAAGGGCGGCGAGACCCTCGACGCCAGCGCGCTCCTCGCCGGCGCCGGAGCCTGACCATGGGTCTGGACGCGATCAAGGCGGCCCTGCCCGAGTACGCCAAGGACATCAAGCTCAACCTGGGCTCCACCGTCGGCACCTCGACGCTGACCCCGGTGCAGGCCTGGGGCACCGCGCTGGCCTGCGCGGTGGCCGCCCGCAACCCGGTGGTGCTGCGCGAGATCGCCGCCGAGGCGCTCGGTCACCTCATGCCGGAGGGTGTCGAGGCGGCCAAGGGCGCCGCGGCCATCATGGCGATGAACAACGTCTACTACCGGGCCAAGCACCTCATCGGCGACGAGCAGTACGCCTCGATGCCGGCCCGGCTGCGGATGCAGATCATCGCCCGGCCGGGGGTGGACAAGGGCGACTTCGAGCTCTGGTGCCTCGCCGTGTCGGCGATCACCGGCTGCGGGGTGTGCCTCGAGTCGCACGAGAAGACGCTGCGCGGCAGCGGCTTCACCCGGGAGCAGGTGCACGAGGCGCTGCGAATCTCCGCCGTGGTGCACGCCGCGGCGGTCACCCTGGACGCCGAGGCCGCGCTGGCCTGAGCAGGTACGCCCCGACGGGCCGACGCCGCACCGCGGCGTCGGCCCGTCGCCGTTTCCGGCCCCCGGCGACCGGGTAGCTCCTGCGGGGACGCACTCACCTACGCCGTGCGCATCGGCGACAGTCAGGAGTGAACGGCATGGACAGGATCGACCCGCACGCGACGCACGCCGCGCCGGAGCCGCTGCGCGGAGGCGACCAGGGCACCGTGCCCGGGGGCGCCCCGGCCGGCGCCTTCGACCCCTGGCGCTACCGCGACCAGGCCGGGGTGGCCGACGCCGACCTGGTCGGCTACGCGGTCGAGGCCACCGACGGTGGGATCGGCAAGATCGACAGCGCCAGCCACGAGGTGGACGGCAGCTACCTGGTGGTGGACACCGGCCCGTGGATCTTCGGCAAGAAGGTGATGCTGCCGGCCGGCACGGTCAACCAGGTCGACCACGACCAGCGCACCGTCTCCGTGGACCGGACCCGCGACCAGATCAAGGCCGCCCCGGAGTACGACGAGACCAGCCACAGCGACCCGCACTACCGCAACCAGCTGGGTGGCTACTACGACGAGACATACGGCGCACTCCCGCCCGGCACCGGGCGGTAGCCGATCGGACCCGACGGCCGGTGGGGCCTTGTCCCACCGGCCGTTACCGTGTCAGCGTGGACGCCATCGAGGACAACCGAAACATCTCGCTGCCCGCGACCTTCAACTTCCGCGACGTCGGTGGCTACCCCGGTCACGACGGCCGCACCGTGCGCCGGGGACGGCTCTACCGCTCGGACTCACTGCACCGCCTCAACGAGAACGACCGGGACGCGTTCGCCGCGATCGGCATCCGCACCGTCATCGACCTGCGCCGCCCGCACGAGGTGGAACGGGACGGCCGGGTGCCGTCGTACCAGGGGCTGACCTACCGGAACATCCACCCGGAGCACGCGGAGTGGGGCGAGCAGCCGTACCGCGAGGGCGACAGCCTGGCGCGCTACCTCGCGGACCGGTACGCCGCCCTCGCACAGACCGGCACCGGCGGGTTGGCCGAGGCGATCGGGTTGATCGCCGACTCGGCCAACGCCCCGGTGGTGGTGCACTGCGTGGCCGGCAAGGACCGCACCGGCATCGTGTGCGCGCTGACCCTCGCCGTGCTGGGCGTCGACGACACCGACATCGTCGCGGACTACGCCCTCAGCACCGAGGCGTCCGCCCGGTTCAGTGCCTGGCTGGCCGCCAACAACGTGGTTGTGGGGGACGTGCCGGCACCGTTCCTGGCCTCGCCCGCCGAGACGATGGAGCTCTTCCTCGCCGAGCTGCGCGAGGGGTACGGCTCGGTGGAAGGCTACCTACGCCACGCCGGGGTGACCGACGCGCAACTCACCACCCTCCGCGACCACCTGCTCGACTAGGGCGGAGGCGTCAGAGGACCCGGTGCACCCAGCCCTGCGGGTCGGTGGCCTCGCCACGCTGGATGTCGACGAGCTGTTGGCGCAGCGCCATCGTGACCCGGCCCGGTTCGCCGCCGCCGATCAGGAACTCGCCGTCGGGGAAGCGGACCCCGCCGATCGGGGTGATCACGGCGGCGGTGCCGCAGGCGAAGACCTCGCGGAGCCGGCCGCTGGCCGCGTCGGCCTGCCAGTCGGCGAAGGTGACCGGCCGCTCCTCGACCCGGTGCCCGGCCGCGCCGGCCAGCGTGAGGACCGCGTCCCGGGTGATGCCCGGCAGGATCGTGCCGGTCAGCGGCGGGGTGACCACCG
Source organism: Micromonospora sp. NPDC005087 (assembly GCF_042872965.1). NCBI lineage: Bacteria > Bacillati > Actinomycetota > Actinomycetes > Micromonosporales > Micromonosporaceae > Micromonospora > Micromonospora sp. NPDC005087. The sequence continues at coordinate 174,743 of NZ_JBIALB010000010.1, read as the reverse complement.
TGTCGTCGTCGTAGACGAAGAAGACGTTCATGCCGCCCAGCTCGTCGACGAAGCGGCGCTCCACCGCGTCCAGGAAGACCACCTGGTCGCAGCCGGCCTCGATGGCCTCGGCCTGGGCCGCCAGTGACGCGGCATAGTTGCCACCGCACTTGGCGGCACCGGTGCCACCGGGCGCGGCCCGGGTGTAGTCCGGCGAGACCCAGACGGTGACCGGCTTGACGCCGCCGCTGAAGTACGCCCCGACCGGCGAGGCGATCACCATGTAGAGGTATTCGTTGGCCGGGCGGACACCGAGGAAGACCTCGCTGGCGAACATGAACGGCCGCAGGTAGAGACTGCCGTCCGCGCCGGTCGGGATCCACTCCCGGTCGACCTCGATGAGCTTGTGCAGCGAGTCGATGAAGACCTCGGCCGGCAGCGTCGGCATCGCCATCCGCTGCGCCGAGGCGGCGAACCGGGCGGCGTTGGCGTCCGGCCGGAACATGGTCACGCCACCGTCGGCGGTCCGGTACGCCTTCAGCCCCTCGAAGATCTCCTGCGCGTAGTGCAGCACCGCGCTGGCCGGGTCCATCGGGATCGGCCCGCGCGCCTCCACCCGGGCGTCGTACCAGCCCTTGCCGTCGGCGTACCGGACGGTGACCATGTGGTCGGTGAAGACCCGGCCGAACCCGGGGTTGACCAGCAGGGCGGCCCGGTCGGTGGCGGATACCGGCGCGGGATTCGGACGGATCTCGAAGTCGAGCTTGTCACCACCGCTCATCGCGCTGACCTCCCTGCGGGACAACGGCATGCGGGATCGCACACCGACATGGCTGTGCCAGAAACTTACCCCGAACGGTCGTTCAGCGGGTAGCGCCGCCCGGGGCATGGACGACCCCGGATGGCTCCTCGCCGGACCGACCGGCGCGCGGCCGTGGGCGGCTCAGGCTACGGCGTGTGCGGCGAGCCGGTCGCCGACCTCGGCGGTACGCAGCGCCACACCCGGCGTCCGGCCGGCCAGCTCGGCGGCGACCGCCGCGTTGACCCGGGCCGCGGCCTCCGCGTGCCCGAGCTGCTCCAGCAGCAGCGCGGCGGAGAGCACCGCGGCGACCGGGTCGGCGATGCCCTGCCCGGCGATGTCCGGCGCCGAGCCGTGCACCGGCTCGAACATGGAGGGGTACGCCCCCTCGGGGTTGATGCAGCCGCTGGCGGCCAACCCGATCCCACCGGTGACCGCGGCGGCGATGTCGGTGAGGATGTCGCCGAACAGGTTGTCGGTGACCACCACGTCGTAGCGCTGCGGCTGGGTGACGAGGAACATCGCGGCCGCGTCGACGTGCTGGTACTCGGTGGCGATGTCCGGGTGCTCGGCGGCGACCGCGTCGAAGGCCCGCGCCCAGAGCGAACCGGCGTGGGTGAGCACGTTGGTCTTGTGCACCAGGGTGACCTTGCGCCGCTCCCGGCGGCCGGCCCGGGCGAACGCGTCGCGGATCACCCGCTCCACGCCGTGCCGGGTGTTCAGGCTCTCCTCGGTGGCGACCTCGGCGGGTGTGTCGCGGTGCAGCGAGCCGCCGGCTCCGGCGTAGAGCCCCTCGGTGCCCTCACGCACCACTACGAGGTCGACCTCACCCGGCTTGACGTTGCCCAGCGGGCCGGCGACCCCGGGCCAGAGCCGGGACGGGCGCAGGTTGACGTACTGGTCGAAGGCGAACCGGAGCTTGAGCAGCAGCCCCCGCTCCAGCACTCCCGGCGGGACGGTCGGGTCGCCGACCGCGCCGAGCAGGATCGCGTCGTGGCCGGCCAACTCCGTCAGCACCGAGTCGGGCAGCACCTCTCCGGTACGGTGCCAGCGGGCCGCGCCGAGGTCGTACTCGGTGGCCTGCACGCCGGGCAGCACGGCGTCGAGGACCTTGCGGGCCTGCGCGACCACCTCGGGCCCGATGCCGTCCCCGGCCACCACCGCGATCCGCGCCACGCCCGCACTCCTCTGTTCGACTGCACCGTCGCCGCAACGGTACGTCTCCGTCCCGCCTCCCGGTACGCAGCTTCCACGATGTGGGAAGGACGGATACACAGCACCCTCTCAGGCGGGACCCATGTGGCGGTCATCTCCGCTGCCTACCGTGGGGATCAGCGGGTCACGGGGGCCTGCGAACCGGGGGTCACCGACGACGCGACCCCAACTGCGAGGGGGCAGATGCCATGCGCATCGACGAGCAGCCGCGGACCCGCTGGCCGGACCCGTCGGCGTTCCGGAACCGCCGGCCGGACCTCCGGCTCGGCAGCCGGCGGCAGCGGATCGACCCGGCGGCCGCCAGCCAGGGCCGGATCGCGGTGCAGCACACCGTGCGCACCCCGACCGCCGAGTACACGCTGCTGCTCAACGCCCCCGAGCGGCTCGGCCGCCGGGGCGTCGGCGAGGCACTGCGGGACAGCGTCGCGGAGCTACGCGCCATCGACCTCACCTACGGCCCGAACCGGCCGGAGAGCCTGGTCTCCAGGCTGCGTCGTGGCGAGATCAGTCCCGACTCGTACCCCCCGCTGGCCGACCTGGTGGACCGCTGCACGGCGATGCGCGCCGCCACCGACGGGTGGTTCGACGCCTGGTCGGTGCCGGGCGGCTTCGACCCGGGCGGCCTGCTCGGCGGCTGGGCGGTGGAGCGCGCGGCCGCCCGCCTGCGCGCCGCGGGCATCCACGACTACGCCGTGCTCACCGGCGCCGACCTGGTGGTCCGCGGCCGGGCGCCGCACGGCGGGCCGTGGCGGGTGGCGGTGCACCACCCGACCGCGCCCGAACGCGCGCCGCTGCTGCTGGAGATGACCGCCGGCGCCGTCGGCACCTCCGGGGTGACCGGACGACAGGGGCACGTGGTGGACCCGCACACCGGCGAGCCGGCCAACCACCTCGTCGCCGCCACGGTTGTCGGCCCCGACCTGACCGTGGCCGACGCCTACGCCACCGCGCTCTACGCCGCCGGCCCCACCGGGCTGGCCTGGTTCCGCGGCGGCTCCGACTATCGCGCGCTCTTCGCCCACCGGCGCTGAGCGGGACGTCGTCGCACCGAGCCCGCCTCCCCGCGGTGCTCCGGCCCGGTTGGCACCTCGGCCGGTCGGGCTGCGATCGGCCCCCACAGCCTCGGCAACGGCCGTGGGGGCCGGTCAGCGACGAGTGCGCGTGGCTCGCACAATCGAGGGGTGCGGACCGGTCGGGGCCGGACGTCGACCGCGCCACCCGAAGACGGGCCGACGCCGCGAACTCGGCCAGTGACCGCAGTCGGTACGCTAGCGAATCGACGCAACTCGACGCAAGAGTCTCCACAGCGGACCGTCGCGGCCGGAGCGTGGCAGATCAGTGATTGGCCTGCGGCGAGGCAGTTTCGACATGGTGAACGACGGATGGCACGCTGTCCGCCGTGAGTTTCGATCTGAGCGTGTGGGCCCTGGAGGACGGGGCGACGCCCGAGGACGTGCGGGCCGCGGTCGAGGGTTGCCGGCAGGGGCGGCACGTGGACCGTTACCCGGACCCCCGAGTGGTGGCCTTCTACCGGGCGATCACCGCCTCGTACCCGGACCGGCACCCCGGCCCGGACAGCCCGTGGGCGGTGGCGCCACTGCACGCCGCCCACGACCATGTCGAGCTGAACCTGCATCCGACCTGCGCGGACCAGGTGCTGCTGGACATCGAACGGCTGGCCGGCGAGCACGGGCTGATGCTGTTCGACCCGCAGGACGGCTCGGTCTACCCGCCCCCGGCCCGGCTGCCCGGCTGACCCGGGCGGGCGGCAGGACCACCCGAGCCCGGGTACGACAAAGGGGCCCAGCGGATCGCCGGGCCCCCCGTGGTGCTGCCGTGACTACTCGTCGCGCAGGTCCGCCGCGCTGGCCGCCGTCGCGCCGATCGAGTCGGCCGCCGAGGTGAGCAGGTCCGCGCCGAGCGCCTGGTCGACGGTGAGCGTCATCAGCGTCTCGCCACCCGCCTCGCGCCGGGCCACCTGCATCGCGGCGATGTTGATGCCCGACTCGCCGAGCAGGGTGCCGACGGTGCCGACGACGCCGGGCCGGTCGGCGTAGCGCAGGAAGAGCAGGATGCCCTCCGCGCCGATCTCCACGTCGAAGCCGTCCACCTCGGTCAGCTTCAGGACGTCGCGAGCGCCGGAGTGGGTGACCGTGCCGGAGACGCTGACCGTCCGGCCGTCCGGCAGCGCGCCACGCACCGTGACCAGGGTGGGCTGCTCCGCCGTCTCGGCCAGGCTGGCCAGGGTGACCTCGACGCCACGCTCGGCGGCCAGGTGCGGGGCGTTGACGTAGGTGACCTGCTCCTCGACGACCGAGCTGAACATGCCCTTGGTGGCGGCGAGCTTGAGCACCGACACGTCGTGGCTGACGATCTCGCCGCGGACCTCGACCGTGACGCTGGCGGCGACGCCGCCGGCGACCGCGGTGAAGGCGCGGCCGAGCTTCTCGGCCAGCGGGAGCAGCGGCCGCACGTCCTCGGCGACCACGCCACCGGCCTGCACGTTGACCGCGTCCGGGACGAACTCGCCCTGCAACGCCAGCTTCACGCTCCGGGCCACCGCCAGGCCGGCCTTGTCCTGCGCCTCGTGCGTCGAGGCACCCAGGTGCGGGGTGGCCACCACGTTGTCGAAGGCGAACAGCGGGGAGGAGGTGCAGGGCTCCTTGCTGTAGACGTCGACGCCGGCGCCGGCGACCCGGCCCTCGGCGATGGCGTTCGCGAGCGCCTGCTCGTCGACCAGACCGCCGCGGGCGGCGTTGACGATGCGCACGCCCGGCTTGACGATCGCCAGTTCCTTCTCACCGATCAGGCCCACGGTCTCGGGGGTCTTCGGCAGGTGGATGGAGATGAAGTCGCTCTCCCGGAGCAACTCCTCCAGGCCCACCAGGCGTACGCCGAGCTGCGCCGCCCGGGCCGGCTGGATGTACGGGTCGTACGCGATCAGCCGGGTGCCGAACGCGGCGATGCGCTGCGCGAAGAGCACCCCGATGCGACCGAGCCCGACCACGCCGACGGTCTTGCCCTGCACCTCGACGCCGGTGTACTTCGACCGCTTCCACTCCCCCGCCTTGAGCGCGGCGCTGGCGCTGGCGGTGTTGCGGGCCACGGCGAGGAGCAGAGCGACGGCCTGCTCCGCGGCGGAGACGATGTTCGAGGTGGGCGCGTTGACGACCATGACGCCCCGCGCGGTCGCGGCCGGCACCTCGACGTTGTCCAGCCCGACGCCCGCCCGGGCGACCACCTTGAGTCGCGGTGCGGCGGCGATCGCCTCGGCGTCGATCTGGGTCGCGCTGCGCACGATGACGGCGTGGGCCTCGGAGAGCGCCGAGAGCAGGGCCGGACGGTCGGTGCCGTCGACGTGCCGGACGTCGAAGTCGTGGGCGAGCACCTCGATGGCGGCGGGGGCGAGTTCTTCGGCGATCAGTACGACAGGATTCATCGGTCCTCGTAGAGGTCGTGTTTACGATCGGCGCGGGCGGCGAGGCGCCGCACTGCGCCCTGCGCTGATCCGTGCCGTGGCCGTCAGGTGCCGGCTGCGCACCTACCCGCGATCGTAGGGGCCCCGCTGGTCGGCATGTTCGGGTCTTCGGGGTGAGGGCCCTCACACGCCGGGGCGGACGCCGGACATCGCCCGTTCACCCGACCGTCATCGCTGCCGGGCCCGGCGGGTCGCACGCTCAACGGACATGTCCCGGGCGGCCGACGCCACCGGCTCGGTGCTCAGCGTCACTCGGTCCAGCATGTGAGCATCGACAAGCTGGACGCGCGGGGCCGTCCGGCCGCGTCAGGACGACCGGACGGCCCCGCGGCGGCGTCAGGCGGTCTCGGTGATCGGGCGGTCGACCCAGCTCATCATGCCGCGCAGCTTCCGGCCGGTCTCCTCGATCGGGTGCGCCGCACCCTCGGCCTGCCACTTGGTGAAGTTGGGCCGGCCCGCCTCGTCCTCGGCAACCCACTCGCGGGCGAACTCGCCGGACTGGATCTCCCCGAGGATCTTGCGCATCTCGTCCTTGACCCGGGAGTCGATGATCCGCGGGCCACGGGAGAGGTCGCCGTACTCGGCGGTGTCGGAGATGCTGTACCGCATCTTCGCGATGCCGCCCTCGTACATGAGGTCGACGATCAGCTTCAGCTCGTGCAGGCACTCGAAGTAGGCCACCTCGGGGGCGTAGCCCGCCTCGGTGAGCACCTCGAACCCGGTCTGCACCAGCGCCGCCGCGCCGCCGCAGAGCACCGCCTGCTCGCCGAAGAGGTCGGTCTCGGTCTCCTCGGTGAAGGTGGTCCGGATCACGCCGGCGCGCGTGCCGCCGATCCCCTTGGCGTATGCGAGGGCGAGCGCGAGCGCGTTGCCGCTGGCGTCCTGCTCGACGGCGACCAGGCAGGGCACGCCCTTGCCGTCGGCGTACTGGCGGCGGACCAGGTGGCCGGGGCCCTTCGGGGCGACCATCGCCACGTCGACCTCGGCCGGCGGCTTGATCAGCCCGTACCGGATGTTGAAGCCGTGGCCGAAGAAGATCGCCTTGCCCGGGGCGAGGTGCGGGGCGATCGACTCGGTGTACAGGGCACGCTGGGCGGTGTCCGGCGCGAGCACCATGATCACATCGGCCTCGGCGGCGGCCTGCGCCGGCGTGACGACCCGCAGGCCCTGCTCCTCGGCCTTGGGACGGCTCTTCGAGCCCTCCGGCAGACCGATCACCACGTCGACGCCGGAGTCGCGCAGCGACAGCGCGTGGGCGTGGCCCTGGCTGCCGTAGCCGATCACCGCGACCTTCTTGGCCTGGATCAGGCCGAGGTCGGCATCGTCGTCGTAGTACACCTCAACGCTCATGAGACTTCCCTTTCGTACGACGGCCCGGACGGCCCGTCGTGGTCTGTGCGGATGGGTCAGGCGGCCCGCAGCGCGGGACCGGCGGTGATCGAACGCGAGCCGCGCCCGATCGCCACCAGCCCGGACTGGACCATTTCCTTGATGCCGAAGGGCTCGAGGTCGCGCAGCAGCGCGTCGAGCTTGTCCGGGGTGCCGGTGGCCTCGATGGTCAGCGTGTCCGGTGCCACGTCGACCACCCGGGCGCGGAACAGGTTGACGGTCTCCAGCACCTGGGTCCGCGCGGACCGGTCGGCGCGGACCTTCACCAGCAGCAACTCCCGGGCGACCGAGACCTGCGGGTCCAGCTCGACGATCTTGAGCACGTTCACCAGTTTGTTGAGCTGCTTGGTGACCTGTTCCAGAGGGGACGACTCCGCGTTGACCACGATGGTGATCCGGGAGACGTCCGGGTTCTCGGTCTCACCGACGGCGAGGCTGTCGATGTTGAATCCGCGCCGGGAGAACAGGCCGGAGACCCGGGCGAGCACGCCGGGCTTGTTCTCCACGAGCACGGACAGGGTGTGCATCGTCATGCCACGACCTCGCTTCGCCCGGTCGCGCCCTGACGACGCGCAGCACTGAGCCTGCTGATTCGTTCGCTTCGCTCACTCATGTCAGATGTCATCCTCGTCGAAGGCCGGGCGGACGCCGCGGGCGAACATGATCTCGTCGTTGCTGGTGCCGGCGGCGACCATCGGCCAGACCATGGCGTCCTTGCCGACCACGAAGTCGATCACCACCGGGGCGTCGTTGATCTCCATGGCGGCGGCGATGGTCTTGTCAACGTCGTCGGCGTTCTCGCAGCGCAGCCCGACGCAGCCCAACGCCTCGGCGAGCTTCACGAAGTCGGGGATGCGGTGCTTGTGGGTGCCGAGGTCGGTGTTGGAGTAACGCTCGTTGTAGAACAGCGTCTGCCACTGCCGGACCATACCGAGGTTGCCGTTGTTGATCACGGCGATCTTGACCGGGATGCCCTCCAACGCGCAGGTGGCCAGCTCCTGGTTGGTCATCTGGAAGCAGCCGTCGCCGTCCACCGCCCAGACCACCGCGTCCGGCTTGCCGACCTTGGCGCCCATCGCCGCCGGCACCGCGTAGCCCATCGTGCCGAGCCCGCCGGAATTCAACCAGGTCTGCGGCTTCTCGTAGGAGATGAACTGCGACGCCCACATCTGGTGCTGGCCCACCCCGGCCACGTAGATCGCGTCCGGGCCGACGATCTCGCCCAGCCGCTTGATCACGTACTGCGGGGAGAGCGTGCCGTCGGCCGGCTCGTCGTAGCCCAGCGGGTAGCGGTTGCGCAGGTCGTCGAGCTGGGTCCACCAGTCGCCCAGGTCGCTGTCGTGCCCGGCAGCACGTTCGACGGTCACCGCCGCGATCAGCTCGTCGATGACGTGCCGGGCGTCGCCGACGATCGGCACGTCCGCGTGCCGGTTCTTGCCGATCTCCGCGGGGTCGATGTCGGCGTGCACCACGGTCGCGTCCGGGGCGAACGAGTCCAGCTTGCCGGTGACCCGGTCGTCGAACCGCGCGCCCAGCGCGACGATCAGATCCGCCTTCTGCAGGCCGTAGACCGCGGCGACCGTGCCGTGCATGCCGGGCATCCCCAGGTGCTGGGGATGCGAGTCGGGGAACGCGCCGAGCGCCATCAGCGTGGTGACCACCGGGATGCCGGTCAGCTCGGCCAGCCGGCGCAGCCCGTCGGTGGCACCGGCCTTGAGCACCCCGCCACCGACGTAGAGCACCGGCCGGCGGGCGCCGGCCATCAGCCGGGCCGCCTCCCGGATCTGCTTGCCGTGCGGGTGCAGGGTGGGCCGGTAGCCGGGCAGGTCGAGGGTGGGCGGCCAGGCGAAGGTGGTCGGCGCCTGGAGCACGTCCTTGGGGATGTCGACCAGCACCGGGCCGGGCCGGCCGGTGCTGGCCAGGTGGAACGCCTCGGCCAGCACCTGCGGGATCTCCTCGGCGCTCTGCACGAGGAAGTTGTGCTTGGTGATCGGCAGGGTGATGCCCTGGATGTCCGCCTCCTGGAAGGCGTCCGTGCCGATCGACTGGCGGGCCACCTGACCGGTGATCGCCACCATCGCCACCGAGTCCATGTACGCGTCGGCGATCGGGGTGACCAGGTTGGTCGCGCCCGGGCCGGAGGTGGCGATGCAGACGCCCACCTTGCCGGTGGCCTGCGCGTACCCGGTGGCGGCATGACCGGCGCCCTGCTCGTGGCGGACCAGGATGTGCCGGACGGTGGAGTCGTAGAGCGGGTCGTACGCCGGCAGGATCGCGCCGCCCGGGATGCCGAAGACGACGTCCACGCCGAGCGCCTCAAGGGACCGCACGAGCGAGCCGGCGCCGGAGACCTGCGCCGGAGCGGGTGTCCGTACCGCCGGGACGGCCGGGGTGGCCGCGGCGCGCGCGGCGGTGGAGTCGACGTCGCCGCCCGGCTCGGCGGCGGCGCGGGCGCGCCGGGCGGTGTGGGCGAGGGTCTCTGGCGTGGGTCTCGTCATGGCGGTTCTGGCCTTCGGCTGGAATGGCTGGGGCTTGTCAAGCGAAGCGACGCGGGCGGGCCCGCCCCGACAGGTTCCGATGGCAATAAAAACGGCCCTCGTGCAGATGCACGGGGCCAGCGCACTCTCGATGAGGGAGAGTGCGCTCAGGTAAGTACTCGCGACCGGTACGACGACATGTGGCTAAGCCTGACGCATCTCACGCGATGAGTCAACTGATCCCACATGTTGGTTAACGGAGCGCGGCGAGTCGGGCGGCGACGCGCCCTCGGCGACCGGAATGACCTGCCCGGACCCCCCGGAAACCCGGCGTGGTGTGGGCAGCGGGGTGGGCCTCGCACCCGGCGAGGTCGCCGCCTCCAGCATCGCCTCCAGGTGCTCGGCGGGCACGCCCCAGCCGAAGAGCGCGCCCTGGCCGAACCGGCAGCCGGCGGCCACCACCGCGGCCAGCTCGGTGGGGGTGGTCACCCCCTCGGCGATCACCTCCAGCCCCAGCTGGTGGCCCAGTCGCATGACGATGTCGACCATCGGCGCGAACGCCGGACCGTCCGCGCCGACCGGGCGGACCGGCTCGTGCTCGGCGACCAGACTGTGGTCGATCTTCAGGATGTCGATCGGCAGCCGGCGCAGCTGCCCCAGTGAGGAGTAGCCGGCGCCGAAGTCGTCCAGCGCGATCCGGACACCGGTCAGCCGCAACGCGGTCAGCCGCCGGATCAGCTCGTCCAGGTCGGTGGCGACCGCGTGCTCGGTGACCTCCAGGACCAGCCGCTGCGGCGGCACGTGGTGGGCGCGCAGCGCCTCGGCGACCTGGACCACGTACTCCGGGGCGTGCAGCTCGCGTGGGGAGACGTTCACCGAGACCCACACGTCGTGCCCGTCGGCCAGCCAGCGGGAGAGCTGATAGCAGGCCTGGTGCAGCACCCAGGCACCGAGGGTGGCGATCATGCCGCACTCCTCGGCCAGCGGGATGAACTCGTCCGGGCGGACGTTACCCAGCTCGGGGTGGTGCCAGCGGAGCAGCGCCTCGGCGCCGACCGGCCGCACCGACGGCAGCGAGGCCACCGGCTGGAAGGCCAGCCGCAACTCGTCGCGTTCGATGGCGCCGCGCAACTCGTGCTCCAGCGTGGTGCGCCGACGCAGCAGCTGGTCGTACGTGGCGTCGTAGCGCTCGATCCGGTTCTTGCCGCGCTGCTTGGCGTAGCGCAGCGCCAGGTCGGCATGGCGCAGCAGCAACTCCACGTCCGGCTCGCCGGCCCACCCGGCCACCCCGATGCTCACCGAGAGGAAGACGGGCCCTTCGGGCTGGTCGTACGGCCGGTTGAGCACCCCGAGCAGCCGCTCGGCGACCCGGTTGGCGTCTGCGGGCCGGCCCGCCATGAGCACGGCGAACTCGTCGCCGCCGAGCCGGGCCGCCACGTCGCCGGGGCGCAGGTTGCCGCGCAGCCGCCGGCCCACCTCGGCGAGCACGGCGTCGCCCACGTCGTGGCCACGCATGTCGTTGACGTTCTTGAAGCCGTCCAGGTCCAGGCCGAGCAGCACACACGGGGTGCCCGCCGCGGCGCTGTCGTGCAGCGCGCGCAGCAGCCCTCGCCGGTTGGCCAGCGCGGTGAGCGGGTCGGTGTGTGCCAGTTCGCGGAAGTGCGCCTCCCGCTCGGCGAGCCGGCCGGCGTAGTTACGGACGTCCTTGAGGGTGAGGTACTGCCGGGCCACCAGGGCGAAGCCCTCCACGCTGCCGGCGACGACGCCCGCCGCGGTGAACCGGCCGTCCTGGAGGAGGTGGTACATCGCCGAGGCGGCCATCGCCAGCATCGGGGCGATCGCGTACTCGCCGTCGCGACCGATCAGGTCCAGGTCGACCTGACCCGGCCGGTCGGCGCGGTGCACCGCGAGCGCGACGGTCAGCAGACCGGCGGCGAGCACCGCCGCGCCGGCCAGGGCCATGTTCGGTCCGGCCTGGCAGAGCCCGGCGGCGAGACCCAGACCGCCGCAGGCCACCGCGCTGATGCCCGCGCCGAGCGCGGCGAGCCGCCGACGCGGGGCGGCGGCCCGGAAGATGACGATCACGCTGAGCCCGGCGCCGAGCGCGGCGCTCACCGTGGCCAGCAGGATCGCCGGGCACGCCATCGGAGTGGCGGCGCCGAGCAGCCGGGTGGGCTCGGAGAAGAGCACCCAGCCGACGAACCACAGCGCGGCGGCCATGATCAACCCGTCCAGGGCGAGCCGGGCGGTCCCCGCCGCGGTGGCCGCCAGCCCGGGCAGTCGGAGCAGGCCGGCGGCGAAGGCCAGCCCGCTCACCGCCGTGCCGATCGCCACCGCCGTGGCCCACCCGGTGCGCTGCCCCTGCTCGTGCGCCCAGTGCTCGCTGCTGGCGAGCACGGTCGCCACCCCGACCAGGAGGCTGAGCAGGGCGACGCCGGCGGCAGCGGCGAGCAGCACGTGCGCCGGGCGGCGGGGCCCGGTGCGCCGCCGGACGACCACGGTCAGCAGTGCGGCGGCGGCAACGGCGACGAGCCCGCTCAACGCCGCCACAGCGACCATGCCCGGGGGAAAGTGCACGCAGTCAAGAGTGCCGGATGCGCGCTCGCCGTGGGGACCGGGTGTGCATCTGTTGGGACACGGCGTCCGCTCCGGACGGCCGGCGCCCCGGCGGTGTCATGCTGGTACGCATGCCTGAGCTGCGGTCGAGGACCTCCACACACGGTCGGACGATGGCCGGCGCCCGGGCCCTGTGGCGGGCCACCGGGATGACCGACGACGATTTCGGCAAGCCGATCGTCGCCATCGCGAACAGTTTCACCCAGTTCGTGCCGGGTCACGTACACCTCAAGGACATGGGCGGCCTGGTCGCCGACGCGGTGGCCGAGGCCGGCGGGGTGGGGCGGGAGTTCAACACCATCGCGGTCGACGACGGCATCGCGATGGGCCACGGCGGCATGCTCTACTCGCTGCCCAGCCGCGAGCTGATCGCCGACGCGGTGGAATACATGGTCAACGCGCACTGCGCGGACGCCCTGGTCTGCATCTCGAACTGCGACAAGATCACGCCCGGCATGCTGCTGGCCGCGCTGCGGCTCAACATTCCGACCGTCTTCGTCTCCGGTGGCCCGATGGAGGCCGGCAAGACGATGGCGATCGAGGGCGTCGTGCACAGCAAGATCGACCTGATCGACGCGATGATCGCCTCCTCGAACGAGGCGGTCACCGACGACCAGCTCGGCGAGATCGAGCGCTCCGCCTGCCCCACCTGCGGCTCGTGCTCCGGCATGTTCACCGCCAACTCGATGAACTGCCTCACCGAGGCGATCGGGCTGGCGCTGCCCGGCAACGGCTCGACGCTCGCCACCCACGCCGCGCGCCGGTCGCTCTTCGTCGAGGCCGGCCGCACCGTCGTGGAGATCGCCAAGCGCTGGTACGACGGCGACGACGACTCGGTCCTGCCCCGCACGGTCGCCTCCAAGGCCGCGTTCGAGAACGCGGTCGCCCTGGACGTGGCGATGGGCGGCTCCACCAACACGGTGCTGCACCTGCTCGCCGCCGCCCGTGAGGCGGAGATGGACTTCGGTGTCGCCGACATCGACGCGATCTCCCGGCGGGTGCCCTGCCTGGCCAAGGTCGCGCCGAACTCGCCGATGTACCACATGGAGGACGTGCACCGGGCCGGCGGCATCCCCGCGATCCTCGGCGAACTGGACCGGGCCGGGCAGCTCAACCGGGACGTGCACGCCGTGCACTCCCCCTCGCTGGCGCAGTGGCTGACCGACTGGGACGTGCGCGGCGGCTCGCCGACACCGACCGCGGTCGAGCTGTTCCACGCCGCCCCCGGCGGGGTGCGCACCGTCGAGCCGTTCTCCACCACCAACCGGTGGTCGTCGCTGGACACCGACGCGGCCGGTGGCTGCATCCGGGACCGCGAGCACGCCTACTCCGCCGACGGCGGGCTGGCCATCCTGCACGGCAACCTGGCGCCGGAAGGCAGCGTGGTGAAGACCGCCGGCGTGCCCGACGACTGCCTGACCTTCCGCGGCCCGGCCAAGGTCTACGAGTCGCAGGACGACGCGGTGACCGCGATCCTCGCCAAGCAGGTGGTCGCGGGAGACGTCGTGGTGATCCGGTACGAGGGGCCCAAGGGCGGCCCCGGCATGCAGGAGATGCTCTACCCCACCTCGTTCCTCAAGGGACGTGGGCTGGGCCGATCCTGTGCGCTGCTCACCGACGGCCGGTTCTCCGGCGGCACCTCCGGGCTCTCCATCGGGCACGTCTCCCCCGAGGCCGCCTCCGGCGGGCTGATCGCCCTGGTCCGCGACGGCGACGAGGTCGTCATCGACATCCCGGGCCGGTCCATCGAGCTGAACGTGCCCGCCGAAGAACTGGAGGCGCGACGGGTGGCCGAGGAGAAGCGCGACAAGCCGTACACCCCGACCGACCGGCAGCGGCCGGTGTCGGCGGCGCTGCGCGCGTACGCCTCGATGGCCACCTCGGCCAGCGACGGCGCCTACCGCCGCGTCCCCGAGTAGGCCCGGGGGCACACCGTGTGATCAACACGCGAGCGAGTCAGCTGGCCGCGACGACGTGGTCGATCACCAGGTGGGCGGCGCCGGTGATGCCGACGTCCTGGCCGGTGGTGACCCGCTCGATGAGCAGGGTCTGGGTGGCCAGTGGCAGGCACCGCTCGTAGAGGGTGGCCCGCATGCTGGCCAGCAGCGGTTCACAGTCGGCGAGTCGGCCGCCGATGGCCACCACCTGCGGGTTGAAGAAGTTGACCACGACGGCCAGGATCTCGCCGATAGCCCGGCCGGCCTGCCGGGCGAGCGCCGTGGCGTGGCGGTCGCCGTCGTCGATCAGGCGGATGACCCCGGTCAGGTCGGAGACCGGGACTCCCTGGTCGCGTAGCGCGGTGACCAGGGCGGCGCCGCTGGCCACCGCCTCCAGGCAGCCGGCATTGCCGCAGCTGCACGCCGGCGCGGGGTCAGCTACCACCCGGCAGTGACTGATGTCCCCGGCCGACCCCTGGGGCGGCGTTCGGAGAGATCTTCCGGTCCGGCATCCTGGCCCTGGACCGTGGACAGACCGAGGCCGGCCTCGCCGTCGGGCTGCGCCGCGGACAGGTGATGGCGCTGGTGGTCCTGCCCCAGGCGCTGCTCCAGCTCACCCCGTCCCTGGTCAGCCAACTGGTCGGGTTGCTCAAGGACACCTCGCTCGGCTTGGTGGTCAGCTACACCGAGCTGCTCTACAGCGGGCAGGTGCTCTCCTCGTACACCCACCTACTGATCCAGACGTTCCTGGTGGTGGCGCTGATCTATCTGGTGGTCAACGCCTCGCTGTCGAAGTTCGCCCGCGTCCTTCAGGCCCGCAACGGCCGCTTCGGCGGCCGACGTGGACGAGGCAACGCAGACCTGCCCCCACCACTCATCGAAGGGAGCAGCACCCGGTGACCGCTGCCCGATATGCCGAACTGGCCCGGGTCGTTCGCAACGGCTTTGTCGAGAGCAGGCACTACGGCAGCGTCGTCGTGCTCGCCCCGGACGGCGAGGTCGTCCTCGCCGCCGGCGTACCCGACGAACCGGTGCTCCGCCGCTCCACCCTGAAGCCGGCGCAGGCGTTGGCCTGCCGGGTCGCGGCGGCCCCCGGCCTTGACGGCGCCGACCCGCTGACCGGCCCGGCGCTGGCGCTCGCCGCCGGCAGCCACACCGGCGACGACCGGCACGTCGAGGTGGTCCGGGCGATGCTGGCCGGCGCTGGCCTGACCGAGGACGCCCTCGGCTGCCCGGTGGACTGGCCGGAGGACGAACTGACCCGGGACCGGCTGATTCGCGCTGGCGGGCAGCGCGACCGGATCCGGATGAACTGCTCCGGCAAGCACGCCGCGATGCTGGTCGCCTGCGTCGCCCGGTCCTGGAGCACACACGACTACCTCGACCCCGATCACCCGCTGCAGCGGGAGACCGCCGCGACCGTCGCCCGGCTGGCCGGCACGCCCATCGCGCACCACGCGGTCGACGGCTGCGGCGCGCCACTGTTCGGCCTGCCACTGACCGGCCTGGCCCGCACGTTCCAGGCGTTGGTCACGGCGCCCGCTGGGACCGACGAGGCGCTGGTCGCGCAGGCAATGCGCCAACACCCGGAGTACGTGGGTGGGTGGCGCGGGCACTCGAACACCGACCTGATGCGGGCGCTACCCGGCGTACTCGCCAAGGGCGGGGCCGAGGGCGTGCTCGCGCTGGCCACCCCGGACGGTCACGCCGTGGCGGTGAAGGCGATCGACGGGTCACCCCGCGCCACCACCGTCATCGCGCTCGCCGCGCTCGACGCCGTGGGCGTACCGGTGGATGGGGCCGACGCGCTGCGTCGGGTACCGGTGCTCGGCGGCGGCGAACCGGTCGGCGCCGTCACCGCCGCCATCGATTGGACCGCGGCATCGTCTCGTACCGAAGCGGCATCGTCTCGCACCGAAAAGGAAGAGTCATGAGCACATTCGAGATCTGCATCGACAGCGTCGAGGGGGCGGTAGCCGCCGAGGAGGCCGGCGCCGACCGGGTGGAGCTGTGCTCCGCGCTCTTCGACGGTGGACTGACCCCCAGCCTGGGCACCATCGAGACGGCCCTGCGCGCCGTCACCCGGATCCGGGTGCATGTGATCGTCCGGCCCCGGGCCGGCGACTTCATCTACTCGCCGTTCGAGATCGAGGCGATGGAGCGGGATGTGCGGGCCGCGGTCGCGGCCGGCGCGCACGGCATTGTGATCGGCGCGTTGACCGCCGAGGGTGACGTCGACGTGCCGACCACCCGTCGCCTGATCACCGCCGCCGGCGACGCCAGCATCACCTTCCACCGTGCGTTCGACATGACCCGCGACCCGCACGCGGCGCTGGAGCAGCTGATCGAGTTGGGCGTGCACCGGGTGCTCACGTCGGGTCAGGAGGTCAGCGTGCTGGAGGGTGCTCCGCTCATCGCCGACCTGGTCCGCCGGGCCGCCGGGCGGATCGTCATCATGCCGGGTGGCGGCATCACCCCGCGCAACATCGTCCGGATCGTCGAGGCGACCGGCGCCGACGAGTACCACTTCGCGGCCCTGGTCAGCTCGGACAGCCCGGCCGTGCATCGCAACCCGGCACCGCTGATGGGTGGCAGCCTGAGCCGGCCCGAGTACGAGCGGTCGGGCACGTCCGGCAGCCTGGTCGGCCAGGTGCTCGCCGCCGCCCGGGCCTGACCGGCAGCGGGTTTCGACGAGCGGCGGGCCTGGAGGAATTTCCTTCAGACCCGCCGCTCGCGCGTGTCAGCGGACGGCGACCGGCCTCAGTAGGCCAACAGGGCGATGAGCAGCGAGGACACCGCCGCTGCCAGGAGCACGCCGCCGGTGCCGAGCCCGACCACCGCGCTCACCGCCACGGCGCGTGCCCGGGCCACCGGGACGGCCGCGACCGCCACCACGGTGACGAGCGCGGCGACCAGGTGAATCAACGGGTAGTCGATCAGCGCCGCGACCGGGAAGAGGTGCACGCCCACGACGAGGGCGATCCAGGGGGCGGTCAGCTCACGACGCCGCAGCAGGGCGAGCAGCCCGGCACCGAGCGCGGCGGCGGCGAACTCGATGCCGACGACGATGCCGAAGGTGGGGCTGGTGTCGGCGTCGAACGCCGTACCGTCCGACCAGTGACGCCAGGCGAGCAGGGCCCCGGCGGCCGCCGTGAGCAGCGCGAGAACCGAACCGACGATGAGCACCGGCCGCCACCTCTTCGGGGGCGCCTCCTGCGCCCAGCCGAACCAGCTGGTGGCGAAGAAGCCGAAGACGAACGCCGTCGCCGCCGCGTCTCGGACATGTTCGGTGATCATTTGCGCTCCCCGGGGTACCGCCTGGGCGAGACGTCTGTCTTCGCCTCTTCGGTCGGCCGCGTTGTGAGGCGACGGCCACGGCGGTAGATCATGCCGTAGCGGGGCGGGCTGCCCTACCCGCACCGGCCCCGGTCGCACTTCTCAACCGTCACGTCCGGCCGGCCGGGCCGCCGGTCACGGGCAGCGCAGCCCCGCGGGCGTGCCGGATCGCCGCCGGGGTATCGGAGAAGACCAGCCCCTCGCGGCGCAGGTCGTCGGCCACTCCGAGGGTGGCGAGGACCTGGTCGTGGGCGGGGGTGATGCCGGAGAGCAGGACGGTGATCCCGCGTCCGCGTAGCCGTCGGATCGCGTCGCCGAGGACGTGCGCGCCGGTGGCGTCCATGGTGGTCACCCGGGACATCCGCAGGATGACGACACGGACGTCGGCGACCTCGGACAGTTCGAGAAGGAAGGTGTGGGCCGCGGCGAAGAAGAGCGGCCCGTCCAGCCGGTACGCGACGATGTGTTCGCTGAGCAGCGCGTACTCCTCGGCGCTGTGTTCCTCGGGGTCGAGGGGCACCTGTTCCAGCCGGGCGCTGCGGGCCACCGCGCGTAGGGCGAGCACCACGGCGACGCCGACGCCGACCGCGACGGCGGTGACGAGGTCCCAGATCACGGTGACGGCGAAGGTGAGCACCAGCACGACGGCGTCGCCCCGGGTGGCCCGCGCCAACGCCCACAGCGACCCGGCCTCCACCATGCGGACCGTGGTGGCCAGCAGCACCCCGGCCAGGGCGGCGAGCGGGATCCGGCCGACCAACGGCGCGGCGGCCAGCACGATCGCCGCGAGGGCGACGGCGTGGGTGAGGGCGGCCAGCTTCGAGGCCGCCCCGGCGCGGACGTTGACCGCCGTACGGGCGATGGCGGCGGTCGCCGGGATGCCGCCGAAGAGCGGGGCCGCGAGGTTGGCCAGCCCCTGACCGAACAGCTCCCGGTCCGGGTCGTGCCGTTCACCGACCGTCATGCCATCGGCGACCGTGGCGGAGAGCAGGCTCTCCAGGGCGGCGAGCGCGGCGACGGCGAGCGCGCTGGGCAGCAGCACGCCGAGCGCGCCGAGGTCGAGGAAGCCGAGCGAGGGGGCGGGCAGGCCCTGCGGCAGCGCGCCGATCCGGACCAGGTCGACCGGGACGATCTCGGCGAGGACGGTGGCCGCTGCCACGCCGAGCAGCGAGAACGGCAGGCCGGGTCGCCACCGGGCGCCCAGCAGCATCAGCGCCGCGACGGCGAGGGCCACCGCGAGCGCGACCGGCCGCGGGTGTACGACGAAACGGGCGACCGCGTCGGCGGCGACGGCCCAGACCTTCTCCCCGTGGGCGTCGGTGACGCCGAGCGCGGCGGGCACCTGTTGCAGGGCGATGACCACGGCGATGCCGGCGGTGAACCCCTCCAGCACCGGAGTGGGCAGGTAGCGGACGTACCGGCCCAGGCGGGCCACGGCGAGCGCGATCAGCACCAGGCCGGCCATCGCCCCGACCATGAGCACGCCGGTGGCTCCGAACTGCTGCACCACCGGCACCAGCACCACGGTCATCGCCCCGGTCGGCCCGGAGACCTGGAGGTTGGAGCCGCCGAAGACGGCGGCCACCGCGCCGGCGATCACGGCGGTGATCAGCCCGGCCTGGGCGCCCAGCCCGGAGGTGACGCCGAACGCCAGGGCCAGCGGCAGCGCCACCACCGCCACGGTGAGCCCGGCCAGGAGGTCCCGGCGCGGTGAGCGGTGGACGGCCGCCCAATCGGCCCGGCCGGGCAGCAGCCCGAGTAGCCGCTCGCGGACGACAGGAATGGCGCCGCTCACCTGTCCCCGCCGGTGGCGCGCAGCTCGTCGAGGAGGCCATCCCGGTCGGTGAGGACCGCGCCGAGGATCCGCCGCCCGGCGGCCAGCAGGTCGGCCACGTCCGGGGTGCTGAGCGCGTACATGACGAGGGGGCCGTCGCGGTGTGAGGTGACCATTCCGGCGCGGCGCAGCACGGCGAGCTGCTGGGAGAGGTTGGACGCCTCGACCTCGATCACGGCGAGCAGGTCACGGACCGGTTTCGGGCCGTCCTGGAGCAGTTCGAGGACCCGGATGCGCACCGGGTGCCCGAGGGTGCGGAAGAGTTCCGCCTTCGCCTGGTACAGCGGGACCGACATGAACACCCTCCCCGGATCGATGCGAAGACTTTAGCACTTGAAGAAGTCTTCAATCGCTGAGGTGCGAGCGTCCGACGGTCCGCCCCCGTTGTTAAGAAGGGACCCCTCCTCTACCGGAGGCGTTAAGAAGGGGCCCTTCCTTTCAGATGTCGTTGACGGTGCGGAGGACTGGGCGGGTGGTTAGCGCTTGCTCGTTGAGGGGGGCGTCGGCGCGCACCGTGAGGGTGACCGACTCGCCGGGCAGCAGGGTGACGAGCGCCCTGTCCACGGACGCCGACGGGTCCAGACGGTCCGGGAAGAGAGTCAGGTCACGCAGCACCGTGCGGGCCGTGACCCGGACCCGCTGCCCGCCGTCGACCGGCTCCACCGTCGCGTCCCAGGCCGCGGCCGGCCAGTCGACGTCCCGGTCCTCGGCGAAGAACCAAAGCGCCCGTTCGGCGCTCTCCCCCGCCTCGGCGACCAGCAGCTCCCGCCGGGTCTCCTCCGCATCGGCCAGCTCCGCCGGCAGCGCCAGCGTCACCGCCGAGTATGCGGGGACGTCCAGCTCCATCGTCGTCTTCGCCCGGGGCTCACCCGCGACGGTCAGCCGGGTCACCGAGGCCGACGTCCGCCAGGGCGTGCCGCCGTCGTTCACCGCTACAAGCGCCAGGCCCCCGTCACGGGGCTGGACGGTGAGCAGCCGGTCCGCGTACGCGTGGCGTAGCGCGTACCACAGGGGTTTGCGCCGGCCGTCGCCGTCGACGGCCGACCAGGAGGTGACCGGCCAGCAGTCGTTGAGCTGCCAGACGATGGTGCCGGCGCAGACGTCCCGGTGCGAGCGGAAGTGCTCCACTCCGAGCTGGATCGCCCGGGCCTGGTTGAGCTGCGTCAGGTAGTGCCAGTCGTCGAAGTCCGCCGGGGCGGGCAGGTGCGCGTCCAGGCCCCGCTGGAGCTTCGCGTCCCCGTCGGCGGCCTTCTGGTGGTGTGCCATGCCCGGTGAGTCGTGGGCGAGGGGTTCGTCGCTCAGCGCCCGGCGCAGGGTGGCGTACGCCGGCGGGCCCTGGTAGCCGAACTCGGCGACGAAGCGGGGCACGTACTCCCGGTATTTGATGTAGTCGTCGGTGTTCCACACGTCCCAGATGTGTGTGGTGCCATGCGCCGGGTCGTTGGGGTGGATCTCCTCGGTGCCCGACCAGGGGCTGCCCGGCCAGTACGGGCGAGTGGGGTCCAGCTCACCGACGATGCGGGGCAGGACGTCCAGGTAGTAGCCGCGCCCCCAGGTGCGCCCGGCGAGGGCCTCCTGCCAGTCCCAGTCGTGCCAGCCCCAGATGTTCTCGTTGTTGCCGGTCCAGAGCACCAGCGACGGGTGCGGCGCCAGCCGGGTGACCTGTTCGGCGGCCTCGGCGGCCACCTCGCTGCCGAACGGCTCCTCCTCCGGGTACGCGGCGCAGGCGAACAGGAAGTCCTGCTGGACCAGCAGCCCGCGCTCGTCGGCGAGGTCGTAGAAGTCCGCCGACTCGTACCGGCCACCGCCCCAGACCCGCAGCAGGTTGATGTTGGCCTCGGCGGCCTGGTCGAAGCGCGCGGCCAGCCGTTCCCGGGTGATCCGGGTGGGAAAAGCGTCGTCCGGGATCCAGTTGACCCCCCGTACGAAGACCGGGACGTCGTTGACCGACAGCGCGAACGAGGTGCCGTGCTCGTCGGGGGTGGTGTCCAGCCGGACCGAGCGGAAGCCGATCCGCCGGGACCAACTGTCCAGGGTGTCGCCGTCCGGCGCGTGCAGGGTGACCTCCAGCAGATGGCGCGCCTGCTCGCCGTACCCCCGGGGCCACCACAGCGTGGGCTCGCGGACGGCGAGCGTCAGCGCGGCCGTGCGCTGCCCGGCCGGGACGACCACCTCGGCGCGGGCGCCGGCGACGGTGGCGCGGACGGTCAGCGGGACGTCCGCGACCCGCTCCACCTCGACGTGCAGCTCGACCCGCCCGTCCCGGCCGGCCAGGGTGACCAACGGGCGGACGGTGGCCAGCCGGGCGGTGGACCAGGCGTGCAGGCCGATCTCCTGCCAGATGCCGGCGGTGACCAGCGTCGGCCCCCAGTCCCAGCCGAAGTTGCAGGCCATCTTGCGGATGAAGTGGAACGGCTCCGGGTAGGCGTTGGGCCGGTCGCCGAGCCGCTCCTGCTGCGCCTCGGCGTAGCGGTAGGCGGAGTCGAACGCGACCACCAGGTCGTTGTCCCCGTCCCGCAGCAGCGAGCGGACGTCGAACCGGTAGCCACGGTGCATGTTCTCGGTGCGGCCGACCTCGACACCGTTCACGGTGAGGGTGGCGACGGTGTCCAGGCCGGCGCAGACCAGGTCGACCCGGTCGTGGTCGCCCGGTGGGCGGCGAAAACTCGTCCGGTAGCTCCAGTCGGTGCGCCCGATCCAGGCCAGCGCCACCTCGTTGTCGTCGAGGTAGGGGTCGGGGATCAGGCCGGCGTCGAGCAGGTCGGTGTGCACGCAGCCGGGCACGGTGGCCGGCACGGACCGGTCGGCGATCTCCGCCGGGACCTGTGCTCCGGGCGCCGCCCGCAGGGTCCAGCCGTCGTGGAGTGCCTGTCGGCTCAAGATTTCACCGCACCTTCCATGATTCCGCGGACGATCTGGCGTCCACCGATGAACAGCATGATCAGCAGGGGGATGGTAGCCACGAACGCGCCGGCGAGCACCCGCCGGTAGATGACGTAGTTGCCGCTGGCCAGGTCGGAGATGGCGACCATCGAGGTCGGGTAGTCGGTGCCGCCGAGGGTGATCAGCGGCCACTGGAAGTCGTTCCAGGTGGACACGAAGGTGAGCAGGCCGAGCACCGCGAGGGCCGGCCGGATCGCCGGGAGGACGATGTTCCAGTAGACCCGCATCGTCGTGGCGCCGTCCATCCGGGCCGACTCGACCAGCTCGTCAGGGACCGTGTTGAGGATGAACTGCCGCATGTAGAAGACCCCGAACGCGGTGACGAGGCCGGGCACGATGACCGCCAGGAGGGTGCCGTTCCAGCCCAGCTTGCCCATCACGATGTAGAGCGCGACGACGCCGAGCTGGTTCGGCACGGTCAGGGTGAGCACCACGAACAGCATCAGCCACCGGCTGCCGGCGAAGCGCAGCTTGGCGAAGGCGAAACCGGCCAGCGAGCAGAAGAACAGCATCGCGGCGGTCACCACGGTCGAGACGATGACGCTGTTGATCAGCGAGGCGGCGAAGTACACGTCCTGGAGGGAGAAGACCTCGTCCAGGTTGACCAGGAACCGGTCGCCGGGGATCACCGCGGGCGGGATCTGGGCCAGTGCCTCGTCGTTGCTGGTGGCGATGACGAACATCCAGTACAGCGGGAACGCCGCGAACAGCATGGTGGTGGCCAGCAGTAGGTACGTCCCGATGCCGGCCGGGGTGTCCTGCGGCGCGCGACCCATCAGGGCGGCCCGCCTGCGGCGGTTCGTGGTGACCGCCGGCGGCGGCGGTGCGGTGTCGACGACGCTCACCTGGATCGCCCTCCGGAGATTCGGTTGGTCAGCAGCGTGTTGATCCCGGCCACGACCAGGATGATCAGGAAGAGCGCCCAGCTCATCGCGGCGGCGTAGCCCAGGTTCAGGTCCTTCCAGCCGACCTTGTAGATCAGCTGGGCGATGGTCTGCCACTCGCCGTTGGGTCCGCCGGTGGCGGCCTGGGAGTTGAGGTCGAACAGCATCGGCTCGATGAAGAGCTGGAACCCGCCGATGGTGGAGAGGATGACGGTGAAGACGATCACCGGCTGGATCATCGGCACGGTGATCCGCCAGAGCTGCCGCCATGGGCCGGCCCCGTCGACCGCGGCGGCCTCGTAGACGTCGCGCGGGATGGACTGCATGGCGGCCAGGTAGAGCAGTGCGTTGTAGCCGATCCACTTCCAGTTGACCATCGTGGTGATGGCGATCCAGGCGTGCAGCTTGTCGGCCCGCCAGTTGATCGGTTCGTCGCCGCCGATGCCGAAGAGGCCGAGCACCCAGTTGGCCATCCCGAAGTCGCGGGAGAAGAAGACGCTGAACACCATCGTCGAGGCGACGATCGGGGTGACGTACGGCAGCAGCACGCCCACCCGCCACCAGGTCTGCGCCCGCAGCCGGCGGTTGAGCAGCGAGGCCACGATCAACGCGAGCAGCAGCTGTGGCACCGACGAGAGCAGGAAGATGCCAAAGGTGTTGTAGAGGGCGTTCCAGAAATCCTCGTCGCCGAAGAGCTGGCGGAAGTTGGCCAGGCCGGCCCAGCCGGTCAGCGTCGGGTCGTCCAGTCGATAGTTACGCAGCGCGACGACACCGTTGAAGACGAGCGGGAACAGCCCGAAGACCAGGAAGATCAGGAAGAAGGGCGCGATCAATACGTACGGCATGTAGCGCATGTCGAAGCGGTACAACCGGTCCCGCCAGCTGAGTCGACGGTGGTCCGGGTCGGTGCCGTGGCCGTGCCTCCCGGCGGCGGCTCGGCGGCCCGACGACGCGGGCGCGGCGCGGGTGGTGGACATCGGGACACTCCAGGGCCGAAGAGACGGGGTACGCGCGCGGGCGGCGCGGGGGCGGCACGGTGCCCGGCGCGCCCCCGCGCCGACGGCTCAGGACTTGCTGGCCTTCTCGGCTTCCTTGATCGCCTCGGCCCAGGCGGCCTCCGGCTTGAGGGTCTTGTTCTGCACGCGGGTCAGCACGTTCTCCACCGCCACCCGGGTCGGCCCGTTCTTCTTGCCCAGGTACTGCGGCGTGAGGCCCTGCGCCATCTTCGGGAAGATCTGCCCGACCGGCGCGTTGCTGAAGAACGGGTTCGTGAAGTCGGCGATGGCCGGGTCGCTGTAGAGGGCCGGCTGCGAGGGCAGGTTGCCGACCTTCTTGAAGATCTCGATCTGCTGCTCCGGCTGCACCAGCCACTCCAGCAGCTTGTACGCCTCGTCGACGTGCTTGCTCTGCTTGGGGATGGTCAGGAACGAGCCGCCCCAGTTGCCGCCGCCACCGGGCACCGCGGCGATGTCCCACTTGCCCTCGGTGCCGGGGGCGGTGTCCTTGATGTGCCCGAGCATCCACGCCGGGCAGGCGAGCACGGCGAAGGAGCCGCTGGTGAAGCCCTTGTCCCAGTCGGCCTGGAAGCTGGCCAGGTTGGCGGAGAGGCCGGCCTGGATCGCCTTGATGGTGTAGTCGAAGGCGATCTTCGGACCCTGCTCCATCTGGAGCTGGTCCTGCTCGTTGTAGAAGCCGACCGGCTGCTGGCCGAGGATCGGGTTGAACAGGTTGCTGCCAGCGTCGATGAACTTCTTGTTGGTCTTGCCGGTGTACTGCTGGCCGACCTCGATGAACTTGTCCCAGGTGGGCCAGAGAGCGGAGACCTGGTCGCGCTCGGTGGGCAGCCCGGCGGCCTTGAACAGGTCGGTGCGGTAGCACATGGCCAGGCCGCCGGTGTCGGTGCCGAGGCCGATCTGGGTCTTGCCGTCTGCGGAGAGCGACTGCTTCCACTTCCAGGGCAGGTACTTGCTCTCGTACGAGCCGGCACCCTTGTCCAGCAGGTTGACGAACTTGTCCGACTGGCTGCGGAACTGCACCATGAAGCCCTCGTCGATGGCCGCGATGTCGGCCGCGCCGGAGCCGGCGACCAGCTTCTTCTGCAGGTCCTCGTGCTGGGCGTTGTACTCGCCGGAGTTCAGCTGGATCTTGACGTTCGGGTTGGCCGCCTCGTACTTCGTCTTGAGGTCCTGGAGGCCGAAGTCGCCCCAGAAGTTGATTTTCAGGGTGACCTGACCGTCCGTCGCGCCGGAATCCTGCCCGCTCTTGCCGCTGCACGCGGCGACCAGCGCGAGGCCGACCGTGCCCGCGGCGACGGCGCGGGCCCATCGGGTCCAGGACCGTTTCATGGCATCCTCCGAGCAAATGGGAACGCTCCCGGGATCGAGAGACGTTGACTGAACCGGATAAGTGGGGCCACCGTACGGGCCGGTTCCAGGGGTGTCAACGGCTTGTTACAACATGCGCGTCCGACGTTCTAAAGGACCCGTGGGAGCGCGAACATGCGTGGTAGAACGCCTTCCGCCGCAGCTCGGCGCGCCGGCCCCCACCCCGACATCGAGCAACCATCGGTACGCTGAACCGTGCAAGCACGTCGCACCGAGCGACGACGTTGAACGTGGACGCCGGTCATCGGCCGCCGGCACCGGTTGCGCTAGGTTGATGCCGCCGACACGCCCCGCGCCCCGCTGGCCGGGCCGAGCGTGTGACGGCAGGCCAGAAGACCCGGCCCGTGGGGGCGGAGAGCAAAGGAGCACGCCGGTGAAGCGGCCGACCATCGCCGACGTCGCCCGACGCGCCGGGGTGTCCAAGGGCGCCGTGTCGTACGCGCTGAACGGGCAGCCCGGCGTCTCCGAGGCCACCCGGCAGCGCATCCTGGCCATCGCCACCGAGATCGGGTTCAGCCCGAGCAGCGCCGCCCGGGCGCTCTCCGGCGCCACCGCCGAGGCGGTCGGCCTGGCCCTGTGCCGGCCGGCCCGGATACTGGGCATCGAGCCCTTCTTCATGGAGTTGATCAGCGGCGTCGAGGCCGAACTCTCCGCCCGCTCGTACGCGCTGACCCTGCAGGTGGTGGCCGACCAGGACGCCGAGATCGCGGTCTACCGACGCTGGTGGGGCGAACGCCGGGTGGACGGCGTACTCGTCTGCGACCTACGCACCGACGACCACCGCATCCCCGCTCTCGAACAGCTCCAGCTACCCGCGGTGGTGATCGGCGGGCCGGGCGGCACCGGCGACCTGGCCAGCGTCTGGTCCGACGACGCGGCCGCACTGACCGAGGCGGTGGAGTACCTGGTCGCGCTCGGGCATCGGCGCATCGCCCGGGTCGGCGGCCTGCCCGACCTGCGGCACACCGAGATCCGCACCGAGGCCTTCGCGGCGGTGTGCCGGCGACTCGGCCTGTTCGACGCGGCCACCGTCTGGTCCGACTACACCGGCGAGGAGGGCGGCCGAGCCACCCGCCGCCTGCTCAGCTCCGCACAACGGCCCACCGCGGTCATCTACGACAACGACGTGATGGCCATCGCCGGGCTCTCCGTGGCCCAGGAGATGGGGCTCACCGTGCCGGGCGATCTGTCCATCGTGGCCTGGGACGACTCCCCGCTCTGCCGGCTGGTGCACCCGTCACTAACCGCGTTGGGCCGCGACATCCCGGCGTACGGCGCGCACGCCGCCCGGCAACTTCTCGCCGTCATCGCCGGAGAGCCCGCCGCCCGGGTCCAGGACGAGACGCCGCACCTCACCCCGCGCGGCAGCACCGCACCGCCCCGCCACAGGTGAACCGGTTCACCCCAGGGAGTCGTCAGCGGGACGCCGCGGGAAACTCCTCGAAGTACGCCTCGACCCGCTCCGCCGTCGCCGGGCGGGCCAGCGCGAAGCCCTGCCCGTACCGGCAGCCGGCCCGGTGCGCCCCCTCGACCTGGCCCGTTGACTCCAACTCCTCGGCGACGATCTCGACCCCCAGCCGCTCGCCGACGTTGACCACCACGTCGATCAGCGGCGGCTGCCCGTCCGGTCGGGCGCCCACCAGCTCCGGGCCCACCTTGAGCAGGTCGATCGGCAGCCGGCGCAACTGAGCCAGCGAGGCGTGTTCGGCCCGGAAGTCGTCCAGCGCGGTGCGCACGCCCAGCGACCGCAGGCCGGCCAGCCGGGCCACCACGGTCGGCAGGTCGGCGGCGACCCTCGGCTCGGCCACCTCCACCACCAGCCGCTCCGGCGACACCCCGTACGCGGCCAGTACGGCCGCGGCACGCTGCACGAAGTCGGGTGTGGTCAACTCCCGGGTGGTGACGTTGACCGCCATCCACAGCTCGCGGGTGCCCGCCGACCAGTCGGCCAACTGGCGGCAGGCCCGGTCCAGCACCCACCACTCCAGCTCGCCGACCAGGTCCAGGTCCTCCGCGACCGGCAGCAGCTCGGCCGGGAGCACCGTGCCGAGCGCCGGGCTGCGCCAGCGCAGCAGCGCCTCGGCACCCACCGGCTGCCGGCTGGCCAGGTCGAGCACCGGCTGGTAGACCAGATCCAGCTCGCCGCGCGCCACCGCACCCGGCAGCTCACGTTCCAAGTCGAGCCGGCGGACGAGCTGCTCCTCGAGGAACGCGTCGTACCACTCGACCCGGTCCCGGCCCAGCTGCACGGCCCGCCGCCGGGCCAGCTCGGCCTGGCGGAGCACGTCCGCCGGCCCGGCGCCGCTCACCTCGGCCAGCCCGATGCTCGCCTGCACCCGCAGCACCGTCCCGGCCAGCCGGTAGGGCGGGGTGAGCGCGGTCAGCAGTCGGGTGCCCAACGCGTACGCCACAACCGGGCCGGCGGCGGTGACCACCGCGAAGCCGGCACCCGCGCAGCCGGCGACCAGGTCACCGGGGGCGACGACCGCGCGGGCCCGGCGGACCGCCTCGGCCAGCAGGTCCTCCCTGGCCGCCGGGCCGATCCCGTCCGCGCCGTGCAGGTCGACCAGCAGCAGCGCGCCGGCCGGCGCCGGCACGTCGCCGATCGAGGCGAGGGCATCCAGCAGGGCCGCCCGGTCGCCGGGACCGTCGCCAGCCGACACGGACCGGGGGCTGAGCGCCGACCACGACACCTCGCCGTCGGGCGGCCAGGTCGAGCCGGCGCCGTTCGAGGTGGCCGGCCCGTCGTCCGGCCCGCCGAGCCAGCGGGTCGCGCGGCGGTGCCGGACGGCGCGGCCGGCACGCCGGCGGTGTGCGGCACGGCGGTCGGGGGTGGCCGCGTCACCGGAGCGCAGCAGCTCACGCAGCACCAGTGGCGGCACCGCGGCCACGGCCAGCAGCACGCTCATCCGGTCCGGTGAACGGCCGGCGCCCAGGTGCAGACCCGCCGCCAGCAGCAGCAACGCCGCCGGGAGCACCGACCGGGGCCAGGCGGACACGTGCTCACCCGCCGCCGGCCGCACACCGCCCGCATCCGTCGCGTCGCCCGCGCCAAGCGCGGTGAGCAGCATTCCGAGCACCAGTGGCGGTACGGCCAGCAGTGCCGCCCGACCGGCCGGCGCGGGCGGCAGGGTCGCCAGCAGCGCCAGCCCGGCCAGGGTGAGCAGAACGCCACCCCGGCAGATGGCGGCGCCCGAGCGCCGATGCGGGCCGGTGAACGCACTGAGCGCGGCCATGCCCAGCCCGCCGAGCCCCAGGGCGGCGACGAGCCGGCCGGGCAGCGGCAGGATGTCGCGGGGCAGCAACAGCCAGGCGGCGAGGGCCAGCCCCACCGCCGGGCCGGTCGCCTCGATCAGGTGACGCAGCCGGACCCGGGCCGGTGGCCGCGCCCGGCCGGGGAGCCGACGCAGTCCGGCCGTGGACAGGACGGCCGAGACCAGCAATCCGGTCAGCGTGGCGGTCCGGTGCCCGGTGGCGGCCAGCGGCAGCACGGCGGCGGTGAGCCCGGCCGCCACCACCGCCGCGTCGAGCAGTACGCCCACCGCACGCCGGGCCGCACGCCGCCGGGCGGCTCGCCCGGCCGCACGTGCCGCCGGCACCCCGCCGGACGCCCCCACGCCCGGCGTGGGCATCCCGGCAGCCGGATGGGCTGCGGTCGGCCCGCCAAGCGGTGGGTCGGCGCGCCAAGGTTCGGCGGTCGACGGGTCGGCGGGCGACAGCTCGGTGGGCGACAGCTCGGTGGGCGACGCCTCGGTGGGCGACGCCGGGGTGGGCGACGCGTCGGC
This sequence comes from Micromonospora sp. NPDC005087, assembly GCF_042872965.1. Classification (NCBI taxonomy): domain Bacteria; kingdom Bacillati; phylum Actinomycetota; class Actinomycetes; order Micromonosporales; family Micromonosporaceae; genus Micromonospora; species Micromonospora sp. NPDC005087. The sequence goes on along the minus strand of NZ_JBIALB010000010.1, from coordinate 145,687 downwards.
GGGGCGGCGGGTCGCCAGCCGGGAGAGCCGCACCCCGGCGAGCGTGGCACCCGCGCCACCGGCCAGCGCGATCACCACCGAGGTCGGGACCAGGTCAGCGGCACCGGCGAGGACGAGCAGCGCCACCGCCGCGGAGACGGCGGCCTCCGGCGCCGCCCGGCGGGGGACGAGGAGGCGGAACGGGTACGCGAGGAGCACGGCGGTCGCCTTCGTGAGGGGGCACGGGGGCGGTGCGGCGGTGTGGGCGACCGGACGTTGCGGGTCCGCTGCCCAACAATCGAGAACGAACGACGGCCAGATCGGTTACGGGTCGATCACCCGAAGGAGCCAGTGACCCGTGTCACTGTACGGCCTGACGGGCTGGCCGGGCACCGCCCGCCGCGAGCCGGACCGGCCGGTGGTGGGATCATCAGAGGGTGAGTACGCCCGACACCGTCCGCTTCCGGTACAACCAAGCCATCCTGGTGGCCTCGGTCATCGCCTTCATCGGCGCACTGCCGCTGGCCAACGCCCGGGCGTACCTGCTGCCGGTGCTGCTCGTCCCGCTCGCCGTCGCGGTGTGGGCCTGGCGGGCCGGCACCGACGCCGACGCCCGGGAGCTGCGCCTGCGGGCGCTGGCCGGGCAGCGCCGGATCGGCTGGGACCGGGTCGTCGAGCTGGCCACCGACCCGCGCGGGCGGGCGGTCGCCCGGCTCGACGACGGCCAGCAGGTCGTCCTGCCGGCGGTACGCGGCGCGGACCTGCCCCGCCTGGTCGCCGCCACCGGCCAGCCTCTGCCCGACGCGGCCGGCTGAGACCCCCCGTCAGTACCCGTCGACCACCGTGTTGATCAGCGGCTGGCCGGCGGCGAACCGCCGCACCTGATCGCCGACCAGCCGGTAGGCCCGCGGCAGCAGCCCCCGCACCGACCCGGCCACGTGCGGGGTGAGCAGCACGTTCGGCATCGTCCAGAGCGGAGAGTCGGCGGGCAGCGGTTCCGGGTCGCTGACGTCCAGCGCCGCCGAGATCCGGCCGGTGCCCAGCTCGGCGACGAGCGCGTCGGTACGGGCCACCGGCCCCCGGGCCGCGTTGACCAGCAGCGCCCCGTCCGGCATCGCGGCGAGAAACTCCTTGTCGATAAGGCCGCGGGTCTGGTCGGTGAGCGGCACCAGCACCACCACCACGTCGGCCTCGGGCAGCAGCCCGGGCAGCTCGTCGACGCCGTGCACCCCCTGCCCGGGCCGCGCGGTCCGCGCGACCAGGGTGAAGCTCACCTGGAACGGGGCGAGCCGGTCCCGTACCGCGGTGCCGATCGACCCGGCCCCGACGATGAGCACCCGCTTGCCGGTCAGCTCGTCGGTCGGGGCGGCCTCCTGGAACGCCCACCGCCGGTCGGCCTGCGCCCGGACGAAGACCGGGAACGCCCGCAACTGGGCCAGGATCGCGGTGACGACCCACTCGGCGGTGGACGGGTCGTGCACGCCCCGGGCGTCGCACAGCGTGACGCCGGGCGGCATCCGGCCGACCCAGGCGTCCGCCCCGGCGGAGAGCAGCTGCACGGCCGCCAGATCGGGCAGCTCGTGCAGCAGAGCCGTCGCGTCCGAACCGGCCAGGAACGGCGGCACCCAGAACCGCACGTCGGCCACCGCCGAGGGCAGCCGGTCGGCGTGCTCGACGACCTCCACCGTCACGTCCGGGGGCAGCTCGCCGATGAGGTTCAGGCCGACCTGGTGCGGGATCCATACCTTCACGTCCGCCGACGATAGCCGCCGCCGCGGCGGCGGGTGCGGGCACGGCGGCAAACGGGGGGGGTGGCGCCGGGGGGTTAGCGAGCCTCGGCACAGCGATGTTAGACCCGGGCGCGCGCGAGGTATAACGAAGGCTCGGAGCCCAGTTCGGCCTCCACCCCGGCAGACAGGTTCGCGATGACCGACGGCTCCCCCGCCCGCCCCCGGCGCGTGATCGCCCCACCCGCGGCGCTCAGCGACCCGGCACGGTTGCGAGCGCTCGCCGACACCGGGCTGAGCGCCACCCCGGACGAGGCGTTCGAACGGTTCGCCCGGCTGGTCAGCGACCTGTTGGACGTCCCGGTCGCGCTGGTCTCCCTGGTCACCGCCGACCGGCAGTTCTTCCCGGGCGCGGTCGGGTTGCCGGATCCGTGGGCGGAGCGCCGGCACACCCCGTTGAGCCACTCGTTCTGCCAGCACGTGGTGGACATCGAGGTGCCCATGGTGCTGCCGGACGCCCGGCTCTACCCCCGGGTACGGGACAACCTGGCAATCGACGACCTCGGCGTGGTCGCGTACGCGGGGATGCCGCTGACCGACCTCTCCGGCCGGGTGCTCGGCTCGCTCTGCGCCATCGACAGCAAACCGCGGGTGTGGACCGCCGGGCAGCTGCGGACGCTGGCCGACCTGGCCGCCGCCTGCTCGTCCGAACTGCGGCTGCGGATCGCCCTGGACGGCGCGAAGGAGGACCGCCGGCGGGTCGTGCAGGCGCACGAGCGGCTGGAACTGCTCGCCGGGGTGAGCGAGACGCTGGCCGGCACGCTGGACGTGGGCACCGCGTTGCGCCGGCTCGCCGCCACCATGGTGCCGCTGCTCGCCGACTGGTGCCTGCTCACCCTGGTCGGGCCGACCGGCCTGCCCCGCGAGGTGGTCGCGGTGCACCGCGATCCGGCCCGCGCGGCGGACATCGACCGCTTCGCCACGCTGCTGCGTACCGGGCTGAGCCCGGAGTCGATCATCCGGGCGGTGCTGCGGACCGGTCAGCCCCGACTCGGTGGCGTGGCGTCGCTGGCCGACGTGACGCGGGGGACCACGAACCCGGAGATGGCGTCGATCGCCGACCGCCTGGGCATCGCCTCCTACCTGACCGTGCCGGTGCGGGCCGCCGGCGGAACCGTGCTGGGCGCGATCACCCTCGTCAACGACCCCAGACGCCAGCAGTTCGACGACCGCGACCTGCTCACCGCGGTCGACATCGGCCGCCGGGCCGGGCAGGCGATCGGCAACAGCTCGATGTACGGCGAACAGCGGCACGTCGCCGAGGTCCTCCAGCACAGCATGCTGCCGCGGCTGCCGGTCGTACCGGAGCTGGAGCTGGCGGCCCGCTACCAGCCGGCGGCCGACCGGGTGGAGGTGGGCGGCGACTGGTACGACGCCTTCGTCCAGCCCGACGGGGATCTGATCGTCGCGATCGGGGACGTCGCCGGGCACGACATCGAGGCGGCGGCGACGATGGGTCAGCTGCGCAACCTGGTGCGCGGCAACGCGTTCGGCCGGCCGGACACGGTCGGCGAACTGATGACCCACCTGGACGGCACGATGCGCGGCCTGCGGCTGCCGATTCCGGCCACCGCGACGCTGGTCCGGATCTGCCCCGAGCACTCCGGCACCCGGGAGATGACGTGGTGCAACGCCGGGCACCCGCCGGCCCTGCTCGTCCGCGCCGGCGGGGCGGTGGAGATCCTCGAAGCGCCGCCGGAGCCGCTGCTCGGCCTGGCTCGCCCGTCGCGGCGAACCAGCCGGTCGACCAGCCTGGCCTCCGGCGACACCCTCCTGCTCTACACCGACGGGCTGATCGAACGGCGGGACCGGCCGATCGACGACGGGCTGGCCGAGCTGGTGACCCGGCTGACCGGCACCGACACGCTGCCCCTCGACGACCTGTGCGACCTGCTGCTCACCTCGATCCGGCACCGTGAGGACGACACCGCGCTGCTGGCCGCACGGGCACGCGGAGCGGGCCACCCGGGCTGACGGCACCGCCGGTCGGATCCCGTCGGGCCCGGCCGGGCCGGCCTTCGGGCTACCCTGGGCCGGGTGAGCGTCCGTCCCCCGTACTTCCGCACCCGCCGCTTCCGGGCGGCCCTCGCGGCGTCCTGCGCGGCACTGCTCCTCACCGCCGGTTGCAGTTTCGGCGAGCCGGAGCCGGACCCGGCCGGTGAGCCGCCCAACCTGCCGACCCCATCGACGTCGGCGAGCCCCGGCGCCGCCGGCCAGCAGGCGGTGGCGACCGTGCTCGCCAAGGGGCTGCGGGTGCCCTGGGCCATCGCCTTCCTCCCGGACGGCGGGGCGCTGGTCACCGAGCGGGACAGCGGCCGGATCCTCCAGGTCGGCCCCGAGTCCGGGCCGGACGGGCTGCGGGTCCGGGTCGTGCAGACCATCACCGACGTCGCGGCGGCCGGCGAGGGCGGCCTCCTGGGCATCGCCGTCTCCCCCGGCTACGAGCGGGACCGGACGGTGTTCGTCTACTACACCGCCGAGCAGGACAACCGGGTCGTCCGGTTGCGACTCGGCGGGCAGCCCACCTCGATCCTCACCGGCATCCCGAAGGCCAACGTGCACAACGGCGGCGGGCTCGGCTTCGGCCCAGACGGGCAGCTCTACGTCAGCACGGGCGACGCCGGGCAGCGCCCGAATTCGCAGGACGTGAAGAGCCTCGGCGGCAAGATCCTGCGGATCACCCCGGACGGCAAGCCCGCCGCGGGCAATCCGTACCCCGGCTCCCCGGTCTGGTCCCTCGGGCACCGAAACGTGCAGGGCTTCGCCTGGGACGCCGCCAAACGGATGTACGCCGTCGAGTTCGGCCAGAACACCTGGGACGAGATCAACCAGATCACCAAGGGTGGCAACTACGGCTGGCCGCAGGTCGAGGGGCGGGCCGGCGACAAGCGGTACACGGACCCGATCAGCCAGTGGGCGACCTCGGACGCGTCCTGCTCCGGTCTGGCCGCCACCGACCAACTACTGGTCACCGGCTGCCTGCGCGGCAAGCGACTCTGGGTGATGGAGCTGACCGACACCGGCACGCTGCTCGGTCAGCCCAGCGAGTTGCTCACCAACCGGTACGGCCGGCTGCGAGCGGTGGCCGCCGCGCCAGACGGGTCACTCTGGGTGAGCACCTCCAACCACGACGGGCGGGGCGACCCGGCGGCCGACGACGACCGTCTCCTGCGGGTGGTCTTCGCCGGCGGCGACGGCGGCCGCAGCTGATTCGCGTCACCATCCGGTCAGGTTCGCCAAGATCCTCCGACGGGCAGGTCAGACTCTCAGCATGGACGGGCAGCACGACGACCAGCACGACGGCACCGGCGACCGGGACGAGCCGGTGACCGACGCCGCGCCGCGCCGGTCGGTGGGTCGGTCGGCCAACCGGCCCGGCCCCGTACGCCGCACCGGTGTCATCCTCGCCGTGCTCGCCGTGGCCCTGGCCGGAGCGGTGCTCGGGGTGCTCGCCGGCGGTCGGGTGGACACCGACATCGGGCCGTTCCGGGCCAACCTCACCCTCACCCCCGCCAGCGCGGGCGGCACCACCGTCGACGTACCGCCGCTCGGCGCGCTGCTGCTCGACAGCCACGACGGGCCGACGCACCTCACCGTGCGACTGGGCGCACTGGACCAGGGGCGCACCGAGGCGCTGCTCGACGACCCGGCGAGCATCAGCCGGGCCAGCCAGAGCGCCGTCGAGGACGTCCGGTCCGGGGTGATGCGACTCGGCCTGCGGACCCTCGCCTCGGCGGTGCTGGTCACCCTGATCCTGGCCGGGCTGGCCTTCCGCGACGTACGACGCACCGCCTGGGCGGGCGGGCTGGCGCTGCTGGTCACCGCCGGCAGCCTCGGCACAGCGGCGGCCACCCTGCGCCCGCAGGCGATCGAGGAGCCGCGCTACGAGGGGCTGCTGGTCAACGCGCCGGCCATCGTCGGTGACGCCCGCCGCATCGCCAACGACTACACCAAGTACGCCGAGCAGCTGCAACGCATCGTCGGCAACGTCAGCCAGCTCTACACCACGGTGTCGGCGCTGCCGGTGTACGAGCCGGCCCCGGGCACCACCCGGGTGCTGCACGTCTCCGACATGCACCTCAACCCGACCGGCTGGCAGCTGATCCGGACGGTGGTGGAGCAGTTCGACATCGACGTGGTGATCGACACCGGGGACATCACCGACTGGGGCAGCGAGCCGGAGGCGTCCTTCGTCGGCTCGATCGGCCTGCTGAAGAAGCCGTACGTCTTCATCCGGGGCAACCACGACTCCGGCCGGACCGGCGCCGCGGTGGCCCGCCAACCGAACGCGATCGTGCTGAACAACACGACGACCACCGTCGCCGGGCTGACCATCGCCGGCATCGGCGACCCGCGCTTCACCCCGGACAAGAACACCTCCCCAGCCGGCAGCGGGCTCACCCAGCAGGTGGCCGACCAGGTGATCGGAGCCGGCGAGCAGCTCGCCACCACGGTGCGCCGCTCACCGCGGCCGGTGAACATCGCGCTGGTGCACGACCCGGCCTCGGCCGGTCCGCTCGCCGGCACCTGCCCGCTGGTGCTGGCCGGGCACACCCACGCCCGGCAGGTCTCCAAGCTGCCCCAGGCCCCCGGGCAGCAGCCCACCACGCTGATGGTGGAGGGCTCCACCGGCGGCGCCGGGCTACGCGGCCTGGAGGGTGAGAAGCCGACCCCGCTGTCGATGAGCGTGCTCTACTTCGATCAGCAGAAGATGCTCCAGGCGTACGACGACATCACCGTCGGCGGCACCGGGCAGGCCCAGGTCAACCTGGAACGGCACGTGGTGGACGGCCCGACCGCCGGGCCGTCCCCCTCGGTCACCCCCACCCCGACCCGCTGAGCACGGGCCGGAGCGTGACCTCGGGGTTCAGCGCAGGGCGATGGCGGCCAGGGCGGCGTTGACGATGCTGCCGGGCAGCAGGTCGTGCAACTCGTACAGCTCGGCCACGCTGCCGGACTGGCCGAACTCGTCCACCCCGAGCGGCACCGCCGGCGCGCCGAGCGCCGAGCCGAGCCACGCCATCGCGTGCGACGCGGCGTCGTGCACGGTCACCACCGGCACCCGGTCGGCGAACGCCGACCGCAGCGCGCCCGGGACGCTCGGCACCGTCGCCGTGCGCACGCCCTGGCGCAGCGTGCGCTGCCAGGCGCGGTAGAGCCGATCCAGCGAGGTCACGTCCACCACGTGCGCGGCGACGCCCTCCTCGGCCAGCTCCGCGGCGGCGGCCAGCACCTCGGGCAGCACCGCGCCGGAGGCGGCCAGCTGCACCACCGGGGCGTCGGCCAGGTGCGGGTACGCCTGGTGAGCGTCGACCAGCCGGTACGCCCCGGCCACCACCTGCCGGCGCAGCACCGCGTCGCCGAGCCGGGCCCGGGCCGCCTCGAACGGCGCCTGCTCCAGCGGCCGGGTGCTCAGCCGGAAGTAGTACGCCCCGTCCTCGGCCGGCGCGGCGGTCGCGGCCGGGGCCGACCCGCCGGCGATCTGCCCGAGCGCGTCGCAGAGCAGCCAGTCCAGGCTGGTCGCGTACGCCGGCTCCAGGAAGGTCACCCCGGGCAGCTCCAGCCCGACGGAGGCGGTGATGGTGGACTGGTGGGCGCCACCCTCCGGGGCCAGCGTGATGCCCGACGGGGTGCCGGCGACCACGAACCGGGAGCCGGAGTAGGTGCCGTACAGGAACGCGTCCAGGCCGCGCAGCACGAACGGGTCGTAGACCGTGCCCACCGGCAGCAGCGGCTGCCCGGACAGGTCCCACGACAGACCGAGCTGGCCGAGCAGCAGGAACAGGTTCATCTCCGAGATGCCCAGCTCGATGTGCTGCCCTGCGGGGCTCTCGGTCCAGCGCAGCATCCGGTCCTCGGTCCAGGAACGCTGCTCGGTGGGGGCGAACACCCCGGTCTTGTTGATGAACCCGGCGAGGTTGGTGGAGGTGGCCACGTCCGGTGCCGTCGTCACCAGGTAACGGCCGACCTCCCGGTCCCGGGCCAGGTCCACCAGCACCCGGCCGAAGACCTCCTGTGTGGAGATCGGCTTGTTGGCGCGTACTCCCGTGCTCTCCGGAACGGTGACCCCCAGCGCCCGCTCGCGGGGCGCGCGGGACAGCGCCTCCCGGCGAGCGCCGGCCCGGATGCCGGCGGGTGACGCCGGGTCGATGCGGTCCCACTCGGTCTCCCGGGTCAGGCCCTGCGCGGCGCGCAACGCGTCGACCTGCTCGGTGCTGAGCAGCGCCGAATGGTTGCGCGGGTTGCCGGCGAGGGGCAACCCCCACCCCTTGACCGTGTACGCGAAGACGACGCTGGGCCGGTCGGTGACTGCGTCACACTGGGCGTACGCGTCGAGCATCGCCTCCAGGTCGTGCCCGCCGAGGTCGGTGACGAGCGGGCCCAGCTCCTCGTCGCCGATGCCCTCCACGAAGGTGCCCACCTCAGCCGGCGCGCCGTCCAGGAACTGCTTGCGCAGTGCCGGGCCGGCCAGCCCGAACAGCGACTGGTACTGCTCGTTGGGCATCGCGTCGATCCAGTCGCGCAGCGCCTCGCCGCCCGGCCGGGCGTACGCCTCAGCGAGCCGGCGGCCGTACTTGACCTCCACGACGTGCCAACCGGCAGCCTCGAACTGGCCGCGCCACTGGTTGATCCGGATGCCGGGCACCACCCGGTCCAGCGACTGGCGGTTGAAGTCGACCAGCCACATGACGTTGCCCAGACCGGTGGTGGCGGGGTCGGCGACCGCCTCCCAGATGTTGCCCTCGTCCAGCTCCGCGTCACCGATCAGCGCGACGAACCGGGAGTGCGGGCGGGCGCCGAAGTGCGCGTCGACGTAGCGCCGGGTGGCGGCGGCGAAGAGCGGCGCCGCCGCGCCGAGGCCGACCGAGCCGGTGGAGAAGTCCACCTCGTCGGGGTCCTTGGTGCGCGACGGGTACGACTGGAGGCCGCCACGGGCCCGCAGCCGCGGCAGGTACGAGCGGTCCAGGTTGCCCAGCAGGTACTGGATGGCGTGGAACACCGGGGAGGCGTGCGGCTTGACCGCCACCCGGTCCTCGGCGTCCAGGTGCGCGAACCAGAGCGCGGTCATCGCGGTGACCAGTGACGCGCTGGACGCCTGGTGCCCGCCGACCTTCACCCCGTCGCCGGTTGCCCGGTCGTGGTTGGCGGCGTCCACGATCCGGGTGGCGAGCCAGAGCACCCGCCGCTGGATCACGTCGAGGACATCGAGGTCATGCTGGTACACGGTGACTCCATCCGGGCGTCGCCGTTGACGCCCTCGCGAGGGGTGTGGGTTCACGTCGCCCGGCGCCCGGCGCGGGGTGAGATGTTAGGAAGGGCCCCTTCCTATGCACGAGGCGTTAAGAAGGTGCCCTTCCTTCCATCGTTCAGCCCTGGACGCCGAGGCGCTCCAGGACCAGCTCGCGGACGGTCTTCGCGTCGGCCTGACCGCGCGTGGTCTTCATGACCGCGCCGACCAGCGCGCCGGCCGCGGCGACCTTGCCGCTACGGATCTTGTCGGCGATGCCGGGGTTGGCCGCGATCGCCTCGTCCACGGCGGCGGTGAGTGCGCCGGTGTCCGACACGACCTCCAGGCCGCGGTTGGTCATGATCTCGGTGGGCGAACCCTCGCCGTCGACCACGCCCTCCAGCACCGCGCGCGCCATCTTGTCGTTGAGCTTCCCGGCGTCGACCAGGCCCTGCAACTCGGCGACCTGGGCAGGGGTGGCGCCGATGTCGGCCAGCTCCCGGCCGCTCTCGTTGGCCCGGCGGGACAGCTCACCGAGCCACCACTTACGGGCGGCGGCCGGCGTGGTGCCGGCGGCGACGGTCGCCTCGATCAGCTCGACCGCGCCGGCGTTCAGCACCGACTGCATGTCCAGGTCGGACAGCCCCCACTGCTCCTGGAGCCGGCGCCGGTGCACCCGGGGCAGCTCCGGCAGGGCGGCCTTGAGCTCGGCGACCCAGGCCGGGTCCGGGGCGATCGGCACCAGGTCCGGCTCCGGGAAGTACCGGTAGTCGGTCGCGGTCTCCTTGGAACGCCCCGGCGTGGTGTCGCCGGTGTCCTCGTGGAAGTGCCGGGTCTCCTGCGTGATCCGGCCGCCGGCGTCCAGCACCGAGGCCTGCCGCAGCATCTCCGAGCGGACCGCCCGCTCCACCGACCGCAGCGAGTTGACGTTCTTGGTCTCGGTGCGGGTGCCCCACTCCTGCCCCGGCAGGTTGAGCGAGGTGTTCACGTCACAGCGCAGCGAACCCTCCTCCATCCGCACGTCCGAGACGCCGAGGGTGCGGATCACGTCCCGCAGCTCGGTGACGTACGCCCGGGCCACGTCGGGGGCGAGCGCGCCGGTGCCCGGAATGGGCTTGGTGACGATCTCGACCAGCGGAATGCCGGCCCGGTTGTAGTCGACCAGCGACTCGGTCGCGCCCTGGATGCGACCGGTGGCGCCGCCGACGTGCAGCGTCTTGCCGGTGTCCTCCTCCAGGTGCACCCGCTCGATCTCGATCCGCACCGTCTCGCCGTTGACCTCGACGTCCAGGTAGCCGTCGACGCAGATCGGCTCGTCGTACTGGCTGATCTGGAAGTTCTTCGGCATGTCCGGGTAGAAGTAGTTCTTCCGGGCGAACCGGCACCACTCCGCGATGGAGCAGTTCAGAGCCAGACCGATCCGGATGATCGCCTCGATGGCCGCCTTGTTGGCCACCGGCAGCGACCCGGGCAGGCCCAGGCAGACCGGGCAGACCCGGGTGTTCGGCTCGCCACCGAAGTCGGTCGGGCAGCCGCAGAACATCTTGGTGTTCGTGCCCAGCTCGACGTGGGTCTCCAGGCCGATCACCGGTTCGTAGCGCGCGACGACCTCGTCGTACGCGGGCAGCGTCGTCGTCATCTGGGCTCCTGCCTCACAGTGCCGGTGGGGTGAACGTGCCGACCGCGGACTCCAGCGCGGCGGCGACCCGGTACATCCGGTCGTCGGCCAACGTCGGGGCCATCACCTGCAGGCCGACGGGCAGCCCCTCGGAGAGGCCGCAGGGCACCGAGATGCCCGGCCCGCCGTACAGGTTGCTCGGGATGGTGAACAGGTCGGCCAGGTACATCTGGTACGGGTCGGCGGTGCGCGCGCCCATCGGGAACGCCACCGACGGGGTGGTCGGCGAGATCAGCGCGTCGACCTGCTCGAACGCGGCGGTGAAGTCCCGGGTGATCAGCGTCCGGACCTTCTGCGCCTGCCCGTAGTACGCGTCGTAGTAACCCGACGACAGGGCGTACGTGCCGATCATGATGCGGCGCTTGACCTCCGGGCCGAAGCCGGCCTCCCGGGTCAGCGACATGACCTCCTCCAGCGACCGGTTGCCGTCGTCGCCGACCCGCAGGCCGAACCGGACGCCGTCGAACCGGGCCAGGTTGGAGGAGCACTCGCTCGGGGCGATCAGGTAGTACGCGGGCAGCGCGTAGGCGAACGTCGGGCAGGACACCTCGACGATCTCCGCACCCAGCTTCGCGAGGGCGTCCACCGCCTCGCGGAACGCCGCCATCACGCCCGGCTCGGCGCCCTCGCCGACGAACTCGCTGACGATGCCGAGCCGCACGCCGGTCAGGTCACCGGTCGCGCCGAGCTTCGCGGCGGCCACCACGTCCGGCACCGGCTGCGGGATCGAGGTGGAGTCGCGCGGGTCGTGCCCACCGATCACCTGGTGCAGCAGGGCCGCGTCGAGCACCGTACGGGCGCAGGGGCCGGGCGTGTCCAGCGACGAGGAGAAGGCGACCAGCCCGTAGCGGGACGTGCCGCCGTAGGTGGGCTTCACGCCGACGGTGCCGGTGACCGCGCCGGGCTGGCGGATCGAGCCGCCGGTGTCCGAGCCGATGGCCAGCGGCGCCTCGTACGCGGCCAGCGCAGCGGCGCTGCCGCCACCCGAGCCGCCCGGGATCCGGCTGAGGTCCCACGGGTTGTGCGTCGGGCCGTACGCCGAGTATTCGGTGGAGGAGCCCATCGCGAACTCGTCCATGTTCGTCTTGCCGAGCATCACCGTGCCGGCCTCGCGCAGCCGCTGCACGATGGTCGCGTCGTACGGCGGGCGCCAGCCCTCCAGGATCTTCGAGCCCACGGTGGTCGGCACGCCCCGGGTGGCGAGCACGTCCTTCACCGCGACCGGCACGCCGGCCAGCGGGCCCAACTCCTCGCCGGCCGCCCGACGCTCGTCCACGGCGCGGGCGGTGGCCAGCGCGCCGTCGGTGTCCACGTGCAGGAAGGCGTGCACCCGGTCGTCGACCGCGGCGATCCGGTCCAGGTGGGCCCGGGTCACCTCGACGGCGGAGGCCTCGCCGCCAGCGACCAGGGCGGCGATCTCCACCGCGGTCATTCTGGTCAGATCGCTCATGCCGTCACTCCGCTTCGCTCCGTGACGCCATGAGGCACCACCGCGCTGCACTGCTGATTCGCTCGCTGGCGCTCACTCATGAGGCCACATCCTCGCTCAGGATCCGCGGTACGCGGAACCGCTGGTCCTCGGCGTCGGGCGCGCCCGACAGCACCTCCTGCGGGGTCAGACACGGCGTGACGACGTCCTCGCGGAAGATGTTGGTCAGCGGCACCGAATGCGACGTCGGCGGGATGTCCGCCGCGGCGACCTCGCCGACCTGGGCGACCGCCTGGAGGATCACGTCGAGCTGGCCGGCGAAGATGTCCAGCTCCTCCTCGGTGACGGCGAGCCGCGACAGGCGCGCCAGGTGCGCGACCTCCTCGCGGGAGATGGCGGCCATCCGTGCCCCCTTCTGATGTCCTGCTGGTCGGGCGGTGTGCCGATCGCGCGACGGGTGGAGCGTGACGCGCGGTGACCGGAGCGAGTCTATTGTTCCGCTCCGGTGCCGCGTCCACGACTCCCCCTCCGCCAGCCTCTCGCGTCGGATCGGCGGGCGGGTCAGCGGGTGGGTCAGCGGGTGGGACGACGGCCGGCGTCCGGCTCCGGGCCGCCGCTCGGACGGACCGGCCGGTACCGGGCCAGCCAGGTGACCAGTTCCTCGGCGGGCATCGGTCGGGCGTAGAACCAGCCCTGCGCGGCGTCGCAGCCGGCGGCGTGCAGCATCCGCCAGGTCCGCTCGTCCTCCACGCCCTCGGCGACCACCCGCAGCCCCAGCGCGCCGGCCAGCTCGATCATCGACCGGACGATCGCCGCGTCGTCGGCGTCGTCGGCCATGCCCAGCACGAACGAGCGGTCCACCTTCACCTCGGACAGCGGCAGCCGGCGCAGGTGCTGGAGGGACGAGTAGCCGGTGCCGAAGTCGTCCAGCGCGATGGCCACCCCGATGCGGTGCAGCCGGGAGATGGTGGCCAGCACCCGGCGCGGGTCGGCCATCAAAGCACCCTCGGTGATCTCCAGTTGCAGCCGCTCGGCCGGCACCCCGTAGCGGGTCAGCCGGTCGGCGATCTGGTCGGCGATCTCGCCGGTGTGCAGGTCACGCACGCTCACGTTCAGTGCCGCCCGCAGCCCGATGCCGGCCGCCGACCACTTGGCGAGCTGCTCCACCACGTCGTCGACGACCCGGCGGGTGAGCAGTCGCATCACCGCGCTCTGCTCGGCGACCCGGATCAGCTCCTCCGGGTCGACCATCCCCCGCCGTGGGTGCCGCCAGCGCAGCAGGGCCTCGACGCCGACCACCTCGCCGGTGGCGATGGCGATCTGCGGCTGGTAATACATGGTGATCTCGCCAGCGTCGTCGGCCGGTTCGGCGTCGGAGTGTGCCCACCCGGTCGACCCGGGCGGCTCGTCCGGGGTGCCCGGCCCGACGTCGCGTCGCGGGCCGGCGCCGCCGCCGGCCAGCGCGGGCGCGCCGTTCGGCGATCGCCGCCCGTGCCCGCCGGCACGCCGGCCCCGGTCCGGGCGGGTGCCGGTGACCGTGGCCCGGGTGTTCCGGCCACGGATCGGGTCGGCGCCGGTGGCGATCCGGTTGATCAGCTCGTCGGCGTGCATCAGCTCGGTGCCCGGCCGCCGGCGGCGACCCCACCACCGGCCGCCGGCCGGCGGGGCCCCGGCGACCACCGGCGACGCGCCCGCGTGCGACGCCGCCTCGGCGGGGTGCAGGTCACCGCTGGGCAGCGCCGCACCATCCCCGCCGCGCACCTCCGCCGCCGCGCCGAGGGGTACGTCGACCGGCCGCTCGGCGCCATCCGGCTCGGTCAGCCCCGCATCCCGGCCGTCCCCGTCGGCCGTCCCCGTCGGCCGTGCGGGTCCCGCCGGCTCGGCGTCCAGCGGGTCGTCGACCGACGGGCCGGACTCCAGTACCCGGCGCAGATCGGCGAGCAGGCCGAGCCGCTCGGCGGAGTTGTGATCGGACTCCGGGGCGTAGACTGCGACCGTGTCGTTGCGGTGCTTGGCGTCGTACATGGCCACGTCGGCGTGGCGCATCAGGGTGGCGAAGTCCTCGCCGTGCTCGGGGAAGAGAGCGATCCCGATCGAGCCACCCACATCCAGCGGCAGCCCGTCCAGCGGCACCGGCTCGGCCAGCGCCCCGACCACCCGGTCGGCCAGGTCACGCGCCTGACTCGCGTCGGTCAGCCCGGTCATCACGATGGCGAACTCGTCCCCGCCGAGCCGGGCGATCATCTGCGGGCGGGGCTCCACATCGGTGAGCCGGGCGCTGACCTCGACGAGCAGCCGGTCGCCCACGGCGTGCCCGAGCGCGTCGTTGACGTTCTTGAAGCGGTCCAGGTCGATCAGCAGCAGCGCCAGGTGCCCGTCAGGTTCGCCGCGCGCGGTCCGCTCGGCGTGCAGGTGCACCTGCTCGGCCACCTCGGCCAGGAGCGCCTTGCGGTTGGGCAGCCCGGTGAGCGGGTCCGCAGCGGCGAGGTGCTGCTGCTCGACGGTCAGCCGGGCCATCCGGTACACGGCGAAGAGCGGCACCAGCACCAGCGGGATCAGCGCCGCGCTGACCCGCGCGGCGGCCACCAGCACCGGGGCGAGCAGCAGGAGCGAGCCCGTGGAGAGCAGTTCGAAACCGAGGCCCTGCCGGACCGTGGGCCACCACCGGTCGCCGAAGCGCAGCCGTACCGCCCAGCTCACCAGCCCGTAGTTGACCACGAACCAGGCCAGCGTGGCGCCGCCGACGGCGACCACGTCGGTCCAGTGCAGCCGGCCGCCGGAGAAGACGATGCCCGGCCCGAGCTGGAGGACGCCGTACGCGGCGGCGAGGGCGCAGGCGTACTGGCCGACGTTGAACGCCGTCCGCCACGCGGCGTGCCGCATCCGCCAGCCGGAGACGACCACGCCCGCCGCCTGCACGGCCACCGCCGGGCCGAGCCCCCAGCCGAGCAGGATCGCGAAGGTGAAACAGGTGGACGGGAAGACCGCGGAGGACTGCCGGCGGCCCGGATGCACGAACGGGCGGGCGTCGCAGACCAGCGCGAGCGCGGCCATCGTCCAGAACGCCACCGGCAGCCGGGACAGCTCGGCCGGGAGTGTCGCGAGTGGACCGGCGGCGGCCAACACGGCGACCACCAGGATGCTGACGATGAAGGCGGTGAACGGCGCCACCCGTCCGGGCGGGACGGAGTTTCGCGGGTCGGCGACCTCCATCACACCTCCCGAGCGACGACTGGCGTGCCGTGTGCACGCCCGTGACCCAATGAAACGCCCTCAGCCCCGGGTTTCCCGGTATGACAGTCACGAATCGGTCGTAGTCGTAATTAAGTTGGTATGCGCGGCCAGCGGACGCCGGAGCCGGTCAGCTCTCCAGCCGGGCGACGTCCCGTGCCGCGTCCGGACCCGCGTCCAGCAGCACCCGGAACCCGTCCTCGTCGAGTACCGGCACCTTGAGGCTGGCCGCCTTGTCGGCCTTGGACCCCGGGTTGTCGCCCACGACCACGAAGCTCGTCTTCTTGGAGACCGAGCCACTGACCTTGCCGCCCCTGCTCTGCACGGCCTCGGCGGCCTGGTCCCGGGAGAAGCTGGCGAGCGTGCCGGTCACCACCACGGTCAGCCCCTCCAACGGGCGCGGCCCCTCGTCGCCCGCCTCCTCGGCCATCCGTACGCCCGCCTCGGCCCACTTGCGGACCACGTCGCGGTGCCAGTCCACGGCGAACCACTCCCGGATGCTGGCCGCGATCGTCGGACCGACCCCGTCGACCGAGGAGAGCTCCTCCTCGCTGGCCGCGTCGATGGCCTCCATGGAGCGGAAGTGCCTGGCGAGCGCCTGGGCCGCCGTCGGGCCGACGTGCCGGATGGAGAGCGCCACCAGCACCCGCCACAGGTCGCGTTCCCGGGCGACCGCCAGATTGTCCAGCAGCTTGACCGCGTTGCTGCCCAGGCTGCCGTCCTTGTTGACGAAGAACGGGGACCGGGACAGCTGCTCGGCGTCGAGCTGGAAGAGGTCCCCCTCGTCGGCGATGATCTCCGCGTCCAGCAGAGCCGCCGCGCCCTTGTAGCCGAGCACCTCGATGTCGAACCCGCCGCGACCGGCGAGGTGGAACACCCGTTCGCGTAGCTGGGCGGGGCAGCTGCGGGTGTTGGGGCAGCGGATGTCGATGTCGCCCTCCTTGGCCGGCGCGAGCGGGGTGCCGCAGGCCGGGCAGGTGGTCGGCATGACGAACGGCCGGGCGTCGGCGGGGCGCAGGTCGACAACCGGGCCGAGCACCTCGGGAATCACGTCGCCGGCCTTGCGCAGCACCACCGTGTCGCCGATCAGCACACCCTTGCGCTCCACCTCACGGGCGTTGTGCAGGGTGGCGAGCGCGACGGTGGAGCCGGCCACCCGCACCGGTTCGAGAACGGCGAACGGGGTGACCCGCCCGGTGCGCCCCACGTTGACGTCGATGTCGAGCAGCTTGGTGGTGACCTCCTCCGGCGGGTACTTGAAGGCGATCGCCCAGCGCGGGGCGCGGCTGGTCGACCCGAGCCGGCCCTGGATGGACACCGGATCGACCTTGACCACCACTCCGTCGATCTCGTGCTCGACGTCGTGCCGGTGCTCGGCGTAGTAGGCGATGTATTCGGCCACGCCGGCCAGATCCGGCACCACCCGCCACCGGTCACTGGTCGGCAGGCCCCACGCCTTGAGCGCCGCGTACGACTCGGACTGCGCGGTGGGCTGGAAACCACGGCGGGCGCCGATGCCGTGCACCACCAGGCGCAGCGGCCGTGACGCGGTGACCCGTGGATCCTTCTGGCGCAGGCTGCCGGCGGCGGCGTTGCGGGGATTGGCGAAGGGCGCCTTGCCCTGCTCCACCAGGCCCGCGTTGAGGTCGGCGAACGCGGCGATCGGGAAGTAGATCTCGCCCCGGACCTCCAGCAGCTCGGGAATCTCCGGGAACTCGGCGGACGGGGTGAGCTGGCCGGGCACGCCACGGATGCTGCGCACGTTGGCGGTGACGTCCTCGCCGGTGCGGCCGTCACCGCGGGTGGCCGCCCGAACCAGCCGGCCGGCCTCGTAGGTCAGGTTGATCGCCAGCCCGTCGACCTTCAGCTCACACAGGTAGGGCACCGGGCCGCCGGCGTCCCGCTCGACCCGCTCGGCCCAGGCCGCCAGCTCCTCGTCGGCGAAGGCGTTGTCCAGAGAGAGCATCCGCTCGGCGTGGGTGACCGGGGTGAAGTCGGTGGAGAACGTGCCACCGACCCGTTGGGTCGGCGAATCCGGTGTGCGCAGTGCCGGGAACTCGTCCTCCAGCGCCTCCAGCTCGCGCAGCTGCCGGTCGAACTCGGCGTCCGCGATGATCGGCGCGTCCAGCACGTAGTAGCGGTACTGATGTTCGGTCAGCTCGCGGCTGAGCGTGGCGTGCCGTTCCCGCGCATGCGGCGTCGGCTCGACGCCGGCCGCCGCCTCCTGCGCCGGGCTGACCTGCTGACCGATCTGCTCCTCGGACACACCGCCACCTTCGGACACGCCTGCGACCTCCCTGATCACGCTACTCCGGCACGGTATCCGCCCGGTGGGACAAACAGTCGCCCACCCACGCACCGCGTTCTCGCGATCACGATCGGCGGCGCGCGCCGCGGTGATCGGCATGCGAGGATCGCCGGACGACGGGGGCCGGTGGGCCTCCGGACGACGGCGGAGGTGGCGATGCCCGAGGCCCTGCTCTGGGCGGTGGCGATCCTGCTGGCGGTGGCGGCCGGTTGGGCGTGGAGCGCCTGGCGGCACCGGGTGGCGAGCCGGCGCCCGGGCAGCCGGCCGGGCCGGGGCCCCGCGACCGGCGGACGTCGTCCCGCGCCGCCGCGACCCCGCGCCGCCGACCGGCCGCCCACCAAACCCCGGGCCCGCGACGCCGACCGGGGCGCGGGCACGCCGGCGCCGGGTGAGATCTGGTGGGCCGACGTGCCGTACGCCGACGGCAGCGGGTCCAAGGTCCGGCCCTGCCTGGTGCTGCGCGCCGACTCCCGGGGCGCCGACGTACTGAAGATCACCAGTCAGGACAAGAGCGACCGGGACGACCACGTCCGCATTCCCACCCGGAACTGGGACCCCGGCGCCGAGCACGACAGCTACCTGAGCCTCACCGAGCCGACCCGGATCAGCTCGGCCGCCTTCGCCGACCGCGCCGGAAACTGCGACGCCGACCTGTGGCGACGGGTCCGCAGCCTGCACCACCTGCCCACCCGCTGACCGTCCCCCGCCCCGTCCGGCTCCCGTCGGTCACCCAACTCCTGCTGACGGGATCGGCAGCGGGGACCTGGATCAGTCCCAGGCCGCGCCGAGCGTGGCGAGCTGGTCGGCGTACTCGATGCGGTCGACCCAGCCGGGCGGCCAGGCGGTCATCCCGGCGGCCGCACCCACGAAGGCGCCGGCCAGGGCGGCGATCGAGTCGGAGTCCCCGGCGGTGGTCGCACCCCGGGCCAGCGCCGCGACCGGGTCGTCGGCGTGCCTTACGGCGCAGAGCAGAGCGGTGGCCAGCGCCTCCTCGGCGACCCAGCCCTCCCCGGTGGCCCGGCACGGATCGCCACCGTCGTCCGGCTGCCCCAGGGCGTCCGTCAGCCGGGCCAGCACCGCCAGGCACTCGTCCCAGCCCCGGGCGATGAAGTCCTCCGCGGTGCCGGCCCCGGCGCGCTGCCAGAGGTCACCCAGCCACCGCTCCCGGTACACGCGGCGCTGGCTCCGCGCCCGCTCGGTGAGAATCGCGGGAAGAGCGGGCAGCCCGGCGCCCCCGCGCAGGGCGAAGACCGCGTACGCGGTGAGCTCGCTGGCCGCCAACCCGGTCGGATGGCCGTGGGTCAGCCCGGCCTGCAACTGCGCCAACCCGGCCAGCGTGTCCAGATCCACGTCGAGCAACCCGACCGGCGTGACCCGCATGTTGGCCCCGCACCCCTTGGACCCGGCCACCGTGGCCTCCTGCCAGCGGAGCCCGCGACCCAGGTCGGCGCAGGCGCGCAGGCAGGTCATGCCGGGGGCGCGGTTGTTGTCCGGGCTGACCGCCCAGGCCAAGAAGCGCCGCCGGAGCAGCGGCTCCACCCCCTGCGGGGTGAGCGACGGAGCCTCGTGCAGCGCCCAGCCCACCGCCAGCGCCATCTGGGTGTCGTCGGTGACCAGCGCCGGCTCGCCGGTCAGCTCGCGCGGACCGGCCGGCCCGTACCGGTGCTCGATCTCGGCGACGGTCAGGAATTCCGTCGGCTTGCCGAGCGCGTCACCATAGGCAAGGCCGAAGAGCGAGCCAGAGGCACGCAGAGGGTCGTGGGCCACGGCGGCCATGATGCCCGGCCGCCGCGACCCACGCCAGGGTCAGTCCCAGCAGAGACAGAACGGGTGGCCGACCGGGTCGGCGTAGACCCGGAAGCCCTCGCCCTCGCCGGGCAACCGGCGGGCGCCCAGTGCGAGCGCCGCCTTCTCGGCGGCCTCGATGTCGTCCACCGTCACGTCGAGGTGGAACTGCTGGGGGCGCTCCGGGTCCGGCCAGGCCGGCGGACGCAGGTTGAGCGCACGCTGGAACGCCAGGCGGGGCTGGTGCCCGGGCGGACCGCCCAGCACCACCCACTCGTCGTCATCGGAGTCACCCTCGGCCAGGGGTACACCGAGCAGCTCCGCGTAGAACGCCGCCAGTGCCCGCGGATCGGGGCAGTCGATCACCACTGAACGTAGCTGTCCAATCATGTCCTTCATCCTGCCCAGTGGGTACGACAGGAAACCTCACTCCTCGGCGAGCCGCCGGCCGGCGTCCCGGCACGCGGCCAGCACCACCCGGGCGTACTCCGGGCTGGCTCCGGCCAAACCGCAGGCCGGGGTGATGACCACCTGCTGGGCGAGCTGCCGGCGCGGGAACCCGAGCCGGTCCCAGAGCTGGCGCACCCGGTCGGCCACCTGCGCGGACGTCGGCGCCTGGCCGGTCGACGGCGGTCGGGTCGGCACGGCCCCGGCCAGCAACCCGAGGCCGGCGTCGATCGCCTCGCCCAGCGGGTCCAGCTCGGTGAGCAGGTCCAGGTCGAGGGCCACCCCGGCGGCGCCCGTCGAACGGATCAACTCCAGTGGCACGTCCGGGGCGCAGCAGTGCACCACCGTCGGCACGCCAGCGGCCTCGACGACGGTGCGCAGCAGCGCCGCCGCGTCCGCCGACTCCACCGCCCGGTACGCGCCCAGCCCGCTTTCGGTGGGCACCCGCCCGGCCAGCACGGTCGGCAGCGACGGCTCGTCCAGCTGGAGCAGCACCGAGGCGCGGGGCAGTCGTCGGGCGACCGCGGCGACGTGCGCGCGCAGCCCCTCGGCGAGGGAGCCGGTCAGGTCACGGACCGCGCCGGGGTCGCGCAGCAGCCGGCCGCCGATCGGCAGCTCCAGGGCGGCGGCCAGGGTGAGCGGGCCGCCGGCCTGCACCTTGATCGGGCCCGCGTACTCCTCGGCCTGCTCGGCGAGCTGGTCCAGGTCGCGTTCCATCAGGTCGCGGGCCCGACGCAGGTCGCGACCCGGGCGCGGGGCGACCCGCCAACGCCCGCTGTACAGCTCGACGGGCAGCTCGACCAGCAGCCCCGCGCTGCGACCGATCAGGTCGGCTCCCGGGCCGCGGGCCGGCAGCTCGGGAAGGTGGGGCAGCGCGGGAAGCTCACCGAGGACCACCCGCTGGGCCTCGGCGATGTCGGTGCCGGGCAGCGAACCGATGCCGGTCGCGGCGCCGGCCGGCCAGGGCCACACCTGATCTGTCACGGCGGAAGGGTATCCGGTACGCCGGCCGCCCGGGCCGCGACGGCCAGGGCGATGGTGTGCCAGGTCAGCCGGTGATGGTGGCGGAGCCGAGGACCACGTCGCCGGCCGGGTCCGGCCGGTACGCCACCACGGCCTGGCCTGCGGCGACGCCGCGTGCCGGCCGGCGCAGCTCGGCGTGGAGCGTGGCGCCGTCGAGGGCGACGGTGGCCGGCACCACGTCGCCGTGCGCGCGCAACTGCACCTCGCACTCGACCGGCGCGTCCGGGCGTGGGCCACCCGTCCAGACCGGCCGTTCGGCACGTACCCGGGACACCTCCAGCGCCTCGGCCGGGCCGACCGTCACAGTGTTGGTTTTGGGCGTGATGGAGAGCACGTAGCGCGGCCGGCCGTCCGGGGCGGGCCGGTCCAGGTGCAGCCCGCGACGCTGGCCCACCGTGTACGCGTACGCCCCGGTGTGGCTGCCGACCACCGCGCCGGTGCTCGCGTCCACCACGTCGCCGGGCGCCTCGCCGAGGCGGCCGGCCAGGAAGCCGCGGGTGTCGCCGTCGGCGATGAAGCAGATGTCGTGCGAGTCCGGCTTGTCGGCCACCGCCAGGCCACGCTCGGCGGCCTCGGCGCGGACCTGCGCCTTGGTCGAGTCGCCGAGCGGGAAGATCGAGCGGTCCAGCTGCTCGCGGGTGAGCACGGCCAGCACGTACGACTGGTCCTTGGCCACGTCGACACTGCGGCGCAGCAGCCCGTCGGGGCCGAGGCGGGCGTGGTGGCCGGTGACCACCGCGTCGAAGCCCAGGGCCACCGCCCGGTCCAGCACCGCGGAAAACTTGATCTTCTCGTTGCAGCGCAGGCAGGGATTCGGCGTACGACCGGCGGCGTACTCGGCCACGAAGTCGTCCACCACGTCCTCGTGGAACCGGTCGGCCATGTCCCAGACGTAGAACGGGATGCCGATCACGTCGGCGGCCCGCCGGGCGTCCCGGGAGTCCTCCAGCGTGCAGCAGCCGCGCGCCCCGGTCCGGTAGGTCTGCGGATTGCGGGCCAGCGCCAGGTGCACCCCGGTCACGTCATGCCCGGCCGCCACCGCCCGCGCCGCCGCCACGGCCGAGTCAACCCCGCCCGACATCGCCGCCAACACCCTCACCAGCTGACTCCCTTCCCTCCTCCAGCCTATCCACCCCGTCCGGCGACCCTTCGCGCCCGCACCCGACCCAGCCCCATCCCTGCCCTGGCCGGGGGGTGTCAGCGGGGGGTGCGGAGGGCGGCGGCTCGGCGGGCGCGGTCGACGGCGGCGGGGAGGGCCGCGATGAGGTCGTCGATCTCGTCCTGCGTGCTGGTGTGCCCGAGCGTGAAGCGCAGCGAGGAGCGGGCGCGGTCGTCGTCGGCGCCCATCGCCAGCAGTACGTGCGAGGGCTGGGCCACCCCGGCTGAGCAGGCCGAACCCGTCGAGCAGGCGATGCCCTGGGCGTCGAGCAGGAGAAGCAGGGCGTCGCCCTCGCAGCCCGGGAAGGAGAAGTGCGCGTTGCCGGGCAGCCGGTCGACCGGGTCGCCGTTGTAGACCACCTCGGGCACCGCCCGGCGGACCCGCTCGATCAGGTCGTCGCGAAGCGCGGCCACCCGGGCCGCGTACTCCTGCTGGCCCTTCACCGCCGCCTCGACAGCGACCGCGAAGGCGACGATGCCGGCGGTGTCCAGGGTGCCGGAGCGGACGTCGCGTTCCTGTCCGCCGCCGTGCAGCAGCGGCGTGGCCGCCACGTCCCGGGCGAGCAGCAGCGCGCCCACCCCGGTCGGGCCACCCAGCTTGTGTCCGGTGACGGTCAGCGCGGCGACGCCGCTCGCGGCGAAGTCGACCGGCACCTGCCCGACCGCCTGGATGGCGTCGGTGTGGAACGGCACGCCGTGCTCGGCGGCGACGGCGGCCAGTTCGGCCACCGGCTGGATGGTGCCGACCTCGTTGTTCGCCCACATGGCGGTGACCACGGCCACCCGGTCGGCGTGCGCGGCCAACTCGGCGCGCAGGTCGTTCGGGTCGAGTCGACCGGCGGCGTCCACCGGCAGCCAGCCGACCTCGGCCCCCTCGTGCTGGGCCAGCCAGTCCACCGCGTCCAGCACCGCGTGGTGCTCGACGGCGCTGGAGATCACCCGCCGGCGGTCGGGGCCGGCCCCGCGCCGCGCCCAGAAGATGCCCTTGACCGCGAGGTTGTCGCTCTCCGTGCCGCCGCCGGTGAAAATCACCTCGGACGGCCGGGCACCCAGCACGGCGGCGACGCGCTCGCGCGACTCCTCGACCCGGCGGCGGGCACGGCGACCCGCCGCGTGCAGGGAGGACGCGTTGCCGACCTCGCGGGCGGTGGCGACGTACGCCTCCAGTGCGTCGTCGAGCATCGGAGTCGTCGCCGCGTGATCCAGGTATGCCATCACCGTTCAGCCTACGGCTGACCGGTCAGGGAGCGGACGCGGGAGGGGACCCGGCCGACAGCCGGAACCCGCGACCCTCCCTGGGCGTGGCGCCGCCGGGGCGGGAAGGGCGCGACCCTCCCCACCCCGACCCCCGGGTCCGCCCGTCGAACGGCCGCGGGCGAGCCATCCGGTCAGGCCGGCACCGCGGTGACGACGATGTTGTCCCGGTACCTGCGCGCGGCGGCGTCGAACGGCCCTCCGCAGGTGATCAGGGTCAGCCGTGGCTTGCCGTCCCGGGCGAAGTACCGGTCCAGCGGGATCCTGGTCTTGGCGTACTCCTCCCGGGCGACGACCCGGTACCGCCGGGCCTTGCCGTCGCTGCCGGTCGCGGTCAGGGTGTCCCCCTGGCCCAGCTCGTGCAGCCGGAAGAACGCTCCCCTGCCCTGCCTGGCGCTGTCCACGTGGCCGGCGATGACCACCGAGCCGGCGTCCGCCTCCAGGCCGGGGCCGTACCGGTACCAGCCGATCCGGTCGACGCTCGGCGGCACCTCGAACTCGTTGGTCCGCCGGTTGATGCCGACCGCGTCGACCGTGGCGGTGACGCCGATCTCCGGGATCACCAGGCGGACCGGCGGGACGGTCACCGCGCCAGCCGGCAGTCCCCCGGCGGTGACCGGGACCGACGGGGCGGCCGCCGGCGGCGCGGCGGTGGCGGTGGCCAGCGCGCTCGCCTCCTCGGCGCCGACGTCGTCGGCGGGCTGGGAGCCGCACGCCACCAGGGTCGCGACGGTGAGCGCGGCAACGCCGGCGGCCAGGGCCGCCAGCGCGCCGCGGTTGCGCACCGTCACGTGCGGCCGGTCCGCGCGGTGGCCATCCGCACCCCGCCGCCGAGCAGCAGGAGTACGCCGGCACCGGTGAGCACGTACCACCAGGTGTCCACACCCGTGCCGGCCTGACCACCGTCACCGCTGGGCACGCCGCCCGGGGCGAAGTGCAGGCCGGTGATGGTCTGGGCGACCACGTCGAGGTTCTTGGCCTCGGCCGAGCCGATCGCGTAGACGATCGTCGCGGTGCCCTCCTTGAGGTTGAGGTCCGCCGGGCCGATGGCCACGGTGTCGGTGCCGGCCAGCACCACGTCCGCCTGCACGCTGCCCGCGTCGACGTCGCCCTTGGCCTCGTTCGGGTTGGTCAGGCCCTCGAAGACCGGGGTTCCACCGGCACGGACGTCCACCTCCGGGACGGCGGCGGTGTGCCGCACGATCAGCCGGGCCTTGCCGGCGTCGACCTTGGAGACGTCGTTCGCGAACGGGGTGATCTTCGGCTGGCCGGCGGCGTCGAGGTGTGCCGCGATGCTGATGTTCGCCCCGCCCGGCACCGCGGCGTCGTCGACCTTGAGGATCGCCTTGTCGATTGCCTCACCGGGCTTGGTGAGCGCGATGTCGTACTCGCCCTCCTCCAGGTTCAGCGGGCCGGCCACGTCACCGGGCTTGAAGTTGTCGAGGGTCTTCTTGCCGTTGACGTAGACGTCGACCGGGGTGTCCGGGATGCCGTGCACGACGGAGACCTTCGACGTGGCGGCGTACGCGGGGGTGGCGGTGAACGCGCCGACGCCGGCGAAGACCAGCGCGGCGACGGCGCCACCGGCGGCGACCCGACGGAAAGTACGAGAGCTGCATGTCTGCCTCCTGCTGATTGGTGCTGATTCGTCAGGCCTGGCTTGCAGAACGGGTTACGCCGGCTCCGCGACGGGTGGATGCGATCGGACATGGATTTCTTTTTTCGGCCCGGTCCGCATCCGAACCGGGTCCGGGGAACGAAGAGCTTCGTGAGATGACATCGACGGGGAGAGTGGGGCGGAGGCTGTGGGAGTTACAGTCGGGCATGCCCCATCGAAGGCGAGCAGCCCGATGACGGCGTCCGGACAGGAACCCGACCTCCCGGTGGACGACCTCGCCCTCCGGTTCCGCGCTGGCGACGAGGTCGCGCTCCGCGAGGCGTACGACCGGTACGGCCGCGCCGTGCTGCACCTGGCCACCTCGATGCTGGCCAACCGCGGCGACGCCGAGGACGTGACCCAGGCGACGTTCGTCGGCGCCTGGCTGGGGCGGGAGACCTTCGATCCGGCCAAGGGTTCGCTGATCGGTTGGCTGCTCGGCATCGGCCGGCGCAAGGTGATCGACCGGATGCGGGCCACGGCCCGGGAGACCCGGGTGGTCGAGACCGTCCGCCAGGTGCCCGAGCCGGCGCAGACCGGTCCCGATCCGGACCGGGTGGTCGATCGGCTGGTGGTCGCCGACGAGCTGGCTCGCCTGCCGGACGACCAACGACGCATGCTGGAGCTGGCCTTCTACGACGACCTGACCCACCAGCAGATAGCGGCGGTGACCGGCGTGCCGCTGGGCACCGTGAAGAGTCACATCCGGCGCGGCATGGCGAGCTTGAAACGCAGATGGGAGGTGGACGGTGCAGCACCTGGACCACGACCGGCTGGTCTTTCTGGCGCTCGGTGAGAGCGAGGCGGACAACGGGGAGAGCACCCACCTCGACACCTGCGCGCACTGCCGGGTGGAGATGGAGAGCCTCCAGCAGGTGGCCGGGCTCGGCGCGGAGACGCAGGGGTTGGCTGACCTGCCCGACCCGCCGGAGCACGTCTGGCAGGGCATCACGGCGGAGATCAGCGCCGCGGAGGCCCTGCCGTCGCTGACCGAGACGCGTCGACGGCAGGCGGCCGAGCCGGTCAGCGGTACGACGGACGAGCCAGCGTGGCCCGGTGCCGCCGGTCGGACGACCCGCTCCCGGTCCCGCCGTCGCGCTCGCCGGTCGGGCTGGGCGGCCACCGCGGTCACCGCGGTCGCGGCCGCGGCGGTCGGCGTGGTGGGCACGGTGTCGGTGCTGCGCCAGGACGACCCGGAGCCCGCTCCGACGCAGCCGGTGGTGGCCAGCGCGCCGCTCGCTGCCTTCGGTTCGACACCGAAGTCGGCCCAGGGTGACGCGCGGGTGCTCCAGAACGGCCAACTACATCTGCACGTGGCGAATCTCCCGCGCGTGTCGGGGTACTACGAGGTCTGGCTCATCAACCCGACGACCATGGAGATGTTCTCGATCGGCACCCTCGGTGCCGACGCGGACGCTCTGCTGCCACTGCCCCCGAATGTCGACCTGAAGAGCTACACGGTGGTCGACGTCTCCGCCGAGCAGTACGACAACAACACCCGCCACTCCGGCGACAGCCTGCTGAGGGGCACCCTGACGGGCTGATCGGCGGGCCGGCTCAGCTCCCCGGCCCGCCGATCAGCTCCCTTTCCACCGCCGGGACACGGCGGGTTCCACGCGGAAACGACGAGTGGCCGCCCGACACCCGGGCGGCCACTCGTCGTCGTACGGTCCGGGGCGCCACCGTTCGGCGTCGCCCCGGGAGCGTCACTTGCGCTTGCGGATCTCCTCGGCGGCCTGCGGAACGACCTTGAACAGGTCCCCCACCACGCCGAAGTCGGCCAGCTCGAAGATCGGCGCCTCGCCGTCCTTGTTGACCGCGACGATGGTCTTCGAGGTCTGCATGCCGGCGCGGTGCTGGATGGCACCGGAGATGCCGAGCGCGACGTACAGCTGCGGGGAGACCGTCTTGCCGGTCTGGCCCACCTGGAACTGGTGCGGGTAAAAGCCGGAGTCGACCGCGGCGCGGGACGCGCCGACGGCGCCGCCGAGCAGGTCGGCCAGCTCCTCGACCAGCTTGAAGTTGTCGGCGTTGCCGACGCCGCGACCGCCGGAGACGACCACGCCGGCCTCGGTCAGCTCGGGGCGGGAGCCCTTCTGCTCGGCGACCCGGTCGACGACCTTCGCCAGCTTGTCGGTGTCGGTGACCGACACGGTGAGCTGCTCGATCGCCGGGGTGGCCGCCGCCGGGGTCGGGTTGACCGAGTTGGGGCGGACAGTGACCAGCGGCAGACCCCTGGTGACCTTGGACTTGACGATGGTGGAGCCGGCGAAGGCGACCTGCGTGGCGGTGCCGTCGGCGTCCAGTCCGACGACGTCGGTCAGGATGCCGTTGTCCAGTTTGACGGCGAGCCGGGCGGCGATCTCCTTGCCCTCCTGCGCCGAGGCCAGCAGGACGGCGGCCGGCTGCACCCGCTTGACCAGCTCGGCCAGCACGGTGGCCTTGGGGGCCACCAGGTAGCCGTCGATCTCGTCACCCTCGGCGGCGTAGATCTTCTCCGCGCCGTACTCGCCCAGCTTGGCGCTCAGCGCCTCCGCGGCGCCAGCACCGCCGAGCACCACCGCGCTCGGGGTGCCCAGCTCGCGGGCGAGGGTGAGCATCTCCAGGGTGACCTTCTTGACGCCGAATTCCTTGGTGGCTTCGACGACGACGAGAACCTCAGACATGTCCAGACCCCGCTCTCACACGAACTTCTCGGTAGCGAGGAACTCGACCAGCTTGACGCCGCCCTCGCCCTCGTCGGTGATCTTGGCGCCGCCGGAGCGCGGCGGGCGCTTGGTGTGCTCGACGACGGCGCTGGTGGCTCCGTCGAAGCCCACCTCGGTCTGCGCGACCCCGAGGTCGGCCAGGGAGAGCGTCTGCACCGGCTTCTTCTTGGCGGCCATGATGCCCTTGAAGGAGGGGTAGCGCGGCTCGTTGATGGTGTCCCAGACGGAGACCACGGCCGGGGTAGCGGCGGTGACGACCTCGTAGCCCTCCTCGGTCTGCCGCTCGACGGTCAGCGTGGCGCCGTCGACGGTGAGCTTGCGCGCACCGGTGAGCGCCGCGACGCCGAGCCGCTCGGCGATCATGTGCGACAAGACCTGGACCCGGCCGTCGGTGGACTCCGCGCCGCAGATCACCAGGTCGGCGTTGAGCTGACCGAGCGCGGCGGCGAGCACCTTCGAGGTGGCCACCGCACAGGAACCGTGCAGGGCGTCGTCCACCACGTGGACGGCCTTGTCCGGGCCCATGGAGAGCGCCTTGCGGATCGACTCGGTCGCCCGGTCCGGACCCATGGTCAGGATGGTGACCTCGCCGCCGTGCGCCTCCTTGATCTTCAGCGCCTCCTCGATGGCGTACTCGTCCATCTCATTGATCACGTTGTTCGCCGAACCGCGGTCGACGGTGTTGTCGTCATTGCGCAGGTTGCGGTCCGCGCCCGAATCAGGCACCTGCTTGACGAGTACGACGATATTCATCGCGCTTCGACGACCCTCCTGTGTGGTGTTGCGATTCGCTCGCCCGGTCTCGGGCGCAGCCTCGCGCGTCGGTCGACGCCGGGTCAACCGCGGAGTGCTGTGCGGTTGCCCACGGCGCAATGTTACCTGCCAGTAGGTTGCGGCCCCCCGGGGCACTCAGAGTGACACAGCTCACCGACGCCGGCCGCGGAGCAGGCCGGTCAGGCCAGCGCGCCCCGGATCCGGTCGATGACCGCCGCCTCCTCCGGGGCCACCCCGTCGTGCGCCCGCGCCACCCGGTCCGCCGCGGTCAACACCACCGCGCGGTACGCGTCCACGTCCGCCGGTGACTTCTCCCGCAGGATCCGCATCGCCCGGTCGAGAGCCGGCAGCACCACCGACTCGATCTCCAACTGGGAGTCCCGGGGCATCCGGGGCAGCGGACCCGTGGTCAACGCCTCCTTGACCACCCCGCTGGCGCCGGCCAGCGCGCCGGAGGCGGCGACGCTCTCCCGGATCACGCCCAGCATGCCCGGCTCGGCGTTGGAGACCAGGAAGACGGCCCCGAACGCCCCCGTCTTGAGGGTCAGCCGCTCCTCGTCCGTCAACCGTTGCTCCATGATCACGGAGTGTAGACGTACGGGGTGGTGGTGGTGACCGGGACGAGGCCGAGCCGCTGCAGGATCGGCCGGCTGTCCTCGGACGCGTCGACCTGCAGCAGCGTCCGGCCCCGCTGGTCGGCCAGCCGCGCCCGGTAGGTGACCAGCGCCCGGTAGATGCCCTTGCGCCGCCACTGCGGCAGGGTGGACCCGCCCCAGAGCGTGCCGAAGCGGCTGTTCGCCGGGAACCGCACCCAGCCGGCGCTCACCACCGTCTCGTCCGCCTCGGCCACCACCACCGTGATCGAGTGCGGGTCGGCGTCGATCTCCTTGGCCAGCCCCCAGACCAGGTGCGAGCGGTCCGCCTGCCAGACCTCCTCCTCCATGGCGGCGATCCGCTCCAGGTCGGCCCGGGAGGTCACCTCACGCAGGCGTACCCCCTCGGGGGCGACCGGTAGCGCGGCCGCCAGGGGCGCGACCGGCCCGACCACCACGGTCTCCCGCTCCTGCGCCACGAAGCCGGCCGCGCGCAAGCGGTCCGCCAGATCCGCCGGCTCGTCGTGCCCGTTGAGCTTCCACTCCACCGACTCGCCGCGCTGGCGGAACAGCTCCACCTGCCGGGCGATCAGCTCGTCCAGCGCGTCGCCGGTCAACCCGCCCAGGTCGCGGTAGGTGAGGAATCCGCCCGCGTCGAGCCCGATGATCCGGACCAGCGGCCCGTCCCGCTCCACCGTCACCCCGGCCGGGACCGGATCGGGGATCTCCGGGCGGAGCTGGTTGTCGTAGGCGGCGCGCAAGGTCATCACGTCAAGGTCGGTCACCGGCTCAGGTTAAGCGGCAGGACAAGCGGATAATCGGCAGCGTGAGGGAAGCGATCAGGCGGTGGTTCGACCCGGCGGACCTACGCTCGGTCGGCGAGACACCCGACTACCGCTTCTCCCTGGCCAACGAGCGCACCTTCCTGGCCTGGCTGCGCACCGGCCTGGCGCTGGTCGGCGGCGGCCTGGCCACCGCGCAGTTCCTGCCGCCGCTGCCGCTGGCCCACCTGCGGGAGGCGATCTCCGTCGCGCTGCTGCTGCTCGGCGGCGCCGTCGCCGTCCGCGCGGTGGACCACTGGGCGCGGACCGAACGGGCCATCCGGCTCGGTCAGGAGCTGCCCGCCTCCCGTTTCCCCGCCATCCTCGCCCTCGCCGTCGGTGCCGGCGCGGCGCTGCTGGTGGTCGCGGTGCTGGTCCGGGCGATCGGCGAATCGTGACCGGCGAGCCGGGCCGGGCGGTGCACGGCGGGCGTGACCCCGGGCTGCAACCGGAGCGGACCCGGCTGGCCTGGCGACGGACGGCGCTGGCGCTGACCGTGGTGACCGCGCTGGCCGTCCGGCTCGGGTCGACCGGCGACCCGAGCGGCGCGCTGATCGCCGGCGCCGCCGTGCTGCTCTGGGGGGCGGTGCTCGTGCTGTGCTGGTCGCGGGGCACCGGAACGGGACCGGCGCGCACCGGCGGTCGGACACTGCCCCTGGTCGCGCTGGCCATCGCCGGGCTCGCGCTGCTCGGTGCGCTACTGGTGGTTCGCGGACTGTGGTGACGGGACCGGGTGAGCCATGATAGGTGCATGGCCCGGCTGTACGTACTCCTCTTCCTGGCGCAGATCGTCCTCGCCGTCTGCGCGCTGATCAGCTGTCTCTCCGCCGAGGAGGGCCAGATCCGCGCCCTGCCCCGGATCGCCTGGGTGCTGATCATCTTGTTCTTCCCGCTGGTCGGCTCGATCGCCTGGTTCGTCGCCGGCCGGGAGCCCGGCTCCGGCGCCCGCAAGGCCTGGCCGACCGGCAACCGCCCCGCCGAGCGCCGCCGCCCGGTCGCCCCCGACGACGACCCGGAATTCCTCCGCTCCGTGCAGGAGCGCTCGCAGCAGCAGGACCAGGAGCTCTTCCGCCGCTGGGAGGAAGACCTGCGCCGGCGCGAGGACGACCTGCGCCACCCCGACGGCGAGCCGCCGCGCGAGGGTGACCGGCCGGAGGTGTGAGACCCACCCGCGCCTGGCCACCACACCTTGGCCACCGCGCCCGAGCAGGTCACGGCGGCCCAGGCCGACAGCCGCGGGTCACACCCGACGCTTGAGCCCACGCACCGCCAGCGGAGCGAAGATCACCGCGATGCCGGCGCCCCAGAGCAGCGTCTGGAGCACCGGGCCGGCGACCGGGCCGCCGACCAGGAGGCCGCGTAGCGCGTCGGCCACCACGGTCACCGGGTTGACCTCCACCCAGTTCTGCAGCCAGCCGGGCATGCGGTTGGTGGGCACGAAGATGTTGCTGGTGAAGGTCAGCGGGAAGATCACCATGAAGCCGAAGATCTGCACCTTGTCCGGCTCGCTCACCAGCACCCCGACCAGCACCGAGATCCAGGACGCGGCCAGCGTGAACGCCAGCAGCAGCGCGAACGCCCCGACCACCCCGAGCAGCCCGTTGCCGACCCGGAAGCCCAGGATCGCTCCGACGCCGAGCAGCAGCGCGATCGACCAGGCCTGCTTGACGGTGTCGGCGAGGATCCGGCCGGCCAGCGGCGCCCACCGGGCGATGGGCAGCGCCCGGAGCCGGTCAAAGACGCCCTTGGTGAGGTCGTTGTTCAACCCGAACCCGGTCGTCATGGTGGCGAAGAGCGCGTTCTGCACCATGATGCCGGGCAGCATGAAGGTGAGGTACTCGCCGGAGGACCCGGCGATGGCGGTGCCGAAGACGTAGGTGAACAGCAGCACGAACATCACCGGCTGGATGCTCAGGTCGAGCAGCTCCATCGGGTTGTGCTTGATCTGCACCAGGCTGCGCCAGGCCAGCGTGAAGGTATGCCGCAGCCCGGCGGCGGGACTGAGCCGGCGGGCCGGCGTCAGAGCAGGGGCGAGAGTGGCGGCGGTCATGCGGGGGTCCTTTCCAGGTCGGTGCCGGCCGGGGCGTCCTCGGCCCGGTGGCCGGTGAGGGAGAGGAAGACCTCGTCCAGACTGGCGCCGCGCAGCGCCAGCTCGGCGACCGCGATCTCGGCCGCGTCGAGGCGGCTCACCACCGCGGGCAGCACACCGGGGTCGTTCACCGCGACGGTGACCGCGTTCTGGGCAACCTCGGGAGACGCGCCGGACACCGCGTGGGCGATGGCGGTCACGGCGCCCAGGTCGGCGAGGTCGGCCGGTCGCACGGTGAGGGTCTGACCGCCGGTCTTGGCCTTCAGCTCCTCCGGCGTGCCCTGCGCGATCACCCGGCCGTGGTCGACCACCGCGATCTCCCCGGCGAGCTGGTCGGCCTCCTCCAGGTACTGGGTGGTGAGCAGCACCGTCACCCCGTCGGAGACCAGGGCGCGGACGATGTCCCACAGGTCGTTGCGGCTGCGCGGGTCCAGGCCGGTGGTCGGTTCGTCGAGGAAGAGCACCTGCGGCCGGCCGACCAGGCTGGCGGCGAGATCCAGCCGGCGCCGCATACCGCCGGAGAAGGTCTTGGCGGCCCGGTCGGCGGCGTCGCTGAGCTGGAAATCGGCGAGCAGTTGACGGGCGCGCTGCTTGGCGTCGGCCCGGCTCAGCCCGAGCAGCCGGCCGATCAGCAGCAGATTCTCCGCGCCGGTCAGGGTCTCGTCGACCGATGCGTACTGGCCGGTCAGACCGATCAGTTGACGCACCTGATGGGCGTCGCGGACGACGTCGAAGCCGCCGACCGTGGCACGGCCCTCGTCGGCGCGCAGCAGGGTGGCGAGCACCCGCACCGCGGTGGTCTTGCCGGCGCCATTCGGCCCGAGCAGGCCGAAGACGGTCCCGGTCGGAACCGCCAGATCAACGCCGGCGAGGGCGGTGGTGGCGCCGAAACGCCGCACCAGGCCCTCGGCGCGGATCGCGTAGTCCATCGCAACTCCCTGTCGTCTCCGGTGGTGACACCACCATGGGCGACAGGTCTGACATCCCCGCCGATCCCCGGCTGACGTTACGACGACCGGCGCCGACATTCCGCTGATTTAGCTGCCGGACGACGCCGCGCCGCCGCCCGCTGGGGGGCGACGGCGCGGCGGCGGGTGCGACTCAGGCCAGGTTCGACGACCGGGGGTACGCGTCGGTCGGGTCAGTGAGCACGTTGACCAGGTACGGCACTCCGGCGTCGAACGCCCGCTGCAGGGCCGGCCCCAGGTCGGCGGCCTTGGCGACCGTCTCCCCCGCGCCGCCGAGCGCGCTGACCACCGTGTCGTAGCGCAACTCCGGCTGGAGGTCGGCCGCGACGTCGTAGCCGTACATGGCCCGCATCGGATGCTTCTCCAGACCCCAGATGCCGTTGTTGCCGACGACGATCACGACCGGCAGCTTCTGGCGGACCAGCGACTCGACGTCCATCAGCGAGAAGCCGGCGGCCCCGTCGCCCATCAGCACGCAGATCTGCCGATCCGGGTGACTGACCCGGGCGCCCATCGCGTAGCCCATGCCGGTGCCCAGGCAGCCGTACGGGCCCGGGTCCAGCCAGGTGCCGGGCTGCGCCGGCTCCAGGTACCGCCCGGCGTACGAGACGAAGTCACCGCCGTCGCCGATGGTGATCGCGTCGCGGGCCAGCACCCGGCGCAGCTCGCCGTAGATCCGCGCCGGCCGGATCGGGTCGGTCTCGGCGGCCATCTCGGCCGCGTCGCGGGCCCGGGCCGCGTCCTCGGCGGCGCGCAGGTCAGCGATCCAGCCGCTGTGGTCGGCCCGGTCACCCGCGTGGTCGGCCAGCGCGGAGAGGATCAGGCGCAGGTCGCCGGCGGGTGCGGCGGCCGGCTGCACATGCCCGGCGCGCTGGCTGGGCGCGTCGACGATGTGCACCACCTTGGCGTCACCGAAGTCACCGAAGCTGAGCCGGAAGTCCAGCGGGGTGCCCACCACCACGACCACGTCGGCGCCGGAGAGCGCGGCCCGGCGGGCCTTGGCGAAGGCGAGCGGGTGCTCCGGCGGGAGCGAGCCACGGCCCATCCCGTTGGTGAAGACCGGCACCTGCAACGCCTCGGCCGCCTCCCGCAGCGCGGCGACCGCGTCGCCGGCGTACACGTCGGAGCCGGCGATGATGACCGGCCGCTGCGCCCCGGCGATCAGCGTCGCGGCCCGGGCGACCTCCTCCGGGTCCGGCTCGACCGGGTCGATGCCGGTCGGCGCGGGCACGTCGGCCTCGGCGACCGAGAAGACCGTCTCCAGCGGGAAGTCGAGGAAGGCCGGCCCGCGGTGCGGCGTGAGCGCCGCGGTGAGCGCCGCACCCACCGCACGTGGGATGTCGTCGGTGCTGAACACCGTCTCGGCGTGCTTAGTGACCGGGGCGACCAGCGGCAGGTGGTCCATCTCCTGGAGGCTGCCCGAGCCCCAGCGGAACGCGGGCGCCCTGCCCCCGAGCACCAGCACCGGGGAGGCATTGAAGAAGGCACTGGTCATGCCCGAGATGCCGTTGGTGACGCCGGGCCCGGCGGTGAGCACGGCGAGGCCGGGACGACGCTGAAGCTTGGCCACCGCCTCGGCGGCGAAGACGGCGGACTGCTCGTGCCGGACGTCGTAGATCGGGAAGCCGGTCTTGTGCGCGGCGTCGTAGAGCGGGAAGACGTGCCCGCCGGAGAGGGTGAACATTTCGCGCACCCCGTGCGCCCGCAGCGCCGCGAGCGCCAACTCCCCGCCGTGACCTTCGACCCGCTCCGTCATCGCCGCTCCCCTTCGTCGCTTCAGACCGGAGGCCCACGCTACTGGCCGGTAGGCAGAATGTGAACCGTTCTCGGCTCACCGTCGGGGCGGCGGCACGGACCGCGGCCCCGGCCGGTCAGCGGCCCGTGAAGCCCGGCTTGCGCTTCTCGACGAACGCCGCCATGCCCTCGCGCCGGTCGTCGGTGGCGAACAACGCCGCGAAGAGCTGACTCTCCCAGGCCAGGCCCGAGTTCAGGTCCATGTCCAGGCCACCGTCGACCGCCAGCTTCGCCGCGCGCAGCGCCTGCACCGGCCCGGTCAGGTACGGCTTCACCAGCGCGACCGCCGCCTCGTACACCTCGGCTGCCGGGACAACCCGGTCGGCCAGGCCGATGCGCAACGCCTCCTGCGCGTCCACCATCCGCCCGGACATGATCAGATCCTTGGCGCGGGCCGGGCCGACCAGCCGGGCCAGCCGCTGGGTGCCGCCGGCGCCGGGGATGATGCCCAGCTTGATCTCCGGCTGGCCGAGCTTGGCATCCTCGGCCACCACCCTCCAGTCGCAGGCCAGGGCCAGCTCACAGCCACCGCCGAGGGCGTAACCGGTGATCGCGGCGACCACCGGCTTGGGGATCCGGGCGATCGCGCCGAGCGCGCTGGACAGGTCCGCGGCCCGGTCAGCCATGTCCACGTAGGACATCTCGGCCATCTGCTTGATGTCCGCGCCCGCGGCGAAGACCTTCTCCCCGCCGTACACGATGACGGCGCGGACCTCCGGATCGGCGGTCGCCGCCGTCGCGGCGGCGCGCAACTCCTCCTGCACCTGGGTGTTGAGCGCGTTCATCGGCGGCCGCTCCATCCGGATGGTGCCGATGCCGTCCTTGGTCTCCAGCCGAACGAACTCGCTCACGCTGCCCTCACTTCCTCGTCGAAGTCGCGTGCCAACCTTACGACCCGGCTCGTTGGGGTAAGTAGTCTGGTGTCAGCCCCGCGGGCGGGAGTCCAGCCATGATCACCTATTACGACGACAGGTCGGTGCAGGTCACCTCCACCGCCGTCCGAGTGGACGGCCGCAGCTACGCGCTGGCCGACATCACCATGATCTGGCACCGCCGGGGCAGCCGCTCCTGGCGGGTGCTCGTCGGGCGGGGTGCGATCGGCGCCGCGCTGGCCGGTCCGCTGGTCGCGGCCGTGCTCGGCATCGCCGTGGCCGTCTGGCTGCACCGCTCGCCCACCGTGACGATCGCGATCGTCGGCGCGTCCGTGCTGGTGGGGCTGGCCGTCGGCCCGATCGCCGACTTCCTCTTCGAACACCTGGACCGCTCGTACGCCCGGGGCAGCCGGCAACTGGAAATCTGGGCGCGCTGGCGCGGCCAGCCGGTACGACTGCTGCGCACCGGCGACGCACTGCGCTTCGGTCAGATCTACCGGGCGGTGCAGCGCGCGGTCGAACGCAACCACCCCGCCCGCCCGGCCACCCGCCGATAACGGCCAACCTAGAACGAGATCTTGGACAGTTACCGTTCGGCGTGGACGGTAACTGTCCAAGATCTCAGCCGATCGACCGTCGGCGCTGTCGCTGGCCGCCGTCGACGCGCTGCCGGGTTGCCGGCGGGTGGTTAGGCTTGGTGATGACCCTCTATTACCGGGACGACGCGGTGCAGGTGACCTCGGAGTCGATCCGGGTGGGTGGTCAGGTCGTCGCACTTCCCGACGTGACTTTCGTCTGGCACGCACGCGGCCCGAAGACGCTCGCGGTACGCGGCCGGGTGCTCGGTCGCGGAGTCCTGGTCCTGCTGCTCTCCCTGCCCCCGCTGGTCGCGCTGGTCTGCGTGCTCTCGCTCGCCTACACGGCGCAGGACCGGGGCAACTGGAAGATGGCGCTGATCATCCTCGCCGCCTGTGCGGTGGGGGCGCTGGCGTTGACCCCGTTTCTGGAAATTCCGCTCGGCTGGCTGGACCGCTCGTACGAGCGCGGCAGCCACGTGCACGAGCTGTGGATACAGCACCACGGGCGGGAGCAGTTGATGCTGCGCACCCCCGACGCGTTACGGTTCGGGCAGATCTACCGGGCCGTGCAGCGCGCCGTCGAGCAGCAGGGGGAGCATCGATGACCAGTCGCCGTGGCGAGGCCGCCGCCCTGGCCGGGCTGCTCGCCGCGGCCGGCGTCACCCACCTGCTTCGCCCCGGCGTCTACGACCCGATCGTGCCGCGCGCGCTGCCCGGCCCAGCCCGCTTCTGGACGTACGCCAGCGGTGTCGCCGAGCTGGCGGTGGCGGCGGCCGTGGCGCACCCGGCCACCCGGCGCTCCGGTGGTCGGGCCGCCGTCGCGCTCTTCATC
The DNA here is from genome assembly GCF_042872965.1 of Micromonospora sp. NPDC005087. Classification (NCBI taxonomy): domain Bacteria; kingdom Bacillati; phylum Actinomycetota; class Actinomycetes; order Micromonosporales; family Micromonosporaceae; genus Micromonospora; species Micromonospora sp. NPDC005087. The sequence goes on along the minus strand of NZ_JBIALB010000010.1, from coordinate 108,694 downwards.
GCCGTGCTGCCGGCGAACGTGAAGATGGCGGTGGGCTGGCGGCACCGGCGTCCGACGAAGCGGGCCATCGCCTACGGCCGGGTACCGATGCAGGCGCCGCTGATCTGGTGGGCGCTGCGCGTCGCCCGCACCGACCGCTGACGCCGGAACCGGCCGCCGTCGAGCGCCGTCGGGCGGTTGTGGTGCGGGCGGCGCACACTTGATCCCATGGCGATTCCCCTCCCCACACCCGCCGCGGTGGTCGGCCTGACCCGCTCCGCCCTCGACCAGACGCTCGGCTCGGCCGCCTCGCTCGCCGCCGTGCCCGCCCGCGCGTTCGCGGTGCTGGACGGGGTGGAGGCGCTGCTGGCCCGGATCAACGGCGTCGTCGATCGGATCGAGACGACGTTGGACCGGACCGACCAGGTGCTCACCGACGCCGAGACGGCGGTCCGTGAGGTGGCCGTGATCAGCGCCGCCGCGACCACCGCCATCGACACCGCCACCGAGGTGGCGACGGCCGCGGCCGTGGTGGTCCGGGAGGCCGATCAGGTCGCCCGCCGGGCCGGGACGGTGGTCGCCGAGGCCGAGACGGTCGCCGGCCGGGCCGCGGCCACCGTGGGCACCGCTTCCGAGGCGGCGGCCACGGCGGCCGAGTTGCTGGCGGCGTACGAGCCGGCACTGCGGCGGGCCGCGCCGATGGCGGGGCGGTTCGTCGGGGAGCTGAGCCACGAGGAGGTCACCGCGGCGATCCGCCTGATCGACGAGCTGCCCAAGCTCAAGCAGCACCTGACGGCGGACATTCTGCCGATCCTGGCCACCCTGGACCGGGTTGGACCGGACCTGCACGATCTGCTCGACGTCACCCGCGACCTCAAGCTCGCCGTTGCCGGTATCCCGGGCCTGGGCATGCTGCGCCGGCGGGGCGAGAAGCTCAGCGACGATCTGGTCGGCTGAGCCTCGCCGGCCCGCCCGGTCAGCAGTCGCAGGTGATCGACGCGCGTGGCGCGGTCAGGTCGTCGAACTGGGCGCCGAACCTTTCGCACCGGGGCGGCGGCCGACCGGCCAGCGTAGCGCGGGTGGGCTCAGCCCGGGGCGTACAGCTCGTCGATCTCGGCGCGGCGGGGCAGCGCCACCGAGGCGCCGAGCCGGCGGACGCAGGCCGCGCCGGCCGCCGACGCCCAGCGCACCGCGTCGACCAGGTCGCGTCCCTCGCCCCAGCCGACGGCCAGCGCGGCGGTGAACGCGTCGCCGGCCGCGGTGGAGTCGACCACGTCGACCCGGACGGCGGGCACGTGCACCTCGGTGCCCTCGCGGTCGACGTACCAGGCGCCCTCACCACCGAGGGTGAGCACGGCCCGGGGCACCAGGTCGAGCAGCGCCCGTGGCTCGTCCCGACCCCGGCCGGTGAACGTCTGCGCCTCGCCCTCGTTGACGACGAGCACGTCCACCGCGGCGAGCAGCTCCGGTGGGAGGTCCCGGGCCGGGGCGGCGTTCAGGATGACCCGGGTGCCGGCGGCGCGGGCGGCCACCGCGGCGGAGGCCACGGTCTGCACCGGGATCTCCAGCTGGGCGATCAGGACATCGGCCCCGCGTACCGTGGCCAGTTCGTCCTCGGTCAGGCCGGTCAACGCGTCGTTCGCGCCGGGGGTCACCACGATGGCGTTCTCCCCCTGCGCGTTGACCATCACCAGCGCCACCCCGGACGCGCCGTAGACCACCCGCAGTTGGCCGGTGTCCACGCCGGCGGCGGTAATGCGGGCCTTGAGGGTGACGCCGAACGCGTCGGAGCCGATCGCGCCGAGGAAGGCGCTGGAGGCGCCGGCCCTGGCCGCGGCGACGGCCTGGTTGGCGCCCTTGCCGCCGGGCACCATCACGAAGTCGGTGCCGAGCATCGTCTCGCCCGGCCGGGGCAGCGCGGGCGCCATCGCGACCAGGTCCATGTTGGCGCTGCCCACCACGACCACCCGGGTCTGCGGCACGGTCACCTCCGCCCTGCCGGCGCTCAGGCGGCGCGAGCGGTGTAGCGGTCGCCGGACCGCTCGACCACCAGCGGCAGGCCGAAGGTCTTGGAGAGGTTGTCGCCGGTCAGCGTCTCGGCGAGCAGGCCCTGCGCGACCACCCCGCCCTCCCGCAGCAGCAGCGCGTGGGTGAACCCCGGTGGGATCTCCTCCACATGGTGGGTGACCAGCACCAGGGCCGGGGCGTCCGGGTCGTACGCCAGCTCGGCCAGCCGGGCTACGAGGTCCTCCCGCCCGCCGAGGTCGAGCCCGGCGGCGGGCTCGTCGAGCAGCAGCAGCTCCGGGTCGGTCATCAGCGCGCGGGCGATCTGCACCCGCTTGCGCTCACCCTCGGAGAGGGTGCCGTAGCGGCGCTCGGCGAGACCGCCGATGCCGAGCTGGCTCAGCAGCGCCCGCGCCCGCGCCTCGTCGCCGCGGTCGTAGCTCTCCCGCCAGCGGCCGACCACCGACCAGGCGGCGGTCACCACCACGTCGCTGACCCGCTCGTCGGCGGGCAGGCGCTCGGCGAGCGCGGCGGTGGAGAGCCCGATCCGGGTACGCAGCTCGTTGACGTCGGTGCGGCCGATCCGCTCGCCGAGCACGTGGGCGACACCGGTGGTGGGGTGCAGCCGGCCGGCGGCGAGGTTGAGCAGGGTGGTCTTGCCGGCCCCGTTGGGACCGAGCACCACCCAGCGCTCGTCCAACTCGACCCGCCAGGTCAGATCCTGCAGCAGGGCGGTGCCGGACCGGCGTACGCCGACGCCGTCGAGGCTGACCACCAGATCCGGGTCCACGGGTGCGGCGGCAGGCGCGGCGTTGGCAGCGCCGGGGATCAGGTCACCAGTCACCGGACCATCCAACCACGCACCGCCGTGGTGCCCCCCATGGGCGGCGCCCCGGTCATAGGGTGAGGCGCCGTGTCGTTGATCACCACACCCGGAGGACGGCCCATGCCCCGTCGAGGTACGGAGCCGCGCGGATGAGCGCGGTCATCGAGATCGAGGGTCTGCGCAAGACCTTCCGCAGCCTGCGGAACGGCCGGAGGGTCGCGGTTGACGGGTTCGACCTGCTGGTCGAGGCGGGTCAGATCCACGGGTTCCTGGGTCCGAACGGTTCCGGCAAGACCACCACCCTGCGTGCCCTGCTCGGCCTGGTCCGGGCCGACGGTGGGCGGATGAGTGTGCTCGGTGAGCCGTCACCACAGCTGCTGCCGCGGGTGGCCGGTCGGGTCGGCGCCATCGTGGAGAGCCCGCAGTTCTTCGGCAACTTCACCGGGTACCGCACGCTGCGGCTGCTGGCCAGGGCCGGCGGGGTGCCGATCGCGCGGGTGGACGAGGTACTGGAGACGGTGGGCCTGCGCGACCGGGGCGACGAGCGGGTGAAGGGCTACTCGCTGGGCATGAAGCAGCGACTCGCGGTGGCGTCCGCACTGTTGAAGGACCCGCAGTTGCTCATCCTGGACGAGCCGGCGAACGGGCTGGACCCGGCCGGCATCCGGGAGATGCGGGACCTGATGCGGGCGCTGGCGGCGGCCGGGGTGACGGTGCTGGTGTCCAGTCACATCCTGGGCGAGATCCAGCTGATCTGCGACCACGTCACGATCATTTCCCGGGGCCGGCGGGTGGCGACCGGCCGGGTGGACGAGGTGCTGGCCGGCCACGACCGGCACGAGTTCCTGGTCCGGGTGGCCGAGCCGGAGCGCGCCGTGGAGCTGCTGCACGAGGCCGAGCTGACGGCGAGCGTGGATGGCGCGGCGCTGGTGGTGGGCAGCGTGACCGACCCGACGGTGATCAGCCGGGTGCTCGGTGAACAGGGGCTGTGGGTGGGCGAGCTGACCCCGCTGCGGCCGGATCTGGAGAGCGTCTTCCTGGAGCTGACCGGCGCCGGCGGCCATCCGTCGGTGCCCCGGCAGGTGGACGACTCGGGGCTGCCGCCCGGTGCGGGCGATGCTGTGATCGATCTCGACGTACGGGGAGTGGACGCGTGAACCTGGTCCGTGCCGAGGTGGAGCGGCTGTCCGCGCGTCGCTTCGTGCAGCTCATGGTCGTCCTGCTGGTGCTGGCGTTCGGCGTCACCGCGGCGACCACCCTGGCCGGCTCGCACAAGCCGAGCGCGTTGGAGCTCAGCTCTGCGCGGAACCAGGCCGCCGAGGCGCGGCAGAGCATGGAGAACGAGTACCAGCAGTGCCTGGCCCGACAGAACGGGCTCCCGTCGAGTGACAGCGAGCGGTACTACCCCTCCGACTGCTCGGAGATCGACCCGACGCTGCGGGACCGGCTGCCGATCGCCGCCGACTTCCTCCCCGGAGTGTTCAGCTTCGCCCAGCAGGCCCGCCCGCTGCTCTACTTCCTCATCGCGTTCCTGGTGCTGTTCGGGTTCCTGGTCGGGGCCTCCTACATCGGCGCGGACCTGAATTCCGGCGGCGTGGTGAACCTGCTGCTCTGGCGGCCGCGCCGGATGACGGTGCTCGGCGCGAAGCTGGGCACCCTGCTCGGCGCGGTGCTGGCGCTGGCCCTGGTGGCCTCGGTGGTCTATCTGGCCACGTTCTGGGTCATCGGGCAGACCGCCGGGCTGGGCGGCCCGCTGGGCGGTGACTTCTGGCGCTCCCTCGGGGCGGTGCACGGCCGCGGCCTGGTGCTGGTGTTGCTGGCCAGCGCGCTGGGCTTCGCCATCGCCACGCTGGGGCGGCACACCTCGGCGGCGCTCGGCGCGGTCGCCGCGTACGCGGTGGTCTGGGAGCTGGGCGCCCGGCTGGTGCTGGAGATCGTCGACGCCCGCCGCCCGGACCAGCTGATGCTCTCCAGCTACATCGGGGCGTGGCTCAGCGGTGAGGCGCGGTTCTACGACAGTCAGCTCTGCTCCGGCACAAGAATGGGCATGTACTGCGAGGGTTTCTACTCGCTGACCTGGGCGCCGTCGCTGGTGGTGCTGCTCGTGCTCACCGGCGGGCTGACCGCGGCGGCGTTCGCCGTGTTCCGTCGCCGCGACCTGATCTGAGTCGCGGCCCGGGCCGTCCGCGCTGGTCGGGCGGCCCGGCAGGCCGGGGGTGGTCACGGCAAGAGCTTGCAGCATGCCTGCCAGCGGTGAAATATTTCTTCACATGACCGCTCCAGCGGGCTCAGCCGACGGTGGAGCCGAACACCTCGTCGCGGACGGCGTCCAGTGCGGTGCGCAGCGCACCGCGCAGGATCGGCTCCTCGGTCAGCCCCGTGGGCACCACCCGGGGCCGCACCAGGGTGATCGCTGCGACCTCGTGCTGCACCCGGTCGGCGAGCGCGGCGCAGCCGGCCTGGCCGACCTCCCCGGCGAGCACGACCAGCGGCGGGTCGAGCACCACGCAGGTGCTGGCCACACCGAGCGCGAGCCGGCGGGCGAGTTCGTCGAGCATCGGGGCGCCGGCGTCGCCGGCCGCGACGGCCGCGCGGACCGCGTCGGCGGCGTCGGTGTCCGGGTAGCCGTGCTCGCGTGCCACCGCGCGCACCGAGTCCCCGCCGATCAACTGCTGGAAGGCCGGCTTGGCGCGACGGGAGACGTCACGCGGGATGGGCGCCCCGGGCACCGGCAGGTAGCCGATCTCACCGGCCGCGCCGCTGCTGCCGTGGTGCAGCCGCCCACCCAGCATGATCGCCAAACCGACGCCGGCGCCCACCCAGACCAGCACGAAATCGGCCAGCCCCTGCGCGGCGCCGGACTGCGCCTCGGCCACCGCGGCCAGGTTGACGTCGTTCTCGAAGACCACCGGAGTGTGCAGGTCGTCGCGCAGGGCGGCGAGCAGGCCGCTGTGCCAGCGCGGCAGGTTGAAGGCGAAGGTGATGTCGCCGGTGTGCGGGTCGACCAGACCGGGCGTGCCGAGCACGATCCGCCGTACGCTGCTCAGCTGCGCCTGGGCGCTGCTCGCGGCCTGCACCACGGCGTTGTGCACCACGCCCACCGGGTCGTCGGTGTCCCGGGTGGACTGTTCCACCCGGCCGATCACGGCACCGGTGATGTCGGCGCAGGCGGCCACCACCCGGTCCGGCCCGACGTCGACACCGACCACGTGTGCGCTGCCCGGGCGTACCGCGTAGAGCTGCGCGTTCGGGCCGCGCCCGCCGGCCTGCTCACCGACCCGGGTGACCAGGCCACGCTCCTCCAGTCGCTCGACCAACTGGGAGGCGGTGACCTTGGACAGCCCGGTCAGCTCACCGAGCCTGGCCCGGGTGAGAGGCCCCCGCTCGAGGAGCAGTTCCAGCGCGGCACGGTCGTTGAGCGCCCGCAACAGGCGGGGGGTGCCGGGCAGCCGGGTCGCACTCATGCCACGTCCTCTAGTTTTAGTAAACTTTGCTAACTGTAAACCGACCTGCGAACGGGTAGCCGTAGCGTATCGGCCACCCGGAGGCGGAGCGCTCGGCCGACCCGGCAGGGCGACGACCACCGCCGGTACGACATTCGTACCCGTGGGCACCGAAGGGGGAGATCACGTGGGGCTCGATCCAGGACTGCGCCGGCTCGCGCTCGGCACGCTGCTCGCCGCGTACCCGGGACCGGTCCCCCCGGACTGGGCCGTCGACCTGGTGTCCGACGGGCTGGCCGGGCACACCCTGTTCGGCACCAACGTGCACGACCCGTCCCAGGTGGCGGCGAGCACCGCCGCGCTGCGCGCCGGCCGGGCGGACGTGTTGATCGCCATCGACGAGGAGGGTGGCGACGTGACCCGGCTGGCCCATGCCACCGGCAGCCCGTACCCCGGCAACGCCGCCCTCGGCGCGATCGGCGACGTGGCGCTCACCCGACGGGTCTACCAGGCGATCGGCACCGAGCTGGCCGACCTCGGCATCAACGTCAACCTCGCCCCGACGGTGGACGTGAACAGCGCCGACGACAACCCGGTGATCGGCACCCGGTCGTTCGGCGCGGACCCGGTGCGGGTGGCCGCCCACTCGGCCGCCGCCGTGGCCGGCCTGCAGGCCGCCGGTGTCGCCGCCTGCGCCAAGCACTTCCCCGGCCACGGCGCCACCGTCACCGACTCCCACCACGAGTTGCCCACCGTGGACGTTCCACTGGCCCTGCTGCGCCAGCGGGACCTGCCGCCGTTCGCCGCGGTCGTCGCCGCCGGGGCGCGCGCGGTGATGACCGCGCACATCCGGGTGCCGGCGCTGACCGGCACCGGTCCGGCCACCTTCAGCCGGGCCGTCCTCGTCGACCTGCTGCGCACCGAGTACGGCTTCACCGGCACCGTCATCACCGACGCGCTGGAGATGAAGGGCGCGGCAGTGGCGGCCGGCGGCGTGGGCCCCGCGGCGGTGCGGGCCCTGGCGGCCGGCGCCGACCTGCTCTGTATCGGCGCGAAGGTCGACGCGGAGCTGGTCGAGCGGGTGGTCACCGAGATCGTCGACGCGCTCACCGACGACCGTCTGGCCACCGCCCGCGTCGAGGAGGCGGCCGGCCGCGCCGCCGCGCTCGCCGCCTGGACCCGGACCGCCGGCGAGACGCCGGCCAGCCCCGAAACCGATCTGGGGTACGCGGCGGCGCGCCGGGCGGTCCAGGTGGACGGGATCCTCACCGGCCTGGGCCGGCCGCTGGTGGTGCAGCTGCACACCGAGTCCACCATCGCCGAAGGGCGGGTGCCCTGGGGCCTCGGCCCGCACCTGGACGGTGTGCAGGAGATCCGGGTGATCGCCGCCGAGACCGACAGGGCGACGCTGCGCGAGCTGGCCGGTGACCGGCCGATCGTGCTGGTCGGGCGGCACCTGCACCGGCTGCCCGGCGGCCCGGAGCTGATCGCCGGGCTGGCCGCGGAGCATCCGGTGACCGTGGTGGAGATGGGCTGGCCCGCGCAGTGGCGCCCGGCCGGCGTACGCGCCTTCGTCACCACGTACGGCGCGAGCCACGCCAACGGTCGGGCGGCGGCAGAGGCACTCGGCCTGGCGGGCTGAGGCAGACCAATCTGCACTCTGCGTGACCACGCCTCACCGAGCACTCGATGAGCTCCGATCCAGGTCAAGTCCGCTATTCGACACTCCGAACCGACAGCTCGCACCTTGCACCGAGCCTGCTCGATACGTAGCGTGATCGGCACGTACCGGCCCGTTCACCGCGCGGCCGGTCACCCGTCAACCGGGACCTGGGGGAAGGTTGCGGACCGTGGGTCCGGCCCGGGATCCACGGTCCGCGCCCTGCGACGGCAGCCTCAGCGCGGATAGACCCCGTAGGCACGCCAGCCCCGGTCCGGGAAGCCGGCTGCCTCCGCGACCCGGGCCGAGGCGTGGTTGTCCCGCTCGTGCAGGTAGGTGGGCACCGCGCCGTCGTCGAGCACCCGCCGGGCCGCCTGCGCCGCCAGCCGGCGGGCGAGACCGCGACCACGCGCGGCGGGCACGGTGCCGATGGCCAGCTCGTGCCCGTACGCGTCGTGCCGCTTTATCCCGGCCCCGGCCAGGTAGTTGCCGTCCGGGTCGCGGACCACCAGCACCGGCCGGTCGAACAGCCGCAGCCAGGGCGGCAGCCCGGGGGCCGTCGACTCGGTCCACTCCCCCACGTCGGACAGCGGCGCGGGAGCCAGGGTCCACCGGAAGGGGCCGTCGTGCACGCACCAGTCGGGCAGCCCGACGGTCTCCGGCAGCGCCGCAAGCAGCCGGTTCGGCGTATGGCGGGCCAGAGCGCGGCTCGCCGCCAACCGGTCCGGCGGCACGGAGAGCACGGCGCTCTGCCCGGTGTCCACGGCGAGCGCCGGGCGCAGCCGGCCATCCCAGGCCGGTTTCGCCCGGCGGTGCGAGGCGATCACGTGCAGCCCCGCGGGGGCCGGCCACTGGCCGAGCCAGGTGGCCAGGTGCAGCTGGAGCCGTCGGTCGAGCACGTGCACCTCCCCCGTCAGCCGGCCCGTCGTGGATCACCGTACGCCGGGCGGCCTCGGCGGGCGGACGATCCCTACGACGCCGCCGGGGCGTTGGGGTGATGTCCGCCGTGGTGGTGCTGGTGCACCGCCGCGTGGCCCCTCCCGCGGACGATCAGGGCCCGGTTCACCGGCACCGTGACCACGAAGGCCACCGCCAAAGCGCCGGCCAGGCTGCCCCAGAACAGCGGGTCGGTGAGGCCGGCCCGCATGGCGCCCGGCACGGCGAGCATGACCCCGTTGTCCACCAGCTCCATCACGGCGATGCTGACCGTGTCGGCGACCAGGGCCACCCGGATCGCCCGCGCCAGCGGCAGGCCGGAACGGAGCACCGGGCGAACCGTCAACGCGTAGCCGAAGAGGAACGCCAGCGCGACGGCGAGGGCGATGGTGGCCAGGTCGGACCAGCCGAGCGCGGTGCCGACGACCATGCCGAGCACCTCACCGATGGCGCAGCCGGTGAGGCAGTGCAGGGTCGCGGCGATGGCCAGACGGGTGGGATTCGCGTTCTCCATGCTCGGCATCGTATACCCCTAGGGGGTATCAAATCCAGCGACGCGGATCACTTCGCCACGACCCGGAACCAGTCAGACTGATCGACCGTCATAGGTATTTCCATACATGGACACCTTTGTTTGGGACGGTATGGTCATGCCGATTCAGCCGAACGACCGCTACCAGCAGGACCCCGAGCGACTCTGGCGGGCAGCGGAGGCCGCCGGACGTTTCCCGGCCCAGCCGCGGTACCGCGGGACCCGCACGACGGGTGTCGCGCGGGCCGTGCCGTGGGCGGTGCTGAACAAGTTGCCGGCCGGCAGCTCCAGCCGGCGAGGCCTCAACACCCGCTGACCCGGTCCGCACCCGGTTGCGACACACCCGGGCCGTCCAGCGCTGGCATTCGCACACCTGTCGGGTAATTTCTTCTGGTCCGGCACCCCGGCCTACGACAGGAGAAGCTCCGCGCATGGGCAAGAAGACGATCCACGTCTCCGACTTCACCGGTACGGTCCTGCAGGACGACGACGAGGTGGTCCGCGTCGTCGTCCTGGAGCACCCGGACATGGTCGCCGGGCCCGTGCAACTGGACGCCACCCCGGCCGAGGTGGAGAACATCGACGACGCCGCGCTGGACGTCGCGGTGGTCGAGATCCACGACCGGCACGGCGACGGCGAGCCGCGCCGGGTGGTGCTGACCGCCAGCGAGTTCGACGCGATGGCGACCGACGTGCCGATGGCGCAGCTGCTGAAGACGGCCGAGCGGGTCCGCCCGCCGAAGGCCCGCAAGAGCGCCGAGAGGATCGACTACGGCACGCTGGAGCACGCCGGCAAGCCGCACCGGGGACGGGTCACCGAGGAGGAGGCCCGACTGGTACGCGAGCAGCTCGACGAGGTCAACAAGCGCCTCGCCGACGCGGGCGTGCGCCAGATCGACCCTGCCGATCCGGAGCACGCCCTGCGTTACGGCTTCCCGACGCCCTGATCGCGGGAGGTCACTTCTGCGCGACGGCCGCGGCGAGGGCGGCGGCCAGGTCGGCCTCGACGGTCGCCTTCTCCAAGCCGAGGTCGGTCAGCACACCCGCGCCATCCTCCTGCTCCAGCAGGGCGAGCAGGATGTGCTCCGTGTCGATGTAGTTGTGCCCGAGCCGCAGCGCCTCCCGGAAGGTCAGCTCCAGGGCCTTCTTGCCGCGCGCGTCGTACGGGATGAGGTCCGGGACCTGGTCGGCCGGGGGCGGTAGGGCGGCACCCACCGCCTCCCGCACCGCCTCCGGGGAGGCGCCTCGACCACCCATCACCTTGGCCGCCAGCCCGTCCGGCTCGGCCAGCAGGCCCAGCACCAGGTGTTCGGGGCCGATTTCGGCGTGGCCGCTGGCGCGGGCTTCCTCCTGCGAGGCGACCACGACGTTGCGGGCCCGGGTAGTGAACCGCCCGAAGCCGGCGTTCGGGTCGAGGGCCGCCGCGTCGGTCGAGGCCTTCGGCACGAAGCGCTTCTGCGCGGCCTGCTTGCTGACCCCCATGCTGCGGCCGATGTCGGTCCAGGAGGCGCCCGAGCGCCGGGCCTGGTCGACGAAGTGACCGATCAGGTGGTCGGCCACGTCACCCAGGTGGTCGGCGGCGATCACCGCGTCGGTGAGCTGGTCGAGCGCGTCGGTGTGCGCCTTCTTGATCGCCTGGATCAGGTCGTCGAGGCGAACCGGATTGGTCATCTGGAGAGGATCCGTCATGCGTCAACCATAGGTTGACGCATCCTCATCGTCAACCTCAAGTTGACGACCAACGCACCCTCGACCACCTGATGCTCGGCAGCCGCTCGGCGACTGCTGAGCATCAGGCGATCAGGCTCGGCGTCTGTCAGCCCCAGTTCTGCGGGGCCAGCTGCCGCGTGGTGACATTGATCCGGTTGAAGAAGTTGGTCGTTGCCACCCAGAGCACGATCGCCGCGAGCTCCTTCTCGCCGAAGTGCCGTGCCGCCTCAGCCCAGATGGCGTCGGGCACAGCGTCGGCCTGGTCGGCGAGCCGGGTGGCGGCCTCCGCGAGCGCGAGCGCCGCCCGCTCCGCCTCGGTGAAGTACGGGGTCTCCCGCCAGGCGGCCACCGCGAACAGCCGCTCCTCGGTCTCCCCCGCCTTCCGGGCGCCCCGGGCGCCGGCGTCGACGCACGGGCCGCACCCGTTGATCTGGCTGGCCCGCAGGTGCACCAGCTCCAGAGTGCTGCCCGGCACCCCGGCCGAGTGGGCGGCCCGGTAGAGCAGGTTGATCGCCTTCACGGCGTCCGGCAGCAGACCGGCGGGGTTCTGGATGCGCGGTTCGATGATCATGTCGGTCGTCCCGTCTTGTTAGGCTGCCCGGCGTGCGTCGCGGTACGACGTCCCCGGCTGTCACTGGGATGTCGGCCGGCACGTCGCTGGTGTGACAGATGTGGCGGCGGTCACAGGACGCCCAGGTGCACGGGGGTGGGAAGGTCATGATCGAGGCGGATCTGCTGGCCCGGCGCTTCGAGGAGAACCGCTCGCGGCTACGGGCGGTCGCCCACCGCATGCTGGGCTCCGACGCGGAGGCCGAGGATGCCGTCCAGGACACCTGGTTGCGGCTCAGTCGCGCCGATGTCGCGGGCATCGACAACCTGCCCGGGTGGTTGACGACCACGGTCGGCCGGGTCTGCCTGGACCGGCTGCGAACGCGCACCGCCCATCCGGAGCAGCCATGGGACACCGCCGCACCGGAGCCCGACCCGACCGACGCCGCCCCGGTCGACCCGGAGCGTGCGGCCATGCTGACCGAGTCGGTCGGCCGGGCGCTCCTGGTCGTCCTGGACACCCTCGCGCCGACCGAACGGTTCGTGCTCGTCCTGCACGACATGTTCGCGGTCTCGTTCGAGGAGATCGCCGCGGTGGTCGACCGCAGTCCCGCAGCCGTCCGCCAGATCGCCAGCCGGGCACGCCGCAGGGTGCACCAGGGCGGCACGGTTCGGGAGACCGACCCGGCCCGCCAGCGGCAAGTGGTCGAGGCCTTCCTCGCCGCCTCGCGTGAGGGCCGCTTCGACGACCTGGTCAGTCTGCTCGACCCGCACGTCGTGATGCGCGCCGATCCGGTGGCCGCGAGCATGGGTTCGGCCGCCGAGACGCACGGCTCGGCCGTCATCGCCGGCTTCTTCAACGGCCGCGCCCAGGGAGCGACGCCGGCGTACGTCGACGGCCTGCCAGGGGCGGTCGTGGAGCGCGGCGGAGGTGTCCGGCTCGCGCTCAGCTTCATCGTCACCGACCGGATCATCGGCATCGAGGTGGTGGCCGACCCGGCACAGCTCGCGACGCTCGACCTGGTCGTCGGATAGGCCGAGCGGCGGCAGGTGGGCGCGTCGTTTACCGTGGGCTCCGGTCTGGCGGTTCACCTGGGAAGGGGGCGGCTGTGCGTCTACACGTGGGATGCGCGATGTGGACCCACAGGTCGTGGCAGGGCCGTCTGCTGGCGCATCCCCTTCCGCCACAGGAGCGCCTACGGCACTACGCCAGTTGGTGCGACGCGGTCGAGGGAAACACGACGTTCTACGCGACTCCGGCCCGGGACACGGTGGCGTCCTGGGCCGCGCAGACGGATCCCGACTTCCGGTTCGTCCTGAAGCTCCCCAAGATCGTCACCCACGAAGGCCGGCTCACCGGTGCCGACGAGCCGCTGCGCGCCTTCCTGGACGCCATCGAGCCGCTCGGCCCACGCGCCCATGCCCTGTGGATCCAGTTGCCGGGGTCGTTCTCGCCCGCCGACGTCCCGACCCTGAGCCGCTTCCTGAGCCGGCTCCCCCGGTCCCACCGGTACGCCGTCGAGGTCCGCCATCCCGCGTTCTTCACCGACCCCCGCGCGACGCGGCTCCTGGTGGAGACCCTCACCGCCGCGGCCGCGGAGTGGGTCCCCTTCGACACCACCGCGTTCTTCGCCAGCCCGCCCACCAGCGACGCGGAGCGGGACGCCTGGCTCAAGAAGCCCCGGGTGCCGCTCCGTTCGCTCGCGCTGACCGACCGTCCGATCGTCCGCTACCTCGGCCGCGACGACACCACGCGGACGGTTGAGGGGTGGCAGCGCTGGGTCGACGTCGTCGCCGGATGGCTCCGCGAGGGGCGCTCGCCGACGATGTTCGTCCACACCCCGGACAACGCCGACGCGCCCGTGCTCGCCCGCCGCTTCCACGATGAGGTCCGAGCGCGCGTACCGGAGCTCGACGCGCTACCCGAGCCGATACCGGTCGAGCCCCTGACCCTGTTCTGACCCGGCGGTCGTGGTCATTGCTGATCGTCGAGGAGACCGTCGAGGTGGACCGCCGTGCTGATCAGCGAGAGATGGCTGAACGCCTGCGGGAAGTTGCCGATCTGCTCACCGTCGGGGGCGATCTCCTCCGAGTAGAGGCCCAGTGAGCTGCTGTAGGTGAGCATCTTCTCGAAGGTCAGCCGTGCCTCGTCGAGCCGTCCGGAGTCCGCGAGGGCCTGGACGTACCAGAAGCTGCACATGCTGAAGGTGCCCTCGGTGCCCGCCACGCCGTCCGGCGAGGCGGTCGGGTCGTAGCGGTAGACGAGGCTGTCGGAGACCAGTTCGGCGTCCATCGCCCGCAGCGTCGACTCCCACATCGGGTCGGTCGGCGAGATGAAGCCGACCGTGGGCATCGCGAGCAGCGACGCGTCCAGGATGTGCGTGCGGTAGTGCTGCACGAACGCGCGACGGTCGGTGTGGAAGCCGCGCGCCATGACCTGCTCGTAGATGGCGTTGCGTTCGGTCGTCCAGCGGGTGGTGTCGCCGGGCCGCCCGAGGCGGTGCGCGAGGCGGATGGCGCGGTCGAGCGCCACCCAGCACATCATCCGCCCGTAGGTGAAGTCCTGCCGGCCGGACCGGGTCTCCCAGATGCCGTCCTCGGGCTGGTTCCAGTTCTCGCAGAGCCAGTCCATCAGCCCTGCGGCCTTCCGCCACCCCTCGTGCGGGGCGATCAGCCCGTTCCGGTCGGCGAACTCCAACGAGTTGAGCGCCTCGCCGTAGATGTCGAGTTGCAGCTGACCCGCCGCGTCGTTGCCCACCCGCACCGGCGCCGAGCCGCGGTACCCCTCCAGGTGGTCCAGCACCTCCTCGGCGAGGTCCGGTGAGCCGTCGATCCGGTACATGACCTGCAGGGGCACATCGCCGTTCGTGGCGTCGCGGATGCGCGCCTCGAGCCAGAACAGATACCTCCGGGCCTCGTCGGTGAAGCCCAGGCCGAGTAGCGCGTACACCGAGATGGACGCGTCCCGGACCCACGTGAAGCGATAGTCCCAGTTCCGCGGCCCGCCGACCTGCTCCGGCAGCCCCGCGGTGGGCGCGGCGACCAGTGCGCCGGTCGGGGCGTACGTCATCAGCTTGAGCGTCATCGCCGACCGCTCGACCATCTCCCTCCAGCGGCCCGTGTAGCGGGATCCGCCCACCCACCGCCGCCAGAAGTCGCGGGTCTCGGCGAGCAGTTCGCAGGCCTCGTCCGTGCTGATCGCTCGGGGCGCGTGCGGGCAGGCGGTATCCAGGACCACGCCGCCGACGTCCCCCTCGTGCAGCGTGTACACCGCGGACACACCCTCCCCGTCGCGCCGGATGTCCCTGGCGTCGACCAACCGTTCCGTGTTCTTGAGAGGGGTGAGGGTGAGGGTGAGAGTCGAACTGCGGAAGACGTCGCCCTCCGGGTGCACTTCGAGCTCGTACGAATCGCGCCCGTAGTTGAAGCGGGGGCGGCAGTCGAAGCGGAACGGCATGCTCCCCCGGACCATCCGGATCAGCCGGACCAACCGGTGCCGGTCGGTGACCTGCTCGCCGGTGACGGGCATGAAGTCCACCACCTCGCCCACACCGTCGGCGCTGTGGAAGCGGGTGATCAGGATCGCCGTACCGGGCAGGTAGAGCTGTTTGCTGGTGTACGCGATGCCGTCCGGTGAGAGCTGGAAGTGGCCGCCCTTGCGGCGGTCCAGCAAGGCGCCGAAGAGGCTCGGCGAGTCGAAGCGCGGCGCGCAGAACCAGTCGATCGTGCCGTCCTTGCTGACCAGCGCTGCGGTCTGCAGATCACCGATCAGCCCGTGCTCCCCTACCCCCGGATAGCCTTCCACGCTGGTCCCCCCCGGAACGCCGACGGCGGCGACTACCCGGGAAACGGCGCCGGCACACATCCGCCTGTGCCCGTCATTGCGGAACCGCAGCTTCCGCAATCGTCGATAGCGTGGCCGCAGAACCCATCGACGAGGGGACACCTGATGAGCCTGCGAGGATTCGCCACGCTCAACATCTGGGCGGACGACGTGGCAGCGGCGACGGCCTGGTACGCGGAGTTCCTGGGCATCGAGGCCTACTTCCTGCGGGCCGGCCCCGACGGACGCCCCGCCTACACCGAGTTCCGCATCGGCGACTACCAGGCAGAGCTGGGCATCATCGACCGCAGGTACGCGCCGCCTGGCACGACCGGGCCCGGCGGCGCCGTCATGCACTGGCACGTCGACGACCTGCACGCCACCGTCGAGCGACTGCTGGCGATGGGCGCGACGGAGTACCAGCCGATCACACCGCACGGGGACGAGGGGTTCGTCACGGCCGCGGTCGTCGACCCGTTCGGCAACGTGCTGGGCGTCATGAACAACCCGCACTACCTCGACGTCCTCTCGTCCAGGAAGCCGGCGTGACGTGGACGTGCTCGACTTTGCCGACGCCATGGCATGGGAGTCCTGGCTCGCCGCGCAGCACGACGTGCGGGGCGAGGCGTGGCTGCGGATCGCCAAGCGGCACTCGGGGCTCCCCTCGATCACCATCGTGGACGCGCTCGACGTGGCCCTCTGCCACGGCTGGATCGACGGTCAGCGCAGGGGCCTCGACGACGTGTCGTTCCTCCAGCGGTACTCGCGCCGCCGGCCACGGAGCTCGTGGTCGCAGGTCAACGTGGCGAAGGTCGAGGCACTGACGGCGGCCGGGCGGATGCGGCCCGCGGGCCTCGCGGAGGTCGCCGCCGCCAAGGCGGACGGACGGTGGGAGGCAGCGTACGAAACACAGCGCACCGCCGCCGTCCCGCCCGATCTCACCGCCGCGCTGGCCGGCGAACCCCGTGCGACCGCCGCCTTCGAACGGCTCGGCCGCTCCGCCCGGTACGCCGTGATCCTGCCGCTGCTCAAGGCTCGCACCCCGGAGACTCGGGCGAAGGTCCTGGCTCAGGCGATCGCGCGGCTGGCGGCTCAGGAGTAGGCCGTGTGGCTTCCCCGGGGATGTCAGTGGTCCCTGATATCACTGCGGTGACGCGGGATACCGGTTGGCGGAGGAGACGTTCGTGGACACTCGGAAGTTGGCCCAGCGGTGGGCCCGGACCTGGACCGAAGCCTGGCCGATCCGGGACGTCGAGGCGATCGCCGCCCTGCAGAGCGAGGACGGCGACCACTGGGCCTCGATGTTTCGCCCGTACCGCGGGCGTTCTGGGCTTCGGACCTACCTGAAGGAGTGCTTCGCCGAGGAGACCCGCCCTGCGGAGGTGTGGTTCGCCGAACCGCAGGTCGACGGTGACGTGGCTGCCGTGGAGTACTGGTCCGTGATCTACGTCAATGGTCAACCGACGACCATCTCCGGCTGCACGGTGTTGCGCTTCGACGAAGTCGGGTTGGTGGCGGAGGCTCGCGACTACTCGCACGTCAAGGAGGGTCACCACGCACCGCCCGCCGGCCTGTTCGGGGCAGCCCCTGCCGTTTAGTCCGGCTCGTCCCCATCCACCGCCCGCCTGACCAGCTCTGCCGCTTCCTCGGTGTCCAGCCCGCTGGCGATGAGCAGCTCATGTGCGGCCGTCCGAAACTCACCGACGGCGATCAGCCCGGAGTAACCCAACCGGTGGGTGTGCGGGCGGTCGAAGTCCGACGACCGTCCCTGCGCCCGCCCGGCCAGCTCGACGGCCCGCAGGATCTGCCCGCGCGAACGGTGGGGCTCGTCGTCGGCGCGAATCGTGCACCTCAGGGCCTGCGCGCGGTCGGCCAGCAGGTCGATGGCCGCCGGCAGCTCCTCAGATATGGGTTCATCGTCCTTCAGGGCTGTCGTGAGTCGCCGTGCGACGGACCGGCTGCTGTGCAGGCTGCGCTCCAGATGCCGGACGGCCTGGGTATAGAAGGCCAGGGAAGTGCGGTCGCGCCAGCGTAGTGGCGCTAATCGCACCACCTCCTGGGCGGCGGCGAGCCCCTCGTCCAGCGCGTTCGGCCGGGAGTCGAGGTTCCGCAACCGGCGCAGGCTTCCCTGGGCCTCATCAAGATCACGGGCGCGTACCGCGCCTGCCAGGTCGCGCAAGGCCGCCATCCCCGGATCGAGGACCGGTTCGGCCAGCCGCTGCACCGTCCGTTGCGGGTGGATGGGCACCAACAGCAGACCAACGGCCAGCCCGATCAGCCCCCCGACCGCGGCGTCGACGAAGCGGGGGATGGACAGTTCACGCACCGGCGGCTCCAGGGTGGCGATGAGCACCGCGGTACCGCCGGCCTGGGTGAGCAATGAGCCACCGCCCTTGAGCAGATGGCGACGACGATCGCCAGCACGACGACCACCCCGGTCTGCCAGGGCCCGATGCCGAACAGCGGCATGAGCGTGTCACCGACGGCGAGCCCGAGGATCAACCCGGCCAGCAGCTCGATCGTGCGCCGCAGGCGTGTTCCCATCGCGGCGGCCACGATGCCGACCGCCGTGGTCGGCGCGAAGAGCGGGCTCGAATTGCCCAGGAACCGGTACGCCACGAACCAGGCGATCGCCGCCGCGATGCCGGCCTGCAGGGCGAGCAGACCGAACAGGCGTAACCGCCAGACGCGGGCGCGTACCAACTGCTGCCCCCGCTCCCGCAGGCGAGCGAACGTCCGGCCAGCACGCGACCGCCCGTTCGGTGCCGGGTCGACGTCGGCTGTCGGCTCCTGGTTCGCGGCACGCGCGCCGTCTACCCACCGCGCACGAACCTATCCGGCGTACAGGGGCGGTCCGGTGGTCCTGCGACGCCTTCCTGGTACCTGGCGCCGGATCTTAGGCTGCCCAGGTGGAGGGCCAGCCGGCAAAGACAGCATTTGACGTTGATCGGTACGAGCGTCGCGTCCGCGACGGCCCCTGCTTTGTCTGTGCCCTCGTGGCGGGCCATCCCGACTATCGGCACCACGTCGTCTACGAGGACGACACCGTCATCGCCTTCCTCGCTCGCGACCCGACGTTGCTCGGTTACTGCCTCGTCGCGCCGAGGCAGCACATCGAGAGCTGGGTACGGGACGTGCCACAGGAGGACTTCCTCCGCTTCCAGGGCATCGTGTACGCAGTCGCCACAGCGCTCGCCGCGACACTGCCCACGGAGCGGATGTACTCCCTGAGCCTCGGCAGCCAACAGGGCAACGCGCACCTTCACTGGCACCTCGCGCCGCTGCCCCCGGGCGTGCCCTACCACCAGCAGCAGTTCCACGCCCTCATGGCCGAGAATGGCATCCTCGAAATCGACGACAAGGCGCAGGCAGCCCTCGCTCGAGACATCCGCCGACACCTCAGTGCCTGAGGTCGGTACCAGCTCGGCCGCGGCCAGGCCTGTCCCCGCACGGCCGTCCGGTACGACATGCCACCGGCAGCGCGGGACGAGCCCACGCCGCTCAGCCGCACCGCCGCCAGGCTCACCAGCCCGCACCGTAGGACCAGCCCGCGATTGGACACCTGCAACGGCCGGGCAGGGCAGGGCAGGGCGGTATGTATCGACAATTGCTGTTAAGATCACCGGGCACGCGCCCCGAGTGTTCATAAGATCCGGTGGATATCATGTTCCCTGACGGCCAGGATCCGTACGCGCTTCTCGGCGTGACACGCGAATCGTCGGTCGCGGAGATTCGGGAGCGCTACCTCGTTCTCGCGCAGATCTGGCATCCGGACAGGCATCAGTCGAGCCCTGCAAAGGTCCGGGAGGAAGTCACCCGGCAAATGCAGCAGCTCAACGCGGCGTACAAGCAGCTAACAGCTGTCCACACCGGCGCCCGTCAGGACCGCGAGCGCCAGACCCGGGAACGCCAGGACCGCGCGCGCGACACCCGCGAACGCCAGGACCGCGAACGCCAGAAGCGCGAGAGTCAGAAGCGCGAGGGCCAGAACCGCGAACGCGAAGCCCGCGAACGTGAGGACCGGGAACGCGAGACGCGCGAACGCGAAAATCCCAGAGCACAGTGGACGCACCCGGGATTCCCGGCGGCGGGCCAGTTGGACACCTCAACGAATCCGCGTTCAACTATTCACCCGATTGCCATCACACTTCGATCCGGCGAAAGGGGATACACGCTTCGCGCACACCTCGACGACAAACAGACCGACGCGGCATTCCTCGGCGCCCAGAGTCGCCTGCTCCTATTCAGATCCGCAGAGTCCATGCGTAAGTATGTGGCCAGGACCGACGCCCATGAATTGGCCACCATCAAGGGGTGGGACAGCTTCCTGGACGGTATGGGCACAACTGCGACGGAGCCTGACGATGAACACAGCTTCAACTTCGACCTCATCTCCTACAGCCTGAGGTTTCCGCCTGCGCAGTGGGTCCCGACATTGTTCATCGCCAACCGTGATCTCATTCGAGAGGTCTCGGAGGCGTTCGAGCTCGACGATGTGCTGAAGCAGCTGGCCGTGGGTTCGCCCCTGGACTACCTCGACGACCTGTTTCGTGTCGTTGACAGACCAGTCGCCGGCTGGGGCGCCCGTCGCCAACTCGCGTCCCTCCAGGGCGGGCGGTTCAGCGGTGTGTGGCGGGGAGCGATCGGCGGAATCGAAGAGCGCGTCCAATGGCTACGTTGAACTGACCGAAGGTCCCGGCCCACGGGGCGAACGTCATCCTGCGGCCCAAGCCTGCCCCTCCCGACGTTGCGCAGATCTTGGCTACCGCCCTTCCCGGCGGGCGGGACAGTTGGCATGGAGCCCGATACCTCTGAGGCATACATATGACTCTGAGGTATAACGCGCACTGTCGACCACGCTCCGGGCCCCGCCTCGTCAGAACAATCGACTGAGGCTCGGCTGCCCGCACCCGCCGACCCCTGGCGGATCGCCGGGTCCCAACCCGCCGGGAACGGGCTGCTGAGGCTCGCCCGTTCGCCCGCCCTCAGATCGCACGGACGTTCGTGGTCAAGTTGGCAGGCGCTCGCTGAGCCTGGGGCGGGGTGATGGCGCGTACGAGTGACACCGCTGCCGTCACTCACCCGAAACGACATCTGGGCACCCACCCGTGAGGGGGAATGCCCAGATTATTGCTGGTGCGCCGCCAGGGACTCGAACCCCGAACCCGCGGATTAAGAGGCACACACTCAGCGATGACCGTCGCCGCTTGGCCCCGGCTGTCGTGACGGTCGAGCCCCGTCTGTGGCTGGTGGAGCGGGCGTCGGTTGCTGTCGCCGTTGCTGTCGGCACGACCTGCGCATTATGCTCGCCGGTTTGGCTGCTTGCTTGGCTGCTCGGCGGGCCTGACGCCTCGATTACAAGCTCTGTGCACTCCATCCGGGCATGTGTGCTTCGCCCGCGACCTCGGGCGACGGTCCGCGGCCGTCTGCTTTGTGGGCGTCCTCGTATGAGCTGGTTCCTCGGCTGGCTGTGCGGGTTCCACCCTGCCATCTTTCACCGTTGCTGTCGCCAGCCACTGAAGGCGCCCGCTAGTGCAAGTGGCCAGCCGCTCACCATGCCGGCATACTCTGCTGGTGCCGACACCTCCAAGCCCCGACAGGTTGAGCCCGGCTATCTCGACCGTCTGGATCTTTCACGGCGAAAATGCTCGATTCGCCTCCGGTGTGTTCCTGTCCCGACGCGCTCACTTGGGCCGCGCAGCATCGGCTGTCCGGCATCGTGAGCGAGTACCCGACTGGGATCGGCTGCTACGACCAGGCCGTGATGACCGGCCACTTCCGACCAAGCAAGCCGCACCATGGGACACCGGAACACGTCGCTGGCTTCTCACCCGCGCTTGGCCACGTGCATCTGACCGATGGCATCCCGGACTAGGCCGGGTGATGGTGCTGACGGGTGACACCGTTGCTGTCGGCGTTGCTGTCATTCACCCCCAAACGACATCTGGGCACTCACCCGTGAGGGTGAATGCCCAGATTATTGCTGGTGCGCCGCCAGGGACTCGAACCCCGAACCCGCGGATTAAGAGTCCGCTGCTCTGCCAGTTGAGCTAGCGGCGCTCGTCGGCAACGGAGAGAACATTAGCACCCCGCCGAGCCGGGCTCCAATCCGGTTGCCCGGGTCCCCCCTTCGGTCGAGCTTACCGGACAGAAAGGGTCAAATCGTCCAGCGGGTCCACGACGGGGGCGTGCGCCGACGTCCTCATACGGCACGATGTCCGCCAGGTACGCGAGAACAGAGGTGGGGATGGCACGGTTCACGCGAGCCGGGGCGGTGGTGGGCGCTCTGACCCTGGTGGCGTCGCTGGCACTGACCGGATGCGGCGACGAGCAGAAGAACCCGGAATTCGTCGGCGGGACCGGGCCGAGCGCGAGCGCCGAGCCTGGCACGGCGGAGCCGACGACGCCGGCCGCGCCGAGCGGGCCCGCGCTAGCGCTGAGCCCGGGCGACGGCACGAAGAACAAGCCGGTGAGTACGGAGATCAGCGCGAAGCTCCCGGACGGCGCGAAGGTGTCCACGATTACCCTGACCGCCGCGGGCGGCGGCACGGTCGCGGGCAAGCTGCGCACCGACGGCTCCGCCTGGGTGCCGTCCGCCCCGCTGAAGTACGGCACCAAGTACACCGCCACGGTGACGGCGACCGGGGCCGACGGGACGAGCAGCCAGGGCACCAGCAACTTCACCACGATGGCCCAGCCGAAGTCGACCATCGGGTCCGGCCTCTACCTCTTCGACGACAAGAGCTACGGGGTGGCCATGCCGGTGGTCACCGAGTTTCACCCGGGCATCCCGAAGAAGGACCGGGCAGCGGTGCAGAAGCGGATGTTCGTCCGCACCGACCCGCCGCAGCCCGGGGCGTGGCACTGGGTCGACAACGGCACGCAGGCCTACTACCGGGCGCCGGAGTACTGGCAGCCGGGTACCACCATCACCGTACGGATCGCGCTGGCCGGCGTGCCGCTGAGCAACGGCCGCTACGGCGACGTCGATCGCAAGGCCACCGCCGAGATCGGCCGTTCGTTCGTGATGAAGGTCGACAACGCGACCAAGAAGATGTCGGTGTACGAGAACGGCGCGCTGGTCCGCACCGTGCCGGTGAGCCTGGGCAAGAGGAGCACCCCTTCCTCCAGCGGCACGATGGTGGTGATGGAGAAGAAGGAGTCCACAACCTTCGACACCCGCGACGACCCGGACCCGGCCAACCGCTACGTCACCGAGATCGACTTCGCTCAGCGGCTCACCTGGGGTGGCGAGTACATCCACGCCGCACCCTGGTCCGAGCACGTGCAGGGTCGGCAGAACGTCTCGCACGGCTGCGTCAACGTGTCGATGGCGAACGCCCGGTGGCTGTTCAGCAAGACCCGGATCGGTGACCCGATCACGGTGAAGGGGACCGAACGCAGGCTCGCCGCCGGCAACGGCTGGACGGCGTGGAGCCTGAGCTGGTCGGAGTTCGTCAAGGGCAGCGCCCTGCCGGTGCCCAAGGGAGGGTCCGGCCCCGCGCTCTGAGCCGTCCGGCGACCCACGCCGGCCCGTGCGACCGTACGGGCCGGCGCGTACTCTTTGCACTGCCCGCGGCGCGACGGCGCCCGCGGCGACCCCTCAGTCCCGGCACGGAGACGAGCCCGGCTCACGAATCGCCGGATTCTAACAAAATTCCGGCATCATCGTCGGCGTGTTCCGGTTCACCCTCGGCAACCGGGACCGGTCCTGGTGCGTCAGTAGGACGATGGGTCAGGGACCACGACTGTGAGGGAATCATGCGAGCTAGCCACGACCAGCTGATCCGGCCCGGTGGGCGACGCCGCGTATTCGCGGCGGGGCTTCTTGCCGTAGCACTGGCCTTCACCTCCGCCTGCACGGATAGTGACGGCGGCAAGCCGTCCTCGTGGCAGGGCGGCAGCGAGAGTCCGGCGCCGAAGGCGGCGGCGACCATCAGCGAACCGGCGACCGACGCCAAGGACGTGCCAGCGTCCACCGGCATCACCTTCACCACGACGGACGCCGTCGAGACCGCCGTCGAGCTCAAGGACGCGGCCGGCAAGGCGGTCGAGGGCACCCTCGCCGCCGACGGCAAGACGTGGCTGCCGGCAGGGGCACTGGAGTACGGCACGAGCTACACCGCCACGGTCACCGCCACCGGCGACGACGGCCGTCCGGCCACGGCGACCAACACCTTCACGACCATGGCCAAGCCGGGCAAGCAGGTGCGGGTGAGCAGCTTCCTCGGCGACAACCAGGTCGTCGGGGTCGGGATGCCGCTGATCGTGAAGTTCAGCCGGGCCATCGGAGAGGACTACCGCGACGACGTGCAGCGCCGGATGACGGTGACCTCGACGCCGGCCCAGGAGGGCATCTGGCACTGGGTCAGCCCCACCGAGATCCGGTACCGGCCGAAGGTGTTCTGGAAGGCCAACAGCAAGGTCTCCTACCGGGTGCAGGCCGGCGGCCTGCCACTGGGTGACGGCTGGTACGGCCGCGCCGACCTCACCGTCGACGTCAAGATCGGCGCGTCGCTGATCATGACGGTGGACAACAAGACCAAGCGGATGACGGTGACCCGGAACGGCTCCGTGGTGAAGACCATCCCGGTCAGCCTGGGCAAGAAGAGCACCCCGTCGTCCAGCGGCACCATGGTGGTCATCGAGAAGCTGCGCAAGACGGTCTTCGACACCATGGAGGAGCTGGGCCCCGAGGAGGGCTACCGCACCAAGATTGATTTCGCGCAGCGGCTCACCTGGGGCGGGGAGTTCATCCACGCCGCACCCTGGTCCGAGGGCCAGCAGGGCAGTGTCAACGTCTCACACGGCTGCGTGAACGTGTCCATGGCCAACGGCGACTGGCTGTTCAAGAACACCCAGATCGGCGACCCGATCACCGTCAAGGGCACCGAGCGGAAGCTTCAGAACGGCAACGGCTGGACCGACTGGAACATGAGCTGGGACGAGTACGTCAAGGGCAGCGCGCTGCCGTACGAGCCGCCCGCCGACCCGGACACCTCACCGACCCCGGAAGCCGGCACCCCGACGCCCACGCCGACCGCCTGAGCAGCCCCAACGACGAAAGCCCCCTCCGCGACGGAGGGGGCTTTCGTATGTGGGCCGATCCACGCATGACCCTTTGATCTTCGATCTCCCAAACGGCTCAGGCCCCCTCATCGGAGGGGGCCTGAGATCCACTGCTGGGTGACTGATGGGAATTGAACCCACGACAACCGGGACCACAACCCGGTGCTCTGCCAACTGAGCTACAGCCACCATGCCGCCGTCGCCCGGTGAATCGCCCCGGGCGGGGTGCGGACCAATAATAGCCACACCGCCGTCGACCCCGTCCAGCGGGTTCCCGGCTCCCCCGGGCTTCACCGCGGGTCAGAGGTCGGCGGCGATTCCCTTGGCGGTCTCCACGTCCGGGCCGGGCAGCGGCACGAAGATGGTCCGCCGGTAGTACTCCAACTCCCGGATGCTCTCCCGGATGTCGGCCAGCGCGCGGTGCGCCAGGCCCTTCTGCGGCTGGCCGAAGTACACGCGGGGGTACCAGCGGCGGCACAGCTCCTTGATCGACGACACGTCGATCAAGCGGTAGTGCAGGTGCGCGTCGAGGCGGGGCATGTCCCGGGCGATGAAGCCGCGGTCGGTGGCGATCGAGTTGCCGCAGAGCGGCGCGGTACGCGGATCCTTGACGAAGCTGCTGACGTACTCCAGCACCCGGTCCTCGGCCTCGGCCAGTGTCACCGGCGAGCGGCGCACCTCCTCGGTGAGGCCGGACTTGGCATGCATCGTCCGGACGATCTCCGGCATCGCGTCCAGCGCGGCCTCATCGGCGTGGATCACCACGTCGACGCCATCACCCAGCACGTTGAGGTCAGGATCGGTGACCAGTGCCGCAACCTCGATCAGCTTGTCCCTGCCGAGGTCCAAACCGGTCATCTCACAGTCGATCCAGACGAGGAGATCAGCCACCGGGACAGCCTACGCGCCGCCCACGACCCGCGGCTGCGCGCTCTCGACGGAGCAGCCCGCTAGGGTTTCGGAGTGCCAGCCGAATCCGTCGTACCGCCCGCCGTCACTGACGACGACCCCGGCGGCCGTACGGTTCGTCGCCTGGTCGCGGTGGTGGCGCTGATCGCCGTGCTGCCGGCGCTCTACCTGCCCGGTCTGGTGCACAACTTCTTCGACCTGAAGATTTACATGTCCGCGATGGACTGGTGGACGGCGGGAAACCCGCTCTACGACTACGTCCAGCCGGATCGGGTGCAGGGTGAGCTGTATTTCACCTACCCGCCGTTCAGCGCGCTGCTGCTCTGGCCGTTCGGGCTGATCCGGCTCGGCGTCACCGTGGCGATCTTCACGGTGCTCACCGTGCTGGCCGTGGTGGTGACCACGCGGTGGCTGGTGCTGCCGGTGATCGCCCGGCACAACCTGCCCCGGACGTTCACCCTGACCGTCGCCGTGCTGCTGGTGCTGGCGGTGGAGAGCACCCGCGAGACGATCACCTTCGGGCAGATCAACATGCTGCTGGTCGTGCTGATCCTGGCCGACCTGCTGTTCGCGGTGCCGCAGGCGCGGCGCTGGGCCGGGGTCGGAATCGGGCTGGCGACGGCGCTCAAGCTCTTCCCGGGCATCTTCATCGTGTACCTGCTGGCCACCCGCCGGTGGCGGGCCGCGGTGGTGGCGAGCGCGACCGCGGCGGCGGCGACCCTGCTGGCAGCGGCGGTCGCGCCCGGCGACTCGTGGCGCTTCTGGACGCAGGAGCTGTGGGACAACGACCGGGTCGGCCGCACCGACTACGTCGGCAACCAGTCGCTGTTCGGCCTACTCAGCAGGTTCACCGCACCAGAGAAGCCGGACCGGCTGCTCTGGCTGCTGGTGGTCGCCGTGATCGCCGGTTACGGGCTGTGGCGGGCCGCCCGCGCGGCTCGGGCCGGTGATCGGTTGACGGGGCTGACGTTGACCGGCCTGGTCGGCGCCCTGGTCAGCCCGATCACCTGGACCCACCACATCTACTGGTTCGTGCCGGCGGTGGTGCTGCTCGCGGACGCGGCGTTGAGTGCCGACCGCCCGGACGAGGTACGCCGACGTCGGTGGTTGGTCGCACTCGCGCTGGGCACCGCCGCTGTGATCATCTACGGGGTGGTGACGTTCCAGGACTGGGGTACGGAACCGGTCCGCACCCATGACCCGGTGGACTTCGTCGTGCAGAACGTCTACGTGCTCCTCAGCCTGCTGCTGCTGGTGACGCTGCCGGTGCGGGCGGGCCGCCGCGTGGAAAAGTCGCACCAAATGGACAGATCTCCCCAGTAGCGACCATCGGCGCTAACCTGGTCTCATCTACCTCAAGCGTCGCTCGGGTAGCACCGATCCCCCGGTGAGGGTGGCCCTCCGCGTCGGCAGCGCGGAGGGCCACTCGCCGTTTCGTCCACCGTCACCGGCTGGGCCGTCGGCCCGGAGTGGCCGGCGGCCAGGCCAGACTCAACGCCACCTCCGGTGGACGGGGCAGTCGGGCCGGCGCCTCCAGGTCGGCGAGGGTGCTCGGCCGGGCCGGTTCGATCGCCGACCTCGGCCGCTCACCGGGCCCGGAACCGACCGGGGTGAGTTGCCGCCCGGCCGGCAGGGACCACGCCACTGGGGCGTCCCCGACGGACGGGCCGCCCAGTCCACTCAACGAGCTGACCCCGAGCCGGCCGGCGAGCACCGGCACCTGGTCCGGCTCGACCACGAAGACCACCTCGCGCGGGCGTGGCGGGCGCAGCAGGAGCACCGCCGCTCCGACCACGAGCAGCACCCCGACCGCCAGCAGCCCCCAGGTGGCCGGGGTGGTCCAGCCGGCCCGCAACTCGGCGCGCAGATCCAGGGCCAGGTCGCCGGCGCCGTCGGGTCGCATCACCACCAGGCTCATCGGCGCACCGGCCAGGTCGTCCGCACTCCACTCCAGCGAGCCGATCCCCTCGCGTACCCAGAACGGGCGACCGAGCGGGGTGACCGGCCCGGCGGTCGGGGCGTCGGTGGCCGGGCCGGCCGGGTCGAGCCGGACGGGCAGCGGACCCCGCGCGAGCGCCACCCGCCGGACCGTGGCGTGCGGCACCGGTTCCAGCCAGCGGCGTACCTCGGCGGTGGGCGCCAGCCCCACGAAGGCCGGGCCGTCCGGCGTGCGGGCGTCCACTCGCAGCCGGGTCTGCGCGGTACGCGCGAACGGCGCCTCCTGGCGCAGCAACCGGTCGAGATCGGTGACGACCACCGCGTGGCCGGGCGTGCGGACCGTCTCGAACCGGGCGGCGAAGGTCCCACCGGGGTCGGCGTGCCGGGTCACGAGCCAGAGCGCGCCACCGGCGAACAGCACCGGAATCCCGATCACCAACAGCAGCACTCCGGCGATCCCCCGCACGAAACGCATTCGCACCGTCCCCCTCCGTAGCCAGATACCCGGCCGACCTTACCGACGTACACCGTCTGATCAGGGGATATCCGCAGCACGGTCGGTCCCGTTCCCGGAAAGCACGCTGGCCCGCCGGAATCCCGGCGGGCCAGCGGGTGTGCGGTGGGGTCAGGACCTGGCGGCCGGCTCCCGACGGGTCCGGGCGAACGCCAGCCCGCCCAGCACCAGACCGGCGATGCCGGCGACCAGACCGGCGATGCCGAGGCCGACCGCGATGCCCTCGCCCTCGTCGTCGTCATCGTCGGCCGGCGCGCCGGCCGCGTTGGCGGACGTGGCGGGCGCGGCCGACCCCGAGGGCGCGGCGGCGGCCAGGGTGAGCACCGGCGCCGGGTTCTCCGGCTCCTCGCCGCCCGCCGCGGGCTCGTCGATCCATCGCGACACATTGCCGTCCGAGTAGGTCTGCAGGGTCTTGAAGACCATCGAGTCGACCTGCGGGAGCGGCCCCATCGAGACCGGGAACTCCTGGAACTGGCCCGGCTTCACACCCGCGTCACCCGTGGCCGTCCAGGTGAGCTTGGCGACCGCCTCGGTGATCGGGGTGCCGTGCACCTCGATCGGCGGGTCGACCTTGCGCTTCTCCACGGCCACCGTCCAGCCCGGCACCGGCATCGTCGACACCGAGCCGACCGGGGCGTTCTCCGGCAGCACGACCTCCACCTTGGTGGTCGACGCGGTGTCGCTCTCGTTGGGCACGCGGAACGCCACCCGGGCGTAACCGCCCTGGGTCGCCTCCTTCGGATTCACCGTGACGTGGGCGGAGGCCGGCCCGGCGAAGCCGAGCACGGCGGTCGCGACGGCGGTGAACGCCAGGGCGGTGGCGGCGGTTGCGGTACCCCGGAGACGGGTCATGGGTTTCGGGAGCCTCTCTAACGGATGGGCACGGTGGCGGTCACCGTGGCCTGGTCGATGTCGGACGTGCGAACGGTGATCTTCAATTGCCAGTCGCCGGCCGCCGGCAGGCTGACGTCCCCGTAGGCGTGGTTGTCCGTCAGCGGCAGCAACGGGACCTCGATCGGCTCGATCCCGGCCGAGGGCAGCGCGGCGGTCGCCCGCCACTCCGCCACCGGCTGCGGCTGGTTGTCCTTGGTGTACGCGTACAGGTGCATCGAGTTGTTGCCCCGCTGGGCCGGGTCCAGCTCGACCTGGAGGGAGAAGAGCGGGCTGGACAGGGTGGTGGAGAAGAGACCGGCCTGCGTGCCGGACGGCTCGGCCACGGCGGTCCGGGCGGGCGTGGTCTGCACCAGGGTCGCGGACAGGCCCAGCACCACCACGGTGACTGCCAACTCCACCAGGACCGCCCGGCGCACCGGCACGGGCCGCTGCGCCGCGGTGCGCCGGCGCACCAACTGCCGGGAGTACGCGGCCACGGCGATCACCAGCGCGAACAGCCCGACCTTGGCCAGCAGCAGTCGCCCGTACGTGGTGTTGAGCAGGGCGTCGAAGGTGGCCACCTCGATCAGCGCCTGGACGGTGCCGGCCAACAGCAACGCCGAGACGGCCAGCGCCGCCCAGCGGGACCAGATCGGCAGGATCGCGCCCAACTCCCGCTCGTCGGCCTGGCGCAGCAGGAAGCCCGCGAGCATCAACAGGCCGCCCAGCCAGACGGCCATGCTGCCCAGGTGGAC
The DNA here is from genome assembly GCF_042872965.1 of Micromonospora sp. NPDC005087. Lineage (NCBI taxonomy): Bacteria > Bacillati > Actinomycetota > Actinomycetes > Micromonosporales > Micromonosporaceae > Micromonospora > Micromonospora sp. NPDC005087. Next base: position 79,174 of record NZ_JBIALB010000010.1, on the reverse strand, counting down.
GGCGTCGACCACCACGGAGACCGCCGGGGCCGGGGACGCCGCCGGGTGCCCGGCCAACGGCCAGGTCAGCAGGGCCGCCCCGCCGAGCACGGCCAGGATGATCGCGTCGGTGCGCCCGGACGGTCTGGCCAGCAGCGGCCGGAGCAGGAACGCCGCGGCCGCCAGCAGGCCGAGCCGGACCAGGTGGGCGGTGCCGAAGGCGCTGCCGAACACGCTGCCGAACCCCTCGCCGGTCACCTCGAAGAGGCCGCCGCCGGCGGTGTAGGGCACCTGCAGCCACAGGTCGGCGAGGGTGGCGAAGGCCACCAGACCGAGGCCGGTCCAGGCCAGCCGCGCCGGTCCCCTGCGCGACAGCCGGCGTGGCCACAGCGCGGCGAGCACCAGCGCCGGCCCGACCAGCAGCACCAGGCCGGCGTACCCGAGGAAACGGGCCACCTTCACCGCGTTGCCGACCACCGGGTTGGCCCGGCTGTCGTCGCCGGAGTCGACCGGCGGTGTCGAGGGTGCGCCGACCGAGTAGGTGAACGCGCCGGACACCGGATGGCTGTCCGCGGAGATCACCCGGAAGCTGACCAGGTAGGTGCCGCGCTCGCCGGCCGGATCGACCGGGATGGACACGGCGGCGCCGTCGAAGCTCGGCTCACCCCGGTCGGCCCGGGAGCCGTCCGGCGCGATCACGCGGATCTTGCCGGGAACCTTACGTACCGACTCGCTGAACGTGAGGACCACCTCGGCCGGCGCGCTCGGCACCACCGACGAAGCGGCCGGGCTGCTGCTCTGCAGCACGGCGTGTGCGCTGGCGGGAGTGGCCGGGGCGATCAGGAGGAGGACGACGGTGACCAGAAGGCCGGCGGTGGCGGCCAGCCGAGCGAGCCAGCGGCGGGGGGCGACAGTCATGCTGGCCATGCTCGCCGACGGGAGTGGATCTCGGCGACCCGAGTCCGGTGAGTCATTCACCCGCGCCCTGCCGCCAGCACCGGCGTGAGCGGCCGGTCATCCCCGCCGGTACGAACCAGCGCCCACAGCAACCCCGCCTGCACCACGGCGGCAAGGTGGCCGACCTCGTGCACCAGCGCGGTGGTCGAGTTGGCGATGTCCACCACGCTGGTGCCGGCCAGGCAGACCGCCAGCACCAGGGCCACCGGCAGGAAGGCCCGGGCCCTCTCGGGCCGCCAGGCGGCCAACGCGAAACCCACCGCCAGGGCAACGTCGAACGAGGCCATCTCCCGGCTGGTGTGCGGGTCCACCGACACGCCCAGCCCAGCGAGGAGGATCGGCAGCGCAATGGCCAACTGCGCCACCGCGGCCACCGCCACCGCGATCCGCAGCACCTGTCGGCGGGCCCGCCGGACGGCGGCCGGGCTCCGGTGGGCGGAATCGGCGGCGACCGCGGCCAGCACCGCCGCGGTGAGGTCGGGCACCTCCACCGGCTGCACCCGGACCAGCCGGGTCACCTGCTCGGCGCGGGCCAGCCAGGCGTGGCAGCCGGCGCAGGTCGCGGTGTGGGCGTCCAGCGCCGCCGGGGACGCCTGCGGGTCCTCCCCGTCCAGGCGCGCCGACAGCGCCGCGCGTACGTGGTCGCAAGTCATGACGGGGTAGTCGGCCCAGGGCGGGGAAAAGTTCCCGACGTGGCGCAGAACATCCAGGGGCCGAAGGGCTCTGCTGTCGCGCCCGGCGCCGCGTAACCTGGTTTGTCGTGATCCCCGTCCCGCGTGACACCGGTGCCGCCGGTCCGGCCGACCCGGCCGATGGCGGCGCCCGGGATCCGGCCACCGAGTGGGCGTTGACCGCGCGCGGCGGCGACCCGACCGCCCAGGCCGCGTTCGTCCGGCTGACCCAGGTCGAGGTCTGGCGGTTCGTCGCCGCCCTGGTGGACCCGGACAGCGCCGACGACCTGACGCAGGAGACGTACCTGCGGGCCTTCCGGGCGCTGCCCGCGTTCGAGGGTCGCTCCAGCGCCCGTACCTGGCTGCTCGGCATCGCCCGGCGGACCTGCGCCGATCACCTGCGTACGGTGATCCGCCGACGTCGGCTCGACGAGCGGCTGGCCGCGAACGCGTACACCGACCGCCCGCACCCGGACCCGGCCGGGCAGCTCGGCGCCGCCGACCTGGTTGGCCGGTTGAGCGCCGAGCGGCGGGCCGCGTTCGTGCTCACTCAGCTGCTCGGCCTGTCGTACGCCGAGGCCGCCGCCGTGGAGGGGGTGCCGGTGGGCACGATCCGATCCCGGGTCGCCCGGGCCCGCGACGATCTGGTCGAGGCGGTCGGCGACGCCCTGACCGGCTGAGCCGGGAACTTCCGGCGGAGACGGGACGACCAATGACCGTGACAGCACCTTCCGGCCACGTCGGTCGCTGGGCCACCGCCCGGCCCTGGCTCGGCATCGCGGCCCGACTCGGCCTCGCCGCCGTCTGGCTGATCGCCGGCGCGTCGAAGGTCGGCGACCTGGCCGCCTCCGGCCGGGCCGTGAACGCCTACCAGGTGCTGCCGTATGACGTGGCGACCGCGGTCGGCGCCGCGTTGCCCTTCGTCGAGCTGGCGCTGGGTGTGCTGCTGCTGCTCGGTCTGGCCACCCGGCTCACCGCCGGTGTCTCGGCCGCGCTGCTGGTGGTCTTCATCGCCGGGATCGCCTCGGCCTGGGTGCGTGGCCTGGCCATCGACTGCGGCTGCTTCGGCAGCGGCGGGCAGCTCGCCGAGGGGCAGGCACCCAGTTATCTCCCGGAGATCCTGCGCGACCTGGGATTCTTGGTGCTAGCCGGCTTTCTGCTGATCTGGCCACGTACGCCCGTTTCGGTGGACGGGTGGCTGTCCGGTGAACCCGCCGTGGAGGACGAGGATGAGTAGTCGCAAGGGGCAGCGGGACGCGGCCCGGGTTGTCCGCCAGCAGCTGGCCCGCGAACGGCGGCGCCGCCGCACCGTCTGGGTCTCCGCCGCCGCGGTCGCCGTGCTGGTCATCGCCGGCCTGATCGGCTGGGGCGTCTGGTCCAGCCAGCGCTCGGACGACTTCACCACCCCGCCCGGCGCCAACGCGGACGGCACCGGCATCGTCACCGGTGGCGGGCCGGTCACCGTCGACGTCTACGAGGACTTCCTCTGCCCGGCCTGCAAACAGTTCGAGCAGACCAGCGGGGCGACCCTGGAGCAGTTGGTGACCGAGAACAAGGCGAAGGTCGTCTACCACCCGGTGGCGTACCTCAACCGCTTCTCCACCACCGAGTACTCCACCCGCTCCTCGGCCGCCTCCGGCTGCGCCGCGGTTGGCGGCAAGTTCCGCGAGTACGCCAAGGCGCTCTTCGACAGGCAACCGCCGGAAGGCAGCGCCGGGCTCACCGACGACGAGTTGATCGACATCGGCGCCGGCGTGGGCCTCGACCGGGGCTCGTTCGGTGGCTGCGTCAAGGACAACACGTACCGGACGTGGACCGAGCACGTCACCGACGAGGCCAGCCGGGGCGACGTCACCGGCACGCCGACCATCCTGGTCAACGGTCAGCCGCTCGCCGACCGCAGCCCGCAGGGTCTCACCGCGGCCGTGGCGGCGGCCGGCAAGTGATCCGTACCCTGCTGGCCCGCGCCGGCCTGGTCGCCACCGCCGCCTGCGCGGCCACCCTGCTCACCGCGGCACCCGCCGCCGCGCACGGCGCCGACGCCCCGGACGCCACCGACTACCGCACCCGGACCACCGGCGTCGCCCCGGCCCGGCCCGGGCTGGAGGTACGGGTGGTCGAGGCGGGCGCCCGGCTGGAGCTGACCAACCGCACCGGCCGCCCGATCGAGGTGATCGGCTACTCCGGTGAGCCGTACCTGCGGATCGGCCCGGACGGGGTCTTCGAGAACACCCGCTCCCCCGCCACGTACCTGAACCGCACCATCGCCGGGGACACCACGCTGCCCGCCGAGGCGGACCCGGCGGCCACCCCCTCCTGGCAGCGGGTCGCCGAAGGAACCACGGTGCGCTGGCACGACCAGCGCGCGCTGTGGCGGGAGTCGCAACCGCCGGACGCGGTACGCGCCGCGCCGGACCGCGAGCACCGGGTCCGGGACTGGACGATCCCGCTGCGCGACGGCGGCGACCCGGCGCAGATCCGCGGCACGCTGGACTGGCTGCCGCCGCCGGACGCGTACACCTGGTGGGCGGTGACCATCGTCGGGCTGCTCGCGGTGGGCGCGCTCGGCCTGCTCGCCGCCGCCGCGCCGACCGGCGCCCGGGCGCTGTCCGCCCTGGGCGTGCTGCTGATCGCCGGCGGCGCCGTCGCCGTGCTCTACCCGGTGGGCCGGGAGCTGGACGCCGGCGCCCAGGGCGTGGGCGGAGTCCTGGTGGGGCTGCTGTCCGGGCAGGTCTGGTCGCTGCTCACCGGTCTCGGCGCGATCGCCGCCGGTTGCTACGCGCTGGCCCGCCGCCCGGCCGCCGACTTCGCGGTGGCGCTGGCCGGGGCCTGCCTGGCACTCTTCGCCGGGGTGGCCAACGCCGCGGTGTTCGCCCGGTCCGTCGCGCCGGTGCCCTGGCCGGCCGAGGTCGCCCGGGTCATGGTGGCGCTGGTGCTGATCATCGGCGCCGGCGCGACCACCGCCGGCGTCCTGCGCCTGCACGCCGCCTCCCGAACCGCCGCCGCCGCCCGGACCTGACCCGCCGCCGGTCAGGGGCGCGGAGCGAAGCCGTACGGCAGTTCCAGGCGGTGGCGGGCCAGGAGCGTCGAGTCGGCCAGCAGGTCCAGCGTGGGGGCGTCGGCGACGATCCGGCCACCATCCAGGATCACCGAGCGCTGGCACAGCTCCGCCGCGTACGGCAGGTCGTGCGTCACCATCAGCAGCGTCACCGGCAGCTCGCGCAGGATCTCGGCCAACTCGCGCCGCGCCGCCGGGTCCAGGTTCGACGACGGCTCGTCCAGCACCAGGATCTCCGGGTGCATGGCGAGCACGGTGGCCACCGCCACCCGGCGGCGCTGCCCGAAGGAGAGGTGCTGCGGCGCCCGGTCCCGGTGCTCACTCATCCCCACCGCGGCCAGCGCCTCGTCCACCCGGGCGGCCAGCTCCGCCCCGCGCAGGCCCAGGTTCGCCGGCCCGAACGCCACGTCCTGCGCCACGGTGGGCAGGAAGAGCTGGTCGTCCGGGTCCTGAAAGACGATGCCCACCCGGCGGCGCACCTCGGACAGGGTGGCCCGGTCCGGCGTCACGGTCAGCCCGCCGACGCTCACACTGCCCTCGGTCGGAGTGAGGATGCCGTTGAGGTGCAGCACCAGCGTGGTCTTACCGGCGCCATTGGGCCCGAGCAGCGCCACCCGGTCCCCACGCGGCACGGTCAGGTCCACCCCGTGCAGGGCGACATGCCCATCCGGGTACGCGTACCGAACGCCACGTACGTCCAGCGAGACAGCGGTCTGCACGACACCGATCATGTCAGCACGACGGCGGTGGCGGCGATGGAGGCCGCAACCACCGGCACGGTCGCCGCGACCAGCCACTGACCGGCGGTCGCCGCACCGTCGCCCTGCCACACCTCGGGCATCCGCCCGGAATAGCCCCGGGACAGCATCGCCAGGTAGACCCGCTCGCCGCGTTCGAAGGCCCGCAGGAACAGCGCCCCGATCCCGGCGGCGAAGCCCCGCAACTGCCACAGGAAGCGCGGATCGTCACCCCGGGAGATCCGGGCCACCCGCATCCGCCGCGCCTCGCCGACCAGCACGTCGAGGTAGCGCAGCATGAACGTGGCGATCTGGGTGAGCACCTGCGGGCAGTGCAGCCGGTCCAGCCCGACGATCAGGTCCCGGGTGGTGGTGGTCGCGGCGAGCAGCAGCGAGGCGAGAACGCCCAGGGTGCCCTTGGCCACGATGTTCCACGCGCCGTGCAACCCGTCCTCGGACAGCCGCAGGCCCAGCACGTCGACCCGCTCGCCGGCACCGAGGAACGGCAGCGCGACGGCGAACAGCACGAACGGCAGCTCGATCAGCGCCCGGCTGAGCAGCCACCGCGGCCCCACCCGGGCCAGCGCCGCCACCGCCGCCACCAGCAGGGCGTACGCGCCGAAGGCCCAGAACGCGGCGCGCGGGGTGGCCACCACGGCGACCGTGAAGACCACCATCGCCACGATCTTGACCTCGGGTGGGAGCCGGTGCACCGGCGAGTCGGACTCCCGGTACAGCACGTGCCCGTGACCGGCACCCATCCGCGTACTCCCCTTGCTCAGCCGGCCGCGCCGGCGCGGGACGTGGCCGCGTCACCCTCGGCCGGCGTCGCGCCCTCGGCGGGCGTCGCCGTGTCGCCCTGGGTCGCCGTGCCGCCACGGCGGCGCAGCAGCCAGAAACCTCCGGCGCCGATCGCGAAGGTGACCAGCACGCCGAGCACCCCGGAGAGGCCGGTGGAGAGGAAGCTGTTCTCCACGCCGCGCACCCCGTAGTCGGCGAGCGGGCTGTCCCCCAACTCGTGATCCCGGGCCTGCTGGGCCGGGCAGTTGCCGCCGACGATGTTGTCATCGGCGTCGACGGTGCACCCCTTCAGCAGCGACGAGTCCAGCCCGTCCGGGTGGGACGAGGCGTAGTTGCTCACCACCCCCGCCAGCAGCAGGGCGACCAGGAGGCCACCGGCCAGGAAGGCCCACGAGCGGTTCTTCATCGGACACCTCCGACGGCCGGAACGGTGGGTACGGTCGCGGGACGCAGCCCGCGCAGCGCGTAGACGAGATCGGGGCGCACCTTCGCCACGGTGACCACGGTGGTGGCGGTGATCAGACCCTCGCCGATGCCGATCAGCAAGTGAGCGCCGGCCATCGTGCCGGCCAGGCCGGCCAGGTTGCCGCCCAGGTCGGTGGTGCCGCCGAGCCAGTACTGCAGGACGAAGCCCTGGGATGCGACCACCACGCTGAGCATCGCGGCGACGAACCCGGTGACCGCCAGGCCGGCGGGCGTGCGGGGCAGCACCCGCAGCAGCACCGCGATCAACACGTACGCCGCGGCGGTGCCGAGCAGCGCCATGTTGGTGATGTTGAGCCCGAGCATCGCCACGCCCCCGTCACCGAAGATCAGCGCCTGCACGACCAGCACCACCGACACACAGAGCGCGCCGACCCACGGGCCGACCAGCATCGCGGCGAGCGCACCACCGAGCAGGTGGCCACTCACCCCGGCCGTGAAGATCGGAAAGTTGAGCATCTGGACGGCGAAGATGAACGCGGCCACCAGGCCGGCCATCGGGGCCAGGCGGTCATCCAGGTCGCGCCGGCCGCGCAGGACGCAGCCGGTGAGCGCGGCCAGGGCGAGCGCCGCGAAGACCGCTGCGACGGGACCATCGATGATCCCGTTCGAGATGTGCATCGCCAGGGTTTCCACGCGACCTCCCACGCGTCAGCGGACCCGTTCGGGCCGGCGGGGTCAGCCTATTTCCCAAACCTCGTTGTTGCCATACCTTGGCAACAAGGCATGTCCTTGATCACCATTTCGGACTGGGGTCACCGACCGTCGGCCGCGAATGCTCGGCGCGTCGCCTGCGGCGGCACCGGCGAGCCCGGCGGTATCGTCGGGCCATGACCGCGCCCGACCGTCTCTCCCCCGGTGACCCCGCACCCGAGTTCACCCTCCCCACCGACAACGGTGACCAACTCGCCCTGGCCGACCTGCGAGGCCGCAAGGTCGTCCTCTACGCCTACCCGGCCGCGATGACCCCCGGCTGCACCAAGCAGGCCTGCGACTTCCGCGACTCGCTCGCCTCCCTCCAGGCCGCCGGCTACGAGGTGGTCGGCATCTCCCCGGACAAGCCGGAGAAGCTGGCGAAGTTCCGCGACCGCGACGCGATCACCTTCGCGCTGGTGTCCGACGCGGACAAGGCGGTGCTCACCGCGTACGGCGCCTACGGCGAGAAGCAGATGTACGGAAAGACCGTGACCGGCGTGATCCGCTCGACGTTCGTCATCGACGCCGACGGCAAGATCGAGCGGGCGCTCTACAACGTCAAGGCCACCGGGCACGTCGCCAAGCTCCGCCGCGACCTCGGCCTGGACTGAGACTGTCGCACCGGGCCGTCACCATCTGTGGGTGGTCAGATACAAGTACACGCCCGAGGCTTTGGCCGCGGCGGCCGCCGCCGCTCGCAACATCACCGAGGTGATGCGGCTGCTCGGCATCCGAGTCAGCGGCGGCTCCCACGCGCACATCAGTCGGCAGCTCAAGCGCTTCGGCGTCGACACGTCCCACTTCACCGGCAGCGTCCACAATCGGGGCGTGCGTTGGCGGCGGATGTCGCCCGAAGATCTGCTCGTGGTGCTGCCCGAGGGCTCGCGCCGGATCCCGGGCGTCCGCCTCAAACGCGCCCTGGCGACGATCGGTCTGCCCGAGAGCTGTGAGGTCTGCGGCGTTGGATCGACGTGGCAAGGGGGCAAGCTGACCCTGCACGTCGATCACATCAACGGGGACTTCCTCGACAACCAGCCGCAGAACCTCCGGCTACTGTGCCCCAATTGTCACAGCCAGACATCCACTTACGCCGGCCAGCGACGACCCGCTCACGTCGAGCCCGAGGTGGTCTACGATCCTGACGCTGTCACTCCAACCGGCTTCCGGATAGGCAGACGCCTGCCTCGTCGACAAGAATGGCCATGGACGCTGGTGGAGTACAGCATCAAGGGGCCGTAGCCCAACGGCAGGAGGCATACGGTTTAGGTCCGTACCAGTGCGGGTTCGAATCCCGTCGGCCCCACGTCTTCGTCGCGAGACGAAGCACCTCAGCTCGATCAGAGGCCCCTGTCGTGCATGTCACGATCACGGGCCGACACCCTGGTCGCGGGGTCAGGATGGCGGGCGTGAGTCTGCGCTTCGTCCTCGATCCCGACCTCACCCCGCAGCTGCGCGCCGAGATCGTCGCCCTCTGGGTGGACGTCACCAATGCCGGCGGCGCGGTCGGCTTCGTGCCCCCGGTCACCGCGGCCGACGTCCGCGCCACCGCCGACCCGACGTTCGCCGGCATCGCCGACGGACCGGACCGGCTGCTGGTCGGGTACGCCGGCGACCGGCTGGTGGCCGTGCTGATCTTCTGCGACAACCGGTTCCCTCTCAAGGCGCACTGGTGCGTGCTAAAGCGCGTGATGATCCACCCGGACACCCAGGGCGCCGGCTACGGCTCGGCGCTGATGCGCGAGGCCACCCGGCTGGGGCGGGAGTTGGGTTACGAGGCGCTGCACGTGACTGTGCGGGACGGGCTGGGGCTGGACGGGTTCTACCGCCGCCTGGGGTACCGGGAGATCGGTCGCCTGCCGGGTGCGCTGCGGGTGGCGCCCGGTGACGACCGGGACGAAATCCTGATGTGGCTCGACCTAAGGCCGGCCGACTGAGCGGTCAGCTCGCGCACCAGCGGGCCGAGGCCCCGGCCGGTCGGGTGGTCGGCGGGTCGGCCACCGCGGTGGCCGGCGTGCTCGCCTTCGCCACCTCGGCCGGGCGGCGGGCGGGCGTCGGCGTACCCGCTGGTCGGTTGGCGGACGGCCGGGCCGACGCGGGCGGACGGGAGTTGGCGGGCGCCGCGCCGCGCCCGTACATGCGGACTGTGCTGGTCTGGACCTGGCCGGGCGCCATCCGGATGCCGGCGACGGTCGCCCGGTTCCCGTACACGTCGCTCACCCGGATCGTGAACGGGCCGGCGCCGGCGCCGGAGGCGATCAACCAGTAGTTGTAGTCCTGCCGTGTGGCTGACTGCCACGGGCCGCTGTCACGCTGCCGGACCTCCACGGCGCGCAGCGGGTTGCCGTGGTTGCCCACCCGGACGGCGAACCAGAACTGCGACGCGCCCTCCTTGATCCGGAAGGTGAGCGGGCCGGGTAGTGGCGGGTTGACCACCGCGCGGTAGGTGACCGGAACGAGGCCCTGGACCGGGTCGGCGATCCGGGCGAACGCCTCGCGGGACAGGTCGAGGTGCCCGGGTTCGCACTCCGGGCACTGATCCATGATCAGGACGCGGACGCTGCCCTTCGGGCCGGTCACGTCGAGGAACCCGCCGCAGGCGGCGCCGGCGGCGTACTCCGTCGGTCCGAGCGCGACGTAGAGCCGGTTGGCCGGGGCTGCCGGGTTCGAGCAGTTGCCGCCGGCACCGTTCGAGTCGTAGAAGGTCGCCTTGCCGCTGTGCGTGGCGGTGCCGGTGGGCGGCGCGGCGAGCGCACGGCCGGCGGCGCAGGCGGGGGCGGAGCCGGAGCGCAGCGCAAGGGTGAGCCCGAGCACCGCCGCGAGGACGGTGACGCTGGTGGCGACCAGCCAGGGGATGGGGCCGGACGAGGGCGTGGGCCGGTCGTCCGGAACCCGGTCGAGGTCGATGTCGATGTCGACGCCGCCGGGAGCGCTTCCGTCCGTCACGACGCGATGCTGCCCGAACCGTCGTCGGCCGGACAAGCCGGCTAAGCGAAAGCTAAGACAGTGTCGACGGACGGTGATCGCTGCGCTCCCGCAACAGACCTGCGGTCAGACTCGCCACCGCCAACCCGGGGCGGTCGGCATCCGGTCAGGCGTCGATGACGACCGGGGCGCCGACGATCATCGGTCCACTGTCGACGGGCACCAGGTGCAGCCCGAAGAGGAGTTTCTGTTGGACGTTGCGGTACCGGCCGAGGGTGCGCAGCGGCTCCTTCGTGCGTACCCCGGTCTCCTGGTCGGTCGTGGTCACCACGCAGCGGTCACACGGCCCGGCGGCACGGAACCGCAGGTCGCCGATGCGCAGCGACCGGCCGGCCCAGTCGTCCTCGGCCCACGCAGGGGCTCCGTCGACCACCAGGTTGGGCCGGAACCGGGCCATCGGCACCGGCTCCTCCCCGGCCTCGGCGAGCCAGTCGTTGAGCGCGTCGAGGGAGGCGGCGTTCGCGAGCAGCAGTGGGTAGGCGTCCGCGAAGCTGACCTGGGCACCGGTGTCGTGTTCGCGATCTCCGGCGGCAAGGTGTCGGGTCGGCCGGGCCAGCCAGACCAGTCGGACCGGCCGGCCGAGCAGCGCGCCGAGCCAGGCGTCGGCCACCGGCCCGCCGGGTAGCGCGGGGACCGGGATCTTCCGGCTGCGGAAGGTGCGCACGGCGACCGGGTCTCCGCCGGCCGGCTCGGGCACGTCGAGGTCGGGTTGCCCGCCGGCGCGCAGCGAGAGGCCGCCGGGATGAACCGTGGCGCGCAGGTCGACCAGCCGGGTGGTCTCCCGCTGGGTGACGCCGACGCCGTCGGCGTCCACCACCATCCAGCGCCGGTCGCCCGCCAGGCCCCACGGATGCACCAGGGCGTCGTCGTGGTCGAGCCGGTGGCAACCCTTGACGGGGTACGTGTGGATCGAGGTCAGCCGCACCCGGCTACCATGCCACGCCGATGCCGTCCCCGGGGTACCAGTGGTTGGCGGGGCTCTCCCGGTAGGCGAGGAACCGCCGGCCGGTGCGCTCGGCGTGTTCGGCGAGCACGTTGGTGCTGGTGACGTTGTCGGTGAGCAGGATCGCGCCGGGGGCGAGCTTCGACTCCACCGCGTCGAACTCGCGCTTCTCGTGTGCCCGGCTGTGGTCGCTGTCGTGCAGGAACAGGTTGACCGGGCGGTCCAGAGCACCGATCGAGGCGATCGAGTCGCCGATCACCAGGTCGACCACCTCGGACCAGGGAGCGGCGTGGGCCAGGTAGCCGGCCTCGGGGTTGATGTCCAGCGAGGTGACCCGGCCCGGGTGGCCCTCCTGCGCGTTGCGCAGCAGTGCCGCGGCCAGCACACAGCTGCCCAGGCCCTTGTCCACACCGGTCTCCACCACGTGCGCCGGGCGGGTGGCTCGGACCATCGCGTACCAGCCGATTCGGCGGGCGTAGCGGACCTGTTTGTCGGCCAGCCCTCGCCGGGCGGAGCCCGCGGTGGCCCGCTCGATGTGCTGCCGCAGCGGCTGGTCGGACTCGATCTCGTCGAACCAGCCGCGGACCTGCTTGACCGGGCGGTCGCAGGCCACACTGACGAACCAGGCCAGGTGGTGGCGGCTGAGCTTGGTGAGCTCGTAGGTGTAGTTGTGGTGCTCCCGGGAGGTGACCAGCCAGCGGGCCGAGGTGCGCAGCACCTTGGCGTCGTGCCGGGCGACCCGCGCGAGCCGTTTCGGGAAGGCTGCGACGGGCGCGAGCCGGGTACGGGCGATCGCCCGTCGGAGCTTCGTTGCGTCCACCGGAGCTTCTTATCAGGCCGACGCGCCGTGCGGCAGAGGAAGTTGCCATTGAGTTCGGTCGACAGTTCAACCCGACGGCGGGCGGCGCCGACCGGACGAGGGTACTCGGGCCGCAGGCCGGGTGAGTAGCATCGCGCCATGCCACGTCACAATGAGACCGCGCAACCCGGCGCGTACTACTCGACCGGGACTGCGGGCCAGCCACAGCGGGTGGACGACGGCGAGCCGGTCGGCCCGCAGCCACCCCAACGACGCCGCTGGCGGCGGATTCTCCTGATCAGCCTTCTGGTGGTGACGCTGGTGGGGGGTGGAGCGGTCATCGCCGGTGGCCTCTACCTGCGCTCCGTCGAGGGGGGCATCGATCGCGTGGACGCGTTCGACGGCGTGCCGGAGGAGGGTCGCCCGCAGGCGACGGTCGAGGGCGCGATGAACATCATGATCCTGGGCAGCGACTCGCGCGACCCGGAGAAGACCTCCGGCTCGCGGACCGACACGATCATCCTCGCCCACCTGCCGAAGGACCGGTCCAGCGCTCAGCTGATCTCGATTCCCCGGGATACCTGGGTGTCGGTGCCCCGATCCGCGAACGGCAACAACGGCGGTCGGGATGCCAAGATCAATGCCGCGTACGCCTGGGGCGGGATTCCGCTGATGGTGCAGACCGTGGAGAAGTTCACCGCGGTACGGGTGGACCACGTCGCGGTGGTCGACTTCGCCGGGTTCAAGGAGATCATCGACGCGCTGGGCGGCATCGAGGTCAACTCGGAGAAGCAGTTCACCTCGATCCACGCGCCGTTCCGCACCTTCAGCAAGGGCATGCAGCGGATGGACGGCGAGGCGGCGCTCGACTACTCGCGCCAGCGCAAGCAGTTCGCCGACGGTGACTTCGCCCGGATCCGGCACCAGCAGCAGGTGATCAAGGCGATCATCGACAAGGCCTCCTCCGGTGGCCTCCTCACCAACCCCGGCAAGCTGAACTCGTTCCTCAAGGCCACCTCGAGCTCGGTCTCGGTGGACAAGGAGCTGTCCCTGCTGGAGACGGCGAACCAGATGCGCGGCGTCCGCGGCAGCAACCTGACCTTCGTCACCAGCCCCACCAAGGGCACCGGCCGGATCGGTTCGGAGAGCGTCGTCCTGGCCGACACGAACCGGGTCAAGTCGTTCTACGACGCGGTGCGCCGGGACGCTGTCCCGGACATCATCGCCGGCGCGAAGAAGCCATAGGTTCTCTCGCCCGGCAGGGCGCCGTCCCCGGACCGCGGAGGCGGCACCACGAACAGCGACGGGCGGTGGCCAGGAGGCCACCGCCCGTCGGCGTTCCACGGATTCGGGATCAGTACGCGCCCCGCCGGGCCAGCACGACGCTGGCCGTCTTCCACAAAATGGCGAGGTCGTACACCAGCGACCAGTTGTCCACGTAGTGCAGGTCCAGCCGGACCGCGTCGTCCCAGGTCAGGTCCGAGCGGCCGGAGATCTGCCAGAGGCCGGTGATGCCCGGGCGCACCAGCAACCGCCGGCGCACGTCACCGCGGTAGTCGTCGTCCTCGGTGGGCAGCGGGCGCGGGCCGACCAGCGACATCTGCCCGCGCAACACGTTGATCAGCTGGGGCAGCTCGTCCAGGGAGAGCGCCCGCAGGTGCCGGCCGATCGGGGTGACCCGCGGGTCGTCCTTCATCTTGAACAGCAGGCCGTCGCTCTCGTTCCGATGCTGCAGGGCGGCCAGCCGCTCCTCCGCGTCGGTGTACATGGTCCGGAACTTCCAGACCTTGAACGCGCGGCCCTCGTGGCCGATCCGGGTCTGCCGGAACATCACCGGCCCCGGGTCGGTGAACCTGATGGCCAATGCGATGGCGAGCAGCACCGGGCTCAGCAGCACCAGACCGACCAGCGCGGTGACCCGGTCGAGCACGGTCTTGACCAGCAGCGACAGGCCGGAGATGGTGGGTTCGTCCACGTTGAGCAGCGGGAGGCCCTCGATCGGCCGGACGTGGATGCGCGGGCCGGTGACGTCGGTGACCTGGGGGACCACCACCAGGTTCAGGCCGGTGCCCTCCAACTGCCAGGCGAGCTTGCGAAGCTCGTACGACTCCAGACTGGCAGGGCCACAGACCGCGATGGTGTCCGCGCCGAGCTGCTGGACCAATGGCACCAGGTCCCAGCCGACGTAGACCGGCACCGGAGCGTTCACCCGCTCGCCCGGCCGGGGGTGGTGTGGCAGGTGGATGGCGACCGGGTGCAGCCCGGCTCCGTAGTTGCGGGTCACCACCTCGTGCAGCGCGAGCGCGTCGGAGAGCCGGCCGACCAGCAGCACCTTCTGCGAGGCCCGCCCGCTGCGTCGGATCCGGCGCAGCACCACCCGGGCGGCGAAGCGAGCCACCAGGGTGTAGAGCAGCAGGCAGATGATGATGGCGGCGACCGTCGCCCGGGACAGGTCCTTCTTGAAGCCGAGTGCGAGGAACGAGACCGTGGCGGCCATCGCGAGGTTGGCCCGGGCCACCCGCTTGAGTTCCTCGGTGCCTAGCCCGAGTGCACGCTGGTCATACGCCCCGGCGGCGACGAGCAGGATCAGCCAACCCAGGGGGACGCCGATGTTCGCCACGAGGGTGAAGGAGCTGATGTTCCCCAGCACCCGCTGGTCCCAGAAGCCGGCGTCGGCCTCGTCCAGCAGGGCGACGACCGTCCGGCTGGCGGCCAGGGCAACGAGGGCATCGAGCAGGACCAGCCAGGCCACGTAGCGCCGACGCCAGTTGGCCCGTGGCGCGACCGGACGCGCGAACACCGACCGGGCCATGCCGTTGGAAGGTGGCGTGATGACCCCCAGGTCGGGGTCGAACCTCGGCGTCTGCTGTGGCGTGACAGCCGAGAGGAACTGAGTGTGCGCGGACACGACCTTCCTTTCCCACATCGCCCCCGACGGGAGATCGCGACGTGCACCTTATGCGTCCGTGCGGTGCCCTGCCTAGTGGCGATTCGGGCGCTGCTGTTGTGGTCCGACCAGTCCTTCGCGAAATCGCACCACGCCGACAGCTCCGGGATCAGAGCGTCATGAGCCGGCTTCTCGCGGTGCCGATCGCTCGGCGTCGAGGCGGTAACCACGGAGCCGTTCCATGCGTTCGACGACGCCGTCCCGTGCCGGGGCGGATCACCGCCCGGCGGCCGTGACCAACCATTTGCCGATCTCACTCACCGCACGCACCGCCACGACAACGAGGGCCAGCCCCGGAACACGTGGACGGCTGTACATCTTGATCATCTTGCGCCAGGCGACGAGACCGGCGATGCGCCGCCGGCTGATGCTGCCGCTGTGCCGATGGAATCGAACGATCGGCTCGTCGAGTCGCTGCAGGTGGACCCCGTTACTGAGGGCACGCAGGACCAACTCGACATCCACCTTGATGGACATCTGCTCGTCGTACCCGCCGAGCTGTAGCAGCAACTCACGGTCGATGGTCATGCCGGAGTGCTTGAAGGGCAGCCGGGGCCGAGTCAGCACGGACCGGAGCATCCGACGCGCATCCGGGTACGAGGGGAGCCTGATCACCTTCGCCGAACCGCCGACGATCTCCTCGTAGTCGGTGTAGACCCAGCGCGCACCCGTTTGAGCAAGGAAATCCTGCATCCGGGCCAGACCGTCGGGGGCCAACTCGTCGTCCGAGTCGAGCACGGTGACGAACCGGCCGCGGGCGATGCGTAGGGCAGCGTTGCGCGCGGCGCTGATCCCCGTCGGCTTTTGCTGGACGAGGCGGATCCGCCGGTCGGCAAGCAGGCCCGCCTCGGCCAACCCGTCCCGAACGGGTACGGCCGAACCGTCGTCGACCACGATGAGCTCGAAATCGTCGAAGCTGCCGGCGAGCACACTCTGGATGGACTTCACCAGGAGCTCGGGCCGGTCCCGGACAGCGATGCAGACGGAGATCGCTGGGGTCACCTGGTCTGCTGCCCGCGTCAGCGGGAGGGTCGAGGCGCCGACGGCCGGCATCGAGGGCACCGTGGGCCCGTCGATCATCGGCTGCGGGGGCCCGTGCTCGGAGGGGAGGGTGCTGCCAGCGGAGTCACGCGCGGAAGGGGGAGAGTATGCGGGGTGGTTAGTCACGGACGGCGGCCGTTTCGCAGCCCGCCCGTACTACCTGGGCCGCCCAGCACGCCAACCCCGCCGGTCCACAAGACACAACGATCCGACCCGCCCATCTTCGCCACCCCCATGAAAAGCCACCATTCGCAGCGATTTCAGCGACGCGTTCGCAGGACTTCCCTCGATCGACGACAATGAAGATCCATCGCGCAACAAGACGGAGTATAACCATCGCCGCACCGCCACACCATCACCTGTCAGGCGGCCGGATGTCGATCGAAATCGCTGTCCCTACAAGGGATTTACCTGGCCACCGCTCAGATCCACACGGGCTGAACGCCCCGCTGAGGCCGGCGAACCACGGGGCCGTTCGGTGGGAATCGAGTCAACCGAACATCTGATCTTTGGGTGGGCATGAATTTTCGTGGGCTGGTGAATGACCAATGAGGGCGATCACTGAGACGGATCATCAGCACTTATTCCCATGTGTCCGATCCGGCGAATTTGTCCCGTCACCGGCCACTCAGCGGCCGCGACGACGGACGAGCATCACGACCAGGACGACAAGGGCGATGAGCAACACGGCCGCGAACCCGACCAGCACGAAGACGAGGGCATCCGACTGCGCCCGCGACGCGTTCTCCAATCGCTGGCGCTCGGCGGCGTTCTGCCGGTAGGCCTGCGCGAGCACGTTGGCGGGTGACGCCGCCGCGGCCTTCTCAAGCTGCGTGACGGCGCCCGACGAGTCGCCGCCGAAGTACGCGTCCAGCCCGCTGCGGTAGAGCTTGTCGGAGTCACCGAGTGCGTTGCCGATGCCGGCCTCGGTCAGCAGCGTGGCGATCGTCGACGCCGGCAGCACCGCCCGGTTGGCACGGTCCGGTCGCGCCTGATCCTGGTAGATCAGCCCGGCGACCCGGCCCGCGGGATCGAGGGCGATACCCCCGTGTGACACCGTGCCGAGGTCCTCGTTGACGAGGTAGATCGAGACGGGTCCGCGCTGGCTCGTACCGGTGATCGTCACCAGCTTCGACTGGGGACGGTAGGTGGCGTTGCGGAAGACGACATCGGTGGTCGTGAAGGCGAGGATGCGTACCGAGGCGTCCTCCGCGAGGCTGGCGGACGGGTTGAGTTCCACCGCGGGCAGGCCGCCCTGGGCGAGCTTGATCAGTGCGGTGTTGCCGCTGTCCTCGGGCAGGCTCCGGACGACCTCGGCCGGGATGGCCGGCTCCTTCGTCACGTTGCCCGTGCCGGTGTTGAGCTGGCCGTACACCGCACTGGTCGGCTCGGTGCCCGGTTCCACACCAGTGAACCGCACCTTGCCGAGGTTGGCCGCGATGTAGGTGGAGATCTGCGGGGCGGAGAGCTTCTTCTCCTGCACGAGCAACCTGGCCAGCGCGTCGACGGCGAGCCAGCGGGCGTGCTCCTCGGTCGGCTTGACGCAGGACCCGTTGGTGACGGCGTGGCCGTCAGGAGTCACCACGAAGCCACTGCACCGACGGATGAAGGAGACGGGCTGGGGGTGCACCAGGGCGTTCGTCCTGGTGTCCCGGACGTACCCGGTGAAGACCGCCTCGATGAAGACCAGCGACGGCGCGGCGACCGCGAGGGCGCGCTCCTCCGGGCTGTACAGAGTGGCCTGTGCCCACGGCTTCAGCCCCGGCTCGGCCGCGGCGTCACCCGGGGACGCCGTGACGATCGCCGTCGGCGGAGTGTACGGATCGGGCTGGTCCTTGCCGGCGATCGCCCAGATGGCCACGCCACTGCCCACAGCCGCCACCAGCACGAGCGCGGCCAGCCCCGCCCAGAGCCCGGTACGGCGCGGCGGCGGCTCCGACGGCTTGATGCGCCGGACCGGGGCGCCGAATGGATCGTAGGGCGGCGGATCCGCCGGAGCGGCGGACACCGGCGCGGGCGACTGGGGCGCGTCGGCGGCGGGCGGTGGGATCGGCGCGGGCGGCACGGTCGGCAGCCCGCCGGCGTGCAGCGCCCACGGCGCGAACGGTGCTCCGGACGTCGGCAGCGGGGCACCGGAGACGGGCTGCGGGGCGCCGGACACCGGCTGCGGCGGCGCGGAGAACTGCTGCGGAGGGCCGGACACCGACTGCGGCGGCCCGGAGACCTGCCGCGGCACCCCGGTGACCGGCTCCGTCGAGCCGCCCTCCTCGGTCGAGCTGCCCTTGTCCGTCGGCACCGGGTGGTACTCCTGCCCCAGTGCGCGGAACAGCTTCTCGGCGCCCTGGCCGGCCTCCGCCGGGTAGGCCGCCCACGGCTCGGCGGAGAAGAAGTCGGCGTACGCGAAGGCCTGGCCGCCCGGCCTCTGCGACATGGCGTTGGCAGTCCCGGCGAAGGCCTCGCGCCACCCCGGCGTGCTCGCGGCCACGGCGTCCAGCACCGCTACGGTCACGAACCGGCCCTGCTCGTCGATGGCAGCCCAGGCCTTTCCCACTGGGCAGGTGCCCAGCATGTGGGTGAACCGGTACGGGCCAACCGACTGCATGCGCACTCCTCTGCTCGACCGCCGTGCGGATCCTACAGAGGGGACGCTCGCCCGGTCGTCCACCGGTCGGTCCACCAACCGGTGGGTGGAACGTGCGGCGAGGAACGGTTGCCCTCTGAAAGTTTTCATGCATAGAGTCTCGGTGTGAATGAAGGAGCTGTCGCCGCGCCCACCGAGCGGGTGCTCGACCTGTTCCAGGGGGTGCGGCTCACCCCGACCCAGCGTCGGATCGCGCACTGCCTGGTGCAGCACGCCCCCGCCGTGGCGTACCTGTCCGCGGCCGAGGTGGCAGAGCTGGCCGGGGTCAGCCAGCCGTCGGTCACCCGGTTCGCCGTCGCGCTCGGCCACGACGGCTACCCCGCGCTGCGCCGCCGGTTGCGCGACCTCACCACCGCCGCGCCCGGCGGACCGGCGGACGCCGGCAACGAACTCCAGCAGGCCGTACGCGCCGAGATGGGCAACCTCGACCGCCTCGCCGGTCAGCTCGCCGACCGGGACCGGATCGCCGAGACCGGTCGGCTGCTCGCCGCCAGTCGCCCGCTGCCGGTGCTCGGCCTACGCGCCGCCGCGCCGCTGGCCGCGTACTTCGCCTACTTCGCCGCCAAGGTGCACCCGGACGTCCGGGTGCTCGACGACGGCGGCAGCCTGCTCGCCGACCGCCTGGAGCAGGCCGCCGAGGCTGGCGCCTCGGCGGTCCTGGCCTTCGTGCTGCCCCGCTACCCCCGGGAGACCCTGGACGCGCTGCGCGACGCGCGGGCCGCCGGGTTGACCGTGGTGGCGATCACCGACTCGCCGGTCAGCCCCGCCACCGAGCATGCCGACGTGGTGCTGCCCGCCGCGGTCGGCGCCCAGCTCGTCTTCGACCTGCACACCGCCCCGATGACCCTGGCCATGGTGCTGTTGCAGGCGATCTGCGACGCCGCGCCGGCCGACACCCAGCGCCGGCTGGAGGCGTTCGAAGCCTCCGCGGCCCGCCGTCAGTTGTTCCTCGGATGATGACCGGAGGAGACCCGAGATGACCCAGCACGTCCGTGCCGCACGGGGCAGCGACCTCACCGCCCGCGGTTGGCCGCAGGAGGCCGCCCTGCGGATGCTCATGAACAACCTCGACCCCGAGGTGGCCGAACGCCCCGACGACCTGGTCGTCTACGGCGGCACCGGCAAGGCGGCGCGGGACTGGCCGTCGTACCACGCGTTGGTCCGCACGCTGACCGACCTGCGCGAGGACGAGACGATGCTGGTGCAGTCCGGCCGCCCGGTCGGCGTGCTGCGCACCCACGAGTGGGCGCCCCGGGTGCTGCTGGCCAACTCCAACCTGGTCGGCGACTGGGCGACCTGGCCGGAGTTCCGCCGGCTGGAGCAGCTCGGTCTGACGATGTACGGGCAGATGACCGCCGGCTCGTGGATCTACATCGGCACCCAGGGCATCCTCCAGGGCACCTACGAGACGTTCGCCGCGGTGGCCGCGAAGCGGTTCGGGGACACCCTCGCGGGCACGCTGACGCTGACCGCCGGCTGCGGCGGGATGGGCGGCGCGCAGCCGCTCGCGGTCACCATGAACGGCGGCGTCTGCCTGATCGTGGACGTGGACCGGACCCGCCTCGACCGGCGCGTGCACGACCGCTACCTGGACGAGGTGGCCGACTCGCTGGACGACGCGGTCCGGCGGGTGCTGGCCGCGAAGCGGGACCGGCGCGCGCTCTCCGTCGGCGTGGTCGGCAACGCGGCCGAGGTCTTCCCGGAGCTGCTCAGCCGCGGCGTCGAGATCGACATCGTGACCGACCAGACCAGCGCGCACGACCCGCTGTCGTACCTGCCGGTGGGGGTGGAGCTGGCCGACGCCCGGGAGTACGCGGCGGCGAAGCCGGCCGAGTTCACCGACCGGGCCCGGGCGTCCATGGCGCGGCACGTCGAGGCGATGGTCGGCTTCCTCGACGCTGGCGCGGAGGTCTTCGACTACGGCAACTCGATCCGGGGCGAGGCGCAGCTCGCCGGCTACCAGCGCGCGTTCGACTTTCCCGGCTTCGTGCCGGCGTACATCCGGCCGCTGTTCTCCGAGGGCAAGGGCCCGTTCCGGTGGGCGGCGCTCTCCGGCGACCCGGCCGACATCGCCGCCACCGACCGGGCCATCCTGGAGTTGTTCCCGGAGAACGAGTCGCTGGCCCGGTGGATCCGGCTGGCGGGCGAGCGGGTCGCCTTCCAGGGCCTGCCCGCGCGGATCTGCTGGCTCGGGTACGGCGAACGGGACAAGGCTGGCGTGCGGTTCAACGAGATGGTCGCCTCCGGCGAACTCTCCGCCCCGCTCGTCATCGGCCGGGACCACCTGGACGCCGGCAGCGTGGCCAGCCCGTACCGGGAGACCGAGGCGATGGCCGACGGCTCCGACGCGATCGCCGACTGGCCGCTGCTCAACGCGCTGGTCAACACGGCCAGCGGCGCCTCCTGGGTGTCCATCCACCACGGCGGCGGGGTGGGCATCGGCCGGTCGATCCACGCCGGGCAGGTCTGCGTGGCCGACGGCACCGCGCTGGCCGGGCAGAAGATCGAGCGGGTGCTCACCAACGACCCGGCGATGGGCGTCATTCGCCACGTCGACGCCGGCTACGACATCGCTCGCGAGGTCGCCACGCGTACCGGCGTCCGCACCCCGATGACCGAGCAGTGAGGAAGGGCCCCTTGTTATCGGATTCTGTTGTAGAAGGGCCCCTTGCCAACAGGTTTCGGGAGCTGTGGGACGAGATCGCGCCGGTCGGGCGGGACGCCGGCAGCGGCGGCTACCTGCGCTACGCGTTGACCAAGCCCGAGCTGGAGCTGCGCAGCTGGTTCCGGTCCCAGGCCGACCGGCGCGGCCTGCCGGTCACCGAGGACGGCAACGGCAACCTGTTCGCCCACTGGGGTGACCCGGAGGCCGGGGACGCGGTGCTGACCGGCAGCCACTTCGACTCGGTGCCGCACGGCGGGGCGTACGACGGGCCGCTCGGCATCGTCAGCGCGTTCCTCGCCGTGGACGAGCTGCGGGCCGCCGGCGTCACCCCGGGCCGCCCGCTGGTGCTGGCCGCGTTCGTCGAGGAGGAGGGTGCGCGCTTCGGCGTACCGTGCCTGGGGTCGCGGCTGCTCACCGGGGCGCTGCCGGCGGAACGCGCGGCCGGGCTGCGCGACGCGGCCGGGGTGAGCTTCGCCGAGGCGCTCGGCGACCAGCCGGCGGGCGCCCGCCCGGACCTGCTGGGCCGGTTCGGCGCCTTCGTGGAGCTGCACGTCGAGCAGGGCCGCGCGCTGGACGAGACGGACGCTCCGGTCGGTGTGGCCAGCGCGATCTGGCCGCACGGCCGGTGGCGCTTCGACGTGGTCGGCGAGGGCAACCACGCCGGTACGACCCGGATGGCCGACCGCCGCGACCCGATGCTCACCTACGCGTTCACCGTGCTGGCGGCCAACAAGGAGGCCCGGCTGCGCGGCGCGCACGCCACCGTGGGCCGGGTCGCCGTCGAACCGAACGTCACCAACGCCATCCCGTCGAAGGTGACCGGCTGGCTGGACGCCCGGGCCGCCGACCCGGAGACGCTGACCGGGCTGGTCGACGCGGTACGGGGCAAGCTCGCCGAGCGGGCCCGCCGCGACGGTACGGCGGTGACGGTGACCGAGGAGTCGACGACCCCGCTGGTCGCCTTCGATGGCGGGCTGGCCGGCCGGCTGGCCACGCTGCTCACGGCACCGGTGCTGCCCACCGGCGCCGGGCACGACGCCGGGGTGCTGGCCGCGCACCTGCCCACCGCGATGCTCTTCGTGCGCAACCCGACCGGGGTGTCGCACTCCCCCGCCGAGGCGGCCACCGACGTCGACTGCGCCGCCGGCGTACGGGCGCTGGCCCGGGTCCTGGAGGAGCTGACATGCCGGTGACCCGCTGGCTCGCCGAGTACGCCTGGCTGCCCGAGTACGCCGAGCCCACTCCGGACGTGCTGATCGAGACCGACGGTGAGCGGATCACCGCCGTGACGCCGCTGACCGCGGGCAGCCGACCGCCCGCCGGGGTCGAGGTGTTCGCCGACGCCAAGCCGCTGCCCGGGTTGACCCTGCCCGGACTGGCCAACGTGCACTCGCACGCGTTCCACCGGGCGCTGCGCGGGCGTACCCACGGTGGCCGGGGCGACTTCTGGAGCTGGCGGGACCGGATGTACGCCGTTGCGGACCGCCTGGACCCGGACACCTACCTCGCCCTGGCCCGGGCGGTCTACGCCGAGATGGCCCTCGCGGGGATCACCTGCGTCGGTGAGTTCCACTACCTGCACCACCGGCCCGACGGCGGCGCCTACGACGACCCGAACGCGATGGGCGAGGCGCTGGTCGAGGCCGCCGCGCACGCCGGGATCCGGCTCACCCTGCTGGACACCTGCTACCTGACCGCCGGCGTGGACGGCCGGGCCCTGGCCGGGCCGCAGCGACGCTTCGGCGACGGCGACGCGGCCCGGTGGGCCGAGCGGGTGACGGCGTTCCAGCCGACGGACGGGCACTCCCGGGTCGGCGCGGCCGTGCACTCGGTACGGGCGGTCCCCGCCGACCAGCTCGGCACGGTGGCCGACTGGGCGCGGGACCGGCGGGCGCCGCTGCACGTGCACCTCTCCGAGCAGCCCGCCGAGAACGACGAGTGCCGGGCCGTGCACGGGCGTACGCCGACCGCGCTGCTCGCCGAGCACGGCGTGCTCGGGCCGGACACCACGGCCGTGCACGCCACCCACCCGACCAGCGGTGACCTGGCGCTGCTCGGGGAGAGCAGGACCGGGGTGTGCCTGTGCCCGACCACCGAACGGGACCTCGCCGACGGGATCGGCCCGGCCCGGCGGATGGCCGAGGCGGGGATCCGGTTGAGCCTGGGCAGCGACAGCCAGGCGGTGATCGACCTCTTCGAGGAGGCCCGGGCGGTGGAGTTGGACGAGCGGCTGCGCACCCGACGCCGCGGCCACTTCACCCCGGCCGAGCTGCTGATCGCCGCCACCTCCGCCGGGCACGCCGCACTGGGCTGGGCCGACGCCGGGCGGATCGCCGTCGGCGCCCGGGCCGACCTGGTCACGGTACGGCTGGACAGCGCCCGCACCGCCGGGGTGCCGCCGGTGGGCGCGTTCTTCGCCGCCGGGGCCACGGACGTCGTACAGGTCGTCGTGGACGGGCGGGTGGTGGTGGCCGAGGGCCGGCACCTGACTGTGGACGTGCCGGCTGAACTGTCGGCCTCGATCGAGGCGGTGACTCCCACATGAGCAGCCTGCTGGTGGACAACATCGGGGAGCTGGTCACCAACGGCGCTGGCGAGGGCCCGCTGGGCATCCGCCGCAACGCGGCCGTGCTCGTCGAGGAGGGTCGGGTGGCCTGGGTCGGGCCGGCGGCGTACGCGCCGGCCGCCGACCGGCGGGTCGACGCCGACGGGGCCGCCGTGCTGCCCGGATTCGTGGACAGCCACGCACACCTGGTCTTCGCCGGGGACCGCGCCGCCGAGTTCGCCGCCCGGATGGCCGGCCAGCCGTACACCGGGGGCGGCATCCGGACCACGGTCGGCGCGACCCGGGCGGCTTCCGACGACGAGCTGCGCGCCACCGTGCGCCGGCTGCGCGGGGAGGCGCTGCGGCAGGGCACCACCACCATGGAAATCAAGAGCGGGTACGGGCTGACCGTCGCCGACGAGGCCCGCTCGCTGCGGATCGCCGCCGAGGCCAGCGCCGAGACCACCTTCCTCGGCGCGCACGTGGTGCCCGCCGAGTACGCCGACCGCCCCGACGACTACGTCGGCCTGGTCTGCGGGCCGATGCTGGCCGCCGCCGCGCCGCACGCCAAGTGGATCGACGTGTTCTGCGAGCGGGGCGCCTTCGACGTCGACCACGCCCGGGCCATCCTGGCCTGCGGGCAGGCCGCCGGGCTGGGCGTGCGGTTGCACGCCAACCAGCTCGGCCCCGGCCCCGGGGTGCTGCTCGGCGTGGAGCTGGACGCGGCGAGCGTCGACCACTGCACCCACCTCAGCGATGCCGACGTGGCCGCGCTGGCCGGCACCGCCCACACCGACGGGTCGGGGACCCGCACGGTGGCGACCCTGCTGCCCGGCGCCGAGTTCTCCACCCGCTCGCCGTACCCGGACGCCCGCCGCCTGCTCGACGCCGGCATCACCGTCGCGCTCGCCACCGACTGCAACCCCGGCTCGTCGTACACCTCGTCGATGCCGTTCTGTGTGGCGCTGGCGGTCCGCGAGATGCGGATGACCCCGGCGGAGGCGGTCCGGGCCGCGACGCTGGGCGGCGCGCGGGCGCTGCGCCGCGACGACATCGGCGTGCTCACCCCCGGCGCCCGGGCCGACCTGGTCGTCCTGGACGCGCCGTCGTACCTGCACCTGGCCTACCGGCCCGGTGTTCCACTGATCCGCCAGGTCCTGCTCAACGGAGTGCCGCAATGACGACCGTGACCATTCAGCCCACCGGGGTCTCCCCCGCCGACGTGCTCGCGGTGGCCCGCGGCACCGCCAAGGTCGTCCTCGACCCGGCCACCATCGACGCCATGGCGACCAGCCGGGCCATCGTGGACGGCATCGAGTCGTCCGGCCGCCCCGTCTACGGGGTCTCGACGGGATTCGGGGCGCTCGCCAACACGTTCGTCGCCCCGGAGCGCCGGGCCGAGCTCCAGCACGCGCTGATCCGCTCGCACGCCGCCGGGGTGGGCGCGCCGATGCCGCGCGAGGTGGTCCGGGCGATGATGCTGCTGCGGGTCCGCTCGCTCGCGCTCGGCCACTCCGGGGTCCGCCCGCTGGTCGCCGAGGCGCTGCTCGACCTTCTCAACCACGACATCACCCCCTGGGTGCCGGAGCACGGCTCGCTGGGGGCCTCCGGCGACCTGGCGCCGCTGGCGCACTGCGCGCTCGTGCTGCTCGGCGAGGGCTGGGTGCTCGGGCCGACCGGCGAGCGGCAGGACGCGGCCGACGTGCTGACCGCCGCCGGGCTCAAGCCGATCGAGCTGGCCGCCAAGGAGGGGCTGGCACTGATCAACGGCACCGACGGGATGCTCGGCATGCTGTTGATGGCCATCCACGACGCCGCGCACCTGTTCACCATGGCCGACGTCACCGCCGCGCTGGGCATCGAGGCGATGCTCGGCTCCGAGCGGCCCTTCCTGCCCGAGCTGCACGCCATCCGTCCGCACCCCGGGCAGGCGGCCTCGGCGGCGAACATCCACCGGCTGCTCCAGGACTCCCGGGTGATGGACTCGCACCGGGACGACCTGGCGCACGCCGTGCAGGACGCGTACTCGATGCGCTGCGCGCCGCAGGTGGCCGGGGCGGCCCGGGACACGCTGGAGTTCGCGCGGACGGTGGCGGCCCGCGAGCTGATCTCCGTGGTGGACAACCCGGTGGTGCTGCCGGACGGCCGGGTCGAGTCGACCGGTAACTTCCACGGGGCTCCGCTCGGCTTCGCCGCCGACTTCCTGGCCATCGCCGCCGCCGAGGTGGGCGCGATCGCCGAGCGGCGGGTGGACCGGCTGCTGGACGTCACCCGGTCCCGGGAGCTGCCGGCGTTCCTCTCCCCCGACGCCGGGGTCAACTCCGGTCTGATGATCGCCCAGTACACGGCGGCCGGGATCGTCGCGGAGAACCGCCGACTGGCCGCGCCGGCCTCGGTGGATTCCCTGCCCACCAGTGGGATGCAGGAGGACCACGTCTCGATGGGCTGGGCGGCGGCCAAGAAGCTGCGCACCGTGCTGGACAACCTGTCCAGCGTGCTCGCGGTCGAGCTGCTGGCGGCGGTACGCGGCCTTCAGCTGCGCGCCCCGCTGGTGCCGTCGCCGGCCGGCCGGGCCGCGGTGGAGGCGGTCCAGGCGTTCGCCGGCGAGCCGGGCCCGGACATCTTTCTCGCTCCGGCGATGGAGGCGGCCCGCCGTACGGTGTCCGACCGCGACCTGCGTACCGCCATCGAACGCGAGGTCGGTCCGCTGGCCTGACCATCGGCGGCCCCGATGACCGGCGTCGGGGCCTGCCAGGTCACCCGTCGAAGCGGGCTCAGCTCCTGATGACCGTCCGTCGGATCTCCGCCCAGGAGGGTAGTTCGGCGCCCGCCACGACGTCGCGCTTCGCTCGGGACCAGAACAGGACGAGAACGATCGCCTCGGACAGCACCGTCGCCCATGCGGCGCCGGCCACACCGAACAGCGGGATCGCGGTGGCCAGCGCGGCCAGGTAGGCGAGCGAGCCCAGCCCCTGATACAGCACCTTCTGCCGCACCAGGCCGCCGCTCATCAGCAGCGACTCGACACTGGCAGCGCCGAAGCGCAGGGGGATCGCCAGCGCGAGGATGGCCATCACCGGGACGGAGGTCCGGTACTCCGCGCCGAAGATCAGGGGAATGGCGTACCGGCCGACCAGCGCGACGACGGCGCCGAGGAGCAGACCGAGACCGATCATCCCGACCGTGCCGGCGCGGTACGCGATGAGGACCGCGTTGCGGTTGGAGCGGGACCACCGGTGCAGCTTCGCCAGGAAGTACTGCTGGTAGACGATGCGCGGCAGCAGGTAGATCGCGGTCAACAGCGTCATGGGCACGGCGAGCACCGCGGCGGACTCCGAGTTCAGAAACTCGGCGGAGACGACGATGCCCAGTTGCATGCCGAGCTGGTAGAACAGGCTGCCCAGCAGGAACAGCCACGTGGCGGCGACGAGGTGGCGAGCCCGGGGTGGACGCGCCGGGCGACGGCGCACCGGAAGGTGGCCCTCCAGCGTCGCCCGCCCGTACCAGAACGGCGTGATCATCAGGACACTCATGGCCACCGTGACGGCAGCCACGAGCGCGTAGCCCAGTGCCACCATGAGCGCCGACAGCCCGAAGGACAGGGTCAGAACGGCCACGAGGAGTCGACCGACCTGCGGCGCCAGTTGCAGCGCCGCGAGTCGCCCGTAGGCGCCCTGCAACTGGAGGGCCGACCCGGACAGCGCCATCGCGACAAGCGACAGGATGATCGGGGCGAGCCCGATCCGAAGGTCACCGGTGTCGGGATCATGCCGGTCGAGCAGCCCCCACCCGACGAGCGCGACGACCAGCAGGCCGGACGTGACCGCGACCAGTGCGATGGACGGCCGTACCCAACGGAACGCCCGAGACCCCTCGCGTCCGAACCGTTGCAGCCAGAACTCGGCGACCCCGAAGATGGCCAGCGGCCCGGCCAGCGTGACCAGGGACATCACCGACATGAAGGCGCCGAAGTCCGCCTTGGGCAGGCTACGGGCGAGCAACACCTGGGTGAGGAACGCGAGCACGGTGACGCCGGCCTGGCTGATCCCGAGCAGGCCCAACTGGCGGAGGCGGCGCGCCATGCCGCTGCCGGACCGGCTGCCTGCCGGCGGGCCGGTCCGCACCTCGACTCCGGTCATCGTCCGACCATCACGCGGCCGCTCCGGCCGGCACGTGCGATCGCAACATCTCCAACTCGGCCTCCGTGCGACCCATCCACGCCTCGCGAGCCGCCGTGATCCGCCCGGCCGCGGCCGGGTCCTCGTCGATGGCCTCGCGGACGCCGGCGACCAGGGCATCGCTCTGGTTGGCGACGAGCGTGGCGAAGCTCCCGAACAGAGCCTCGGTGGTCCGGGTGCGAGACAGGACCAACGGCCGACCCGCGCTCAGCGCCTCGCACGCGCCACTGGGCTGCGTGGCGTCCCGGTCGGTCAGCACGACAACCGCGCGCGAGGCGGCGACGGCCGCCTCGTAGTCGGGGAGGTCGAGGAAGCCCAGGGTGGTGAAGTTGGGTAGGCGCTCCGCGCGCTCACGAAGCGGCGGCGGCAACCGGTGCAGTGGCGCGGTGGTCGCGAAGGTGACGTCCGGCATCGCCTCGATCGCGTCGATGAGGACGTCCATCGGCTCGTCCGGAGCGACGGTGGCCACGACGAACACCCAGCCACGTGGTGCCGCCGGCGGGATCTCCCGAAGCGGATCGTGCACGACGAGCGTACGCAGGCCCGGGAACTCCGCACGGGCGATAGCGTCGGCCTCTTCGGTGTGGGTCAGAACCAGTTGCGCCCCCCGCAGGATCGACGCGGTGCTGGGAACCCGGCGCCACCGCGACTGGAACTGCCCGTTGTGCGCGTCGACGATGTACGGAACCCGGCTGAGGTAGGGGGCCAGCGCGGACAGGTGGGGCTGCGCCTGCGCGACCACGAACGATGGCCGACGCGAGCGGAGCAGTTGGAGATCGTTCCACGTGTGGGCGACGTAGTCGAAGGGGCGAAGGATCTTCGGCGTCGCCTTGGACGGGCGCCACGCCACCTCGGCGCCCAGCGCCTCCGCCAGCACGTCGGATCGACGCTGATAACGCTTCCACGAAATGAACAGGGGGGAGCTCATTTGTGATCACCACCAGCATCGGTTGGCGCGCCGGCCGGCGTGCTCGAAAGGGGGAAGAATCTGACAAGAAGAATGAGGGAGAGGAAGAACAACCACATGAAGTACGAGTAGGAGGTCGGCTTCTGCGTGAGAGCGGAGATGACCGTCAGGACGTAGAGGATGGTCAGCATCCACCTCGCCTCGACCGCGATGGCCCGCTTCGTCACCCGCCACAGGTTGACGAAGATAATCGTCATGAGAATGAGCCCGAGCAATCCCCACACCACGAAGACGCGCAACGGATCGGCGTGGGTGTTCCAGGGTTCGTAGCCCAGCCCGATGAGCCAGACGTCCCACGGCGCGTCCTGCCACACTTCCGCTACGCGGAACCAGATCTGCCCTCGACCGTGCAGGAACTCGTCGTTGGTCGGATTGAGTGAGCCGATCTGCGTGACGAGAAAGAGCGCGCGATCCAACAGATAGGCTCCCCAACGGATCGCCGCCAGGGCCACGAGGACGACGAGGACGACCGCTCCCCAGACGGCGGTGCGGAACGGCAGGTTGGAAATCTGCCGGAGGAGCTCCGGGAGCCGGCGCAGCTCGAACGCGACGATCACCAACGCCACACAGAGGATGGTGATCCGGTGTGTGCTGACGACCGCGGTGGCGGCCAGGAGCGCGACGGCGGCGTAGCGGGCCACCGGACTGACCCGTAGCCGGTCACCGGCGGCGTAGAGGATGAACACCGCGAAGATCAGGAGCCGGCCGAGGGACGCCGGATGGAAGTAACCCCCCGACGCCCGCCCGACCTTGCCGCTCATCAGGTTGAAGAAGTAGGTGTACGGGACGACGCCGACGACCTGCAGCCAGGCGATCACGGAATGCGCGACGGCGCCGAGGACCACGAGCAGCAGCACCCACCGCAGCCGTTCGACGGAGAACCAGTCCGGCTTGCGGAACATGACCGCCAACAGCATGATCGGCGCGAACCCGACCGCGAGCTGGGCGCCCTGCGTGATGACCCCGCTCTTCGGCGCGACGTCCGGACCGAAGAGCGCGACCACGTCGGCCGTGGTGAAGATCTGGAGGAAGTCCTCCCGCGCGGATATCGCCAGCAGGCCGATGATGGAGAACAGGCCGAGAACCAGCAGCGCGACGATGGAGGGCGCCAGATCCGTCGGGAAACGCTTCATCGCCACGACGATGGCGACAAAGGACCCCGCCATGAAGAGGGCGCCAATCACCGTCGCCACCATGCCGGCGTCAACGGTGTCGGCCGCGACCTTTTCGCCGAAGATGTCGAAGAATGATTTCACGCCGATCATTACCATGGCGAGTGCGGCCATGATCTGGGCTGTGGCCAACGGATAACGCCCGAGGCGCCGGCCACTGCCCTCAGTCGGGGCAGCCGCCGCCTTTCGAGGCATTATGTCCATTTCGTGATCCTCTCAGCGCCATCCCTCGGGGCACTATACGCGAGCGTCATAACCGATAGAGGTTGCCCGGGTCGACGGCGAACCGACCGGCGACCGCCACGGCACCGAGTGCGATTTCCCCTCTTTCGCCCACTTTCCGCGACCACGCCGCCGGAGCGAGAAGTCGAGGTGACCGCAATGGACTGTTCGGCTGCATCTCGCGGTGAACTTCCATGCCTGTGGGTCGCGGGCTCGGCGTTACATTGCGAGTCGTGCCGCGACACGCTCGACGAGGTGGGACCCCAGGGTTCGCGCGTAGGTCGCCGTCATGTGGTGCGTGTCGCGGTAGACGATGACGTTGCCGATCACCAGCGGACACTGGGTCGCGGTGCAGAACAGGTCGGTGAGATCGACCGTCCGCACCTTTCCGTCGGTCCGCTTCGCGGCCTCCTCGAGGGCGTCCCGGGTGCCGAGCGCCGCCTGCCGGTCGACGGCGCATCGCCTCGGATCCCCTCCGTTCGCCGCGTCGTCGACGAGACAGCTCAGGTCGGCCGAGCCGAGCCCCGGATTGTCCACCACCACGACGATCCTGGTTCCCCGCTCCAGCACCGGGCGCCACGCCTCGACGTATTTGCGGATCTGGCCGCCCGCCGCCCGGGGGTCGGCGCTCGCGTTCCGCCTCCCACTGACGATGACGAGGTCGTACTTCGGGCCGTCGCCAAGCCTCTGAGCCATCGCCTGCCGTCGCGCGTAGCACGGATCGGACTGGTCCGCGGCGTCGACCGTCGCCCAGATGCACCCGCGGGCGACGTAGGTGTCGACCGCCCAGTTCCGAGCGTCGAGCTGACCCTCGATCGCCGGAATCAGCATCGCCGCGTGCGAGTCCCCGACGAGTGCGACCCGGGTCGCGTCGGGCCGCTGCGATCCGATGCGACACGACGTGAGCGTGGCGCCCGGCTCCTGGTCGTAGCACCGGTACGCGGAGCCCGTGTCCTTGGTGAGCATCGACATCTCGGGGAACAGCTCCCGGCCGAGGGCGCCGTCCTCGCAGCGTTGCGGCTCGACTCTGGCACCCGCCCCGAGGCACGGCGTGCCCGCCGCCAACAACTGCTCGAGACGCGAGGTGTTCGCCTGGCTGCCCTGTTCGAGCAGGCGGTTTCCGGCGACGACGACGGACAGGACCAGTGCCATCGACATCGCCGCGGCCGCGTACTGCGGCCACAACCGGCGCCCGCGGGTGAACACGCCGAACCGCACCGGGTCCTCGACGAGGCGCTTGGTCAGCGCGGCCAACACCACCACACCCGCGATGACGACGAGCTTCACCGGCCAGATCATCCGGTCGCCGGTCGCCAGCTGGAAAATCACGATGGGCGGCCAGTGCCAGAGGTAGACGGAGTACGACCAGTCGCCGAACTTCTGCACCGGCGCCCAGGCCATCGGCCCGAGAGGAGACCAGCGCGGACCGGGTGCACCGGCCCAGATGGCGGCGAGCGTGCCGACGACCGGCAGCGCTGCGGCGTAACCCGGGAAGGGGGTCCCGGAATGGAGTACGAAAGCGGCGACGCCGATCAGGAGCAGGCCCAGCCAGGAGACCGCCGCCCGGGTACGCTCCCCGGCCGACCGGCCGAGCCCCGGCAGGGTCGCGAGCATCGCGCCGGCCCCGAACTCCCACGCCCGAGTGGGCGTGACGAAGTAGGCGGCGGCACTGTTCGCGGACGTCTCGTAGACGGAGTAGGCGAAGGAGGTTGCGACGATCAGGGCGAGCGTGACCCGGATCGCGCCCATCGGGTCCGTCCGCCGGAGCCGGCCGGCGATCACCACCGCGAGCACGATCAACAGGGGCCAGACCAGGTAGAACTGTTCCTCCACCGAGAGTGACCAGTAGTGCTGCACCGGCGACCGGACATTTTCCGCGGCGAGGTAGTCCACGGCGTCGTGCGCCAGTTGCCAGTTCTCGACGTAGATGGTCGCCGCCGCGATCTCGCGGAGTATCTGCGGCCAGTAGAGCTGTGGCACCCAGATGAAGACGGCCGCCGCGGTGGCGACGAGGACGAGCAGGGAAGCCGGCAACAGGCGCCGGATCCGGCGGGCCCAGAAGGCCCGGAGGCGAACCGAGCCGGATTGCCGCACCTCGCGCACGAGGTGCGCCGTGATGAGGAAGCCGCTGATCGCGAAGAAGACGTCGACGCCGACGTATCCGCCCGGGATCCGGTGCGGCCAGAAATGAAACAGCAGCACCAGGAGCACGGCAAGGGCCCGCAGTGCTTGGATCTCCGGCCGCAGCAGCCCACGAGACGTCGGCTTCGAGTCGCTCACTGTGCCTCACCACTGCGGTAGGGGTGGGGTGGCGTGTACCCGCCACACCGCCATGCACTAGCGGCGACGGCGAGGGTATACGGCCGGAACGCCCGTACTCCATCCGGGGACCGTCGGTGCGCAGGCGGTGCGCGTCAGCTCCGTACGAGCGGTCGCCGGACACAGTGGACATCGGTCACGGTGCGTCGGAACTCCCTGCTCAGGCCCGTCCCGTGGCTTGCCACAGTGACACGGTGACCCCGGTGAGCCGGACCACCCGGACCTGCTCGAACCCGGCGAGCTGCTGGCTCAGCGACGGATTCATGCCGGTGCGCTGGTCGGCCTCGGTCGACCCGCTGACCAGCCACAGCCGCTCGGCCGTGCGGAGACAGTCGCCGTTCCGGCAGGTCCGCCCGTACGTCGCGACGCCGCCGGGCCAAGCGGTGAAGACCGTGTTCAGCTCCGGCCCGTCGGCCCGGCGAAGGTAGTAGTTCACACCGTCCTGCAGTCGACTGGCGTATCCGGCATGGATCCCGACCGCGTCGCCAGCGTTGGCCTCCGCCGCGAGGACCGCCACCGCGCCCCGCAGGTCGGGCTCGCCCGGCACGACGTTTTCGCGGTTCGTCGCGTGCATCGGCAGCGCGAAGGCGGCGCAGAGCACGACCAGCAGCGCGGGCAGGACGGCCCGCCGCCAGGACGACGTCGCCGTACCGGGCGCCGGTTGGGCGTGCCGGGTCACGGTCGCGACGGCCAGCAGGCACCACGCCGGCAGGGTGAACAGCACGTACCGATGGATGAGCAGCGCCGCCACCGGTGAGATGAGCAGCAGTACATAGAACGGCGCGACCGCCCACGTGCCGAGCAGAGCGCCACGACGCCCCAGCGTCACGGCGCCGAGGAGGGCCAGCCCGATGATCAGCGCGCTGACCGTGACACTGCCCGTCACCCGCACGATCTCGTTGTTGGTGCTGTCCCAGGTGGCCTCCGGAATCCACGACACCTGCTTGGCCTGCTCGGACCCGATCCAGGCCAGGGGAAGCACGGGGATGACAGCCGCGACCGCCGCCAGGAACCAGCGCAGGATCACCCTCTTCTGACGGAGGCTCAGGACGTACACCATGTGCGCCGGCAACAGCAGCAGCGCGACCATGTGCAGCAACCCGGCCACGGCCACCACCACGGCGTACGCGAGCCACCGCAGCCACGTCGGCCGCTCCGCCGCACGCAGCATCAGCAGGGTCGCCAGCGCCACCGCGGCGGCGGCGAGAGCGTAGGGGCGCGCTTCCTGCGCGTACCGGGAGACGGTCGGCAGC
The DNA here is from genome assembly GCF_042872965.1 of Micromonospora sp. NPDC005087. NCBI lineage: Bacteria > Bacillati > Actinomycetota > Actinomycetes > Micromonosporales > Micromonosporaceae > Micromonospora > Micromonospora sp. NPDC005087. Next base: position 45,118 of record NZ_JBIALB010000010.1, on the reverse strand, counting down.
ACGGCGACGAGCAGACCGGCGAACAGACCGGTCGTCGGGTCGAACAGCTTGCGGCCGATGACCGCGGTCATCGCGGCGGCGAGCGCCACCGCGATGATGGACGGCATCCGCAGGGACGCCTCCGATTCGCCGAACACCGCGATCCAGCCGTGCATCAGGATGTAGTAGGGCGCGATGACCGCGTCGGTCACCTCCACCAGGCCCCGCAGCGCCCCCATTGACTTCGTCGACGCCGCCCACGTGGCGATCTCGTCGCGCCAGAGCTGCCGGCGCTCAAGGCCGTAGAGCGCGATGAGGAACGCGGCGAGGGCCGGTACGACCGGCACCGACCAGCGTGCGAGTCGATCCGTCAGGGGAGCTGAAGGGCGTGCTTCCGCGCGCGCCTCACCCGCTGCGGTCACCTCCGGCGAACTGGTGGAGGGGGCCAACTCGACCATTCGTCCTGGTCCTTTGGATCGCGCTGGGCCGGCACGGCGGCCGCCGCCCGGGATGTGGCTCGCAGCTGCGTAGCCTAGACGCCCCTGGTTGCGACCGGCCACGGGGTGCTGCCGGCCGTTGCGCGCAGGCCAGGGCGCGTCGACAGGGGTCCAGCGGTCAGAGCTGGCCGCGGTGGCGGGAGAGCCGACGTGCGGTCAGTTGGGGTTACCGGCGTGGGTCAGCGTCTCCCAGGCGAAGAAGTAGGCGGCCGGCCCCGCGGGCCGGTCGGCCTCCACCACGCGCCTGGTGTTCGGCAGGTCGAGCCCCATCCTGGTGGCGTAGTGGTTGAAGGCGATCTCGGGTGACGGCGCCAACCCGGTGACGAGCCGACCCCCGCACAGCCACGGCGGCGCCGGCCTGCCCAGCTCGAAGCCGGTGTGGAACTCCAGCGCACGAGTGAGCCGCTCGCGCGCCTCGGCGTACAGGTCCCGCCCCTGGATCCACGCCGTCTCGGCGACATGCGCCGCCGCTGCGAGGCCCCACCCGGTGTGCAGAAAGTCGCGGCAGGTCTCCTGGGCGAGCCCGTCGACGAGCGGGTTCTGCCCACCCCAATAGTCGATGAGCTGCGTCTTCGTGAAGACGTCGCCGGGTGGCGCGTAGGGCAGGGGGCCGTCGCCACTGAGATAGACGTACGCCCGCAGCCGCAGCCGCCACTTCTCGACGGCCTTGAGGAACGAGGCGCGATCGTCGAGGAAGACCGAGATGCCCACCGCCGCGTCGAGCATGATCAGTTCCCAGTTCCCCGCCCTGGAGCCGTTCGTCCCGGCGAGGACCGTCGGTAGGTAGACAGTGCGGAGCATCCGCTCCGTACGGGCCAACCAATCGGGGGGCCAGCCGGTGTAGGTGTGCTTGATCAGTTCCGCGGCTCGCGCGAACGTCGCCCCGGCCCACCCCGCCTGCAGCGGCGCGTTGGCGTTGGTGTGCTCCTTGAGAACGCCCGACCACGCGTCCAGGATGTCGATGGCCTTCTCCGCGTACCTGCGGTCACGCGTGAAGGACCACATCAACGCCTGGGTGTACGCGGCCACCGCGTCCTCGGCCTCGGCGGTGCATCCGCTGTCCGGCTGGGAGTAGAAGCCGCAGTCCACGGTGGACACCGGTCGGGGGCGCCAGGACAGCTCGGCGTACTGGCTGCGCTGCATGGCGAGCCATGCCGAACGCCAGGGCTCCTCACCAGCCCTGACCTTGCGGCTCACGAAGTTCAACTGCTCGCTGCGCACCAGCACGCCAGGGTGGACGAAACCGCTGCGGGCGTCGCGCGACTCGGTCAGCGGTGGCGCCGGCGGGATGGGCTCCACGACCCACGCGCCGGCCGCCTCACCCTCCGGCGTCTTGGTCGAGAAGGCCAGGAGACCACCGCTGGCGGCCAGCAGGGCAAGACCCATCAGTGCCGCCAGCACGCCGCGCCTACCGGCCCACGCCATCCCGTCTCCCCGACCACCTGCCGATCCGGATGCCCGGACTTCCGGATTCAGTACATGCCATCGTCTGATCACCTGGCCACCCCGGGCTGCCGACCGGACTGTCCCGGTCTCAGGCCGCGGTGGGCGGCAGCACCTTGGCGATCAGCTTGGCCAGCTCGCGCAGCGCCTTGCCGCGATGGCTGACCGCGTCCTTCTCGGTCGGGGTCAGCTCGGCGTTGGTCCGGTCCTGTCCATCGCCCAGGAAGATCGGGTCGTAGCCGAACCCACCATCACCGCGCGGAGCGCGCAGCACCTGCCCGGACTGCCGGCCGTCGACGAGGTGCTCCTTGCCACCGGGCAGCACCAGCGCCACCGTGCAGACAAACGAGGCGGCCCGCTGCTCGTCGGGCACGTCAGCGATCTGATCCAGCACCAGCTGAAGGTTGGCGTGGTCGTCACCGTGCTGCCCGGACCAGCGGGCGCTGAACACCCCCGGCATCCCGTTGAGCGCGTCCACCGCGATCCCGGAGTCGTCGGCGATGGTCGGCAACCCGGTACGCCGGCAGCCCTCCCGCGCCTTGATCAGCGCGTTCTCGCCGAAGGTCAGACCGGTCTCCGGCAGTTCCGGGTACTGCTCGACGTCGTCCAGCCCGAGGAGGGCGATCCGGTGCGCGCCGAGCGCGCCGTCCAGGATCCGCTGGAGTTCGACCAGCTTCTTGCGATTGCGGGTGGCGAGCAGGACCTTGTTCATGAGAGAGCCTTCCGCTGGGCCTCGGCCAGGTCGGCGCAACCGGCGACGGCCAGGTCGAGCAGGGTGTCGAGTTGCTCCCGGGCGAACACGCCCGCCTCACCGGTGCCCTGCACCTCGACGAAATCGCCCGCGCCCGTGCAGACCACGTTCATGTCCACCTCGGCGGCCGCGTCCTCCTCGTAGCAGAGGTCGAGCCGCGCCTCGCCGGCGATGATCCCCACGCTGACCGCGGCCACCGAACGGTGCATCACGTTCTCCGGCTTCCCGGCCAACGCCTTGCGGGCGGCCAGCCAGTCCACCGCGTCGTGCAGCGCCACGTACGCCCCGGTGATCGCGGCGGTCCGGGTGCCGCCGTCGGCCTGGAGCACGTCGCAGTCGAGCACCACAGAGTTCTCGCCGAGCGCCTTCAGGTCGATGCAGGCGCGCAGGCTGCGGCCGATCAGCCGGGAGATCTCGTGGGTCCGGCCACCGACCCGACCCTTGACGCTCTCCCGGTCGGAGCGGGTGTTGGTGGCCCGGGGCAGCATCGCGTACTCGGCGGTCACCCAGCCGAGCCCGGAGCCCTTGCGCCAGCGGGGCACGCCCTCGGTGACGCTCGCCGTGCAGAGCACCCGGGTGCCGCCGAACTCGACGAGCACCGAGCCCTCCGGATGTGTGCTCCAGCCTCGGGTCAGGGTCACCGGTCGAAGTTCATCGGGCCCTCGCCCGTCAGGTCGCGCCATGCCTGCACCCTATGCGGTGCGGCGCCGCACCTGCCCCGGGGTGCCCCGACCGGACACCACCGACGGCGGCGCCCTGCACCTCGGGCAGCGCGCTGGTCGCATCGACCACCACGTGCGGCCGGGGCGAGGTGGGTCAGACGTCGTAGCTGGCGCCGGCCCGGACCACCTCGAGCGGCCCGGTGTACGCGGCGGCGGCCGACTCCAGCGTGTGCGCCTCGCTGCCCCAGGCGGCCACCAGGTGGGTGAGCAGCAACCGGCCGACCACGGCCTTGGTCGCCGCCTCACCGGCTTCCCGGCCGGTGAGGTGCAGGTCCGGTGGGTTGTCCACGCCGTCGAGGTAGCTGGCCTCGCAGAGGAGGACGTCGGCGTTCTGGGCCAGCCGCAGCAGCGCGTCGCAGGGCGCGGTGTCCGAGGAGTAGCAGAGCGACCGACCGCCGTGCTCCAGCCGCACGCCGTACGTCTCGACGGGGTGGTTGACCCGGTCGACGGTGACCGTGAACGGGCCGATCGGGAAGGTGCCCGGTTGGAGGGCGTAGAACTGGTAGACGTCCTCCACGGAGCCGTCGTCGCCGTAGGCGGCGCTGAGCCGGTCCGGTGCGCCGGAGGGCGCGTACACCGGCAGCGCCGGGTAGGGACCGTCCGGGGCGTACCGGCGGACCACCACGTACGACACGGCGTCGAGGATGTGGTCGCAGTGCAGGTGGGTCAGGAGGATCGCGTCCGGGGCGTGCAGCCCCGCGTACCGCTGGAGGCTGGACAGCGAACCAGGGCCGAAGTCGACCAGTAGCCGGAAGCCGTCGGCCTCGACGAGGTAGGCCGAACACGGCGACTCGGGGCCGGGGAAGCTACCGGCGCAACCCAGGACGGTCAGTCGCATCAAGTTTTCTCGCTGTCACTGTCAGTAGCACCTGAGCCGGCCGTCGTCCCGGCCATGATCTCTACCGACGCGTACGCCACGCTGCGCAGCCTACGCTGGGGTACGCGGCCGCAAGAATCATCCAATGGAACTTGTCACGAACGTGACACCTGCTCACGGCGCGGCGGGCAGCGTACGGGCCGTCGACGTGCGCATCGACGGCCCGTACGCGGAGACCAGATCGGTCACGCCCAGAGCTGCCCCTCCAGGGCGTCCTCGGCGTCGGCCAGCGTGCCGCCGTACGCGCCGGTCGACAGGTACTTCCAGCCGCCGTCGCAGACCACGAAGGCCACGTCGGCGCGGTGGCCGTCGCGGACCGCCTCATGCGCCACCGCGAGGGCGGCGTGCAGGATCGCGCCGGTGGAGAAGCCGGCGAAGATGCCCTCCACGTCGACGAGCTGCCGGGTACGCAGCACCGCGTCCCGCGTGCCGACCGAGAAGCGCCGGGAGAGCACCGAGGCGTCGTACAGCTCCGGCACGTACCCCTCGTCGATGTTGCGCAGGCCGTAGACCACCTCGCCATAGCGCGGCTCGGCGGCCACGACCTGGATGCCGTCGACCTTCTCCCGCAGGTAGCGCCCGGTGCCCATCAGCGTGCCGGTGGTGCCCAGGCCGGCCACGAAGTGCGTGATGGTGGGCAGGTCGTGCAGCAGCTCCGGGCCGGTCGTCTCGTAGTGCGCCCGGGCGTTGGCCTCATTGCCGTACTGGTAGAGCATCACCCAGTCGGGATGCTCGGCGGCGATCTGCTTGGCGGTGGCGACGGCCTGATTGGAGCCACCCGCCGCCGGCGAGAAGATGATCTCGGCGCCGTACATCCGAAGCATTTGGACCCGCTCGGTGGAGACGTTCTCGGGCATCACGCAGACCAGCCGGTAGCCGCGCAGCTTGGCCACCATGGCCAGCGAGATGCCGGTGTTGCCGCTAGTCGGTTCCAGGATGGTGTCACCCGTCCGGAGCCGGCCGGCCTCCTCCGCGGCGCGGACCATGAACAGCGCCGCCCGGTCCTTGATGCTGCCGGTCGGGTTCCGGTCCTCCAGCTTGGCCCAGAGCCGCACCGGCGGGGCGCCCTCGGGCACCGTAGGGGAGAGCCGGGGCAGGCCGACCAGCGGCGTGCCCCCGCAGGCGTCGAGCAGGCTGTCGTACCGCGCCATGGCGGCCGCCCTCAGCGGGCGGCGACGGCACCGCGACGGCTGTCGCGGGCTGCCGCCGTCGCGCTCTGCTGGCTGGCCACGGCGGCACTGTGCTGGCTGATCGCCGCTGCCGCCGCGAAGCCGAACGCGCCGCCGGCCACGGCCGGCAGGATGGTGATGCTGTCGCCGTCGGAGAGCTTGGCGTCCAGCGCGCCGAGGAAACGGACGTCCTCGTCGTTGACGTAGACGTTGACGAAACGGTGCAGCGTGCCAGCCTCGGTGACCAGCCGGCCCCGCAGCCCGGCGTGCCGGGAATCCAGGTCGGCGAGCAGGTCGCTCAGGGTGTCGCCGGAACCTTCGACGACCTTGGCGCCGCCGGTGTAGCTGCGCAGGATGGTGGGGATGCGAACCTCGATGGCCATGATGTCGTGCTCCTCATTCGGGTGTGCCAGGGGTGACGGGACGGAACGGGTGCGGACGCTGACGGGTCAGCGGCCGGAACACTCGTAGTCGACCGTCGCCGGGCTCTGCCCGAACATGTAGGACTGGACGGCGTGCGGGTCGACCCCAGCCGCCACGATCCGAACCGGCTCCTCGGTCACCACGCCGTCGACGATCCGGAACGACCGGATCTCCTCGGAGTCGGGCTCGCGAGTCGAGACGAGCAGGTAGTGCGCGCCCGGCTCGCCCGCGAAGGAGACGTCGGTGCGCGAGGGGTACGCCTCGGTGGCGGTGTGCGAGTGGTAGATGACAACGGGCTCCTCGTCCCGGTCGTCCATCTCCCGCCACACCCGCAGCTGCTCCATCGAGTCGAACTCGTAGAACGTCATCGACCGCGCGGCGTTGTCCATCGGGATGTGCCGGGTCGGTGTGTCGCTGCCGAGGGGACCGGCGACCACGCCGCACGCCTCGTCTGGGTGGTCCCGGCGCGCGTGGGCGACGATCGCGTCGATGATCGACCGGTCGATGCTCAGCACGTGCACCAGCCTAACGCCTGCCGGGTACCGGCCTGAAGTGGTGCCGGTCACGCCTAATCGATCAAGGCGTTGAGCAGCGACTCCTGTAGATATCCGAGGTACGCGTAGACCGACAGCTGGAACACCCGGCTGGAGGCCGGGTCCTCGGCGACCGCGTCGTCCAGCTCCTCACCCAGGTCCGTCCCGTCCTTGATCTCCAGCCGGACGCCCATCGCCAGCCGGGCGTCGTTCAGCGCCCGCAGCCACGCCTCGGCCGCCTCGGCGTCCAGCCGCACCTCACCGCCCGCCTCATCGGGCAGCGCGGCCAGGATGGCCCCCGCCTGATCGATCTTCGCGGTCTTCAGGTCGCCCTCGGTGTAGCGGCGGAACTCGGCGGAGCCGGCCGCGTCCTCGGGGTAGGCCGCCGGGAAGAGCCGGCCGACGACCGGGTCAGTGTGGTCGAAGCCGTCGGTGAGCAGACCGACCACCTCGGAGGCGACCTTGCGCAGCACCCGCACCTCGTCGACGGCGAAGGTGGCGACGTAACGGCCGGCCTGGCGGCGGAACATGCTCACGATGCCCCCCCTGTTCGCGACTGCGGGGCTCGCAGAACCGGCTCACTCCTCGCGCTCACGAGCGGTCCACCGTCGCCCACAACCCGTACGCGTGCAACTGCGACGCGTCGTGCTCCATCCGCTCCCGGGCGCCGGTGGAGACCACGGCGCGGCCCTTGTGGTGCACGTCCAGCATCAGCTGCTCGGCCCTCTCCCGGCTGTAGCCGAAAAGCTTCTGGAAGACCCAGGTCACGTACGTCATCAGGTTGACCGGGTCGTCCCACACGATCGTCACCCACTGCCGCTCGGACGCCGGCACCTCGTGAGTGGCCGGCGTCTCGACCGGTGCAACCTGCGGAGCCGCCATGCCCCCCATCGTGCCACCGGTTTCCCGGAACCGAGGAACCGGAACGCCGGCCCGGCGAGGATCACCCAACCCGGCGTCCCCGGCCTCGCCCTGAACGCTGTTGGACGCGAGGTCTCGCACGAGGCCGGAGCAGGGCACAGGCACGCCGTCAGGCGAGCAGGATGCCGTGATCGACTGCATCGGAGAGAACCGCGCCCAGCGAGAGGCGGATCACCTCGAACCGTCGGGAGATCTCCCGGGACAGCCCCAGCTCGACCTCCCGCAACGCCCGCTGGGACCACGCCCGGGCGGCGTTGTGGTCGTCATTGCCGGGCGTACGCCACTGCTGCCAGCATCCACCGGACAGCGCCACCGCGACCGGCGGGAGCACCTCGTCGCGGGACGCCCGCGGATAGCCGTCGAGCGCGTCGATCGCCTCCGGACCGGTCAGCGAGGCCACGCCGGCCGTGCTGGTGATCAGCAGCACCTTGTCCAGGTCGCGGCCGGGCCGGTGATCGGTCAGGCCGTACTGCACGGCGGTGGCGATCCGGCGGCGCACACCCCCGGCCGGTGGCGCGCCGAGCACCCGGGCCGCGGCGTCCGCCACGATGCCCCGCACCGCGTGGTCGCACTGCGCGGTGGCCAACAGCGACAACGCCGCCATCTCCCGGTCCAGCAACTCCGGCAGGCCGACGCAGCCGACCCCGAAGACGATCTCCTGAACCACCCGCAGGTGGGCGTTCGCCAACTCCAGCGCGAGGTGCTGGCGGATCCGCTGTGCGCAGGAGCGGGTCTGCCGGTCGAGCTGCTCGGACCAGTCCCCCGGGTCGGACACCACCGACACCCGGTCGTGCTGGCCGGGCAGCACCGGCGGATCCGCACTGGCCCGCCGCAGACCCTCGTGCGCCGCCCAACCCACCAGCGCCCGGCGCAGGTCGGCGGCGGACTCGGCGTCGTCGACCGGGAACCACCGCGCGCTGGCCAGCGAGGGCACCGCGGCCAGCAGCGCCGCGCGGTGCGCCGCCACGGTCACCGCGACCGGGTCCACCTTCCCCGGCACGCCGTGTGCCGGCGGGACGGACGCCCCCGCGTCCTCCGTCGTCGCCGCGCCGTCGGGCAGCGGGGCCCAGCCCGCCGCGCCGGGGGTGACCGCGAAGACGACCTTCACCGCGGCCGGGGCCACCTCGGCGAGCAGGTTCAGCTCCGCGGCGGTGAACGCCTGATCGGCCGCAATCACGAAGAGCAGCGCGCCGGCCCGGCCGACCGCGTCGAGCAGCACCCGGCCGCCGGCGACGCCGAGCGTGCCGGTGTCCGGCGTGTCGACCAGGGTGAAGTGCCGCAGCAGCGGCTCGGGCACGCTCAGCTCGACCCGCCGGGGCGGGCGGGCCAGCGCCGGGCCGGCGGCGTCCCGGTCCGCGCCGTAGGAGTGCGGTTGGCGGTAGCCCGGCACGTACGCCGCCCGGGTGGGCGCCTTGGCGTGTCGCACCACCAGCCAACTGCCCGCCGGCACGGTGAGCATGACCGGGTCGAGCCCGAGCAGGGTGGCGAGCACCCCGCGACGCTCGGCGCCGGCGGGGCCGACGGCGACCACGCCGAGCGGCTCGTCCGGAGCGGGGCCGGTCACCCCGATCCGGGTGGGTAGCGGGCCGCAGCGCGGCAGGTCAGCTGGGCCGGCCATGTCGCCCGGCGAGTCGACCGAGGGGAGAGGGCCCTGCTTCATCGGGTGGCCTCCCATTGCAGGCGACCGGGCATCCGGTCGCGTGGAAATACCGGTAACGGTACCCGGATGCCGGAAGACTACGGGCGGCCCGATGACCGGGCGGAACACTTCGAATACTCACCGGTAATCGCGAGATTACTCAACTTCGGTGCGTGACGGTACCGGCGCAGACAGGTCTCGATGGATATGCTGCCGGGATGAGTCGATGGCAGTTCGTCGGCCGAACCGACGAGCTCAACCGCATGCTGGCGACAGTGACCGGGCAGGCCGGCCGAGGGCTCTTCTTCAGCGGCAGCGCGGGCATCGGCAAGAGCCGGCTGCTGCGCGAGGGCGTGAGAACGCTGCCCACCGACCGGTACGCGATCTGGTCCATCGCGGCCAGCGCCACCACGGCCGCGCTGCCATTCGGCGGGCTGGTGCAGGTCCTCCCCGCCGAGCAGCCCCAGGGCCTCTCGCCCGCCGGCATCCTGCGCTGGGCGCTGGGCGTGCTGCAACAGCAGGCCGCCGGCCGGCGGATCGTGCTCGCCATCGACGACGCGCACCTGCTCGACCCGCCCTCCGCGGCGCTGGTGCACCTCGTCGCCCGCGCGGAGAACGCCACCGTGGTCGGCACCCTGCGCGACGGCGAGCAGATCCCGCTGCCGATCCGCGCACTCTGGACCGACGACCTGGTCGAGCACGTCGAGCTGACCCCGATGCCACCGGCGGAGACCGCCGGGCTGCTGGCGGCGATCCTGGACGGCCCGGTCGACGCCGGCTCCGCCGACCGGCTCGGCCGGCTGTCGGCCGGCAACCCGCTACTGCTGCGCGAGCTGGTGCACGCCGCCAACGGCAGCGCGGAGCTCAAGCGCACCTACGGCATCTGGAAGTGGACCGGGCGGCTGGAGCTGGCGCCCAATCTGACCGACCTGATCGACACCCGGGTCGGGCAGCTCACCGACGGCGTCCGCGCGGTCGTCGAGCTGGTCGCCTTCGGCGAGCCCCTGGGCCTGCACCTGCTCAACCAGGCCGCCAACCCGGCCGACGTGGAGACCGCCGAGGAACGTGGGCTGATCAGCGTGGTGCAGCACGACCGGCGGACCAACGTCCGGCTGGCCCACCCGCTCTACGGCGAGGTCATGCGCCGCCGCTGCCCGGTCAGCCGCACCCGACGGCTCCAGGCGCACCTCGCCGAGCTGCTCGAGCGAGTCGGCAAGCGCCGCCGCGACGACCTGTTGCGGGTGGCGGTGTGGCGGCTCGACTCGGGCACCGCGCAGGACCCGGCCCTGCTGCTGGACGCCGCGGTGCAGGCATTCACCCGCTACGACGTGCCGCTGGCGACCCGGCTGGCCCGCGCCGCGCTGGACGCCGACGGCGGGTCGGACGCGGCGGAGCTGCTGGCCACCATCCTGATGTTCGCCGACCGGCCGGAGGAGGCCATCGAGGTCCTGGACGCGGTGAGCCCCGACCCCAGCGACGAGCGGCGACTCTGCCGATGGCTGACCGTGCGAGGGATGGTCAGCTACTGGGGGCTGAGCCGGGAGTCCACGGTGGAGGAGCTCGCGTCCCGTGTCGAGCAGCTCAGCGACTCCGCCGACCGGGCCCGGGTGCACGCCTTCGAGGCGATCATGCGACTGCACCGGCTGGACACGACCACCGCCGTACGGCTCAGCCAGCGGGTGCTGGACCGGCCGGCGGCCAGCGTCGCCGCCCGCGAGCTGGCCCGCAGCACCATCGCATACGTCCAGGCCGCGCAGGGCCAGCTGAGCAGCAGCGGTACGGCGATCGCCCAGGTGCACTCCGCCGCGGCCAGCTGGCGTACCGACATGCCGTACCTGCAACTGGCCCTGGAGTTGGCCCGCGGCACCCGGCTCATGCTCACCGGTGACCTGGTCGGCATCGACGCGATCGTCGCCGACGAGTTCGCCGACCTCGCGGGTGCGGGGGACTTCCGGCTCGGCACCGGATACCTGGCCATCCTCCAGGCGTACGCCGCCCGCATGCGCGGGCAGAGCGACGGGGCGATGCGGACGTCACTGGGCGCCTGCGCGGTGCTGGCCACCAGTCGGGTCTACGCCGGTCTGGCCCAGGCCGAACGGGCGCAGGCGGCGGCGCTGCGCGGCGACGCGGCGCAGGCCACCGAGGCGATGGCCGAGGCGGACCGCACCCAGGCACCGGGCATGGCGGTGCTCTACCCGTGGCTGGAGCAGGCCCGCGGCGCGGTGCTCGCCGCGTCGGGCGATCTGCCCGGCGCGATCAAACAGCTCAACAACCTGATGGACCGGCTGCGCTCGGACGGCTTCGCCGGGCACGAGGTGCACGTCCTGCACGACCTGGTCCGGCTGGATCAGGCCGGCGCGCCGGTCGGGCCGACCTGCTCCGACGGCGGCCGGCGCACCGTCGCGCAGCGCCTCGCCGAGCTCTCTGAGCAGGTCGACGGCGTGCTCCCGCCGCTGCTGGCCCGGCACGCCCGGGCCGCGGTGACCGACGCCGCCACGGATCTGCTCGCGGTCGCCGACGACTACGTCGCGCTGGAGCTGCACGTGTACGCCGCCGAGGCCACCGCCCAGGCCCTGCACCGGCTGCGTCGGCGGCACTCGGCGGCGGCCGGCGACGCCCGGGAGCGCCTCGCCGGGTTGCTCAGCCGCTGCGACCTGATCCGTACGCCGGCGCTGCACGCCGGGGCGCCGGTGCTGACCGAGCGGGAGTGGCAGGTGGCCCGGCTCGCCGCGCACGGCGCGACCAGCCGAGCCATCGCCGAGCGGCTCTACCTCTCGGCACGAACGGTGGAGAACCATCTCCAGCGGATCTACACCAAGCTCGGTGTGACCGGCAGGGCCGAGCTGTGGGCGGCCCTCCGGTCGATCCCGGGCCACGAGGGCGGCGACGCGAGCTGAACCTTAGGCTGGGGCGGTGAGCACCCTCCGCCCCTCGCTGCTGACCGACCACTACGAGCTGACCATGGTCAGCGCAGCCCTCAAGGACGGCACCGCCGACCGCCGCTGCGTCTTCGAGGTGTTCAGCCGCCGGCTACCGACCGGGCGCCGGTACGGCGTGGTCGCCGGCACGGCCCGGCTGATCGAGCTGATCCGCGACTTCCGGTTCGACCCGGCGGAGATCGACTTCCTGCGTCGGACCGGGGTGGTCGACGACGCGGCGGCGGCCTGGCTCGCCGACTACCGCTTCACTGGCGACATCGACGGGTACGCCGAGGGTGAGCTCTTCTTCCCCGGTTCGCCGATCCTCACCGTCTCCGGCGGCTTCGCCGAGTGCGTGGTGCTGGAGACGCTGGCGCTCTCGGTGCTCAACCACGACAGCGCGGTGGCGGCGGCGGCGGCCCGGATGGTGACCGCGGCACGCGGCCGGACGCTGATCGAGATGGGAGCGCGCCGGGCGCACGAGGGGGCCGCGGTGGCCGCGGCGCGGGCCGCGTACCTGGCCGGTTTCCGGTTCACCTCCAACCTTGCCGCCGGTGCGCACTACGGCATCCCCACGGCGGGCACTGCGGCACACGCGTTCACGCTGCTGCACGACGACGAACGGGCCGCGTTCGCCTCGCAGGTGGCCACGCTGGGCAACAACACGACGCTGCTCGTCGACACGTACGACATCAGCCAGGGCATCCGCAACGCGATAGCGGTGGCCGGGCCGGCACTGCGGGCGGTGCGAATCGACTCGGGTGACCTGGCGGTGATCGCCCAGCAGTCCCGGGAACTGCTGGACTCGCTGGGCGCCACCGAGACCAAAATCATCGTTTCCGGTGACCTGGACGAGTACGCGATCGCGTCGCTGGCCGCCGGGCCGGTGGACATGTACGGCGCTGGCACGGCCGTGGTCACCGGCTCCGGGGCTCCCACCGCCGGGCTGGTCTACAAGCTCGTCGAGGTCGATGGGCGGCCGGTGGTGAAGCGCTCCGAGCACAAGGCGACCATCGGCGGCCGGAAGGTCGCGGTCCGCCGGCACAAGCCGACCGGCACCGCCACCGAGGAGGTCATCTGCCCGCAGGGCGTGCCGGACCGACAGCCCAACGACCGGATGCTCCAGCGCTCGTATGTGGTCGACGGCGAACCGGTGGAGTTGCCCACCCTCGACGAGTCGCGGGAACACCTGCGGGAGTGCCTGATCTCCATCCCGTGGGAGGGGCTGAAGCTCTCCGCCGGCGACCCGGCCGTGCCGGTCACCGTCGTACCCGCCGACTGAGATCACCCGGGGCCCGCCACACGGGCGCGGCCGTGACGAGAGGAGCGCCCGGTGCGCAATGCGCTGATCATCGTGGACGTGCAGAACGACTTCTGCGAGGGCGGCTCGCTGGCCGTCGCGGGCGGCGCGGGGGTGGCCGCCGGCATCTCCCGGCTGCTCGCCGCCGAGCCGGACCGGTGGGCGCACGTGGTCGCGACCAAGGACTACCACATCGACCCGGGCGCGCACTTCGGCGATCCGCCGGATTTCGTGGAGTCCTGGCCCCGGCACTGCGTGGTCGGCACCAGCGGCTCGGAGTTCCACCCCGACCTGGACACCGAGCGGGTCGAGGCGATCTTCCACAAGGGTGAGCACGCGGCGGCGTACTCCGGGTTCGATGGGCACGCCGACGACGGCGAGTGCCTGGCCGACTGGCTGCGCCGGCACGACGTGGACCGGGTCGACCTGGTCGGCATCGCCACCGACCACTGCGTCCGGGCGACCGCGCTGGACGCCGCCCGGGAGGGCTTCGCCACCACCGTGCTGCTGGAGCTGACGGCAGCGGTCGCTCCGGACACCACCGACGTGGCGCTACGGGCGATGGACGGCGCCGGGGTGACCCTGCACGGCCAGCCTGTGATCAGGGCCGCATGAGGCGGTAATTGGTTGGTCATCGGCCCGCCGCCGGTCGAAGATGTCGCCGGAGGTACGGACCCACGTGAACATGAAGCCTTACCGGGAAGCGCTCGCTCTGCCCGGCCTGCGGTCGCTGCTGCTGGTAGCCGTCCTCGCCCGGATCCCGCTCACCGCGACCGGGGTGACGCTAACCTTTTACGTGGTGCTCGACCTCGATCGGGGCTACGGGGCGGCCGGCCTGGTCGGCGCGGCCATCACGGTGGGCGCGGCGATCGGCGGCCCGTTGCTCGGTCGGCTGGTGGACCGGCGTGGCCTGCGCCCGGTCCTGGTGCTCACCGGCATCGCCGAGGCGGTGTTCTGGGCCACCGCGCCGTCGCTGCCGTACCCGCTGCTGCTGCCTGCCGCCTTCGTCGCCGGCTCGCTCGCCCTGCCGATCTTCTCGGTGGTCCGGCAGTCCATCGCCGCGCTGGTTCCGGAGGACCAGCGCCGCCCGGCGTACGCGCTGGACTCGATGTCGGTGGAGCTGTCCTTCATGATCGGCCCGGCGCTGGCGGTGGCCCTGGTCACCGCGATCTCCGCACGGACCACCCTCTACCTGGTCGGCGCCGGCATCGTTGCCGCCGGGATCGCCCTGTGGCTGCTCAATCCACCGATCCGCGGCGCCGCGGAGCCCACCGGCCCGCGGCGCAGGGTGCCCCGCCGGGAGTGGCTGACCCCCCGGCTGCTCGCCGTCCTGGCGGTCAGCGCCGCCGCGACCCTCGTGCTCGGCGGGACCGACGTGGCGGTGGTCGCCGTGCTGCGGGAGAGCGGTGAGGCCGGCTGGACCGGCGCGGTGCTGGCCGGCTGGGCGGTCGCCTCGTTGTTCGGTGGCTTCGCCTACGGTGCCGTGCACCGCTCACTCTCCCCGCTGGCGCTGACCGCGGCGCTCGGCCTCTGCACCATCCCGGTCGGGCTGGGCGGCGCGCACTGGTGGCTACTCTGCCTGGCGCTGATCCCGGCCGGGGCACTCTGCGCGCCGACCATCGCGGCCTCCTCCGACGCGGTCAGCCGGCTGGCACCGGCAGAGGTGCGCGGTGAGGCGATGGGCCTGCACGGATCCGCGGTCACCGTGGGCATCGCCGTCGGCGCGCCGCTCGCCGGTGCGGTGATCGACGCCAGCGCCCCGCTCTGGGGTTTCGTGGTGACCGGCGCGCTGGGTGCGCTGGTGACCCTGGTGGTGCTCCCGATCGAGCTGCGTCGCCGCCGCAACGCGGACGCGGCCACCCCGCCCCCGCCCGTCGAGACCGACCTCACCCCCGCCGCGGCCCGCTGAAGCCGGCACGTCGCGGCCTTGCCACGAACGAACCTCCCCTGCCTGGCTGGCCAACGAACCTCACCGGCTCGGGTGGGAAGTCCCCCGGGCTCGGGCGGGAACCGGTTTGCCGTGCCGCCCGTGCCGCTGCCCGGCGGGCCTGTGCCGGAGAAGGGTTATACCTGTGAGTCATCGATATACCTCAGAGGTATAAGGCTCAACAGGTACAGGTGGCCCGGGGAACCCGTCAGGCGGCGGGCCGGCGCGGGCGGTGACGAGCCGGCCCCAGCCGTGACGGGCCGAGCCGAGAAGCGCCGGGCCGAGCCGAGGCGAGGCGGGAATGGCGACGGGCGCCGCTTCCGGTGGTCCCGGTGGCGGCGCCCGTCGTACAGCTACGGAGCTGAGTGTCAGTTCCGGTCGATGTCGCTGGCGGTGTCCTCGCGGTAGCTGGCACCGCCGTCCGACTCGCTGGTGAGCGGCTTAGAGCCACCCTCCGGCGGGCCGGCCAGGCTCTGGCCGCCGGCGGCCAGCTCCGGGAACTTCGCGTCGAACGCCGGCCGCTCGGAGCGGATCCGGGGCATCCGGTCGAAGTTGCGCAGCGGCGGCGGGCTGCTCGTCGCCCACTCCAGCGAGTTGCCATAACCCCAGGGGTCGTTCACCTCGACCACCGGGCCGGTCTTGTACGACTTCCAGCAGTTGTAGATGAACGGCAGCGTGGAGATACCGGTGATGAACGCGCCGATGGTGGAGATCACGTTCAGCGTGGTGAAGCCGTCGCTGGGCAGGTAGTCGGCGTACCGGCGGGGCATGCCCTCGTTGCCCAGCCAGTGCTGCACCAGGAACGTGGTGTGGAAGCCGATCATGGTGAGCCAGAAGTGCACCTTGCCCAGGCGCTCGTCGAGCATCCGGCCGAACATCTTCGGGAACCAGAAGTAGATGCCACCGAAGACGGCGAACACGATGGTGCCGAAGAGCACGTAGTGGAAGTGCGCCACCACGAAGTACGAGTCCGACACGTGGAAGTCGACCGGCGGGCTGGCCAGCAGCACGCCGGTGAGACCGCCGAAGAGGAAGGTCACCAGGAAGCCCACCGCCCAGAGCATGGGCGTCTCGAAGCTGATCTGGCCTCGCCACATGGTGCCGATCCAGTTGAAGAACTTCATACCGGTGGGCACGGCGATCAGGTAGCTCAGGAAGCTGAAGAACGGCAGCAGCACCTGACCCGTGGCGAACATGTGGTGCGCCCAGACGCTCATGGAAAGCGCGGCAATCGAGATGGTCGCGGCCACCAGACCCTTGTAGCCGAAGATCGGCTTGCGGGAGAAGACCGGAATGATCTCCGAGATGATGCCGAAGAACGGCAACGCGATGATGTACACCTCGGGGTGCCCGAAGAACCAGAACAGGTGCTGCCAGAGCATCGGCCCACCGGTCGCCGGGTCGTACACGTGGGCCCCGATGATTCGGTCGGCGGCGAGCGCGAAGAGCGCGGCGGCCAGCAGCGGGAAGACCAGGATCACCAGCAGGCTGGTGACCAGGATGTTCCACGTGAAGATCGGCATCCGGAACATGGTCATGCCCGGCGCGCGGAGAGTCAGGATCGTGGTGATCATGTTCACCGCGCCGAGGATGGTGCCCAGGCCGGAGACGGCCAGGCCCACCACCCACATGTTCCCGCCGACGCCCGGCGAGTGCTCCGCGGTGCTCAACGGGGTGTAGGCGGTCCAGCCGAAGTCGGCGGCGCCGCCGGGGGTCATGAAGCCGGCGATCGCGATCGACCCGCCGAAGAGGAACAGCCAGAAGGCGAAACTGTTCAGCCGCGGGAAGGAGACGTCGGGTGCGCCGATCTGGATCGGCACGATGTAGTTCGCGAAGGCGAACACGATCGGCGTCGCGAAGAACAGCAGCATGATCGTGCCGTGCATCGTGAAGAGCTGGTTGTACTGCTCGGGCGACAGGAACTGCAGCCCGGGTTGGGCCAGCTCAGCCCGCATGATCAGGGCCATCAGGCCGCCGATCATGAAGAACGCGAACGCGGTGACCATGTACATGATCCCGATCTGCTTCGCGTCCGTGGTACGCAGCAGCCGCGCGATGGCCGACCCCTTGACCGGCTCCCGGACCGGCCAGGGCCGGGTCACGACCGGCTTGGGTGCGACGGTGGTCACGAGTGGCCTCCGGTTCTCGTTTGTCCCGCTCGGCACACGCTGGTTATCTGCGGGCCGTCATCCGCAAGGAGGATAGTCCCCGGCAGGTCGCAGCGCCGCGTGGGGTGGCGGGACACGATCTACAGCGGGCCGACCAGCAGCCGGTAGTGCTCCCCGAAGATCCGGCCGCCGCGTCCACGCAGCAGCGGGTCGCGCAGCGCCGGCGGCACGTCCCGGGTCCGGTTGCGGTCCCGGGTCCGGTCCCGCACCCATCGGGTACGCGGGCGGCGGCGGCTCTCGTACGCCACCAGCGCCGCCTCCACGCTGCCGGCGGCGCGCAGCGACTCGGCCAGCACCACGGCGTCCTCCAGCGCCATCGCCGCGCCCTGGGACAGGGTCGGCGCGGTGGCGTGCGCGGCGTCGCCGACCAGCAGCACCCGCCCCCGGTGCCAGCGGCCCAGCTCCACCTCGTCGGTGATCGCGACGTGCACCCGGTCGAGCGCCGCCAGCACCTCGGGCACCGGGCCGCGGTAGTCGGCGAAGAGTTCGCGCAGCCGGGCCAGCGGGTCGGCGGGCGGCTCGGTGCCCGCCTCGTCGGCGTAGCAGTGCAGCCGACCGGCACCGATCGGCACCATCAGCAACCCGCAGCGCTGACCGAGCAGGGCGGTCCACTCGGTGACCGGAGGGCCATCGCGGAGCACGGCCCGGTAGACCACCTGCCCGACCGGGCGGGGCGGCCCGCCGAGGGAGGCCAGGGTACGGACCGAGGATCGCGGCCCGTCGGCACCGATGACCAGGTCGTACTCGGTGCTGGTGCCGTCGGTGAAGGAGACCCCGACCCCGCCCGGGAGCAGATCCAGGGTGCGGACCTCGGCGCCGTGGCGGACCGCGCCGCCGGCTCCGCTGAGCAGCACCCGGTGCAGATCCGCCCGGGGCAGCGCCCGGCACTCGCCGACGCCGGCCCAGAGAGTGTCGAGGTCGACCTCGCAGAGCGGCACGCCGGCGGCGTCGAAGAAGCGCTGGCGGTGGATCACCTGCCCGAGTGGGCGGACCGGGTCGTGCAGGCCCAGCCGGTGCAGCGCGCGAGCGGCGTTGCCCGGTAGGTAGAGGCCCGTGTCGGTGGACTCCCCCGGTGGCAGCTTGTCCGTGACGTCCGGCCGGAAGCCCACCAGGCGCAGCGCCCGGGCCACGGCCAGGCCGGCAATGCCCGCGCCGACGACGAGGATGCGCAGGGGGGAGCCACCCATGGTGGTGTACGCCTCCGGAGGGGATACGGCACGCGTTGGAGGCAACACGCTACTCGGCGCTATCGGCGCACACCAGGGCCCGATCGGCCCGCCCGAAGCCGATCGTTGGGCGGCCCGCACCGGTTAGCTGGATGTCCGCCGACGGCCGTGCGGCGCGGGCGTGGCAATCCTCACATTTCACCAGTTTGACGCGTACGGTTGCGCCCTAGTTTCAGACATGTAAATGTGTCTTTGAGCGTGGGAGCGCTCCCGCCTTCGCCCCGACCCGTCCGGCGCCGGCACGCGCCGCAGTCAAGGAGCGTCATGAAACGTCCACTTCGGGCCCTGGTCGCCGCCGGCCTGCTGCTCGGCGGCTCGATCGTCGCCGTGGCACTCGGCGGCAACGCCTCCGCCGACACCCAGATCTGCGAACAGTACGGCTCCACCGTCATCCAGAGCCGGTACGTGGTGCAGAACAACCGCTGGGGCACCAGCGCCCAGCAGTGCATCAACGTCACCAGCACCGGCTTCGAAATCACCACCCTCAACGGCAGCAGCCCCACCAACGGCGCCCCGACGGCCTACCCCTCGGTGTTCTTCGGTTGCCACTACACCAACTGCTCCCCCGGCACGAACCTGCCGATCCAGGTGAGCCAGATCAGCAGCGCCACCAGCAGCATCAACTACAGGTACGTCAGTGGCGCCACCTACAACGCCTCGTACGACATCTGGCTGGACCCGACGCCCAGTCGGGACGGCGTGAACCAGATGGAGATCATGATCTGGCTCAACCGGCAGGGCTCGATCCAGCCCATCGGCTCACCGGTCGGCACGGCCACCCTGGCCGGCCGGACCTGGGAGGTCTGGCGGGGCAGCAACGGTTCCAACAACGTCATCTCGTACGTCGCGCCGTCGGCGATCTCCAGCCTGAACTTCAGCGTGCTGGACTTCATCAACGACGTCCGCAACCGGGGTGCGATCACCAACAGCTGGTACCTGACCAGCATCCAGGCCGGCTTCGAGCCCTGGCAGGGCGGCGTCGGCCTCGCGGTGACCTCGTTCTCGGCCGCCGTCAACGGTGGCGGCACGCCGCCCACCACCCCACCGCCCACCACGCCGCCCCCGACCACGCCGCCGCCGGGTGGCGCGGGTTGCGCGGTGAAGTACACGCCGAACTCGTGGAACAACGGCTTCACCGCCGACGTGCAGATCACCAACACCGGGTCCAGCGTGCTGAACGGCTGGACGCTGACCTACAACCTGCCCAGCGGGCAACAGGTCACCAACGCCTGGAACGCCACGGTGAGCCAGAGCGGGTCCGCGGTGACCGCCCGGAACGTCGGCCACAACGGTTCCGTTCCACCCGGGGGTACCGCGAGCTTCGGGTACCAGGGGACGTTGAGCGGGGCGTACTCGTCACCGACGAGCTTCTCGCTCAACGGGGCGACCTGCGCCCGCACCTGACCGGCCAACGGTGGGGCGTGGCCATCCGGTCACGCCCCACCGGTGATGTCCACTCGGGTTCCTTGAAGTCGGGGCGTCCTCGCACCTGGGATACCCCGACTTCTTGGAAATCGAGTCGATCTGGCAGTGCGGGTCAGACCTGGGTAAGGCGGACGGCGTCGGCGATGACCAGGCCGGTGCCGTTGCTCCACCGGCTCACGCCCACCCGGTTGGCGTCACCGGCCGGCAGGGTGAACGTGCCGAGGACACGCCACTGCCCGCCGGTGATCCGCTGGTCGACGCGGACCGTCTGGTTGCCGGTGGTGGTGGCGACGATGTACGGCGCGGCGCTGTTGTAGCCGGCGTTCGCGGGCCACCAGGCCTCGACGCGGTAACTGGCGGTGGCCGGGACGGCGAACCGGTACCACGCGACGTCGCTGGCCGCGACCGGATCCGCGTACCGGTAGTCGGCGCCGTACCGCTGGCCGGAGTACGAGGACACACCCCAGTTGGCGCTGGCGGTGAAGCGGCCGGCGGTGGTGTTGTCCACGGTGGAGGACCACGCGGTGCCGCCGCCGGCCATCCTGGCGGCCACGTCGGACCGCATCACGTTCAGGTCGATGAAGGACGGGTCGATCTTGCCGCTGGTGCTGGTCTCCCGGTGCCCTCGGGCGTAGCTGCTGTCCCTGCCCAGCCGGGTGAGCACAGCGGCGGTGGCGGCGATCGACGCGTTGTACTGCGCGGCGGTCATCTCCTGGTTGACGCCGTTGTAGTCGATCTCCCACCCGATCATGAGCGTGTTGCCGTCTCCCGACGGGATCGGTCCGCTGCCACCGCTGACCCCGGCGTGGTTGCACCGGCCGGCCGAGATGACGTGGAACACCCCGTTGTAGTCGACCAGCGCCTGGCAGAGCGGGCCGGCCAAATCCGGTCGGCCGTTGATGCAGATGCCGAGCGCCGGGTGCGGGTTGCTTGCGCTGGAGGTCGAGGCCGTGTGGTGCCAGAGCACCCCGATCGGGTCGAAGGAGCCGGGCCGCATCCGGTTGAGCCAGTCCCCCTCGACGACGACCTGGACCCCGGCGGCGCGCAGCACGTCGACCAGCCAGGGAATGGTGGCCATCAGGAGCCCCCGAGCAGGTCGGCCAGGCACTCGGCCTTCGGCGCGGCGCTCGCCGGGGCGGGCCGGGCGACGGTGGTCAGCGCGGCGGCCACCAGGGCGGGGATGGCGAGCATCCCTCGGCGGCGCAGACGGATGGATGGTGACCGGGCCATGGCGATCCTCCAGCGACGGCGGGTTCGAACGCATCGACGAACGTGATGACGGGCACGCTATACCGTCATGAGCGTCGATGTCGATACCCTTCACACACGCGCCGTTCACTGAAGGAATTTGGCAGAATCAGGCGTTGCCGAGCGCGTCGATCTCGCGCATCTCCTCCGCCGTCAACGAGAAGTGGAAGACGTCGAAGTTGGCGCTGATCCGCTCCGGGGTCACCGACTTCGGGATCACCACGATCTCGTGGTCGATGTGCCAGCGCAGCACCACCTGCGCCGGCGAGACGCCGTGCGCGCCGGCGATCCCGGTGAGTACCGGATTGCTCAGGTCGGTCGTCTTGAACGCGCTGTACCCCTCCAGCACCACTCCCCGGTCCCGGTGCTCGGCGTGCCGCTGCCGGTCGTACAGCATCGGGCCCCACCGAATCTGGTTGACCGCCGGATTCTCCTCGGTCGACTGGATCAGCTCGTCCATCTCCGCCGTGCTGTAGTTGCTGACCCCCACCGCCCGGGCCAGGTTCTCGTCCCGGGCGGCCAGCAACTCCCGCCACATCGGGATGCTGTCGGTGGCGGACGGCGGCCAGTGGATCAACCAGAGATCCACCTGGTCGACGCCGAGCGCCTCCAGACTGGCCTCCAGCGTCTCCCGCTCCCGGCCCACCCGGTCCGGCGGGACCTTGGTGGTGATGAAGATGTCCTCGCGGCGCATCCCGCTCTCCTGGACCGCCCGGCCGACCTCCCGCTCGTTGCCGTACAGGGTGGCGGTGTCGATGTGCCGGTAGCCGGTGTCGAGCGCGGCCAGCACCGCGTCGTAACCGGCCTGGCCGGTGGCCTTCCAGGTGCCGAACCCGAGCAGGGGCATCCGCACGTCACCGGGGAGCAGGACGGTGGGCTGGTCCGTGTTGTCCATATGGACCGTTCTACCCGCCCGACGCCCGGCCGGCGAGCGAACCGGACACTCAGGTGTCCAGCGGGACGGTCCGGTTTGCCGGAGAATGCGGGTGTGACGGACCGGCTGGAGGAGTACCGGCGCCGGCGGGACGCGGCCCGCACACCCGAGCCGGTGCCGGCGCGGAGCCCGACGGCGGCCGGCCCCGGCGACGGCGCCGCCCGCTTCGTCATCCAGCAGCACCACGCCCGCAGCCTGCACTGGGACCTGCGCCTGGAGCACGAGGGGGTGCTGGCGTCCTGGGCGGTGCCGCGCGGCCTGCCCCGCGACCCCGGCCACAACCACCTCGCCGTGCACACCGAGGACCACCCGATGGAGTACCTCGACTTCCACGGCGAGATCCCCGCCGGCGTGTACGGCGGCGGCCGGATGGTCATCCACGACCGCGGCACCTACCGCTCAGAGAAGTGGCGCGACGACGAGGTGATCGTGACCCTCGCCGGGGAGCGGACCGCCGGGCGGTACGTGCTCTTCGCCACCGGCGGCCGGGACTGGATGGTCCGGCGTACCGACCCGGCCCCGCCCGGATGGACGCCGATGCCCGAGCTGGTCCGCCCGATGCACGCCACGCCCGCCGCCGGGCTCCCCCGGGACGTCGCCGGGTGGGGCTACGAGCTGCGCTGGGACGGGGTTCGGGCGATGGCGTACGTCTCCGGCGGGCGGCTGCGCCTGCTCTCGGAGACCGACGAGGAGATCACCGGCGGATACCCGTGGCTGCGCGCGCTGGCCGAGGCGCTGGCCCCGACCGAGGCGGTGCTGGACGGTGTGCTGGTGCGCATCGACGGCGCCGGCCGGGTGCGCCCGGCAGGCGCGTCCAGCGCCGGCCGGGTGCGCCCGGCAGGCGCGTCCAGCGGCGGCCGGGTCCCGGCGGGCGCCCAGTACCTCCTGGTCGACCTGCTCTGGCTGGAGGGCGTGAGCAGCGTGGACCTGCCGTACGCGCAACGCCGGGAACTGCTCGACGGGCTGGCGCTGACCGGTACGCACTGGCAGACTCCGCCGTGGTTCCCCGGCGCCGGCGACGAGGCCCTGCGCACCGGGCGTGAGCAGGGCCTGCCCGGCGTGGTCGCCAAGCGGCTGGACTCGGTCTACGAGCCGGGGAAACGCAGCGGGCGCTGGCTCAGCATCGACGCGGTCTGACGGCGAGGAGCGACGTGTACCTGACCCACCTGGACTGCCCGCGCTGCGGCCGGGAGTACGCCGCCGGCCAGTTGCAGAACCTGTGCGAGTGCGGCTCCCCGCTGCTGGCCCGCTACGACCTCGCGGCGGTGGCGAAGGCGGTCACCCCGGAGCGCTTCCCGCTGCGCCCGGCCGACCTGTGGCGCTACCGGGAGCTGCTGCCGGTCGCCGACCCTCGACACGTCACCACGCTCGGCGAGGGTTGGACGCCACTGTTGCGCGCCCCGGCGTACGGAGCCGAGATCGGCATCGAGGACCTGATGGTCAAGGACGAGGGGCTGATCCCGACCGGCTCGTTCAAGGCGCGCGGCGCCGCGGTCGGCGTGAGCCGGGCCCGCGAGCTGGGCGTCGAGCGGATCGCCATGCCCACCAACGGCAACGCCGGCTCGGCCTGGGCGACGTACGCGGCGCGGGCCGGGATGGGAGCCACCATCGTCATGCCGTTGGCGGCGCCGAGCATCTGCCGGCGTGAGTGCGTGGCGGCCGGCGCCGACCTGCGCCTGATCGACGGGCTGATCAGCGACGCGAGCCGGCGGGTGGCCGAGTTGGTCGCGGAGTCCGCCGGGGCGATCTTCGACGCCGGCACGCTGCGCGAGCCCTACCGGCTGGAGGGCAAGAAGACGATGGGGTACGAGATCGTCGAGCAGCTCGGCTGGCAGACGCCCGACGTGATCATCTACCCGACGGGCGGCGGTGTCGGGCTGATCGGCATCCACAAGGCGTTGCACGAGCTGCGCGAGCTGGGCTGGATCGGCGACAAGCTGCCCCGGCTGGTGGCGGTGCAGTCGACCGGCTGCGCGCCGATCGTGCGGGCCTTCGCCGCCGGCGAGGATCGGGCCCGGCCGTGGGCCGGCGCCCACACCGTCGCGTTCGGCATCACCGTGCCGGCGCCGCTCGGCGACGAGCTGATCCTGGCGGCGCTGCGGGACTCCGCCGGCACGGCCGTGGCCGTCGACGACGCGGACATCCTGGCCGACCTGCGGGCCTTCGCCACCCGGGAGGGGCTGCTGCTCTGCCCGGAGGGGGCCGCCTGCCTGACCGCGGCACGACAGTTGCGCGCGGGCGGTTGGATCCGGGCCGGTGAGCGGGTGGTGGTGCTCAACACCGGCGCCGGGCTGAAGTATCCGGAGACCGTCGACGTCTCCGGCGTACCCGTGCTGGCCTGAGCCGGCGGGCGCCCCGCGGACCGTGCGGTCCGCGGGGTGCCGCGGTGCCGGCCTACTGGTAGGTGATGTCGGACGGTGCGTAGAGGCAGTTGACGCCGTCGGCGCCCTCCCCGATCTGGACGGGCTCGCTGCCCTTCGGCACGCCCCGGTACTTGACGCAGATCGAGGTGTCCCGGTCCGGGTCGCCGACGATGGTGATCCGGCTGAACCGGGCGGTGTCGCCCCAGTTGGTGTTGATGCCGGCGATCGCGTCGGTGTCGCGGACGATCACGTTGTCGATCACCACGTGCCGCTGGTACGAGGTGTAGCAGTTGCCGCAGGCCCGGTAGAGCTTGCCGGCGTTCTCCACCCGGAAGTTCCTGATGGTGACGGTGCCGGAGCCGTTGTGCTGGAAGACCTTGTCGCTGGCCGAGCGGGCGCCGCCGCCGTCGACCGTGTACGTTGTGCCACCGCGGAAGGTGGCCGCGTCCTCGCCCACGTCCTCCCACCAGACGTTGATCAGGGTGCAGTTGCCCTCGCAGTGCACGCCGTCACCGGCGGGCGCGCCGATGATGACGTTGCGCAGGGTGGCACCGGCGGCCAGCTCGAACATCGGGTCCTGGCTCTCGCTCTGGCCGCCGTCGCCGATGCCGTAGTAGCGCCTGAGCCCGCCGTCGAAGGTGCCCGAGACCGGGATCGTCGCGTCCACCTTCTGGTTCCCGGTGGGCGTCGGCCAGCCCGCGGGCGGCGGGTTGGTCGGGCCCGGCGTGGTGGGCGGCGGGGTCGTCGGGGGCGGGGTGCCACCGCCGGACGCGTCCACGATGACGTCGTCGAAGCCGCCGCTGGCGTACGCGGTGACCAGGCCGATCCGGCCGGCGCCGACCAGGCTGTTGCTGCCGGCGGCGATCTGGGTGCCGTTGACGAAGCCGCGGATGGTGCTGCCGCTGGCCTCGATGCGCAGGGTGTACCAGTTGCCGGTGCCGATGCCCAGCGACGCGGAGCCGATCGAGGTGATGGCGCTGCCGTTGACGGCCTGGAGTTCGGCCCGTCCGGAGCCGAGCAGGGCCAGCCGGTACATCTTGGTGCTGCTGCTGGACCGGGCCGCGAGCCCGACCAGGGCGCTGGACGAGCCGAAGCTGGCCGGCCGGACCCGGGCCTGCACCGAGTAGTCGGTCCAGCTGGTCTGGCCGGCGAACTGCCGGGCCAGCGAGCTGCCGGCGTTGGACTGGTTGAGCACGCCCGAGCCGTCGACGGTCCAGGTGCCGCCGGACTTGGACCACCCGGTGGTGTTGCCGTCGTTGAAGTCGTCGTTGAAGACGGTGGCCGCGAAGGCCGAGGTCATGCCGGCCGCGAGGGCGGCCACGGTCGCGCCGGCGCCCACCGCGAGCAGCAGTGGTCGTCGGCCGGGGAGTCGTCTCTTCTGCACAGCTGTCCTCCTTGACGCGTGTGGTGGCGATCCCGCGGCCGTCCGTACGGGGACGTGCCGGCACGGCGTGACGCCATGGCCTGGGATCGGTGCGCCCCGTCGGATGCCCGGTGTCCGGAGCGGGGTGAAGCGGGATCAAAGCCGTGGGAAAGGGCTTTCCCGCATCTTCGAGGCTAGGACCGCGTACGCATCAACGTCAATGCCTTGCGCCTGCAGGTCTGTTGCAGGATTCACCGGAAGGCGGGGCGGTCGACCGGTCAGAAGCTGTACGGATCGGTCAGCCGCCAGGCCGCGTTGATCAGGCCGATGTGCGACAGCGCCTGCGGGGTGTTGCCGAGCTGCGCACCGGTGACCAGGTCGATCTGCTCGCTGAACAGGCCCACGTCGTTGGCTCGCCCGACCACCCGCTCGAACAGCTCCTCGGCCCGGCGCCGCTCGCCCGCCAGCATCAGGCACTCCACCAGCCAGAACGAGCAGAGCACGAAGCCGGCCGGGTCGGTCGACCAGCGGCGTACCAAACCGTCGTCGGTGCCCAGCTCCCGCTCCACCACCTCGATGGTGGAGCGCATCCGCCGATCAGTGGCCGGCAGGAAGTGCACCACCGGCAGGAAGAGCGCCGATGCGTCCAGCTCGGCCGAGCCGAACGCGCCGGTGAACGCGCCGATCCGCTCGTTCCAGCCCCGCCGGAGCACCTCGTCGCGGATCTCGTCGCGGATCCTGGCCCAGCGGTCCGGGGCGGCCCGCTCGCCCAGCCGGTCGGCGAGCCGCACCGCCCGGTCCATGGTCATCCAGCAGAGCACCTTCGAGGAGAGGTAGTGCTGGTCCCCGTCGCGGGCCTCCCACATGCCCCGGTCCGGCAGATGCCAGGTGCTCGCCACCTGCTCGGTCAGCCCGAGCACCATCTCCCGCAGCTCCCCGTCGAACGTCCCGCCCAGGTAGTCGCGCAGCCGCCAGACCGCCGACATCACCTCCCCCGGCACGTCCAGCTGTCGCTGCCGCCAGGCGTCGTTGCCGATCCGGACCGGCCGGCTGCCGGCGTAGCCGGCCAGCTGCGGGCAGTCGTGCTCGGTGAGGTCACGCTCCCCCTCCAGCCCGAACAGCACCGGCACCGGCTCGTCGCCGATCCGGCCGATCGAGCGGGACACCCAGGCGAACAGCTGGGACGCCTCGTGGGGGCAGGCCGCCACCCAGAGCGCCCGCATGGTCATCGAGAAGTCGCGCAGCCAGGCGAAGCGGTAGTCGTAGTTGCGGTCACCGCCGATCTGCTCCGGCAGGGACGTGGTCAGCGCGGCGGTGATCGCGCCACTGCGGGAGTACGTGAGACCGGTCAGCACGGTCGCGCTGGGCCGGACCAGCTCGGGGTACCGGCCCGGATACTGGTGCGGCTCCCGGTACGCCTCCCACGCCCGTACCGTGTCGGCGAGCGCGGCCACCGGGTCCAGCCGGACCGGCGGGTCGCCGTACGTGGCGCCGTACGCCACGTCCATCCCGATCACCTGGCCGGCGGAGACCTCGAACTCGTGGGTCACCCGGTCCCGGCCGGCCCGTAGCGGCAGCTCCGCGGAGCGCAGCAACAGTGTCACCGGGCCCGCCCCGGCCACGACCGTGCCGTCCGGCTGCTCGTGCAGGTACGGGGTGAGCAGGCCGTACTCCGGACGGGGTGCGAAGTCCAACGCCATCCGGACGCGCCCCGACAGCCCCTCGATCACCCGGATCAGCACGGCGGGTGAGTTCTGGCCGAGTTCGTGCGCACGGGCGCCGAACTCGGCGGCGAGCGCGTCGGTGACCGCCACGCTGCCGTTAGGGGTGTGGTGCACCGTGCGCAACACCAGCGTGTCCGGCCGGTACGAGCGCTCCACCCGGTATCCCTGCCCGCCCACGCCCACCGGCGCCAACCGGAAGTGCCCGGCGCGCGGGTCGAGCAACCGCCCGAACACGGAGGCGCCGTCGAACCGGGGCGGACACCACCAGTCGATCGACCCGTGCTTGCTCACCAGCGCGCCGGAGCGGGAGTCGGACAGGAATCCGTAGTCGGAGATCGCCGGCTGCTGCTCCACCCGTCGCGGGTACCCCGATCGGCCCGGATCAGACCGCCGTCGGCCGCGTCACGCGGTGGGTGGCTCGTCCTCGCCGGCCTCCTCGGCCGCGTCCGCCTCCTCCTTGGTCCGGTGCACGGCCTGGTCGGCGTGCTCCGGCGGGCCGTAGACGGTGTAGAGCACCAACGGGTTGGGCCCGGTGTTGACGAAGTTGTGCCTGGTGCCGGCCGGCACCACGACCAGGTCGCCGGAGACGACCTCCCGCTTCTCGCCGGCGACCCGCGCCTCGCCGGTGCCGCTGACGAAGGTCAGGATCTGGTCGATCTCCTCGTGCACCTCCTCGCCGATTTCCCCGCCCGGCGGGATGGTCATGATGACCAACTGGGTGTGCTGTCCGGTCCACAGCACCCGTCGGAAGTCCGGGCTCTTCTCGGCGACGGTCGCGATCGTGAAATGCTCCATGTCGGGCTCATACCCCGTTCGGCGCCGAGCCACGCCGGGACTCGCAGATGGTGGAATTCCCCACGGTTGGCAGGTTTGGATCCACGCCGGCCGGGGATCGACATGTCTGACCGGCGCGGGCGGCCGGTCGAGCCAGGTCCCTGCCGGCGTACCGCCGAACGGCTGCGGTGGTGGGAGACGGCCAGAGCGCGGCGACGTTCCGACCACGGTCGAAGCGGCGCCGTGCGCTCGTCTGCGCACCCCTGCGTCGTGCCACGCCGGCCGGTCAGCCGTCGTGGTGCAGCCAGGTGAGCAGGTCGGGTGGCGCGAGCGCCGCCGTTCGCGCCCGGTAGCGGGCCAGCGCGGGCGCGTCCAACAGGTCCCGTCCCTGTCCCGATCCGCCATGACGGAAGAAGGCCCGGCGGTCGCGCAGCACACGGAGCGTGTCCGGTGCGAGCCGGTCGGCGCGCTCCCGCATCCGGCCGAAGGTCGCCGCCTCGACCAGGTCGGGCCAGTGCTCGGGTGACACCGCGAGGCCCCACCGGTCGGCGAGCCGGCGCATCTGGCCGCCCAGGTCGGCCCGCAGGTCGTCGTAGTGCACCAGCTCGACGTTCGGCTCGTGCCGGCGCGCCCAGGCGTCGCTCAGGTGCAGGAGCACCCCGGGCAGCGAGTCCAGCTCGGCGCGCGGGTCCGCCTCCCGGTCGACCCAGCTCGACAGCCACTGCCCCACCGGCATCCGTGCTCGCGGCGGCCCCGCCGGGACTGTCTGGCCGGTCAGCTGGCTGAGCCGCACCCGGTCCAGATTGCCGGCCTGGTGGTACAGGGAGACCGCCATGTCCAGCGGGTGCCGGGCCACCACCACGTAGTGCACCCGGGGGTCGAGCGGCAGACCGTCCAGCGGCGTGTGCGTCTTGATGAACCGCCGATGCGGCTGGGCGGCCAACCGGCGGTACACCGCGTCCTGCGGCTCGACCAGCCAGTCCAGCCACGGTGACAGCTCGGTCAGCGGCGCCGGCAGCTCCGGGGTGCCCAGCACCAGCAGCGCGCAGATCATCTGCATCCAGGTGGTGCCATTCTTGGATCGGGTGCTGATCACGATGTCGCCGTCCCGGAACGGGAAGCCGGCCCAGCGGGCGCTGTCCTCGTCGTCGGACCGGTAGCGGTGAGCTGGCGCGAGCATCGGGCGAGCGTAGTCGCCGAGCCGACAGCCGGACAGCCGAATTCCGGCTCGACGAGCTGGGACATATGCCTATGCCTGGCTAGATTGAAGTATGGTGCCCGCCCACGGGGGCCGGGCGGCGGAACCGGTCTACCGCCCCATCCTCGCCAGCCGTCGCGGCGAGCTGGACGCCTTGAGTCATCTCGACCCGGCGGCCGCCGCGATGCTCGCCCCGATCCTGGAGGTCGGCGCGGTCGACCGCACCACGATGGACGTACTGCGCCGGCTGCCGGTCGGGCTGCTGCCAGCCGTCGACGTCAGTACCCTGCCCGACGCGCCGGACGTGGAGCTGGCCCGTTGGGGCGTACCGCTGGTGCCCGTGATCGGGCTCGTGGAGAGCGACCGGCGGCTGGTTGCGCACGGCACGGCGGCCCGGGCGTACGCCCGGCGGGCGCTGGTCCGGCTGCGGGCCGGTCAGGACCGGGCCGGGCCGGACGAGGACACCGCCGCCGTCGAGCGGATCTGGCGGTTCACCGGCCTGGCGCCGGAGGAGTGCGACCTGCTGGTGGACGCGGGCGACGTGTGCTGCCCGGCGGACGTGCGGCTGGCCGAGCCGCGGGTACGCCGGCTGCTGGACTGGGCCCGTCGGCACGCCTGGCGGTCGGTGACGGTGGCGGCCGGCGGGATGCCGCCGACGCTGTCCCGGCTGCCCACCGACGAGCCGGTCCGGCTGGACCGCTGGGATTGGCTGCTCTGGCAGCGGCTGGCCGACGCTGGGGTCGACTACGGCGACTACGGCGTCGGCCCGGCCGTACCCGGCACCGGTGAACCGGGTGACCGGTTGCCCACCGTGCGATACACGGCCGACGGCGGTTGGTGGGTTTACCGCTGGTCCCGGCGGGGCGGGCGGGGCGACGACCGGTTCGCTGACCTGTGCCGCACGTTGGTCTCGGCGCCGCACTGGCCGCGCACTGGCGCGGCCTTCTCCTGGGGTGACCATGAGCTGCTGCGCCGGGCCCGAAGGGGCGCCGGCGCCGGCTCGGCCGCCAACTGGGCGGCCTGGAGCACGTCGCACCACCTGGCGCACGTGCTGACCGCGCTGCTGCATCCACGCGCCGACGCCGACCCGGGGTGGCATCCCGGGCCGGAGCCGCCGCAGCGGGGGCGGTCGCCGCGGCAGTCGCGCGGCGGTGAGACCCGCCGTGCCGGCTGAGCCCTGCTACGCCTTCTCGGTGAACCCGAACTGGATGATGCCCTCGTCGTCGACGGTGGCGTCCACCGAGGCGTCGCCGAGCAGTTCGACGGCGTCCTCGTCGAGGAAGATCCGGGCGCCCTGGTTGTCGACCACGTGGTCGCCCTGCACCGGCTCGGGCACCAGTTCCACGGTGAGCGATCCGGCGTCGGCGTCGGCGGCGATACGCACCCCACCGTCCTCGCCGACGTCCTGTTGGTTGGCGAGGTCACGGATGACGAGCACGGCATTGTCGGTCATGGTGAGCATTGGCGGAACTCCTCGTGGATTCTCGGCTCGCGGTCGGTTACCGCACAGACCGGACAATCGGTCCGCGTACGAGCACACGTGGGAGGCGACAGGAGGGGCGAACGGTCGTCGCCGTCGCATCGTCGGGGCAGCTGACGGGCCCCGTCACCGCCTACGTTGCCCGCTGCCGGGCGATCCGTCAAATAGAGGCGGATCAGTCGAGAGCGTGGGCCGGGGCGAGCAACGCACGGATCTCGTTGACCGCCGCGCGGCCGGCCCGGTTCGCTCCGATCGTGCTCGCCGACGGGCCGTACCCGATCAGGTGGATCCGCTCGTCGGCGACCACGCGGGTGCCGTCCATCGTGATACCGCCGCCCGGCCCGCGCAGCCCCAGCGGGGCCAGGTGGTCGAGCGCGGCGCGAAAGCCGGTGCACCAGAGAATCATGTCCGCTGGCACGAACCGTCCGTCCGCCCAGGCCACCCCGTCGGGCGTGATCCGGTCGAAGACGGGTAGCCGGTCGAGGACGCCTCGCTCGCGCAGCCGTCGTATCTCCGGGGTGACCGGCAGCCCGGTCACGCCCACCACGCTGCCCGGTGGGCGCCCGGCCCGTACCGCCGCGTCCACCCGGGCCACCGCGGCCCGGCCCAGCTCGGTGTCGAACTCCTCGTCGCGGAACAGGGGTGGCCGGCGGGTCACCCAGGTGGTGGCGGCCGCGACGGTGGAGACCTCGGCGAGCAGTTGCACCGCGGAGGTGCCGCCGCCGACCACCACCACCCGGCGGCCGGTGAACTCGTCCGGGCCCCGGTAGTCGGCGGTGTGCAGTTGCCGGCCGCGGAATGAGGACCGACCCGGGTAGTACGGCCAGAACGGCCGGGTCCAGGTGCCGGTCGCGTTGATCAGGGCGCGGGTGGTCCACTGGTCGCCGTCGGTTTGTACGTCCAGCCGTCCGTCCGGACGGGAGTGCACCGCGCGGACCCGCACCGGCCGCCGGACCGGCAGTTCGAAGGCTCGCTCGTACCCCGCGAAGTAGGCGCTGACCTGCTCGGCGGCCGGCCGTTGCGGGTCGCCGGGCGGGAAGGGCCGCCCGGGCAGGTCGTGAATGCCGTGCACCCGGTCCAGCAGCAGGGTCGGCCAGCGGTGCTGCCAGGCTCCGCCGGGGCCGTCGTCACCGTCGAGGATGACGAAGCCGCTGCCCGGGGCGAAGCCGGTGCGGCGCAGGTGGTAGCCGGCGCTCAGGCCGGCCTGGCCGGCCCCGATCACCACGACGTCGACGGAGTGGGTGTCCACGCGAGGTACAACGCCGAACGCGGCGCCGCTCTGCCCGCCCTGGCCGTCGCACCGATCACAGACCATGATTCGAGCACCGGGTCGCCCGAATTGTCCTTACGCTGACGAAATGGAAGATGCCCGTCGTGCGGCCGCCGAATTCCTCGGCACGTTTCTGCTGGTCTTCTTCGGGGTGGGCAGCGCCGTCGCGGCGCGCGTCCAGGGCGGGGTGGCGGTCGTCGCCCTGGCCTTCGGGTTCGTCATGCTGGCTCTGGTCTACACGATCGGCCCGCTCTCCGGCAGCCACGTCAACCCGGCGGTGACGCTCGGTGTGCTGCTCTCCGGGAAGATCTCGGTGATCGGTGCCGTGGCCTACTGGATCGCGCAGTTCGCCGGCGCGACCGTGGCCGGCTTCCTGCTCTGGGCGCTGACCCGCTGGGGCGACGTGGTGGACCAGACCGGGGCGCTGGGCTCGAACGGGTACGGCGCGAACATCAACCGGGGCGGCGCGGCCGTGCTGGAGATCGTGCTGACCTTCCTCTTCGTGCTGGTCGTCCTGGTGGTCACCAGTCGCAGCGAGAATCCGGGCACCGCCGGCGTGGCGATCGGGCTGGCCCTGGCCGTGACCCAGCTGGTCGGCGTGACGCTGGACGGCGCCGCCGTCAACCCGGCCCGCGCCTTCGGCCCGGCCGTCTTCGAGGGCGGAGTGGCACTGCGGCAGCTCTGGCTGTTCATCGTCTTCCCGCTGCTCGGCGGGGCCCTCGCCGCGCTGGTGGCACCGCTGGTCATGGGGGCGCAACGACACTACTGGGGCGGGCACGACAGGTCGGTCGGCCGACCGACGTAACGGGGTTTGGCAATATCCTTCGCCCGAGACCCTTCTCCGGCGAATACCTTCGTGGCAGCATCAGCGCATGCATCGCCGTCTCTTTCCCCGGCTCCTCGCGCTGGTCGCGCTGGTCGCCACCGCGGCCACCGCCGGCGCGCCCGTCGCCACCGCCGAGTCGCCCACCCCCGCGACGACCCGCCTGCGCGCGGCCATCGACACGATCCTCGCCGACCAGCGGCTGACCGGCGCGCAGGCGTCGGTGGTCGTGGTCGACACCGGCACGGGGCAAACCCTCTACGACCGCAACGGGGACCGGCGGCTGATCCCGGCCTCCAACACCAAGCTGCTGACCTCCACGGCCGCCCTGGAACTGCTCGGCCCGGGGCACCGCTTCGGCACCGACGTACGCACCACCGGCAAGCGCCGAGGCGGGCTGCTCTCGGGCAACCTCTACCTGCGCGGCGGCGGCGACCCGACCATGCTCGCGGCCGACTACGACGCGCTCGCCGCACAGGTCGCGGCCGACGGTGTCCGGGTGGTGACCGGCAACCTGATCGCCGACGACACCCGGTACGACCGCACCCGGCTCGGCCCCGACTGGACCTGGGACGACGAGCCCTACTACTACGCCGCCCAGGTCTCCGCGCTGACCGTCGCGCCGGACACCGACTACGACGCGGGCACCGTGATCGTGCACGCCGCCCCGGCCGACCGGGCCGGCGCCCCGCCGGTCGTCAACACCACCCCACCCACCGGGTACGTCCAGATCGACAACCGCGCCGAGACGGTCGCCGGTGGTGAGACCTCGATCTCGATCGAACGCGAGCACGGCGGCAACACCATCGTGGTGACCGGGCAGATCGCGGTCGGCGACGAGCCGGCCAGCGACTGGGTGACGGTCTGGGAGCCCACCGGCTACGCGGCCGACGTGTTCCGGGCGGCACTGCACCGGCACGGCGTCCGGGTGCTCGGTCGAACCGTGCTCGGTCAGCCCACCCCGGAGGCCGCGCATCCGGTGGCCCGGCACGACTCGATGAGTCTGGGTGAGCTGATGACGCCGTTCCTCAAGCTCTCCAACAACGGGCACGCCGAGGTGTTGACCAAGGAGATCGGCCGGGTGCTCTCCGGCTCCGGCACCTGGTCGGCCGGGCTGACCGCGATCAGCGAGTACGTCGCCGACACCGGGATGGACACCGGCACGCTGCGCCAGCGCGACGGCTCCGGGCTGTCCCGGCGCAACCTCGTTCCGGCCACGGAGTTCGTCGACCTGCTGGCCGCCGTCCGGGCCGAACCCTGGTTCGCCACCTGGTACGCGGCCCTGCCGATCGCTGGGCAACCCGACCGGTTCGTCGGCGGCACGCTGCGCAGCCGGATGGCCGGCACCCCGGCGGCGGGCAACGTGCACGCCAAGACCGGCAGCCTGACCGGGGTCTCCGGGTTGTCCGGCTATGTCACCAGCGCCGACGGCCGGCTGCTGGCGTTCTCCATCCTGCTGAACAACTACCTCACCGCGTCCGTGAAGCCGCTGGAGGACCAGATCGCCGTGGCGTTGGCCGGTTACCGCGAGGACGGCGCGGCCACGGCACGGATTGCACCGCCGGCGGTGCCGGAGACGCCACGGACCCCGGAGGGCGTGGAATGCTCCTGGGTCAAGCCGATCACCTGCTGACCGACGGCCGGGGGCGCCCCGCGCCCCCGGCCGGATCAGGCCGGGCGGTCCGGTGGGGGAACCACCGCGGTCGGGTCACCCCGCTCGATGAGCGCGGCGATCTCGGCGGCCCGCAGCCCGCGCAGCGCCAGCACCCGGGTGCCCCAGCGGTGCAGCCGGCGTGGGTGCGGGCTGGCGTCGTTACGGCAGACCATGCCGCCGGACCACCGGCGGGGCGCGTGCACCACCACCGCCCGCACCGCGAACTGGGTGTCCTCCCCCGTCACGTATGGCGGCAGGGGGATGTCGCGGAGCACCTCCCCCGGGGCTTCACCGGCACCGGACGAAACGGCCGGACGGACACGGTGGGCGGTACTGCTGCTCATCTGCGGTGCCTCCACACTGGACGGTGGGACGGAGACGGCAGAAAGTTACGTCGCCCTCGACCACGTGCGACGGACAAACTTTCCCGCCGTCCGGCGCGGCATGACGGACGCCAGGTCAGAACCGTTCCAGCACCACCACCGGGATCTCCCGGTCGGTCCGGGCCTGGTAGTCGTCGTACGCCGGCCAGATGGCGGTCATCGTGGCCCACATCCGCGGCTTCTCCTCGGGCGTCGCGATGCGCGCCCGCGCGGTGAACGTCTCCGGGCCGACCTGCACTTCGACCTGCGGCTCGGCCAGCAGGTTGAGGACCCAGGCCGGGTGCTTCGGGGCGCCGCCCTGCGAGCCGACCACCAGGTGGTCGTCGCCGTCCCGCCCGTAGATCAGGGCGGTGCGGCGCCGCTTGCCGCTGTGCCGGCCCCGGGTGGTCAGCAGGAGCGTGTAGACCCCGGGCCGCCACTCGTGCCCCTCGGCGCCGCCGGTCTCGACGTACCGCCGGATGTGCTCGGCGACCCAGCCACTGGGGCTGTCCACCACCTGCTCGCTGGACGTCATCGGCACTCCTCACGGATCGGTGGCCCTCGCGCCCAGGCTACTGCCGCCATCCGTGGCGGGCAGCCCGAACACCGTGGCGACAGCCGCCGGTCAGCGCACCGCCACGGCCTGGAGGCCGACGTTGCCGCAGTGCTCGGTGAAGGCCTTCTCGACGGTCCAGGTCAGCAGCAGCCGGGCGCCCTTCGGCAGCTTGAACCGGATGGTGAACTGGGCGCTCTGGCTGGTGTACGGGTCCTCCAGCCGCGCGGTGCTGACCGGGCCGCCGGTGGACAGCCGGGCCTCCAGCCGGCCCCGGGCCATCCAGGTCCCGGCGTAGAGCTGGACGACACGCGGCTCGCCGCTGCCGGCGACGGCGAGGCTGAACCCGTTGCCGGCGCCGCAGGTGTAGACGCCGTTCGGGCTGCCGCTCACCGAACGCTCCGACGTGCCGTCCCGCCAGCTGACAACCTCCTGGTTGCCGTCCCAGCCGACCCGGGTGCCGACGCCACCCCCGTCGATGATCTCTCCGGAGCCGGCGCGCTTACGGACCGTCGACTTGCCGCCGTGCAGGCCCCAGTGCATCCAGTCCCGGGTGCCCACGGCGGTGAGGTCGACCTCGGCGGGCACCTCCGCCCGGCTCACCGACAGCACCGGCGCTGACGGGGACGGCGGCGGCGGGGCCGGCGCGCTGACCGACGGCGTCGGGTCGGGCGAGGGCGGACGCTGCCGAGGACGCAGATTGGGCGTCGCCGGCCCGGCCTCGAGGGTGCGACCCTCCGCGCCCGGGAAGCCGGTGGGGCGGGTGGCCCCGGCGGGCACGCCGCCCGGGCGGCCCGCCTGATCGTCGCCGGACTCCGGGCCGGACCGGGTGCCGAGGTACAAGACGAGCCCCACCAGGCAGACGAGCACGGCGAGCCCCTGCACCGCCCAGCGCCGCCGCTTCCGGTCACTGGTGAGTCGGCGCAGTGTGCTGCGGGCATGCCCGGTGATGCCGGCGCGCGGCCGGTGCCTCGCTGGTCGGTCGGACGGCTCGTCACCGGCCCCCGAATCCGCCCGCGTGCGGTCTTCGTCCGCCACCGACCCCTCCACCTCCACCGCCCGGCCGCCATCCAGCGTCGCGGATCGCACCGTCCACTGTGGGCCGTTTTGCGCTCGCATCCGGCGTGGACGACACGCTAGATCCGGACGGGCGGGCGTGTCCAGTCCGGAACCGGACGGTATCGGGCAGCCGGCCGGGACTCCGGTCGATCCTGACCGCCCTCGCGTCAGCCGATCCGGAAGCCGAGCGCCTGCGCGATGACCACGGCCTGCTCGGCGTCGACG
Source organism: Micromonospora sp. NPDC005087 (assembly GCF_042872965.1). Classification (NCBI taxonomy): domain Bacteria; kingdom Bacillati; phylum Actinomycetota; class Actinomycetes; order Micromonosporales; family Micromonosporaceae; genus Micromonospora; species Micromonospora sp. NPDC005087. The sequence goes on along the minus strand of NZ_JBIALB010000010.1, from coordinate 8,170 downwards.
ATGGCACCGGCCCGCTCGACGACCGTCGGGTCCAGCGCGGTCAGGTCGCTGCCGCGCAGGTCGGCGTCGCCGAGCCGGGAGCTTTGCAGCTGCGCGCCGGAGAGGTCGACGCCGGTCACGGTGGCGCCGGTGAGGTTGGCGCCGGTCAGGTCGACCTCGCGCATCCGCACGTCGGTCAGACGGACGCCGCGCAGGTCCGCGCCGGGCAGCGCGACGAACGACCAGTCGCCGCCGGCCACCGTCAACGGGCGCAGGTCGCACTGGGTGAAGGTGCTGCCGACCAGCTTGCAGCCGGTGAACTCGACCTCGAAGAAGTTGCACCGCTTGAAGACGCAGCGGGTGAAGGCGGAGTCGACGTGCCGGGAGGCGTTGAACAGCACGTTGCCGAACGTGCAGCCGGTGAACACCGCGCCGCGACTCACCGCCTCGGTCAGGTCCACGTGGAAGAACTCGCAGCCCACGAAGTGCCGGTCGGTCAGCTCCTCGCCGTACCAGTCCTCGTGGCGGAAGGTCACGTCCTCGGTCAGCTCCGGCATTCGGCCAGGCTAGTGCCGGCCGCCGACAGCCGGCCGGCCGGTCGGTCGGTGGCAGCCCCTTCCGGTACCGGCGTACCGGCTAGTAGGTTCGGCGGCGTGAGTGTGGCGCGGAGCAAGGACCCGGATCAGATCGGCTTCGACCCGGCGCGGCTGGCCCGGATCGACGAGCACTTCGGCCGGTACGTCGACGACGGCCGGCTGGCCGGCTGGCAGGTGGTGGTCACCCGCCGCGGCGAGGTGGCGCACTCCTCGACGTACGGGCTGCGGGACCGGGAGTCGGGCGCTCCGGTCGAGGCCGACACGCTCTGGCGGATCTACTCGATGACCAAGCCGGTCACCTCGGTCGCGGCGATGATGCTGTGGGAGGAGGGCCGCTTCGAGCTGACCGACGAGATCAGCCGCTGGCTGCCGGAGTTCGCCGACCTGCGGGTCTACTCGAAGGGGTCGACGCTCAAGCCGTACACCGTGCCGGCGATCGAGCCGATCCGGGTCTGGCACCTGCTCACCCACACCGCCGGTCTGACGTACGGCTTCATGCAGACCTCCGTGGTCGACGGGCTCTACCGGGCGGCCGGCTACGACCTGTACCCGCCGGCGGACGTCGACCTGGCCGGCGCCTGCGCGGCCTTCGGCGAGCTGCCGCTGCTGTTCCAGCCGGGCACCGCCTGGGGCTACTCGGTCGCCACCGACGTGCTCGGCCGACTGGTCGAGGTGGTGTCCGGGCAGAGCCTCGACGCGTTCTTCGCCGACCGGATCTTCGGCCCGCTGGGCATGACCGACAGCCGATGGTGGGTCGAGGGCGACGAGGCCGAACGCCTGGCCGCGCTCTACGTCCCCGAGCCGCGCAGCGGCCGGGCGGTCCGCTACGACAGCCTCGGCTCGCTGGCCTACCGCAAGCCCGCCCTGTTCTCCGGTGGCGGCGGCCTGATCTCCAGCGCCGCCGACTACCACCGCTTCACACAGCTGCTGCTGCGCGGCGGCGAGCTGGACGGGGTACGCCTGCTCGGGCCGCGCACGGTGCGCTTCATGACCCGCAACCACCTGCCAGAGGGTCAGGACCTGGGCACCCTGTCCACCGGCGGCTTCGCCGAGACCACCCTGGACGGGATCGGCTTCGGCCTCGGCTTCGCGGTCGTCGACGACCCGATTCCCAGCCGGGTGCCGAGCAGCGTCGGCGAGTACTACTGGGGTGGGGTGGCCAGCACCGCGTTCTGGGTGGACCCGGCCGAGGAGATCACCGCGCTTCTCTTCACCCAGTTGATGCCGTCGAGCACGTACCCGCTGCGCTCCCAGCTGCGCCAGCTCGTCTACGCCGCCCTGGTCGACTGACCGGTACCGGGGGCCCGTCTGCCACGACGGGCCCCCGGTGCCGTGGCTCAGCCGAGCTGCTGCGCCTGGATCGCGCGCACCTTCGCCGTACCGGTCGCGGACAGCTTCAAGATCAGGTACGCGCGCACGGTCCCGTCCGGGAACACGGCCCACAGGTCGGCCACGCCGTCGGCGTTCAAGTCGGCGGCGGTGAGGCCGCTGATCGCGACGCCGGTGTTCCAGCCGGAGGCGAGCTGGTACTGGGTGTAGGCGAGCGTGCCGGTCCCGTCGCCGTTGTCGGTCATCGTGACGCCCTGCCAGAGGTAGAGGTCACCGCTGGTGGCGTTACGCAACACCAGCGCCGCCCCCGACGCCAGCTCGGTGCTGGCCAGGGTCCAGTTCTGCCAGTCGCTGCCGCCGGTCGGGGTGGCGTTGTTGAGCGGCAGACGGGGGAAGTAGAGGCCGGGTGCCCCGATGTTCGGGTAGTAGTTGACGCGGTATCCGTTGGTCTCGTCGCCCACGATGCCGATCAGGTCCGGGATGGCGGTGTCCACGTCGTCTGCCGTGTACCCGTTGACGAGCTGGATCGGGAAGTTACCGTACTCGTCGGCAAGGAATTCGGACATGAGGCTCACCTGGCCGCCGCCACCATAGGGATTGACCATCGTGCCGTCGCCGACGCCCGCGATGAAGCTGCCGCCCCCGGTGTTGATGCCACTCGGGTAGTAGGCGAGGAAGTCCTGGTTCGCAGTGCCGAAAAAGCGGCCGGTGATCACCTGGGCGCCGTCGAACTCCGACGGCGGGTTGTCTGTGCCGTAAACCCCGTTGCCGTACACCCCGATGTTCACGGCCGGGACCTTCACGCGGCCGGTGCCCGCGCCGGTGGTCGCGTTGACCCGGCCCCGCGCCGTCCAGACACCGGAGCCAAGGCCGGCGGTGCCGCCGACGGTCACCAGGTCGGGTACGCCGTCGCCGTTGAGGTCCTTGTCGACCGGGCCGACGACGGCCGGAGTCGGGGTGCCGGCTGCGGCGGCGTGCGCCGGGAACGCGGGTCCGAGAGCGGTGAGCGCGAGCGTGACCGGCGCCGCCCAGGAGAGCAGCCGACGTCGGGCAGAGAGATGCTTCATGACTCCCCCGTTGGGTTCAATGGATCTTGCGCGACTCACCGTATTCGATCTATGCGAGCCTTCGAGTCACCCGAACGTACGGCCGGGTTCGTCGTTACGGCACCTCCCGGGCGGCCGCTCCCTAGCCTGAAGACGGGTCCAGGTTCGGGTGGGAGGCGATCGTGAGCACCATCGTCGTGTTTGGCGCGGGCGGCACCGCCGGGTCGCGGATCACCGCCGAGGCGGTCGACCGGGGGCACCGGGTGATCGCCGCCGTCCGCCGCCCGGAGGCCACCTCGTACCTGCCGGCGGGGGTACGGACGGTCACCGGCGACGCGACCAGCGAGCGGAGTGTGCGGGAGCTGGCACCGGACGTGGACGCGCTGGTCGTGGCCATCGGCGGCGGCGAACGCGAGCTGTGGCGGAACGCGGCGGAGAACCTGGTGACCACGCTGCGCGGGATGCCGGCTGCGCCGCGGATCATCCACCTGGGCGGCGGGTCGACCCTGCTCACCCCACGTGGCACCCGCATCGTGGACGAGCCGGACTTCCCGGCGCAGTATCGGGACTCGGCGCTGGGCCAGGCCGACGCCCTCGACTACTACCGCACCGCCGCCGATGGGGTGAGCTGGACGTACGTCTCGCCGCCCCCGCTGGAGTTCCACCCCGGCGAGCGCACCGGGCACTACCGCACCGGCACCGACCAGCCGGTCACCGACGACCAGGGCCGTTCGGTGCTGACGTACGAGGACCTGGCGGTGGCGATCGTCGACGAGATCGAGCAGCCGCGGCACCAGAACGCCCGCTTCACCGCCGCGTACTGAACACCACCCGCCAACCGTCAGTCGGCGAGCCGGGCGGGGAAGCCGCCGGTGGCGATCGGGCCCCAGGAGTCGATGGTGACCCGGATCAGCGACTTGCCCTGGCGCACCATCGCCGCCCGGTAGTCGTTCCAGTCCGGGTGCTCGCCGGAGATGCTGCGGAAGTACTCGACCAGCGGCTCCAGCGCCTCGGGCAGGTCCAGCACCTCGGCGGTGCCGTCGAGCTGCACCCAGGGCCCGTTCCAGTCGTCGGACAGCACGCAGGCCGAGACCCGTGGGTCGCGGCGGATGTTGGTGACCTTGGCTCGCTCCGGGTAGGTGGAGACGACCAGCCGGCCCTGGCCGTCCACGCCCGCGGAGACCGGGGAGGACTGGGGGCGGCCGTCCGCCCGGGTGGTCATCAGCACGACGCGGTGTCGCGGCCGGAGGAAGTCGAGCAGGGTGTCCCGGTCGACCCGGGTGTTCTTCGCGATGCTGGGCGCCATCATCCGTTCCTACCAGGGCGATCGCGACGCGGCGACGGCGGGTCAGCTGGGCCGGGCCGCGCGGTGCGCCGCCTGGGCCGGCACCCGGGGGCGACCGGCCGGGCGCCAGGCCCGGCCGTTTGCGTAGATCACCCGGAAACCGAGGTACGAGGCGAGCGGCGCCCAGTGCGCCGAGCCCATCCGCAGTTCGGCGGCATTGTGCCGCTGACCGTTGGCCAGCACGTCGAGCAGCACGGTTTCGAAAGCGGCCGATTCGACCCAGTCGACTTCCCGGGTGAAACCGCAGATCAGAGCGGCTCCGGTGACTTCGAGGAACTCGCGCAGCACCGCGTCCGAGGCGCGCAGCACCGAGCAACTGCCGAAATAGAGCCGGCGCCCCTCGCAGCGGCCGGCCATCAACTCGGCCACCTCGTTCAACTCCACGGACTGCCAGTCGGTGAGGCAGAGTCGGCTCGGCTCACCGTGCATGGCGAAGAAGGCGACCCGGTGGTCGGCGTACTGCTTGAGCAGCCAGCGGTCCAGGAAGTAGAAGAGCTCGTCGCGGGTGGCCGCGTCCTTGTGGATGAACCGGATCTTGCCGAGCCGTTCCAGCAACTCGAGGGTGGGCAGCACGGAACCCCGCTCGTTGAGGTCTCGGTGCCACTGGCCCTCGACACAGAAGACGCCACCGCGTGCCACGTGCACCTCCGCCAGTCCGCCGCCCGAGGCTGACGTTACCGGCCGCCAATGGCCGAGGAACATCACCCTCGGTGCGATTGATTGCGACGTTCGGTGTGGTTGCCCTTTGGCGGGGTGATCGGGAGTGAATGGCTGTTTCGCAAATCAGTCGAATTCCCAGGCGATACCCAGGCAAGGCCAATCGTGAGGACAATTCTCGTTAATTGCCGCCAACCGCACTGATCAGTGCGAGGGTGGAAATCACGGGATGTCTCGGTCGATGTCCTGAAACCACCCCATTCGGTCTCCTATCGGGAGGACTTCTGTGCGCGTAAACACCTTGAAGCGAGCTGCCGTCGCATTCGCCCTGGCGCTGCCCGGGGCCGCGATCGCCTCGGTGGTCGCCGCGCCCGCGGCCCACGCGGACGGCTGCTACACCTGGGACCGCACGCTGTCCCAGGGCCGCTCGGGCAGCGACGTCCGCCAGTTGCAGATCCGGGTGGCCGGTTGGGCCGGGTACCGGGACATCGTCGAGAACGACGGCATCTACGGACCGAAGACCGCCGCGGCCGTCAAGCGGTTCCAACAGGCGTACGGGCTGCGCGCCGACGGGATCGCCGGGCCGCAGACCTACGCCAAGCTGTACCAGCTCCAGGACAACGACTGCACGCCCGCGCACTTCAGCTACAACGAACTGGACAACGGGTGCGGCGGGAGCGGGTGGAGCGGCGGTCCGCTGTCGGCGAGCCAGACCAAGCAGAACGCGCTGCGCACCATGTGGAAGCTGGAGGCGCTGCGCAAGGGCCTGGGCGACAAGCCGCTCTACGTCTCGGGCGGCTTCCGCAGCCGGAGCTGCAACAACCAGGTCGGCGGCGCATCGGACAGCCAGCACCTGTACGGCAACGCGGCCGACGTCACCTCGCGGACGTCGTCGCTGTGCCAGGTCGCCCGCGGCGCGCGCAACAACGGCTTCAGCGGTCTCTACGGGCCGGGCTACCCCGACCACGACGACCACGTGCACGTCGACTCGCGGCGGGAGAACAACAGCGACAACAGCTCGAACACGACGAGCTGGTCCGCGCCGGACTGCGGGATCGGGGCCGGCAACGACTGAGGCTCGGACAGCACGACGCCGGCCCGGCGCGGGTGGGGAACATCTCCGTCGGGCCGGCATCGTGTCGCCCCGGGTCGGGCGGGCGAGGGATAGCGCCGCTTCAGCTCGCCCGGGGCCAGCGCGGCGCGGTGACGGGGGGAGTCACCGGCCGGCCGGGAGCGGTGGGTCGTACCCCGGGTGGGACGACCCGCGCGGCCGGGTGTCGCGCCGTCAGCCCGTTGGTACGCGCGGCCTGGGCCGAGTAGCCGGCGGGACGGGCGGAGGACGGCCCGGTCGCGGTGAACGGGAAGGGCACGTGCACGAAGGGGTTGCCGTGCCGGATCAACGCCTCGATCTGTCGCTCGTTGAGCCCGTGTGTCTCGAGCACCCGCCGCCCCCAGCGGTGCAACCGGCAGGGGTAGGAGGCGCCGTCGTTACGGCACAGTGGCCCGGTGGGCCACTCCTCGGCGGTGTGCACCACCACCGCCCGGACCGCGAGCCGGACATCCTCGGGGGTCAGCGGTGCCGGCAGCGGCACCTCCCCCAGTACCTGATCGATGGGATCCGTCGACTGCTCACCAACTCGCACGGCAGGCCTCCCGCAGTTCGGCAGCGATACGGCGGACCAGCCGCATCGACATCCTCGGGCAGTGGTACGGCCCACACCGGACGAAAGTTCAACTGGACTAGCGAGGAATCCCGGCCCTTCAGGGCCGGGAGGAATCGCGTCACGGACCGGGACGTTTCTGCCCCTTGATGTAGTCCTTGATCACTTCCAGTGGGGCGCCGCCGCAGGACGCGGCGAAGTACGAAGGGGACCACAGGTGCCCATGCATGATGTGCCGGTTGATCCGGCCGGTGAACTCCTTGCGCAGGTAGTGCGCCGAGACGCCCTTGAGTCGGTTGACCAGCGTGGAGATCGGCAGCTTGGGCGGGTAGGGCACGAGCAGGTGGACGTGGTCGTCGGTGAGCATCGCGTCGTTGAGGACGTCCCGCCGATACGTGGTGACGAAGACAAGATGTACGTGCAGGTTGTAGACAACGCTTCTACCTCTGCGACTATGCGGGTCCGGGGTCCATCGTGGTGACATAGATAAGATGAGACGGTGTGGGCATGCCTGCGAAACTGGACAAGGTCGTGAAGCCGAGATGGGCGGCCAAGGTCCTCGGCATCGACTACGCGGACCTGCCGAAACTCGACCGCCCCTGGACCCAACGGGACGTGCGGTCGCTGCGTGACAGCAGGCCCGGTTGGCTGACCGAAGCGCGACGCCGCCGCGCGGCCAGCGTGCAGCAGGCCAGCGAGGCGCGGGCAGCGGAGCTGGACGTCGCACTGGCACGTCTCGGCTACGACGCCCCGGACCTCGGCACGGCCGACCAGCCGGTGCTGTACATCGACGGCGCCCTGACCCACCTGATGATCGAGACACGCTGCTCCGAAGACGAATCGGACCGGGCTGCCTGGCGGCGGTGGCCGAAGTCGATGGCCGCCGAAGAGGACTACGCCGACCAGGACGCCTAGTGAAGATCGTCGTGCAGGTCCGGTTGTTCCCGGACGCCGCTCAGCATGCGGCGCTGCGGGCAACCCTGGACCGGTGCAACGACGCCGCGAACGTCGCCTCCGGGCTGGCGTACCAGCGGCGGGTGTTCGCCAAGCGGTCGTTGCAGCGGCTCACCTACGGCCAACTGAAGGGCATGGGCCTGTCGGCCCAGCCCGCGATTCACGTCGCCCGGAAGGTGTCCGGCGCGTACGCCACCCTGACGGCCAACATCCAGGCCGGCAACCTCGGCAAGCCAGGGTCGAAGAGGCGCCAGGCCGCCGAGGGTAAACCGATCCGGTTCCGTCGCGACGCGGCGCAGCCGTTCGACGACCGTTGCCTGTCCTGGCAACTGGCTGCCCGCACCGTGTCGATCTGGACGGTCGCTGGCCGATCCGGGCCGATCCGGTTCGGCTGCTCCAACCAGCAGCACGCCACCCTGGTCGCGCACCGCCGCGGCGAGTCGGACCTGGTCTGCCGGGACGGCAAGTGGTTCCTGTACGCCACCTGCGACATCCCCGACGCACCCACCAAGGAACCGGACGGGTTCCTCGGCGTCGACCTCGGCATCGCCAACCTCGCCACCGACTCCGACGGCCGCCACCACAGCGGCAAAGCCACAAACC